>JACRIN010000052.1 GCA_016220085.1 Planctomycetota bacterium
AACAGCATCGGCAGCGCGAAATCGTCGCCGTCGAGGATGCCCGCGGTGATGCCGCCGCCGACCGTCGGCACGCGCACGTCGGGCACGCCGTCGCCGTCGGTGTCCGAAAGCGTCGAGAGGCCGAACGAGCTCAGGCCGAAGCCGCCGGTTTGCCCGACGCCCGGGATGTCGGCGAGCCCGAGCTCGACGCCGAGGTCGCGGAAGTTGTTGCCGGTCAGCTCGACGAGCGCGGTCTCGATCAGCACCTGGTCCTGGCGCCGGTCGAGCTTCTGGATCATGTCGCGCACTTCCTCGTAGCGCGTCTTGCCGGAAGCGATCAGCAGGCTGTTGGTCGCCGGATCGGGCACGACGACGACTTCGTTGTCGCTGCTCGTGCGTCCGACCGCGCCGCCGCCCTCCGCGCCGCCGCGGCCGGCCGCGCCGCCGGGCTGCACGCGCGAGCTGTCCTGGATGAAGTCCTTCAGCACCTTCGCGAGGTCTTCCGCCTTCACGTTCTCCAGCGCGTAGATGTGGTACGTGCGCTCGGGCTCGATCACGTCGACGTCGAGCCGCGCGACGAGCTCCTTGATCGAGCGCAGGTCGTCGGGCATCGCCATGACGATCAGCGAGTTCGTGCGCTTGTCGACGATGATCTTGCTCTCTTGGCCGGTGCCGGCGAGCTGGCCGGTCGCGCCTTGCGCACCGCCTTGCGCGCGCTGCGCTTGCGCGGCGCGCTTCTGCGCTTCGAGGAGCTCGTCGAGCATCTCCGCCATGTCGGTGCCCGACGCGAACTCGATCGGGATGATCTCGAACGCGGGCGCGACCTTCGCTTCCTTCGCGGTCTCGTCGTCGACGAGCTTCAGCACGCGCGCGTACATCGCGACCTGCGAGCCCGAGCCGGTCAGGATCACGCTGTTCGACTCGCCGACCGACACGACGTTCTGCGCGGTCTCGCCGCCGAGCGCGCGCAGGGAGTTCTGCAGCGAGCGCACTTGCGTGTGCGGCAGGTGCAGCACCGTGATCACCTGCGTCGCGACTTGGCCCGCGTACTTCTCGACATCGTCCGCGTCGACGTAGATCGGTTCGGAGCGCAGCTCGTTCGCCGCGCCGCCCGGTCGGCCGCCCGCGCCGCCCTGCGCCTGGATCAAGTACACCGCCGTCGCGTCGCGTCCGACGCGCGTGCAGGTGAACTTGTGGATGAACATCAAGTTCTGATAGAAGTTGAAGAACTCGCTCTTCGGCACGCGCTTCGGCCCGAGCATGCGCACCTTGACTTGCTCCAGCGCCGTCGCGACGTCGTTCGTGTAGACGAAGTTGTAGGCGGTGTTCTGCTGACACATCTTCGTCAGCCAGAGCAGGTCGATCGGGTCCGATTGCTCGTCGACCACGATCAGCAGCGAGTCGCCGGTGTCTTGCACGACCGGTTGTCGCGCGCCGCCGGAATTCGCTTGGCCGGGCTGCACGCCCGCCTGCGCTGCCGGCGGAGTCGCCGTGGGGTTCTCGGGCGGGTTCTGCGGATTGGCGCCCCTTTGGAGCAGGGCGAGCAGCGCTAGGGCGAAGGTCATGGGCGACGGGTGGTCCGGGTAGGGTGATCTATCCCGTTGAAAGGACGAGGTTTAGCGCGAGGACTGCGCGCGATCGGCACTGTAGAGGTGCCCCACGGGCGAGTCAAACGGGTCCCGGCGCTCTCTCGGGTTCCAAACGGGTTCCACGGCGGAACGTGCGGACGCTCGACGCACTCGGTTCTTCCCGCCGCCGCGCGGGATCGGAGCTTCGGAATCCCGAGCCCGCTTCCGCCGAGCGCTCGCTATCCTTCGCCGACTCCATGGAGCTGCATCGCCTCTTCGCCGCCGAGGACCTGATCGTCGGCTTCGATCCCAAGGACAAGTGGGACGCCATCGGTCAGCTCGTACGGCACTTGGTCGGACGTCAAGCGATCGCCGAGGCGTCCGCCGAGCGCGTGCTCGAGCAGGTGCTGGCGCGCGAGCGCTCGATGTCGACCGGCATGGAGCGCGGCATCGCGATCCCGCACGCGGCGGTCGACGACGTCCAAAAGGTCACCGCGTGCATGGGGATCGTCTCGCGCCCCGGCGGGTTGACGTTCCAGAGCATCGACGGTCAACCCGCGCGGCTCGTCGTGTTGCTGGTGATCCCGAAGGCGCAAAAGCTGCTGCACATCCGCACGCTCGCCGATGTCGCGCGCGTGCTCTCGAACGAAGCGATCCGCAACGCGTTGATCGGCGCGCCGTCGCCGCGCGAGGCCTGGGAGGCCCTGTCGCGCGGCGAGGCACCGACGCCGCGCTGAACGCCTCGCGCCCGCGCGAAGCGTCACCCCGAGCGAAGCGCAAGTCCGCGCGACGTGCAACTCCGCGCGACGCGCGAAGCCGCGCTAGAAACGCGAAACGGACCGGGCGTCGCGCGCCGGTCCGTTCGCAGCAGACTCCGACCGTCGTCCGGCCGGAGTCCTGGTCCAACGGGCTCGATCAGAGTCCGACGTTGAACTCGAGCGCGTTGGTCAAGCCGACGTTGTTCGGCGGCGTGAAGCCGGAGTCGCGGAACCAGTACTGCGCGAAGTAGGACTTGCCGCTGCCGAGCGCCGGGTCGACTCCGCTGGTGATGTGCGCGCCCATGTCGAAGTCGAACGTGCCGGAGCAGTCCGTGCCGCTCGCGCTGCCGCCGGAGTTTTGGATCGTCGTGCGCTTCAGCGCGCCGCCGATGCAGAGCGTGCCACCGAAGACGGCGAGGTTGCCCTTCATGTAGCCGTAGAAGAGCACGCCGGTCTTCTGGTTGATCACGGTCGCCGCCGTGACGTGGAAGGCGGTCGCGCCCGAGCCGCTCGGCAGGCCGGAGAAACCGATCGCCGGCGTGCAGCCGTTCGACGTCACTTTGGCGGTGCAGTAGGTACTCGCCTTCGCGGTCGGCTTGCAGATTCCCTTCGGATTGG
Organism: Planctomycetota bacterium; assembly: GCA_016220085.1. Classification (GTDB taxonomy): domain Bacteria; phylum Planctomycetota; class UBA1135; order UBA1135; genus JACRIN01. The sequence goes on from JACRIN010000052.1 coordinate 2,924, forward strand.
CGAGCGCGGCCTGCAGCGCCGCGTTGTTGACGCCGGTGCCCGAGTTGCCGCTGCTGGTTCCGCAACCGCCGTTGGTGTGGATTCCGATCGCGACGCCATTCGCGGTTTGGAGCTGGACGGCGGAGCCCGAGTTCCCGCCCTCGGTGTCGACTTGGTAGTAGAGCGCGGTGCCGCTGATCGAGAACAACGGACCGGAGTGCGTCTGCTGCACTTGGTTGTTCTGGTTCGGACTCGAGTCGACGCCGTAGCCGGTGATGCGGATCACGTGCGAGGGGTTGAACGCGGGCGGGTTGGCGAGCGTGTACGCGTCGCCCTGCTTCTGGTACGCGGTCATCCCGGTGCTCGCGTTGTTGAAGCAGCCGAAGTACGTCCAGTCGCCGCCGATGCCGGTGTACTGCGATTGGATCGACGTCGAGTCGACCGCGTACTGGTCCTGGGGCGGCGGGTGCACGATCGAGCCACCGCCGGTCGAGAGCGGCACGTTGAACTCCATCACCTGGAGCGACGAGCAGCAGCAGTGCCCGGCGGTGAGGAAGCAGTGGTTGCAGTCGTTGATCAGCCACGCGGTGCAGCCGACCGGCATCGCGCGCGCGGAGCGCGGATCGCTCGAGAGCACGCGGTCGTCGGTCGGACCGCACTGCGACTTCACGACGCCCGCCGCGACGCCGGCTTCGACGCGCTCGAGCACGACATTGCTCGCGCCGGAGTTCGGGTAAGCGAGGATCTCGACCTGCAGCGTGTCACCGTTGAAGTACGCGCTGGTGTTCCGCCACTGCGCGGCGGCGCGAGCATCGAGCTCCTGCGTCGCGCCGTCGTAGTAGGAGGTGATGCGCACGATCGACGTGTCGCCGTTCGCCTCGGAGCCCGACAAACCGATCTCCGAGAAGTGCAGCCGCATCCAGGGCGCGCCCTCGACCTCGACGGGGAACGACGCGACCACCGCGCGCTCCGCGGAGAGGTTCTCCACGCGACCGGTGTCGGCGTGGTAGCCGACCCACTCGCTCGCCGGCGGCGCTTCCTGCGCGTGCGAAACGGCGAGCGGGAGAGTGCAAGCGAGCAACAGGATGCCGAAGCGAAGGTGCATGATGACCCCGTGGACGGGCGGGCCCGTGGTGGGAGGGGAGTTGGGACCGATGCGGATCTCGCGCTCCGTCGCGCGAGCCGACGCCGTCCATGCTCCGCGATCCCACGGGGGCGTCAAGCGGCAATCCGCCGGCGCACGTCTCGGTCAGCCGAGCCCGCGCCGGCGCACGAGCTTTGTCAGCTCGACCATCGCGCGCGAGTGCATCATCCGCGCCGCCGCGGCGGTCGGTCGACCGGTCTCGCGCGCGACGACGTCCCACTCCGCGCCGGCGTAGTCGCGCCAGAGGATCAGCTCGCGATATTCCTCGGGGAGCTCGCGGATCGCGTCGTCGACCAACGTCGCTTCCTCCTCGCCGGCGACCTCGTCGATCGGCAGCGGACCGCTCGCGGAGAGATCGCGGCCGTGCGGCGACGACGAGCTCGCGGGGTTGACCGGCGACAGCGGCACCTCGCGCTTGCGATCGCGCTTCAGCGCTCCGTAGCGATCGGCCGCGGCGGTGATCTGGCGCTCGGCGAGCGTCGCGAGCCAGCGGATCAGGCTCGCTTCCTCGCGCATCTCGAAGCGATCGAACGCCGAGACCGCGGCCGCGAACGTCTCCTGCAGGATGTCGCCCGAGTCGAGCAGCGCGCGCAGCTCGGGTCCGAGCCGCACGCGCACGATCCGGCGCACGCGCTCGTAGTAGCGAGCGAACAGACGATTGAGCGCCTCGCGATCACCGGCTTGCGCGCGATGCACGAGGTCCACGGATTGCGTGATGTCATCGGCCATGGGTAGCGAGCCCTCCCGGAGTTCGGCGCATAGTATGCTCCGGCCCGCCGGGCTCCGCACGTTCCCGATCCAACGCCGCCCAAGGAAAGCGTCGAGCATGCACGCAGCCGTCACCGTCCGTCCCGCGCGCGCCGAGGACCTCGCCCAGCTCGTTCGCTTCAACCTCGCGATGGCGCGCGAGACCGAGGACAAACACTTGGACCCCGCGCGCCTCGAGAACGGCGTCGCGCGCGTGCTCGCGGATCCCGCTCGCGGCCGCTACTTCGTCGCGGAGCGAGCGGGGAGCACGGTGGGGGCCTTGCTCGTGACGACCGAGTGGAGCGATTGGCGCGACGGCTGGTTCTGGTGGCTCCAGAGCGTCTACGTCGTCCCCGAAGGTCGGCGCACCGGGGTCTACCGAACGCTCCACGAGCACGTCGTGCGCGCGGCGCGCGACCAACGCGAAGTCTGCGGCGTGCGGCTCTACGTCGACCGGGAAAACCGTTCCGCCCAGGCGGTCTACCAGCGGCTCGGCATGGACCGCGCGCGCTACGAGTTCTTCGAGATCGACTTCGTGCTCGGTCGCTGACGTCGCCGCGCGATCCGGCGGCTGGGACGCGCTCGACGCCGACGAGCGAGCTTCGCGCGCAGCGTGCCGATGTCGATCTACCGGTCGCCGTGCTCACGCCGTCGCGACTCCGTACGTAGCCGCGCGCGGCTCTCCTCCGTGCGTCCGGCGGCTTTGGCCCAGGCTCCTCACCCTGCTATCGTGCCCCCATGAGCGTCGCTCCCTTCTCCGTCCTCGTCCTCTCCCTGATCGCGTTCGTGCAGGCTCCCGCGCAAGACCAAGCGCCCGCGCAAGCGCCCGCGCTGCCCGAGGGCGCGACGCTGCACACCACCTATCACCCGAACGGCCGGCGCGCCGGCGAAGGCCCGGTGGTCGACGGCCGCCGCCACGGCGTGTGGACGATGTACTACGCGACCAGCGACACGAAGCGCGGCCAGGGCGTCTTCGAGAACTACCGGCGCGAGGGCGTGTGGCGAGAGTTCTTCGAGGACGGCTCGATGAAGAACGAGGGCGCGTTCAAGGCGGGCAAGCGCGAGGGGCACTGGGTCAACTACCACCCCGGCAACGTCAAGGCGTCCGAAGGCGACTTCGCCGCGGACGAGGAGACCGGCAAGTGGACCTTCTGGCGCTCGAACAGCGCGAAGTCCGCGGAGGGCTCGTACGAGAACGGCCTGCGGGTCGGAGATTGGGCGCTGTTCCACGACTCCGGCGTGAAAGCGCGCGAAGGCCGCTTCGTCGCCGATCTCGAGGACGGCGTCTGGCTCGACTACTACCCGAACGGGCGCAAGACCCAAGAGGGCAAGTTCGTGCTCGGCACGCGCGTCGGGCTCTGGACCGCCTGGCACGCGAGCGGCAAGAAGATGTCGGAGGGGCGCTACTCGCTCGGCGGCCAAACCGGGATCTGGACCAAGTGGTACGACAACGGCGAGAAGGAGTTCGAGGGTGAGTGGCTCTACGGCGCCGAGACCGGACCCTGGACGCGTTGGCACCGCAACGGAGAGCTGATGGCCCGCGGCGCGTACATCGCCGGCAAGATGGACGGCTTCTGGGTCGAGTACTACGACAACGGCCAGAAGCGCAACGAGCGCACGCTCGCCGTCGGCAAGGACAACGGGCCCTATCGCGCCTGGCATCCGAACGGGCAGCTCGCCGCCGAAGGCCAATTCGTGATCGGCAAGCGCGAAGGCCACTGGTCCTTCTGGAACGACGACGGCACGCCCGACGAGGCGACCAGCGGCGAGTACTCGAACGGACAGAAGAAGCAATGAGCACCCGAGCCCGAGTGCGCCCCACCCTCCTCCCCAGCATGAAGCTAGAACTCCGACTGCTGTCGCTCGTCGCCGCGCTCCAACTCGCGCCCGTCGCTCTGGCCGACGAACTGGTGTGGGCGCCGCCCGTGAAGAGCGAGCGCAAGAAGACGCTCGAGGTGCATCACTACCTCGACATCACCAAGGTGCAGAAGGCGCTCGGCGAGATGGCGCCGATCGACGATCCGGTCAGCGGTCAGATCGCGACGTGGGAGCGCCTGATCTGGGTCGATCGCATCGACGCCGTCGAAGGCGCGCGCGTCGGCCGTTTCGTGCGCAAGTACCACGAGCTCGCGTCCGGCGGCACCGCCGACCTCGTGATGCCCGGCCCCGCGGGCAAGCCGCGCACGGTCAAGCAGAGCGACGCGTGCGCGTCGACGATGGCGCAGCGCGAAGTGCGCTTCACGTGGGTGCCCGCCGAGCAGGGCTACGGCCGACTCTGGGAGCGACTCGAAGGCCCCGAGGACTTCCTTCAACACGTCGATCACGACGTCGACCTCGCCGCGGCGCTCCCGGGCAAGGACGTCCAGGAAGGCGACAGCTGGTCGATCGCGCCGGAGCGCGCCGTCGCGTTCCTCGCGCCCGGCGGCTACCGCTTCTTCGAGCCGCGCCAAGCGACGCAGTTCGCGCGGACGCACAAGGTCGGAGCCGGAGGCGAGCTCGCGGCGATGCTCGACGCGCCGCAGGGGACGATCACCGCGACGTACAAGGGCAAGCGCACCGTCGACGACCGCGAGTGCGGCGTGATCGCGATCGAGCTCGACGTCACGGCGACCGCGGATCGCGCCGAGGCGTTCGAATCGATCGTTCCGCCGGAGGAAGCGCGCGATCCGCGCCGCCTGAGCTCGTGCATCGTCGAATCGAGCTTCAAGGCGAGCGGCGAGGTGCTTTGGGACCTCGAAGCGAAGCGTTTCCACCGCTTCGAGCTCAAGGGCACCGAGAGCATGGCGATGGCGCTCGCGAAGCGCACCGTCAACGACGCGGACGAGGCTTCGGAGCTGAAGCAGACGTCGATGCTCGAGGGCAGCTTCCAGCTGCAGCTCGTCAACGCCGAGCCCGACCCCGTCGCGCCGCCGAAGGACGCGGCCGCCGGAGCCAAGCCGGCCGAGGGCGAGAAGAAGCCTTAGCGAGCGCTGTCGCGCAGGCGCGCGACCTCGCGGTCGAGCTGACAAGCTACTGCGCTGACGAGCCGTTGTGCTCGCGAACGATTGCGTCGGTCTTCCCCTACGGGCAGAAGAAGATCTCGAGCGCGTTCGACGTCCCGCAGCCGAACGGATCGGCCGGGTCGCTGTACCACCACTGGAAGTAGCGCGTGGTGCCGACCAGCGCCGCGGGTGCGGGCACCTTCACGGTGACGAAGCCGAAGAAGTCGAGCTGCGTCGTCGCGACGCGCTTCAACGCGCCTCCGATCGAGAGCTCGCCGCCGCAGAACGGCGTCTGTCGTTTCGCCGCGCCCTGGAACAGCACCGCCTGCTCGCCGCCGGGAGGGCCGAGCAGAGAGAGCTCGAGGTTCGCGAGCTGCACGCTCGGCTCGCCGGTCCAACCGATGTCCGCGGTCGCGCCGGTCGACGTCAGCTTCGCGACGCCGTACATGCGCGGCACCTCGCACGGCGGACCGGCGAGGTCGAACGGGCACGGCGCCGACAGCGAGTCGTGCGCGCTGCCGGGCAGCTTGACGAGCACGTCGCCGCCGCCGACGCCCGCGGGCAGATTGGCGACGAGCTCGGTGCCGCCCGCGCTCGACGCGAGACCGCCGACGACCACCGGCGCGCTCGCTCCCGGCGTCGTCGGGGTGAACCAGAGCTCGTTCTGCTGCGCCGCGAAGCCGCTGCCTCGCACGCGCAGCACGCCGGGGGAGGGGAAGTCGTACGTGTCGATGCTCGGCTTCGCCGCGGAACGCGCGCCGTAGATCGCTTGCACGCCGGCGGCGTCATCGCTCTCGAGCGAGCGCCAGTGCAGCGCGCCCGCGGTGACGACCGCGTACATCGTCGCGTTCGAATCCGCGGAGTGGTTCAGCCCGAGCGCGTGACCGAGCTCGTGCGTCGCGACGCCTTGGAGGTCCTTGCCGAGCGGGATCTGGATCTTGTTCGGATCACCCCACCAGAGCTCGCCGCCGTAGAAGCGGATGCGCCAACCGTCGCTGCTCGGCGCTTCGCAGAACGCGATCACTCCGCCGCCGGAGCCCGCGAGCTCCGAGCACGTGTTGTCGTCGGCCGAGCCCACGCTGGTCGCGTTGCCGAGCCAGACGAAGTCGAAGTTCGCGCCGCCGGAGCCGAGGCCGTAGGGCTGGTGCGGATCGCCTCCGCCGCTGCCGTGGGGCTCGCTCGACCACTCGATCGCGGCCTTCCAGAGCGCGAGCTCCGCGCCGGTGAACCCGGGGAACGCCGGATCGGGCTGGGTGTTCGCGTTCGCCTCGGGGTCGGTGAAGTTGTCGAAGACCCGCACCGTGCGGGTGAACACGCCGAGCGAATCGCCGGTCAGCGCAAAGGCGCCGGCGGTCGGCGGTCGGACGAGCAGCAGGGCGCCGCCGACGGCGACCCCTGCGACCGTCGCGGAAGCGAGCGTGCGCACATTCATCGGTTTCCCCATTCGAGATCCTACCTCAGTCTCTCGCGCGCGAGCCGGGTCTCTCTCTCGCGCGCCGGACGCCGGCTCGCGAGGCGCCGCCGCGCGCGAGCCCGGTGAGGTCTCGCATGCCGCTGCCGCGCACGCGCCGCGCTCGTTCGTGTCCGCCACGGCCTTCAATGGGATGGCGCGCTCGGCTAACTTGTTCCGCCCTCGCGTGCGGTGCGAAGCGTTTTCCGCCCCTCGACGAGCCACCGGAGCGCTGACATGACCCCCCAAACCGAGACCCTTCGTTTCCAGGCCGAGGTCAAGGAACTCCTCGGTCTGATGATCCACTCGCTGTACAGCCACCGCGAGATCTTCCTGCGCGAGCTCGTCTCGAACGCGAGCGACGCGCTCGACAAGCTGCGCTTCGAGGCGCTGACCAAGCCCGAGCTCCTCTCCGGCGACGAGCGCCTCGCGATCCGCCTCGAGGTCGACGCGTCGACGCGCACGGTGTCGATCCGCGACAACGGCATCGGCATGGGGCACGACGACCTGGTGCACAACCTCGGCACGATCGCGAGCTCGGGCACGCGCAAGTTCCTGGAGTCGTTGCGCGCGCGCGGCGCGACGCAGACGCCCGGGCTGCCCAATCTGATCGGCCAGTTCGGCGTCGGGTTCTATTCGAGCTTCATGGTCGCCGCCGAGGTCGTCGTCGAAACGCGGCGCGCCGGCGAGCCGCACGGCTGGCGCTGGACGTCGAAGGGCGACGGCGAGTTCACGCTCGCGGAGGTCGACGGGCTCGAGCGCGGCACCAAGGTCTCGTTGCTGCTCAAACCGCAGGGCGACGAGGACCAGGATTTCGCGGAGCCCGCCGAGCTCGCCGCGCTCGTGCGCCGCTACTCCGACTTCGTCGCGTACCCGATCGAAATGGCCGCCGCGCACTTCAAGGAGCGCGGCGATCTCGTCAAGTCGACCGCGCCGGACGGTCTCGAGGTTGCGCGCCTGAACTCGATGCAGCCGTTGTGGGCGCGACCGAAAGAGGAAATCGGCGAGCGCGAGTACGCGGACTTCTACCGCCACGTCACGCACGAGTACGCCGACCCGCTGGAGACGCTGCACTTCAAGACCGACGGCTCGAACGAGTACACCGCGCTGCTCTTCCTGCCGTCGGAGCGGCCGTTCGACCTCTTCGACCCGAGCACCAAGAAGTCGCACGTTTCGCTGTACGTGCGCCGCGTGTTCGTGATGGGCGAGTGCGAGGAGCTCGTCCCGAACTGGCTGCGCTTCGTGCGCGGCGTCGTCGACAGCTCCGACCTGCCGGTGAACGTCTCGCGCGAGATCCTGCAGAAAAACCGCGCGATGGGGCAGATCAAGAAGCACGTCACGAAGAAGGTGCTCGCCGCGCTCGCGAACCTCGCGGAGCACCGACGCGCCGACTTCTTGCGCTTCTCGGCCGGCTTCGGCGCGGCGTTGAAGGAGGGCGTCGTCGGCGAGGCGGAGGAGCGCGAGGCGCTCGCGCCGCTGCTCGTGTTCGCGACGACGCACGCCGACGGCCCGACGACGTTGCCGGAGTACGTCGCGCGCATGCAGCCCGAGCAGAAAGCGATCTACGTGCTCTCGGGCGAGGACCGCGACCAGCTCGCGCGCTCGCCCCAGCTCGAAGCCGCGCTCGCGAAGGGTCTCGAGGTGTTGCTATTCGTCGAGCCGATCGACGAGTGGGTGCTCGATCGATTGAAGGACTTTCAGGGCAAGCCGCTGGTCTCGCTCGATCGCGGCGAACCCGATTTCGTCGACGATGCGACGAAGCGCGAGCTCCAGGACCTCGAACGCGAGCATCGCGGGCTTTGCGAGGCGTTGGAGCGCCAGCTCGGCGGCTCGATCTCGCGCGTGCGCTTCGGCGCGCGCCTGACCGAGAGCCCCGCGGTGCTGGTCGACGAGCCGCACGCGATCGGCCGCCAGATGGCGCGCTTCCTCAAGGAGACCGGCCGCGACGTGCCGGAGCGCAAGCGCGCGCTCGAGCTCAACCCCGAGCATCCGGTGGTGCGCAAGCTGATCGAGCTCCACCGCGACGACCCGGCGTCGCCGCGCGTCACGGAGTTCACCGAGCTGCTGCACGGCCAAGCGCTGCTCGCGGAAGGCTCGCCGCTCTCCGATCCGTCGCGCTTCTCGAAGCTCGTCGGCAAGCTGATGCTCGGCGCCGCGCACTGACGCGCGGCCTCCGCGGGGAGCGGGCAATCGCGCGGGGTCCGTCGGCGTCGGCGACCGCGCCTGCCGGCTCCGCCGCGAGAGCGCGCGCGGCTCGCCGAACGTGCTACGGAGCGATCAACGCCGCGAGCTCGGCCGCGAACAGCGCGTGGCCGCGCGGCGAGGGGTGATAGAAGTCGACGAAGAGCTCTTCCCACTTCGCGCCGGCTTCGAGTTCGCGCGCGATCCTCGCGCGCGCGTCGAACACCGGGAGCCCGAGCTCCGCGCCGACGCGCGAAACCGTCTTGTTGTACTCGACGAGCACCGGCGCGTTCGCCTCGGCTTCGCGATGGCGCGGCATCGAGATCAGCACGACCTGCTGCGCGCCATTCGCGCGCGCCCGCTCGGCGAAACGCTTCAGGTTCTCCTCGAAGCGTGCGAGCGACACGCGGCGCATGCCCGGCCAATCGACTTGGCCCATCGTCGCCTCGAGCTTGCGCTGCGAGCCGCGCTGCTTCATCAGCTCTTGCGCGAGCTTCTCGCGGTCGACCCCGGCGCGCCACTCGATCAACCCGGCGTAGAGGTGGACCAGGCGCACGTGCTCGCGAAACCAGTCGCGCACCGGGCGCCGTTCGGCGGCGCGGCGCGCGCTCTCGGCGATCTTCTCGCGATCCTCGAGGTCCTTGGTCGGGAAGTGGTCGTTGACGGCGCCGAACGCGACGGTGACGACATCGGGCCGCAGCTCGCGGACGAGCTCGTCGTAGCGTTCGAGCCCCTGCTCGCTCGTGAAGCCGATCACGCCCGCGTCGACGACCTCCGCGCGCACGCCGCGGCTCGCGAGCTCCTCCACGAGCTTCGCCGAGTACGTCTCGGGCCACGCGACGCCCATCCCGAACGTCGACGAGTCGCCGAACGTCGCGATGCGCAGCACGCCGGGCTGCTTCTCGCGCGCGAGCTCCGGCCCGCGGTAGCCCGCGGCGTTGATGTGCTCGTCCTGCGCCTTGCCCCACGGAACCGCGGCGCCGGCGCGCGGCCGCCAGAGCTGGCGCGTCGCGGCCTCGTGCAGCGCTTCGCCTTCGGCGAGCCGTTTGTCCTCCTCGGGGTTCCAGATCACCATCGGCACGACCGGCGGCGGTCGGCGGTAGTCGACCAGCCGCAACACGATCTCGGCGGCGCCGAGGAACACGGCGAGGCTCGCGAGCGCGATGCGGAGCTTCTTCGCGACGTCGGACATCAGCTCCCCGGAAGCAGCAAGAGGACGCAGTCGAGCCCGAGCTCGCGCGGCGTGTCGTCGGGCGCGCCGAGCGCTTCGATGCGCAACCGCACCGTCGGCGGCGCGAGCTCGAACACGCCGAGCGAAACGAGCCGCGGCGCGCCGAGCTCGTTCGCGCGCGCGTCGAACGTCGCCGTCGAAGCCACGCCGCCGACCGCGAAGGCGCACGGGCCGCCGGTGGGGCGCGGCGAGAGCCGCAGCACGACTTCGCGCGGGCCCGCGACGGCGACCGGCAGGTCGAACTCGACGAAACGTCCCGGCGCGAGTCCGCCGAGAGCCGCCTCGCGCCCGCCCGACCACGTGCCGGCATCGCGCGTCTCCGCGCGAACTTCGACGCCGTCGGCGCGCGCGACCGCGGCGAGCGTCTCGCCCTCCTGCGCGCCCGGGAGTTCGAACGCGCGGACCTCGAAGCGCGGCAGACCGGCGGACGCGAGCACGTCCGGCGCCGGGTGCTCGGCTCGCGCGCCCGGCGCGAGGTAATAGAAGGTGGTCGACGCGAGCTCGAGCTCGGTCGGCGCATCGCAGAGCAGCTCGCGTTCGACGAGCAGCGAGCGCTCGAACGTCACGACGTCGAGCGCGCGCTCGCGCGAGAAAACGCTCCACCCCGAGCCATCCGCGGCGTCGCGCCGGACGAAGCCGGTGCCGTCTGCGGCGCACGCGCCGAACGCGGCCTCGTAGCTGGTCGCGAAATGCGAAGGGAAGCCCTCGCCGTCGACCCAGACCTTGGTGTCGCCGCGGGTCGCGAGCGTGCGCAGCGGCATGCCGAGCGCGAGCACTTCGCCGACGAGCTTGCCGCGGCCTTCGAGCGAGAGCACGCGCCAGTCGCGCGCGGGCGCCGTCGGCGCCGCGGCGAGCGCGGTCCACTGCGCGCCGAAGCGCAGCGTGCGTTCGTCGTGGTCGAACGCCTCGACTTCGACGCTGCAGCGCACCGCGACGCGCTCCTTGCCGCTCTGGCGCAGCACCAGGCGCGCGGATTGGCGATAGGGCATTGGCCACGTCGAGATCAGGCGCTCGCCTTCGACGCGCGCGCGGCCGCGCGTTTGCTCGACGCGGCCGGCGGCGCAGCCGAAGAAGTCGCCGACCGGGACGTCGACCGTGCGCTCGCCGTCGAACTCGAGCGTCAAGAGCGTGCGGCGCAAGACGTCCTCGCGCGAGCTCTTCGGGTCGAGCGGTTCGATCGAGAGCTCGAGTTCGCGGATCACTTGGCCGCGCGGCGCGAACTCGGGCCCGAGCGAGAGCTCGAGTTCGGCGATCGGCGCGCCGGGATTGGCGGGGGAGAGCACGCCCTCGAAGCGCCGCGTCAGCGACTCGCCTCGTGGCGGGCCGCCGACTTGCGTCGCGGACCCGGTGCTCGGCGCGGCGCCGACTGGCGTCGCGGACTCGGAGCTCGGCGCGCCGAACTCGGCGGGCGAGAGCGTCGTCACGGCGGTGCCCGGCGGGTACTCGCGGGCTTCGAAGGCGTACTCGACGCCGTCGGGCGCGTCGGTGGTCACCACGCAGCGTCGCGCGAACGGGATCGGCTCGCGCAGGCGGCCGCACGCGGCCGATTCGCTCGCCGCGAAGAACGCGCGCGCCTCGAGGTCGAGCGCGGGCTCCGCGCCGCCGTCGAGATAGACGCGCAGTCGGCCGGCCAGCGGCGTCGCGAAGCCGCCGACCAACGCGCCGGGGCCGCGCGCGTCGACCAGGACCGCCTCGCGGCGTCCGGAGCGCTCGATCGAGCGGAGCGATTGACCGCGGTCCGAATCGGCGAACCAGTTGCGGTCGCGACTCGCCGCGCGGCGATCGAAGCTCGAGAAGAGCCGCGTGCGGAAGTTCGGGCTGTCGAGCCGGGCGACCGCGTCTCGATCGGCGGCCTCGGCGAGCAGCCGCGCGCGATCGATGGAGTCGACGGAGGTGAGGACTTCGGCGGACGCTCGGGTCGCGTCGGACGCACCGCTTGGGTCGTTCGCGCTGTTCGCGCCGTTCGCAGACGGCGCCGGCGGTGCCGCGGGCGGGGCAGGCGCGGGCGCCGCACTCGGCGCGGCGTCCTGCGAATCGGCGTCTCGCGGTGCGGCGAGGGCCGCGGCGCACAGGAGCTCGAGCGCGGCGAAGCCCGCGACGCGACGGAACAGGGAGACCACGGCGACGGAGCTCACGGACGTCGCTCCATGTTTGCACAAGGCCTACTGCGCGTCCACGCATGTCGCGGGGAGTCCTTGGTCGCTCCGGAACGCCTCCCTAGAATCCGTGGGCGTCCGCGGACCCGAGCGAAAGGCATCAGCGAACATGGGCGATCCCAAGCGAAGCGGCGTCGATCTCTCGCGCCGCGGTTTCCTCAAGTCGGCCGGCGGTCTCGCGGCGGGCGGCGCGCTCGGCGAGAGCACGCTCGCGGTCGCGAACTCCGGACTGCTCGGCGACGGCGTCGAGCGTCTCTCGGGCGAGGTCGAGATCGAGCTCACGCTGAACGGCGCGAAGCGCAAGGTGAAGGTCGAGCCGCGCACGACGCTGCTGTCGGCGTTGCGCGAGCGCGTCGAGCCGTCGCTCTCCGGCACCAAGGAAGTGTGCGACATGGGTTCGTGCGGCGCGTGCACCGTGCACGTCGACCAAAAGCCCGCGTACGCGTGCCTGCTGCTCGCCGTCGACTGCGTGGGCAAATCGATCACGACGATCGAAGGCCTCGCGAAGGGCGACGAGCTCCATCCGGTGCAAAAGGCGTTTTGCGAGCACGACGCGCTGATGTGCGGCTTCTGCACGCCGGGGTTCGTGATGGCGCTCAGCGCCTGCCTCGACGTCGAGCCCGAGGCGACGCTCGACGAGCTCAAGGAAGCCTGCGCCGGCAACGTCTGCCGCTGCGGCACGTACCCGCACATTTTCGAGGCCGCGGTCGCCGCGCAGCGCGCGAAGCAAGGAGCCAAGCGATGAGCGCCCTCGATCCGCGCGCGCAGGACGCCGCGCAGCCCGACACGAAGCCCGGCAAGAAGAAGATCCTCGTCCCGAGGGTCGAGAACGGTCACGAAACGATGGTCGAGATCGAAGTCGACGACGCCGAGGGCTCCGGCCGTCCCCAGTGGGGCCCGCGCGACGCGCTGCGGCTGGTCAATCACGAGCTCGTCCGCGTCGACGCCGTCGACAAGGTCACCGGCTGCGCGCGCTACACGCACGACGTTCGCTTGCCCGGGATGCTCTACGCGAGGTTCCTCGGTTGCCCGATCGCGCACGCGGAGGTCACCGTCGACGTCGCCGCGGCGAAGAAGGTGCCCGGCGTCGTCGAGGCGCGCGTCGTGCGCGACGGCGAGGTCAAGTTCCTCGGCCAGCCGGTCGCCGTCGTCGCCGCGAAGACGCGCGAGGCGCTCGAGGACGGGCTGCGCGCGATCGTGCTCGGCATCAAGCCGCTGCCGTTCGCGGTCACGCGCGAGCAATCGCTCGCCGCGAACGCGCCCGAGGTCAATCGCCGCGGCAACGCGTCGAAGCCGAACGAGGAAGGCGATCCCGCGGCGGTCGCGAAGGCGTTCGAGGGCTGCGCCGCGGTGATCGAGGCGACGTACGAGGTCCCGATCCAACACCACGCGTGCCTCGAGACGCACGGCGCGGTCGTCGACGTGCCGACCAACGACTCGGCGACGGTCTACCACTCGACGCAAGCGACCTACGCGAGCGCGAACGAGTTCAAGGGCCCTCTGAAGGTCAAGGAGGTCGAAGTCGTCAACGAGCACATGGGCGGCGGCTTCGGCTCGAAGTTCGAGGCCGGAGTCGAGGGCCGCGTCGCGAGCGAGCTCGCGCGCGACCTCAAGGCGCCGATCCACCTGATGCTCTCGCGCCGCGACGAATTCCTGTGCGCGGGCAATCGCTCGGGCTGCGTGCAGACGGTCAAGCTCGGCGGCGACGTGCAGGGCAAGCTGGTCGCGATGCAGAGCTCGATCGATCGGCTCGGCGGACTCGGCGGCGGCTCGCACGCGGGCCTGCCCTACATCTACGAGGTCGCGACGTCCGTGCGCACGATGCGCTCGGTGTACACGCACCTCGACGCGAACCGCGCGATGCGCGCGCCCGGTCATCCGCAGGCGTCGTTCGGGATGGAGTCGGCGCTCGACGAGCTCGCGTACGCGCTCGGAGTCGACTTGGTCGAGATCCGCAAGCGCAACGTCGGCGACGTGCACCGCCGTCAGCTCGACCGCGTCGCGCGCGAGATCGGTTGGAACGAGCACCCGCACAAGTCGAAGCCCGACCTCTCCGACGCGACGACCAAGGTCGGCATCGGCTTCGGGCTGTCGGTCTGGGGCGGCGGCGGCCACCCCGAGTGCCGTGTGACGGTCGAGATCTCACCCGACGGCGGCGTGCGCGCCTCGGTCGGCAGCCAAGACCTCGGCACCGGCGTGCGCACGTACGTGACCGCGATCGTCGCCGAGGAGCTCGGCCTCTCGATGTCCGGCGTCACCGCGCGCATCGGGCGCACCAGCTACGGCCCCGCGAACGCATCCGGCGGCTCGATGACCAGCGCCTCGCTCGCGCCCGCGGTCAAGCACGCCGCGTTCAACGCGCGCAAGGCGTTCGCCGAATCGCTCGCGAAGACGCTGAAGAGCGACGCGAGCGAGATCGTGTTCGACGTGCAAGGCGTCTACGACGCGCGCTCGAAGCGGCGGCTCGCGTGGAAGGACGCGTGCGCGACGCTCGGACCCGCCGGGATCTCGGCGACCGGCGAATGGCAAGCACACCTCGCGTCGAACGGCATCCACGGCGTCCAATCGGCGAAGGTGCGCGTCGACACGCGCACCGGCAAGCTCGAGGTGCTGAAGATGGTGTGCATGCAGGACTGCGGGCTCGTGTTGAACCGCACCGGCGCGCGCAGCCAGATCTTCGGCGGGATGGTGCAGGCGCTCAGCTACGCGCTGTTCGAGCAGCGCGTCGTCGAGCCCGACCTCGGCATCGCGATGAACGCGAACTTCGAGGACTACAAGCTCGCCGCGTCGCTCGAGATCCCCGAGATGGTCGCGATCCTCGACGACGAGGACACCCGCGGCGTGATCGGCGTCGCCGAGGCGACCGTCGTGCCCGGACACTCCGCGATCGCGAACGCGGTCCACAACGCGTGCGGCGTGCGCTTGCGCAGCCTTCCGCTGAACCCCGACAAGCTGCTCCTCGGCCTCGCCGGCCTGAAGAAGGGTTGAGAACGCGATGAAGGCCTTCGAACTCGCTCGTCCGGTGACGTTGGACCAAGCGCTGCAGGAGCTCGAGAAGGACTCCGCCAAGCGCGACCGCACCAAGCTCTTCGCCGGCGGCCAGGACCTGGTCACCGAGCTGAAGGAGCACCTGGTCGAGCCCGACAAGCTCGTCGACCTGAAGCGCATCCCGGGTCTCGATCGCATCGAGGTGCAGCCCGACGGTTCGCTGGTGATCGGATGTCTCGTCACGCTCGCGACGCTCGCCGAGCATGCGGAGACGAAGAACTTCTTCACCGCGCTCGCCGAAGCCGCGCGTTCGGTCGGCAGCGCGCAGATCCGCAGCCAGGGCACCGTCGGCGGCAACCTGAACCAGCGGCCGCGCTGTTGGTACTACCGCCACGAGCTGGCGCCGTGCCTGAAGAAGGGCGGCAGCGAGTGCTACGCGTATGCGGGGCTCAACAAGTACAACGCGATCCTCGGCGGCGGTCCGTCGTACATCGTGCACCCGAGCGATCTCGCGCCCGCGTTGGTCGCGTTCGATGCCGAGGTGACGCTGCGCGGCGCGAAAGGGGAGCGCAAGCTCGCGCTCGAGGAGTTCTACACGCTGCCCGCCGAGGCCGACGTCACGCGCGAGACCGTGCTCGCGCCGGACGAGATCCTGACCCACGTGCGCGTGCCGGCGAAGCCCGGTTGGAGCAGCACCTACGTGAAGTTCAAGGAGCGTGGCTCCTACGACTTCGCTCTCGCGTCGGTCGCGGTCGCCGTGCGAGCCGCGGGCTCGCCGCGGACGATCCAGGACGCGCGCTTGGTGCTCGGTGGCGTCGCGCCGAAACCGTGGAACGTGCCGAAGGCCGCGGAGGCGCTGCTCGGCATCGACGGTGTGAAGACGTGGACCGCGGCGGGCAACCGCGCGGTCGCCGGCGCCGAGCCGCTCGCGCACAACGCGTACAAGGTGCCGTTGGTCAAAGGTCTGATCCTCCAGGCGATGGAAGCGCTCGCGAAGCGCTGAGGCGAGCCATGGAAGCCCACGTCGATCCGCTCGACAGTCCGTACTGCAAGCACCTGCGTTCGAAGAAGTGGTACTTCCGCACCGGTCCGCCGCAGGTCGCGCGCGACTTGCTCGACGCGTCGAATCACTGTTGGTGCGGCGTCACGTGCGAGTCGCTCGGCCGGGACGGCGACATGGCCGAGCCCGAGGGCTGCGTGCGCGGCAGGGGCTGTTTCGAGCCCTACTTCGCGGGTATCGCTCCCGAACCGAGCGTCTGAGCTACGATCCTCGCGTCCCCCTGACTGGTCGTAACCGAGGCTTCGTCATGTTCCGAGTTCTCGTCAGTGTCTGCGTCGGCATCTTGGCGGCGACCGGCGCCGCGGCAGTCCTGCACTTCCATGGTCGCGCGCCGCGCTTCGCGCCCGCTTCCGGCAGCTATGTCGAAGCGCGCACCGCCAGCGTGTTCGCGGGCGCATGCCACTACAACGGCGAGCTCGTCACCGCGGGCCGCGAGGCGCTGCTCGCGTGGCACTTCGACGGCGGAATCGCGGACGGGCTCGAGCTCGCAGGTCTCGACGCGGTCGCGATCGTCCGCGCCGCAGAGAATTTGAAGCTCGCCGAGGAGCGTTCTTCGATCGTGTACGTCGGCGCGGCGCTCGATGCGCGCGAACGTGCCGCGTTGCTCGCGGTGATCGAGCTCCACTCCGGTGGCGCGCTCGGCCGAGTGCGTGAGGTGCGCGGCACCGACCTGCGGGTCGACATCGACGACGAACGCTATTCGGTTCGCGTCGGGGAGTTCGCCGAGCTCGCCGAGCTCGAGGGAGCGTTGGATCCGGATCGGGCGTGTTGTCACATGCCTCAAAACGTCTGGTACGAACCGCTCGCGCCGATCCAGGATCGCCGCGTCGGCAAGAGCGACACGTTCGCGGTCCGGGACGCGAGCTTCGGTGCGCCCTGGGCGCACCATGACGCGAACGATGCGTTCGTCGGTCGATTCGCCGGCGTGTCGACCTGTTGTCCGAGCGGCGCTCGGACCTGCTGCCCGGGTGCCGAGCGGAGCGCCCGGGTCGAGCCGTAGGTCAGCTCTTCGCCGTTTCGCTCGGCCACAGCGCGTGGAAGTGGTGCACCGGGCCTTGCCCGTGGCCGAGCTTCCAATCGCGCGCGCCGTGGATCGCTTCGGTCAGCCAGTCCTTCGCCAACGCGGCCGCGCGTTCGAGCTTCGCGCCGCGCGCGAGGTGCGCGGCGATCGCCGACGAGAACGTGCAGCCCGTGCCGTGCGTGTTGTCCGTCGCGATGCGCTGCGCGGGCAAGCGCATCCACTGCGAGCCGTCGTGGAACAGGTCTTCGCTGAAGCGTCCGCCCGCGTGACCGCCTTTCAACACGACGGCGCGCGCGCCGAGCTCGACGAGCTCGCGACACGCCCATTCGGGCTGCGTGTGCACTTCGATCTCGGGCACGCCGAGCAACACCGCCGCCTCCGGCAGGTTCGGCGTGACGACCGCCGCGAGCGGGAACAGCACGCTCTTCAACGCGGCGACCGCTTCCGGCGCGAGCAGTCGCGCGCCGGACTTCGACACCATCACCGGGTCGAGCACGACGTTCTTCGCCGCGAAGCGCACGAGCCTCTCGCCGACGCATTCGATCACCGCGGCGCGCGAGAGCATGCCGAGCTTGACCGCGTCGATGCGCAGGTCCTCGAACACGCTGTCGAGCTGCGCCGCGACGAACTCGACCGGCGGGTCGTGGATCGCGCGCACGCCGGTGGTGTTCTGCGCGGTCAACGCGGTGAGCACCGAGGCGCCGTAGACGCCGAGCGCGGCGAACGTCTTCAGGTCGGCCTGGATCCCGGCGCCGCCGGACGAATCGGAACCGGCGATGGTGAGCGCGGTGGGCACGAGGACGGGCTGGGGCATGCGCGGAGGATAGGCCGCGGGAACCGCGCGCGCCATGCGCGGCTTCCCTTGCGTCCTCGCGCGCGGAGCGCGATGCTCGGCGCACTTTCGAACCACGAGCACGCCATGAAGTACAACCGTCTCGGTCGCGCGGGCTTGAAGCTGTCGGAGCTCTCGTTCGGCGCGTGGATCACCTTCGGCGCTCAGCTCGACGTCGCCGCCGTCAAGAAGTCGATGCGGCTCGCGTTCGAGCGCGGCGTCAACTTCTTCGACAACGCGGAAGCCTATGGCGGCGGCGCGGCGGAGCGCTTGATGGGGGCGGCGCTGAAGGACTTCAAACGCAGCGACGTCGTGGTCTCGACCAAGATCTTCTGGGGCGGCAAGGGGCCGAACGACAAGGGGCTGAACCGCAAGCACCTGATCGAGGGCACCTACGCGGCGCTCGAGCGGCTCGACCTCGACTACGTCGATCTGCTCTACTGCCATCGACCGGATCCGGAGACGCCGATCGACGAGACCGTGCGAGCGATGGATTTCCTGATCCGCGCCGGACACGCGTTCTACTGGGGCACGTCGGAGTGGTCCGCGGCGGAGATCGAGCGCGCGCACGAGGTCGCGCGAGAGCTCGGCTGCGTGCCGCCGTCGATGGAGCAGCCCGAGTACAACCTGCTGCACCGCGAGCGCGTCGAGAAGGAGTACCTGCCGCTGTACGCGCGCTACGGGATGGGCACGACGACGTGGAGCCCGCTCGCTTCCGGAATCCTGAGCGGCAAGTACGACCACGGGTTCCCGAAAGGGTCGCGCCTCGATCGCGTCGAATGGTTGCGCGAGTCCCTGACACCCGACAAGGTCGAGAAGACCCGCGCGCTCGGCGCGATCGCGCGAGGGCTCGGCTGCACGACGGCGCAGCTCTCGATCGCGTGGTGCTTGAAGAACCCGCACGTCAGCAGCGTGATCCTCGGCGCGTCGAGCGAGCGACAGCTCGAGGAGAACCTCGCAGCCGCCGAAGTGCGCGATCGCTTGGACGACGCGGTGCTCGCGGAGATCGACGCGGCGGTGCGATGAACTTGCGCGTGCTCGGAGGACTCCTGCTCGTCGGCTCGGCGATCGGCTGCGCGCACCCGCGTCCGCGCGCGATGCCACCGCGCCCGCGCGGCTGGATCGAGGTCTCCGGCGGCATCGCGGACCTGCAGTCGCCGCGCAACGACGTCGTCGGCGACGCGTTGGTGCTCGGGCTCGGAGGCGGTCTCGACTTCCTGCGCGGCGCGCAGGACCTCGGGTTCGAGCTCGGCGTCGTCGGTTCCGAGCACGAGCTCGATCCCGACTACGTCGACTTCGGCGAGGACGACTACGACGTCAACGTGTTCCGCTTCCACGGCGGCGCGCGCGCGACGACCGAGCTCGGCGCATTGCCGTTCACCGTCTATGTCCGCGGCGGTTGGTTCTTCCGCTCCGAGTTCGACGAGTCGCACAACGGCCTCGGCGAGGACGGCTGGGGCACGTACGTCGGTGGGGGCCTCGAGTACATGGTCGAGCCCGACATCCGCTTCGGCCCGTTCGTCACGTTCCAACGCGGCGCGGAGGACGGGCTCGAGGAGTGGCTCTTCGGCTTCAGCGCGAGGTTCTACGTCGATGAGTGAGCGCACGCGTCGCGTGAAATCGTCCTCGTGCGTGCCCGGCGCTTCATGGCGCTCCGTCGCCGACTTCGCCGCGGGCTCGGCGCGGGGATCCGCGGGGCGAACTGGCGTGAGATCTGGCTGGGGCGCGTGAGCCGCCTCTCCGAGCTCCGCTGTCGACCGATGCGCCACGGCGACCCGTCGCTCGAGCGCGCCGCGATCGACGCGCTGCTGCGCGAGCTCGCGCCCGCGTGGAGCGTCGAGTCCGGTCCTCGTCTTCGGCGTGCCTGGAGCTTTCCCGACTTCGCGAGCGCGCTGGCGTTCACCGTGCGGGTCGGTGCGGTCGCCGAGCGCGAGGATCACCATCCCGAGCTCCGGCTCGCTTGGGGCCGCGTCGAGGTCGAGCTCTCCACCCACGTCGTCGGCGGGCTGACCGACAACGACTTCATCCTCGCCGCGAAGCTCGACGCGCTCTCGCCGTCCGCTGGAACGGACTCTGCCGCGCGCTAGAGTATTCGGCCTCGAGGCACGGGCGAGCCCCGCGAACCCGGAGAGCCCGCCCTTTCACCCAACCATCCAAGGAGCATCCCCATGGCGATCCACGTCGGCGACACCGCCCCCGATTTCACGCTCAAGACCCAGGACGACAAGGAGTGGAAGCTCTCCGCTCACAAAGGCAAGAACGTGGTGCTGATGTGGTACCCGCTCGATTGGAGCCCGACGTGCGAGAAGGAGAACTGCTCGATCTCCAACGATCAGACGTTCTCGTTCCCGAACGCGCTGGTCGTCGGCATCAGCCGCGATTCGATGTGGTCGCACCGTGCCTGGGCGAAGGAGCGCGGGATCAAGCACGACCTGCTCGCCGACCCGATGCTCGAAGTCACCAAGAGATTCGACCTGCAGCATCCGGCGGTGCCGTTCATCAGCCACCGCGCGACGGTGATCGTCGACAAGCAAGGCAAGGTCGCGTTCGTCCAGGTCCAGGAAAAGACCGGCGAAGCGCGCGACATGGTCGCGGTCGTCGCTGCGTTGAAGAAGCTCGGCTGAGTCCGAGAATTCGACTACAGGAACTTTGCACGCGTCGTCGCTCGAACGGGCGCGACGCGTGCCTAGTCTCGCCGCTTCCGTTTTCTCGAACCGAACCGTCCCCATACCTCCCGAACCCATGAAGCTCCTCCCGATCCTGCTCGTCGGCGCGCTCGCCGCTCCGCTCTTCCTCTCCGCGTCGAAGGCCGAACCGGTGACCTTGCCGGTCGCCGGCGCGACCTATGAGATCGACGGTGTCCACTCGTCGGTGCTCTTCCGCATCAAGCACCTCGGCGTCAGCTACTTCTACGGCCGCTTCAACGAGGTCACCGGCTCGTTCGTCTACGACGAGGCGAAGCCCGAGACGTCGTCGATCCAAGTCGAAGTCGCGACCGCGAGCGTCGATACCGGCCACGACGGCCGCGATCAGCACCTGCAGAGCCCCGACTTCTTCAATGCCGCCGAGCATCCGAAGCTCACCTTCAAGAGCAAGGAAGTGAAGAAGTCGAAGGACGGCAAGCTCTCGGTCACCGGCGACCTGACGTTGCACGGCGTGACCAAGCCGGTCACCGCGGACGTCGAGTTCGTCGGCGCGGGCGACCGCGGCCAGATGGGCAACAAGGCCGGCTTCGAAACGACGTTCACGATCAAGCGCGAGGACTTCGGCATGACGAAGATGCTCGGCGAGACCGGCCTCGGCAACGACGTGCGCGTCACGGTCAGCCTCGAAGGCAACCTGAAGCAATGAGCGCGTCCACGCGGTGTTCCCTCCGCTGGTGATCGCCCTCGGGCTCGGCGCGCCGTTCGCGCTGATGCTCGCGTGGCTCGGCTTCGCGCGGCGCGGTCCGGGGCGTACCTGGGCCGCGCCGTTCGTCGCGTTCAGCGGCGTCGCGGCGCTCGGGCTCGCGTGCGCGGCCGCCGCGGTGCTTTGGGGGCAGTCGAAGCTCGTTCCAACCTCCGGTTCCGAGGGCCTCGGCTGGTTCGCGATCGTCTGGGGCTTCGCCGCCGCGACCGACGCCGCGGGACTTCGCTCCGTCGGCTCGCGGCACGCGTTGCGTTTCGTCGTGCTCGCCGTCGCATGCATCCAGGTGTTCGGGCGGCGCCTCGATGCGCTCGCCGAGCACGGTTCCGGGCTGTGGACCGCGCTCGGCATCGCGGTCGCCGCGTGCGCGGCGTGCGAGCTCGTCGAGCGACTCTACGCGCGCGTCGAGAGCCCGATCGCGGAGTGCGCGCCGATGGCGGCGCTCGCCGGGGCGTCCGCGCTCTCGCTCTTCGCGGGCTACGCGACGCTCGCGGCGGTCGCCGGCGCGTCCGCGCTCGCGTTCATGGTGCTCGCCCTCGGCTCGACGCGCTTTCGCACCGAGCTCGCGTTGCGGACCGGCGGTCTGGTGTTCGCGGTCGGCTGGCTCGTCGCGCTCGCGCTCGCCGGGGGACTGTTCGCGTCGCCGAAGTACCCGCCGAGCCTCTGGGCTTTGGTCGCGTTCGGCCTGCTCGCGCCCGCGATCGTCTCGCTGCGCGCGTTCGAGAGCTTCGGGCCGCGCGGACGCTTCGCGCTTGCCGCGGTGCTCGCGCTCGCGCCGATCGCGCTCGCCGCGTGGGTGGCGTACGGCACGTACGCGCCCAATCCCTACGGTTGACGCGCGTCAGCGACCGAGCACGCGCCGCCAGACCTCGACCGTCGCGCGCGCGTTGCGGTCCCATGTGAACGCGGCGGCGTGCGCGACGCGCGCGGCGCGGGCGACAGGGTCGCGGGCGCGTTCGAGCTCGTCGGCGAGCGCTCGCGCGAGCTCCCGCGCCTCGACGTCGCGCGGCACGTAGCGCGCGTGCTCGCCGAGCGCCTCGACGAACGGTGCGAGGCTCGTGGCGACGACACCGACGCCGAGGCTCAGCGCTTCGAGCGGCGTCACCGCCGTGCATTCCTCGTCGTTCAGGTGCACGAGCAACGACGCGCCGCCGACGAGCTCCGGCAACTCGCGCTCGATCGGCGTCTCGATCGCCCGAAGCCGGGCGCCGAGCGAGGTGCCCGCTCGCGCGAGTTCGTCGCTCCGATCGCCGCGCCGGCCGCAGAAGACGAGTTCGAGCTCGCGACCGTCGCGCACGAGCTCCGCGACCGCCGCGACGATCGCGAGCGGCGAGCGGTGCGCCGTCACCGCGCCGAGCACGACGATCCGCGCGGGCTCGACCGGCGTCGGCGCGTGTCCGAGGTCGCGGCGCCAGTGGTCGCACCCGACCGGCACGAGATGCACGCGCTCCGCGGCGAGGCCGAATCGGTCGCGCACCTCGAGCGCGCTCCAGGTGCTCGCGACCAACGCGGCGCCGCCGGCGGCGAGCGCGGTCGCGAGCTCGCGCTCGGACGCGCTCCCGCGCGCGTGGAGCTCGAACACCGGGACGACCTGCGGCACGCGGCCGACGCGCGGCGACGCGGCGAACGTGCGCTGGAACAGATCGACGCCGCCGAGCCAGCGCTCCGCGCCGAACCCGAGGCGTCCCGTCCAAGCGACCAGCCCGCGCGGCACGTTCGCGCGCACGCGGTGGACGCCCGGCCGACCGGCGAGCGCCCACGCGGACTCCGAAAGCTCCGCGCGCCCGGGCCCGACGTCGAAGAGGCACAGCTCCGGCCGTTCGTCGAGCGGCGCGAGCGCGCGCACGAGCTCGCGGACCCACCGACCGATCCCCGGCGGATGGCGCAGCGCGGGCCAGACGTCGAGGCCGACTCGGAAGGGGAGCACGCGCCGATGCTAAGCGCGGCGGGGGCGCGAGGAAACGCGAAACGCGTGGGCTACGCTGTACGCGAGCGGCCGCGCAGCTCGACCACAGCGCCCCAATTCGCTCGCATCCAACTCCGACCCACCGTGAAGCCCGCGACCTGGATCTCGCTCGGCGCGCTCGTCGTGCTCGCGCTGAGCGTCGTGTTGACGCCGCAAACGCTGCCCGAGGTCTCGACGTGCGTCTTCTACGCCTGGACCGGCGTGCCGTGCGCGGGCTGCGGCATGACGCGCGCGTTCTGCTCGCTCGGTCACGCGGACTGGTCGGCGGCGTGGAGTTACCACCCGCTGAGCTTCCCGCTCTACGCCGCGTTCGTGGTCGCGGCGCTCTGGCCGCTGCTCTCACGCGCCGTGCCGGGCGTCGGACTGCTCGTGCGCCCGAGCGTGCTGCTGCTCGGCGGGATCGGCTTCGCGCTCGCGCTCGCCGCGTTCGGGTTCTGGCGCGCGTGGGACCTGATCGCCGCGCGGTTCTAGTCTCGGCGTCGCGCGGCGACGACCTGCAGCTCGACGCGCGCGTCCTTCGGCAGGCGTGCGACCTGCACCGTCGTGCGCGCGGGCGCTGGTGAGGCGACGTGCTCGGCGTACTCCGAGTTGAACGCCGCGAACTCGCCGAGGTCGACGAGGTAGACGGTGATCGAGACGACGTCGTCGCGCGACGCGCCCGCCGCAGCGAGCACCGCGTCGACGTTCGCGAACGCGCGACGGGTCTCGGCGACGATGCCGCCCTCGACCAGCGCGCCGGTCGCGGGGTCGAGGCCGACCTGGCCGGCGCACCAGAGCTGGTCGCCGACGCGGATCGCCTGCGAGTACGGGCCGATCGGCGCGGGCGCGCCGGCGGCGTCGATGCGCTCGTGCGCCTGACCCGCGCAGCCGGCCAGCAACGTCGCGGCCCACAGCGCGAGCGTCGCCGGGCTCACTTCGCGGTCTCCTGCGGCAGGCCCTTCTCCAACGCCTCTTCGAGCGCGTCGACGAATCGATCGAGCTCGGCGAGCGTGTTGTGGACCGACGGCGTCACCCGCAGTCCGTTGAAGGCCTCGTGCTCGATCCCAATCACGTAGAGCTTGTGCTTCTCCCAAAGCCAGCCCGCGAGCGCCCGCGTGTCGAGGCCCTCGAAGCGCACGTTCGCCTGCGTGCCCGAGAACTCCTTCTTCAGGCTCGTGTTGAGCCGCGTGCGATCGTTCGAGAGCAGGCGCCGCAGCCAATACTCGCGCAGGTAGCGCAGACGCGCCTCCTTGATCGCGGGTCCGATGCCCTGGTGGAACGCGAGTGCCTCGGCGATCGCGAGGAAGTTCGCCGCCGGGTGCGTGCCGATCTCCTCGAACTTGCGGATGTCGGCGTCCTGCTTCTCGCCCGCGGCCATCAGAGGCCAGAGCCCGGCGATCTTCTCCCGGCGCACGTAGAGCATGCCCGTGCCGTGCGGAGCGAACAGCCACTTGTGCAGCGACGTGCCGTAGTAGTCGCAGTCGAGATCCGAGTGGCGGAAGTCGAGGTTCGCGAAGCCGTGCGCGCCGTCGACGACCACCGGGATCCCGCGCGGCCGAGCGAGCGCGACGACTTCCTTCACCGGCATCCGTTGGCCGGTGATGTTGACCACCTGGCACATCAGGATCATCTTCGTGCGCGGCCCGAGCTGTTCCTCGTAGAGCTTGACGATCCGATTCGTGTCCTCGCACGGGACCGGGAGCTTGATCTTGCGCACGACGATTCCCTCGCGGCGCGCGCGCTGCTCGAACGTCGTCAGCATGCGAGGGTAGTCCTGATCGCTGGTCAGGACCTCGTCGCCGCGCTGCAGGTCGATACCGAGCTGGCAGATCTGGAGGCTCTCCGACGCGTTGCGCGTGATCGCGATCTCCTCGAGGTCGCAGCCGAAGAGGCGCGCGAGCCCGTCTCGCACCGTTTCCTTCTGCGGCTCCAGCACCTGCCAGAGGTGGTGCGACGGAAACGCGTTCGAGAACTCGAGGTGGCGCCGCATCGCATCCTGCACGACCGAGGGCGCGGGGCACACGCCGCCGTTGTTCAGATTGACGACGCTGCGATCGCAGGTGAACGCCTGCTGCACGTCGAACCAGCGCGACTCGTCGCGCGCGACGTCCTCGGGGTCCTGCGTGTGCGCGTCGGCGAACGTCCGGCGCACGCGCTCCGCGCCCGTCGTCGTGAAGCAGGCGGGTGCGATGGCCACCGCGGCGGGATAGGCGAGCGCACCCAGGAACCGACGACGATCTTGCATACAGGACCTCCGCGCGGATCTTGCCCTCGCGGACGCGCGAGGGCAAATCGCCTCGGGGTTCGCCGTCGCGCCGCGTGCGTGATACCGCGTGCCCGAGCGCTGCGTGCCCAGGCGCCGCGTGAGTCGGAGCTGCGCCCCCCGCGCGCCTCGCTCAGCGATTGCGGAAGCCGCTGCGGCGCTCGCGCTCGGCTTCGGCTTCGAGCTCGCGCGTCGCGGCGGCGACTTGGGCCGAGCCCCGCGAGGGCTTCTCCCACGGATCGCTGACCATCGGGGTCTCGCGCGTGTAGTCGCCGCGCATCCGGGCGAGCTCGGTCGCGTCAGGCTCTTCGCCGAACAACCCGCCTTCCTCGGCGAGCGATTCGTTGAGCTCCTCCCACATCGCTTTCACGAACGGCCACCAGAACGGCGCCGAGAGCACCACGAGCGTGTACTTGACCGGCTCGCTGTTCAGGCCGAAGGGGAGCTCGCCGAGCATGGCGCCCAGTCTATCGGATCCGTCGGCCGTCGGGGATGAGCCCGCGGTCCCGCGCCGCCCGAGCGAGGAAGGTCCCGCGCTCTCACGCCGCTTCGCACAGGCGCGCGGCGGTTTCGAGCCACCGCGACAAGGTCTTGCGCGTGTGGCCGCGCCGCAGGGCCGCGCGCGCGAGCTCCGCGCCTTCGCCGGGCCCGTTCGCGAGGCCCGCGACGACCAGCACGACCGCCGCGTTCTGGACGACCGCATTGCAGATCGGCCCGTTCTCGCCGGCGAGCAGCCGCTCGAGCAACGCGAGGTTTCGCCGCCGATCTCCGCCGGCGAGCGCGCCGACCGACGAAGGCGGCAACGCGAGCGCGCGGGCGTCGAAGCACGCCGACTCGACGGCGCCGA
>JACRIN010000057.1 GCA_016220085.1 Planctomycetota bacterium
AGCTCTTCGTGCTCGGACTCGCGCTGCTGCAAGCGCCGACGGCGAGCGCGCCGGCGGCTGGGTCGTCGACGCCGGGTCCGATGATGCAGGCACCGACGATCGCGACACCGGGGGCGCAGGCAGCGGGCGCGAGCTCGCCGAGCCCGAGCGGCGTCGCGCCCGCCGCCGAGGAGCCCGCGCCGCCGCCGGTGGTGTTGCCCGCTTTCGACGGGCTCGCCGACGGCTTGACCGAGCTTCGTTTCGCGGTCGGCGAGGGGCAGCACGACGTCGCGGTCGGGCTCGCCGACGCGCTGCTCGCGCCGAACGCGTGGTCGCGCGCGCGCACCGCCGTCGAAGCAGAGCATGCGTGGCTGCGCCGCGGCTTCGACGCTGTCGAGCCCGGGGTTGCATGGCTCGGCCTCGGCGGTCCGACGTCGAAGGCGCGCGCGGAGATCCACTACGCCGCGGGCGTCGCGGAAGATCGCGGCGGCAACGCCGCGGCGGCGCAGACCAGGTTCCAGACCGCGCTCGCGCTCGCGGGGCCGGGCTCGCTGCGGCTCGACGCGGGTTACAACGTGGGCGCGATCGCGCTCGGGTTGGCGGAACGGCTGCGCGAGGCGCAAAAGCAGGCGCCGGCGGCGGGCGCGCAAGGCGCACCGAGCACGCAAGGCTCGGGGCTCCCCGGCGGCGAGCCGCTCGATCGACTGGAGTCGGCGTATCGCGCGGCGAAGCAGGAGCTCGTGCTGCGGTTGCGCGCCGATTGGCACGACGAGGACACGCGCGCGAACCTCGAGCTCATCCAGCGCCGCCTGCGCGAGATCGAGAAGCAACGCGAAGAGCAGAAGCAGCAGCAACAACAGCAACAACAGCAGAAGCAGGATTCGAAGCAGGACTCGAAGGAACAGGATCCGAACCAGAAGGATCCGGAGAAGTCCGACGCGCAGCAGGATCCCAAGGATCAGAAGGACCAGCCCTCGTCCTCCAACGAGGACCGCAAGGATCCGTCCGAGCAGAAGGATCCCAAGGAAGGCGAGCAGAAGGACGCCGAGCAGCAGGACCCGACGAAGTCGGATCAACAGAGTTCCGAGCAGCAGCCGGATCCGAAGGACGCGAAGGACGCGCAGCAGGCGCCGGCCAAGCCCGAGGAGCGTGTGATGACGCGCGAGGAGATCCTGCGGCTCTTGAGTCAGCTCGAGGAGATCGAGAAGGAAGGCCAGGCCGTGCGCGCGCGGCTGCAGCGCTCGCGCCGCGCGGGCGCGGAGAAGGATTGGTAGCGATGAAGGACCGGTTCGTTCACGCGCTCCGCGCCGCGGCGGCTGTGGTCGCCTTGGTGCTCTGCGCATTCGCTCAGAGCGCCGAGCCTCGAGTCACCGCGAAGCTCTCGACCGGCGTCGCGAAGCTCGGCGAGCAGCTCACGCTGCAGGTGATCGCGGAAAACGTCTCCGACGCGACGCTCGTCCCGCCGCCTGCGATCGAGGGCTTGCGTGTCGGCGCGTTCGCGGGCCCGTTCCGGGAGAGCTCGACCACCTTCTCCGGCGGCCGCGTCGTGCAGTACCTCGCGTTGACGTGGAATGCGGCGATCCGGCCCGAGAAGACCGGCGAGTTCACGATTCCGCCGCTCTCGATCAAGATCGGCAATCGCGCCGCGCAGACCGCGGCGCTCTCGCTGACCGTCGTCGCCGACCTGCAGGGCGAGGACCTCGGATTCATCCAGGCGATCCCGTCGTCGAAGCGCGTGATCGATGGGCAACCGTTCTCCGTCGAAGTCCGTTTCGGTTGGGACGCGCGGCGCACGCGCTACAACTACGCGATCCTCTCGTTGCCGTGGTGGCGCCAGCTCGAAGGCACGGTCGAGAACGCGCTCGCGCCGAGCGGGCGACCGCCGAGCGACGTGTACGCCTTCATCGACAGCGAACGCTTCGAGGGCATCGAGGAGATCGAGCCGACGACGCTGCGCGGCATCACGTTCCGCACGTTCCGGATGGTCAAGAGCTTCACACCGACGCGCGCAGGCCGGCTCGAGCTCTCGACCAGCTCCCTCGAGTTCGGCCGCGTCGTCGCGCGCGACGACTTCTTCGCCTTTCGCCAATCGCTCGAGCGCGCGGAGCAGTTCTTCGCGCGCGGCGAGCCGCTTTCGATCGAGGTCGTGCCGCTGCCGGAGTCCGGCCGGCCGTTCGATTTCGGCGGCGCGGTCGGCACGTTCTCCGTCAAGGCCGGCGCGGAGCCGCGCGACGTCACCGTCGGCGATTCGATCAAGTTCAAGGTCGAGTGGACCGGCGCGGGCAATCTCGAGTTCTTCGAAGCGCCCGATCCCGAGCACCAGGAAGCGTTCAAGGACTTCCGCGTCTACGGCAAGACCGAGACGAAGAGCGTCGATCGTCGCGTCGTCGTGTACGACCTCGCGCCGCTCGAGTCCACGCTCCAACAGATCCCGCCGCTCGAGACACCGGTGTTCGACCCCGAAGCGATGCGCTACGTGCGCCTCGCGACGCCGCCGATCACGATCCACGTGCGGCCGCTGAAGGACGCGAAGACGCTCGAAGCCGACGGTTCCGCCGAGCGTTCGACTCGCGATCTCGTCGACATCGATGCGCGCGCGCTTGCGGCGGAGCGGCTGCCTCGCGTGCCCGGCGAGGTGCTGCTCGGCGCGTTGGTGCTCGCTCCGGCGCTCGCGCTCGGCGTGCGCGCGCGCGTGCGGCGCCGCGGCGATCCGAACGCGCCGGCGGAGAAGCGTCGGCGCAAGGCGCGGCGCGCGCTGGAGCGTGAACTCGCGGCCGCCGCGGATGCGCGGGGCCGCTTCGAGGCGTTCTGCGAGTTCCTCGGCGCGCGCACCCGCGAGTCGCGCGAGGCCTGGATCGGCCGGCGCTTCGAACGCGGTGCTCAGGGCGGCGCGCCCGGGCTCGCGACGCCGCTCGCGCCGGAACTCGAGCGCGAGCTCGAGCGCGAGTTGGCGTCGCTCGCGCACGCGGCGGGGTCCGGCGGAGCGCGGGAGACCGACCGCGGGCGGCTGCTCGCGCTCGCCGACCGTTTGATCGCGGGGGGGCTGTGATGGGACGTTGGCTCGCGAGCCTGGTCTGTCTCTTCGCTTGCTTCGCGCCGAGCGCGCGCGGCGCCGACGCGAGTGTCGCGGCGAACCTCGCCGCGAGTTTCGGCGCGCACGCGAACGCGAACGCCGGCGCGCAGGCGAGCGAGAACGCGAGCGCCCCGTCGGACGCGCGCGCGAGCTTCGACGCCGGCGTCGCGGCCTACCGCGCGGGCGATTTCGGCCGAGCGCGCGCGCACTGGCTCGCCGCGCTCGACGCCGGCGGCGACCAGGTCGACCGCAAGGCGCTCTGCTTCGCGCTCGGCAACGCCGCCGCTCGCTCGCAGGACCTCGGCGCCGCGGTCGGTTGGTACAGCGCGGCGCAACGACTCGCGCCGCGCGACGCCGACGTGCTCGCGAATCTGGAGTTCGCGCGACGCGAAGCCGGGTTCGAGCCGTTCGACAAAGGCGACCTGACCGCGACCCTCCAGCGCGTCGTCGACGCTTGGACCGTCGCGGAGGCGAGCTGGATCGCGCTCGGCGCGATCGTGCTCTTCTTCGCGGTGCTGCTCTACGAAGCGCTGCGCGGCGGCGCCGGTTGGCGCCGGCTCGCGTTCCTCTGCGGCGCCGGCGCGTTGCTCGCGATCGTGCCGTGGGTGCGCGCGCTCGAACGCGAGCGCGCCGACGCGTTGCTCGTGATCGAGAAATCGGGCGCCGCGCTCCGGAGCGAGCCGCGCGACGGTGCGACGACGATCGAGACGCTCGCCGCGGGCAGCGGCGTGCGGCGGCTCGACGAGCTCCCCGGCTGGGTGCGCGTCGCCGGCGTCGACAACGCGTCCGGTTGGGTGCGGGCGGAGTCGGTGTTCGCGCTGTCTCGCTGACGCGCGCGGCGTTGTCGGCGGTGGAGCCTGGCTCCGCGCGCGGCGGCTCCGTACTCTGGCACGCCATGCGGCACCGCGCGTGGCTCTTCGGCCTCCTCGCCCTCGTCTCGAGCGCGGCGTGCGGTCGTGACGGCGGCGCGGTGGGCGGCCGCGGCGTCCTGTTGATCGTCGTCGACGGGCTGCGCGCCGACCACACCGGCTCCGGCGGCTACGACCGCGAGACGACGCCGATCTTGGACGCGCTCGGCCGCCAAGGCGCGCGCTTCGAGCTCGCGTTCGCCGCCGCGCCTCGGATGGTGCCTTCGCACGCCGCGCTGCTGACCGGCTGCGACTCGACGGTCGCGCGTCGCATCCTGCCGCCGGAGGTCACGCCGAACCAACTGACGACGTGGCGCGTGCCCGACGACGCGCCGTCGCTCGCGCAGGAGTTCTTGCGCCACGGTTGGGCGACCGCCGCGTTCGTCGACGATCCGGCGGTCTCGCCGACGTTCGGCTTCGCGCGCGGTTTCGCCGAGTTCATGGCGTGCGAGATCGACGACGAGACCGAACCGCGCGACCTCGGCATCTCCGGCGTGTCGGAGCACTTCGAGCAGTGGCTCAAGAACCTCCCGCGCGCGGAGAATTGGTTCGCGTACCTGCACTTGCACGACCTCGAGCGCACGTGGTCGGAGCCGCCGTCGCAGTGGGACACGTTCTTCCCGGCGCGGCCGGAGCTCGCGGTGCTGCCGCCGATCGGCGTCGGGTCGCACACGTTCTTCGCGTTGCCTCGGTCGCGCTGGCGCGGCAGCGCTCGCACGCTCGGCGAGTACGAAGCGAGCTACGACGGCGCCGTGCGGCACCTCGATCGCGAGCTCGGTCGCCTCTTCGCGCGCATGAAGCAAGTCGGCCGCTTCGACGACGTCACGATCTGCCTCGTCGGCGCGCACGGGATGAGCTTCGGCGAGAGCGGCTTGTACCTCGACTCGGGCACGCTCTCCGATGCGGACCTGCACGTGCCGTGGGTGTTGCGACCGGGCAAGTCGGTCGCGTTCGCGCCGCGCGTGTACGAAGCGGCGGTCGGCTTGGTCGACGTCGCGCCGACCTTGCTCGCGTGCGCGGGACTCGCGCCGGTCGGCGAGATGCACGGCGAGGCGTTGCTCGACGCGATCTCGGGCCGCGCGAGTTCGTCACGCGGGATCGCGTTCGCGAGCTCGGGCTACCAGGAGGGCTGGGCCGTGTTCGATCGCTCGCATTGCCTCGAGCGTGTGTGGCCCGGCCGCAGCGACAGCCTCGACCTCGTGCGCTCGTGGTTCGGCGACGACGCCGATCACCGCGACGAGGTGCGCGAGGTCTTTCACGACCGTTCCGCGTCGCGCGCGCGCGGCCACCTCCAGGGCGCGGCGGTCGGCCCCGAGGAGCGCGCCGAACTCGCGGTCCAGGGCGAGCAGTGGTTCCAACGCGCCGAGCGCGCGCGTCAACGCTGGCAGTCGCGCACGTGGCTCGGGCCGGCGACGGAGCCCGAGAGCGAGAAGGCGAAGCAGTGAGCACGCTCCGCGAGCTCGCTCTCGGCGCGCGGCGCGGCGCGAACGTCGTTCGGCCGCGGGCGCAATGAAGTTGCTCTTGGTCTCGCGCGGTTTCCCTCCCCGAGGTCGGTGGGGGACCGAGTTCTACACGCACCAGCTCGCGCGCGGGCTCGCGACGCGCGGGCACGAGGTCTCGATCCTCTGCGCGGTGCGCGACAAGACGCGCGAGCGCGGTTCGATCGAGGTTTCGTGCTCCGACGGCTTCCGCGTGTTCGTCGTGGCGAATCCGCCGGATCCGAGGAAGCCGCTCGCCGACAGTTGGCGCACCGCGGAGGTCGAGCGCGCGTTCGACGAGTTGCTCGGACGCGAGCGATTCGAGCTCGTGCACTTCAACTACCTCCTGTGGGGCCTGTCCGCGCGCCTGCCGACGATCGCGCGCGCGCGCGGCGTGCCGAACGTCGTGACGCTGACCGATTTCGGCCTGCTGTGTCACCGCGGCCAGATGTTCGACTGGCGCTCGCGCGACTGCGGCGGCCCGCACGCGCCAGCGGTGTGCGCGCGCTGCATCCGCGAACCGTCGAGCTACGACGATCACGGCCCGCGCCTCTTCGCGAAACGCGCGGCGGTGCGCGGCGCGGCGCTGCTCGGCGGGCTCGGGCGCGTCGTCACCGCGAAGCACGTCGCGGAGCGCATGCGCGGGATCGCGGAGGCGGCGCGTTCGGTCGATCGCTTCATCGCGCCGACACGCGCGCTCGCCGAGGTCTTCGTGCGCGGCGGTTTCGACCGCGCGAGCATCGAGCACCTCGTCTACTCGTTCGACGAGACGCCGTTCCTCGCCGCGCGGGCGGAGCCCGAGGGCGACGTCGTGCGCATCGGCTTCCTCGGCCAGTACGCGCCGAACAAGGGGCCGCACGTCCTGCTCGACGCGGTGCGGATCATGGCGCACCGACTGCCGGAATCGGTCGAGCCGTGGCGCGTCGAGCTCTATGGCGACTCGGCGGGCGAGCGTTACCGCGACTACGGCGCGCAAGCGTTCGCGGACCACGAGGCTCGCGTGGTCGTACACGGTGCGATCGAGCACGTGGAGGTGCCGGAGCTCTTCCGCAAGCTCTCCGCGGTCGTCGTGCCGTCGCTCTGGATGGAGAACGCGCCTTTCGCGGCGCTGCAAGCGCGCGCGGCGGGCGTGCCGATCGTCGCGAGCGACGTCGGCGGGCTCGCGGAGGTCGTCGAGGCGCCGCGCTTCGGCGACGTGTTCCCGCCGGGCGACGCGCTCGCCCTCGCCGATCGTCTGCGCGAAGTCGTGCTCCGGAAACGCCGCCGGATCGCGGAGCCCGGACTGCCGCTCGGTTTCGCCGCCCACGTCGAGCGCATCGAAGCCGTGTACGCTCTGGCGCGGCGAGCCGGCGCGCGGGCGTGAGTCCTCCAACGCGACGCGCCCGCGCGCGCGCGACCAACCCGACGCGACGCCGCGGCGCGCGCGCGATGACCCGAGCGCGACGTTCCGGCGCGCGATCAACCTTCAACCGACTACCCGAGACACACACGATGGATGCGTTGGGCAAAGGAGTGAAAGGGGCGGGCCTGGACGTCGGTTTCGTCGTGCAGGGGTGGCATCCCGATCCCGGCGGCGTCGAGACGCACACGTTCGCCCTCGCGCGCGAGCTCGCGGCGCGCGGACACCGCGCGCATGTGCTCGCGCTCGATTCGCGAGAAGGACTCGAGCCCTATTCGACGCGCGTCGAAGGCGCCGAAGTGGGTCACGGTATCGAGGTGCGGCGCATGGCGTACCGCTATCACGATCACCGCGGGCTCGTGGACCTGGTCCAGAGCCGGCGGGCGGAGGACGTCGTGCTCGCGTGGCTCGCCGAGACGCCGTGCGACGTCATTCACGTGCATCACCTGACCGGGTTCGGCGCGGGCGCGCTGCGTGCGATCGCGGAGGTCGGTCAGCCGTTGGTGATGTCGTTGCACGACTACTGGATGCTCTGCCCGCGCGGGCAGATGTATCGGTGGGACGGCGTGGTGTGCTCGACGCCGGAGCCGAAGGCGTGCGGCGAGTGCATCGCGCGCACGTGGCCGCACCTCGCCGCCGCGAACGGAGCGAAGGCGGTCGGGCCGGACGAGCAGCCGGTCGCCGACGACGCGGCGGCAGCGGGCGCGCGCACGCGTTTCGCGCTCGCGATGCTGGAGCAGCCCGCGCGGCTCTTCGTACCGTCGCGCGCGGCGCAGGAGGTCTTCGTCGCGTCGGGAGTCGCTCGCGCGAGGCTGCAGCTCTGTGAGTACGGCATCGACGCCGAGCCGTTGCGTCGCGCGGTCGCCGCGGAGCGTGCGAAGTGCGCGCGCGAGCTCGGCGAGCTGGTCGTCGGCGTGCTCGGCGCGTTGGTCGCGAGCAAGGGCGTGCTCGACCTCGCGCGTGCGTTCACGCAGACCGACGCTCCGAACCTCCGGCTCGAATTCCACGGACCCGAATGGGCGTACCACGGCGACGAGACGACGCTCGAGGCGCTGCGCGCGCTCGCGCGCGGCGACTCGCGCATCCGTCTGCGCGGCGAATTCGCGCACAGCGAGCTCGCGCGCGTGCTCGCCGGGCTCGACGCCGTCGCCGCGCCGAGCGTGTGGCACGAGACGTTCGGTCTCGCGGTCCGCGAAGCCCGCGCCGCCGGCCTGCCGGTGCTCGTCAGCGACATGGGCGCGCTCTCCGACGCCGCGCAGGGCGGCGCGGCGGGCCTGGTCGTCCGCGCGGGCGACGTCTTCGCGTGGCGCGACGCGCTCGGACGTTTCGCGAAGGACCGCGCCGCTCGCGAGCGCTGGGCCGGCGCTCCGCCGCCGACGCGCACGGTCGCCGCGATGGCCGGCGAGCTCGAGCGCGCTTATGTCGAAACGATCGTCGCGAAGACCGGCCGAATGCCGCGGCTCGTCCAGCCGATCGAGGGGTTGAGCTCCGGCCCCGCGTCGTCCGCCGGCGCGTCCGCGAAGAAGGGCTTTTGGGGTCGGCTGTTCGGCGGCTGACGCGCCGCGCGACCCATGGCGGGAAGGACCGCGCTCGGTCGCGGGCCCGAGGTCGGCCCGGGTCGCGCGGTGATCGCCGACTCCGTCGCGAGGCGGCCCGCGTCGAACCGAGCGCGTCCCCGATGCGGGACGTGCGGCGCGCGCATAGGTCCGATGGGCGCGCTCGAGCGGGCCGCGCGCTTTCTATAGTCGGCAGCTGACGAGAGCAAGCGAGTCCGCCATGTTGCCCAGCGATCCCGTTTCGCGCGACGCCGCGTCCGCACCCCGACGCGCCACTCCCGGAGGCTCGTGATGAGCTTCGAGCACTCGGACGTCCAGCTGCGCGCCGCGATCGAAGCGTCGCCGACCGGCGTGCTGATGATCGGCGCTGACGGGCGCATCGTGCTCGTCAATCGCGAGGTCGAGCGCATGTTCGGCTACCCGCGCGAGATGTTGCTCGGGCAGACGATCGAGATGCTGGTCCCCGAGCGCTTCAGAGATCTGCACCCGTCGCACCGCTCGGCGTACTTCGCGCAGCCCGTGCAGCGCAGCATGGGGGTCGGCCGCGATCTCTTCGGCCTGCGAGCGGACGGCACCGAGTTCTCGGTCGAGATCGGCTTGAACCCGGTCGACACCGACGACGGGCTCTTCGTCCTCGGCTCGATCGTCGACATCAGCGCGCGCAAGGCGGCGGAGCGCGAGCGCCGCAAGCTGGAGGAACAGCTGCGCCAGGCGCAGAAGATGGAGGCCGTCGGAACGCTCGCCGGCGGCATCGCGCACGACTTCAACAACGTGCTCGCGGCGATCGTCGGGTTCGGCGAACTCGCGCAAGCGGCGGTGGCCTCGGACTCGCCGGCGCAGCGCGATCTCGCGCAGCTCTTGAAGAGCGCCGATCGCGGCCGTCAGCTCGTCGCGCGCATCCTCTCCGTCAGCAGGCGCCAAGAGGCGCGCCGGGCGCCGGTGTCGCTCGCGACGATCGTTCGCGAAGCCGCCGAGCTCTTGCGCGCGACGCTGCCGTCGTCGATCGAGATGCGGGTCATCGCGGACGCTTCCGCGCCGAACATCCTCGCGGACGTCTCGTCGGTGCACCAGATCTTGATGAATCTCGCCAACAACGCCGCGCACGCGATGCAGGACGGCGGCGTGCTGACGCTCGTCGCCGAATCGTTCTACGTGCGCGACAGCTATGCGCGCTCGCACCCCGAGCTGCGCGAAGGCTTGCACGCGCGTCTCGTCGTGCAGGACACCGGGCACGGCATGCCGGAGGCGGTGAGGGCGCGGGCGTTCGAGCCGTTCTTCACCACCAAGCCGGTCGGGGAAGGCACCGGGCTCGGGCTCGCGATGGTGCACGCGATCGTCGGCGATCACGAGGGCCTGGTCGAGATCGAGAGCGAACTCGGCCGCGGCGCGAGCATCCGTTGCCTCTTCCCGGCGATCGACGCGACCCCGCGCGACGTGAAGGACGTGGCGACCGAGGTGCTGCAAGGCGCGGGCGAGCGTCTGCTCTACGTCGACGACGAGCCGACGCTGTCGGAGATCGGGAACCGGCGTCTGACCGGGCTGGGCTATCGCGTCACCGCGGTGACCGACAGCTCGCTCGCTCTCGAGCTCCTGCGCGCTCGTCCGGGCGAATTCGACGTCGTCGTCACCGACTACTACATGCCGAAGCTGACCGGCTTGCAGCTCGCGCGCGAGATCTCCCGCGCGCGGCCGGGCATCCCGATCGTGTTGATGACCGGCTTCGCCGGCGAGATCTCGCACGAGACGCTCGCGGAAGCGGGGATCCTGTATACGCTCTCGAAGCCGGCGACCCTGCAACAGGTCGCGCGCGCCGTGCGCGACGCTTTGGGCGCCCGGTCCGGTTGAGTGCCAAGATCGATTGAGCGCCGAGACCGGTTGAGCGCCGAGACCGGTTGAGCGCCGAGATCGGTTGAACGCCGAGATCGGTTGAACGTCGAGATCGGTTGAACGTCGGAACCGCTCGCGCGACGCAGCCGTGAGTCGTTCCGTCAGCCCACCGGGGTCCGGTCGGTCATCGCGTAGGTCCACGCGTCGAGCAGGCGCGACGCGAGCTTCTCCCACGGGTACTCGGCGAGCGCGAGGGCGCGAGCTCGCTCGGCGCGCTGCGCGGCGGCGAGCGGATCGGCGAGCACGTCGAGCGTCGCGCGCGCGAAGCCCGCCGCGTCGTCGGCGATCAACAGGTGCTCCGCGTGCCGAAACACGAGCCCTTGCGCGCCGGTCGGCGTCGAGATCACCGGGCAGTTCATCGCGACCGCTTCGACGAGCTTCAGCCGCGTGCCGCCGCCGATCCGCAGCGGGATCACCAGCGCCGCCGAGCGCTCCAGGAACGGCCGCACGTCGGCGACCAGGCCCTGGATTCTCGCCTCCGGCGATTCGAGCGCGAGCACGTCGCGAGCCGGATCCGCGCCGACGATGTCGAGCACGACGTCGGGCCGTTCGCGCAGGATCGCGGGCAGCACGCCGCGCACGAAGTGCGCGATCGCGTCGACGTTCGGCGCGTAGCTCATGCTTCCGACGAACAGGATCCGATTCGCGCTGCGCGGAGGCGCCGGGTCGCTCGGGTGGAAGTACTCGGGATCGAAGCCGGACTCGACGACTCCGAGCGTGAGCCCGGGATGCCGCTCGGCGAGGATCGCGGCGTCGTCGGCGCTGCAGACGACGTGGTGGCGAAAACGGCGGGCCGCTTCGCCCTCGAGGCGATGGAGCTTCCAGACGTCGAATCGCTTCACGAACGGCGCGCGGCGCGGCAGGAGCTCGTGCAGCACCGTGTCGAGCTTGTGGTGGTGCACGACGACCGGCACGCGCGCGTCGTCGGGAAGCACGCGCGCGAGCAGGAGCTCGTCGAGGTGCACGAGATCGAAGTGTCCGCCGTCGAGATCCTGCGCGAGCTTCGCTTGCAGCGCGTCGGAATGGAACCAGCGTTCGATCCGCGCGCGACGCCAGCGCTCGAGGTGGCTCGGTCGCGCGCGCTCGAACCCCATCGCGCTCGCGCAGAACGGTCGCAGCGGATCGAGCGCGTGCTCGTCCTGATCGGGCTCGAGCACGGCGCGCAGGTGCAGCTCGACACTCGAGCCGAGCGCCTTGAGCAGATTGAACGTGCGCATCCGGCCCCCAGACTCCGGCGGCCAGGGCACGACGGGGGAGACGAACAGGACGCGCATCATCCGCGAGCGCCGTCGGGCGTGCGCACGTTCGAGCGCAGCAACCGCCAACCGGTCCGTTCGTCGCGCAGCGCGACCGCGCACGACAGATCGACGCGAATGCGGAACGAATCGCGAGGCTCGAGGCCGAGCAGGTACGCGGTCAGCACGCGGATCACGTTGTAGTGGCTGGTGACGGCGACGAGCCCGCCCGCGCCGGCGCGCACCGCGCGTTCGACCGCGGGCCACGCGCGCAGGAACACGTCGCGATCGTTCTCGCCCTTCGGGATCGCGAAGCTCCAAGGGTCGGCGAAGTAGCCGGCGACGGTGTCGGGCTCGGATTCGTAGAGCTTCTGGATCGACTTGCCGGCCCACTCGCCGCGCTGGATCTCCGCAAGCTCGGCGGTGACCTCGAGGTCGAGCCCGCGCACCTCGGCGAGGCCTTCACCGAGGCGTCGCGCGCGCGCCAGGTTCGACGAGATCACCTTGCGGAACGGCAGCGCGCCGAAGTCGCGCACGCGCTCGGCGGTGTCGGCGATGCCGCGCTCGGAGAGCGGCACGTCCATCCCACCGTACGCCCGGCCGTGCCAGTCCGCGTGGACTTCGCCGTGGCGGAAGAGCCAGAGCTCGGTGCCGGTCCCGAAGCCCGGGTGCGGTCGAGCGGGGAGCGAC
Organism: Planctomycetota bacterium; assembly: GCA_016220085.1. Taxonomy (GTDB): domain Bacteria; phylum Planctomycetota; class UBA1135; order UBA1135; genus JACRIN01. The sequence goes on from JACRIN010000057.1 coordinate 12,206, forward strand.
GGGGTCATGCGGAGGCGAACGGCTGCGGACGACGGCTTCGGACGAATGCGGCGGACGGCGGGTGGCGAGCGCGGCGGATCCTAACGCGTGGAGGCGGCTCCCGCGTCCTTGCCGAAATCGAACCCTCGCGTAAACTGCTGCACTCCGATTCCTCGCGTCGATGTCCGCCTAGCCCCCGCAGCCATGCCCAAGCTCACCTTCCTCGTCACCGGCGAGACCCACGACGTCCCCGCCGGAACCCGCTTCCTCGACTTCTGCGAGCAGAACGCCGCGCCGCACGAGTTCGGGTGCACGGTCGGGAGCTGCGGCACGTGCTGCCTGACGATCGAGACCGGTGCCGAGCACGTCGACCCGCCGAGCGCGGACGAGCGGGAGACCGTCGCGATGTGCACCGACGTCGCCGGCGCGCGCCTGGGGTGCCAGCTCGTGATCCGCGGCGACCTCGCGATTCGGCCGGTCGAGCGCTGATCCGCGTCGCCTACCAGGTGGGTCGCCTACCAGGTGACGGCGCGCGGCAGGCTCTCGCCGACCCAGCCGTCGAGGCCCATGCGATGGCCGGCCCGCGAGATCGCGCAGGCCAGTGCGGTCACGAGCATCAAGAGCACGTAGCCCTGCTGGCCGACCGGGCCGCAGAAGTAGAAGTTCACCATCATGAACGCGACCGCGATGCCGACCGGTCGCGTCAGCGCGCCGAGGAACAGCAGCACGCCGCCGACGAGCTCGCCCCATTGGATCAGGAACGCGAAGAGCCCCGCGTTCGCGAGCACGACGTCCTCGCCGAACCAGCGGTACCAGTTCGGCGACGCGGCGATGCGTGCGCTCTGCGCCGTCACGAAATCCGCGCCGGTGTCCGCGACGACCTTCGCGTAGCCGGCGCTCATCAGCACCCAGCCGACGTAGAGACGCAGGAACGCGAGGCCCCAGCTCGGGGCGTCGCCTGACGAAGCGGACGAGGAGGCTGCTTTGGCCATGCGGTCCGGCGGCGTGCGTCGGTGCGTGAGTATCTACTCGGCGGCGACGAGCGAATCCAGAGCGCAGTCAGATCACGAGCGCGGTACCGGTGAACGACGCGAACACCGCCGCCTCGCTGCTCTCGGAGACCTCGCCGAGCTGCAGACGCGTGTCGACGACGGCATTCGCGCCGACGCGGCGTGCATCGGCGAGGAGCTCGGCGAGCGCCGCGGTGCGAGCTCGCAGCAGCGCGCGTTCGTAGGTGCCGACGCGCATGCCGCCCGGCGCCGTTTCGACGTCCTGGTCCTCCTCCTCCTCGTCCTCGGGGATCTCGACCATGACGACGGCGTGGCCGACGACCAGGCCTTTCGGCTCGCGAATCGGGCGACCGAGCGCCTCGACCGACGTGACGACCAGGATCGGCGCGCTCAAACGAGCACCGCCGTCCAGCTCGCGGAGACCATCAGCATTCCGTTGGCGACACCGAGCGCCTCGTAGTCGAGGTCGACGCCGACGACCGCGTTCGCACCGAGCGCCGACGCGCGCTCCGCGAGCTCGTCGATCGCGGTCCGTCGCGCTTCGGCGAGCACTTTCTCGTACGACGCCGATCGACCGCCGACGATGTCGCGGATGCCCGCGAAGATGTCGCGGAAGACGTTCGCGCCGAGGATCGCCTCTCCGGTGACGATGCCCTTGTACGCCTGGATCGGACGGCCTTCGATGCTGGGGGTGGTGGTGACGATCACGTCGCGTGTCCTTGGTTGGGTTGGAAGTCCTGTGCGGTAGAGTCTGGCGCTCGATTCGCCGCACTCGGCGTCGAGCTACGCCCCGATGCCGCAACGATTCAAGCCCGACGGTGTGCTCCGGATCAACCTCTGGTCCGGTCCGCGCAACGTCTCGACCGCACTGATGTACTCCTTCGCCCAGCGCACCGATACGCGCGTGGTCGACGAGCCGCTGTACTCGCACTATCTGCGAGTCTCCGGCGCCGAACACCCCGGGCGCACCGAAGTGCTCGCGTGGCAGGACTCGAACGGAGCGCGCGTGGTCGAGCGCGTGATCCTCGGGCCGTGCGAGAAGCCTGTGGTGTTGTTCAAGCAGATGGCGCACCACTTGGTCGAACTCGACCGCGGGTTCATGGCGCACACCGCGAACGTGATCCTGACGCGCGATCCCGGCGAGATGCTGCCGTCGCTCGCGCAGAACCTCGCGACGCCGACGCTCGCGGATACCGGCTATCGGGCGCAGTGCGAGCTCTACGACCAGCTCGTCGCGCTCGGCCAGGAGCCGACGGTGCTCGAAGCGCGAGAGATCCTGCTCGATCCGCGCGGCGTGCTCACGCAACTCTGCGGACGGCTCGGGCTGCGCTTCCAAGAGCGCATGCTGAGGTGGAAGCCGGGTTCGCGACCGGAGGACGGTTGCTGGGCGAAGCACTGGTACGCCAACGTGCACACCTCGACGGGTTTCCAGACCTACAAGAAGAAACAGGCGCCGTTCCCGCGCAGGCTCGGACCGCTGCTCGAGGAATGCCAGCCGTACTACGAGCGCCTCGCAGCGCTCGCGCTCAAGGCGGAGGCCGCGCGATGAATCCGAAGCTCCCCGATCCGCGCAATGCGTCGCTCGTCGTCCACGTCGGCGGCAAGCTCGTGCCGCGCGCCGACGCGAAGGTTTCCGTCTTCGACAGCTCTGTGCAAGGCGGCGACGCGGTGTGGGAGGGCTTGCGCGTCTACGACGGACGCGTGTTCAAGCTCGACGCGCACCTCGATCGGCTCTTCGCGTCCGCGAAAGCGATGGCGTTCGTCGGCGTGCCGACGCGCGTCGCGGTCGAGCGCGCGATCTTCGAGACGCTCGCGGCGAACGGGATGCGCGACGGCGCGCACATCCGGTTGACCCTGACGCGCGGCGAGAAGGTGACCAGCGGCATGAGCACCAAGAACAACCAGTCGGGTTGCTGCTTGATCGTGCTCGCCGAATGGAAAGCGCCCGTCTACGACAAGCGAGGCATCCGGCTCGTGACTTCGTCGTGGCGGCGCAACTCGCCGCAGTGCATCGACTCGAAGATCCACCACAACAACCTGATCAACAACATCCTCGCCAAGATCGAGGCCGAGAACGCGGGGGTCGACGACGCGCTGATGCTCGATGTCGACGGCTTCCTCTCGGAGACGAACGCGACCAACGTGTTCCTCGTCCGCCGCGGCGAGCTCCACACGCCGACCGCGGACTCGTGCTTGCCCGGCATCACGCGCGCGACGGTGCTCGAGCTCTCGCGCGGCGCCGGCATCCCGACTTTCGAGCGACGCATCTCGCTCTCCGAGGTCTACGCCGCCGACGAAATGTTCACGACCGGCACGATGGGCGAGCTCGCCGCGGTCGTCGAATGCGACAAGCGCGTGATCGGCGACGGCCGGTCGTGGCCGTTGACCACGAGGTTGACCGAGCTGTTCGCCGCGTCGACGAAGACCGAGGGCACGCGCCTGCCGTCGTGACGATCGACTTGGGGTCGGTGTCGCTCGCCCCGGCGCGACGGGGCGCTTCCACGAGTGGTTCCGCGCCGGCGTCAGCAGCCGCTGCGGCGAGGCGCTCGACTCTCGAACGCGTTGCGGATCGACGTCGCCGGTAGATTGCGTTCACCGCGCGATCGACGTCACGCCCGCGCGGCGGGAGGCTCGATCACCAAGTAGGTGAACAGCCCCTTGGCGACCAGCTCGCCGCCCTGCGCGACCGCGACGTCGACGAGCGCGATCGTCCGGCCGAGCTTCACCAGCGTCGCGTCGGCGACGAGCTCTCCGCCCGCGAGCGTCGCCGGGCGCAAGAAGTTGAGCTTGAACTCGATGCTCGTCAGCGAGCGGCCACGGTCGAGCTCGGGATAGACGAGCCACACCGCCGTCGTGTCCGCGAGCGACGCGAGGATGCCGCCGTGGACGCGATCCTGGCCTTGCAGGAACTCGCGCCGCGGCTCGAGACTGACGCGCGCGTGGTGCGCGTCGCGCGGACCGGGCCGATAGCCGAAGAACGAGCCGACCGGCGCGGTCACGAAGTGCCGCTCGCGTTCGTGCTTCATGCACGTGCATCTCCGGGCTCGACGGGCTCGCCGCGCGCGACGACGACCGCCGCGGCGAGGTCGCCGGTGACGTTGAGCGTGGTGCGGCACATGTCGAGGAAGCCGTTGACGCCGACGATGATCCCGACGCCCTCGACGGGCACGCCGATCATGCCGAGGATCAACGCGATCACCGGCAGCGAGCCCGACGGCACTCCGGCGGTGCCGATCCCGCCGAGCACGCACACCGCGACGACCATGATCTGCTGCGAGAGCTCGAGGTGGACGCCGTAGAACTGCGCGAGGAAGAGCACGGTCACGCCCTCGAAGAGCGCGGTGCCGTTCTGGTTGGCGGTCGAGCCGAGCGTCAGGACGAAGCGGCTGACGTGGTGAGGGAGCTTCAGCTTCTCCTCGGCGACCCGCAGCGCGGTCGGAAGCGTCGCGTTCGACGACGCGGTCGAGAACGCGGTGACCATCGCCTCCTGGATGTCGCGGAAGAAGCGCAGCGGGCGCATCCCGCCGAGGTACTTGACGGCGAGCGAGTAGACGACGAACTGGTGCAGCGCGAGTCCGAGCAGCACGACGCCGACGTACCCCGCGAGCAACGACAGCACCTCGTACCCGAGCTGCGCGGTGAGCGTGAACATCAGCGCGAACACGCCGATCGGCGCGAAGCCGATCACGATCGCGATCAGCTTCATCATCACTTCGTAGAGACCTTCGAGCGCGTCGCGCAGTGCGTCGACCTTCGGGCTCTTCACGAGCACCATCCCGACGCCGAAGAAGAGCGCGAAGATCATCAGCGCGAGGTAGTCGCCGTTCGCGGTCGTTTTGAAGACGTTGTCGGGCACCATCTGGACGAAGAGCTCGACCCCGGTCTTCACCGGTCCGCCGCCGGTGACCGAGGCCGCGCGCTCCGCGGCGCCGGCGAGCATGCGCTCGCGCATCGCGGGATCGACGCCCGCGCCGGGTTGGAGCACTTGCACCAGGGTCACGCCGAGCAGGACCGCGATCGCGGAGACGGTGACCGTGTACGCGAGCGTCTTCAGGCCGAGCCGACCGAGGCTCTTCAGATCCTTCAAGCCCGCGATGCCGAGCGCGAGCGCGGCGAACAGCAGCGGCGCGACCAGCATGAACAGCAGTCGCAGGAAGATCTGCCCGAGAGGCCCGATCGCGTACTTGACGAGCCCGGCGAGCCAACGTTGGCCGTCGCTCATCGCGTCCGCCGCGACGCCGACGGTCGGCCCGACGAAGCGGAATGCGAGCGCGCCGAGCCCCGCACCGACGATCGCCGCGAGCAGGACGCGCTTCGAGAGGGACGAGCTCATCGCGCCGGAGTATGGCGGCACCGCGGAGCCGAATCCACCGCTCGTTCGAGGCATCGCGGGCCTTCGCGTCGAGGTCGCCTCCGCTCGAGTCGACTTCGAGGTCGCCGTCGCTGGACATGACGCCGCGGTCGACTTCGCGACGCCCGACGCCGATGTCGCCCTCGCTCCGCGACGCGTTGGCGAGCCTGTGTCTGGTGACGACCGCCTGCGGGGTGCCCGGCGCTGGCGCCGCGCCTATCGACTCACGCGCGGCCCGGATGTCGGGCTCGTCGTCGCTTGCGCCGCGCTCCGAGCTCTTGCTCGTCGAGCTCTAGTCGGCCGGTTCGAGCGGGAGTTCGCTCGTGCGCGCGATCGGCGATTTCGGCGGCAGCGTCAGCGCGAGGAACTGCAGCGCCTTCTCCGCGGTCAGGCGATAGCCGGTGAGCTTGCCGCCGTAGATCGCGACGAAGCTCGGTCGCTGCGGCGTGTCGAACACGAAATGCACTTCGCGCGGTCGGTCGAACGAGCGCGAGCTCGCGAACGGCAGCACGCGCGCGCCGGCCCAGCTCGCGACGAGCTTCGGGTCGCGCGTGGGGAAGTGCCGACGATGCGTCGCGAGCAGGTACTCGACCTCGGCGTCGGTTGGCGCGAGCTCCTCGGGCCTGCCCCGATACGGCGTCTCGGTCGTGCCGACCAACACGCGACCCTTCCACGGCACGTGGAAGACCCCGCGGCCGTCGGACGCCTCGGTGTAGTAGACGCCGTGCTGGAGCGTGCCGTCGAGCTCGACGTGCGTGCCCGCGACCAGCTCGACGCGCGGCCGCGGCGGGATCGGACGCAGCCGACCGGACACCTGATCGATCCACGGACCCGCGGCGTTGACGACGCAACACGCGCGCACGCTGCGCTCTCCGGTGGCGGACGCGAGATCGAGCACCCAGCTCTCGCCCTCGCGCCTTCCCGCGACGAGCCGCGTGCCGACCGCGAGCTCGGCGCCGAGTCGCTCGGCCGAGCGCGCGACCGCGCGCACGAGCGCCGCGTCGTCGGTGCGGCCGTCGTGATAGCGGAACACGGCCTCCAGTCCGTTCGGCTCGAGCCCGTCGAGCTCGCGCCACTCGCGTCGCGGCAAGCGTTGGAAGAGCGCCTCACGCTTCAGGTTCGCGAGCGCGGCGTAGATCGAGAGCCCGGCGCGGATCTGCCACGGACGGCGCTGGCCGTCGGCGTAGATCGGCAGCACGAACGGGACGAGCTCGACCAGCTTCGGCGCGAGCGCGAGCAGCAGATTGCGCTCGGCGAGCGACTCGCGCACGAGCTGCCATTGGCCGCTTTCGAGGTAGCGCAGCCCTCCGTGGATCAGTTTCGACGAACGCGACGACGTGCCGGCGGCGAGCGCGCGCTCCTCGACCAGCAGCGTGCGCTGGCCGGCCGCGGCGCTCGCTTGCGCGACGCCGACGCCGTGGATGCCGCCGCCGATCACGACCAGGTCGTAGTCGTGCTCGACGCTCACGCGAGCTCTTTGGCGAGCTTCTCGACGTCGAAGCTCTCGACGAGCTCGACACCGCGCGCGGCGAGCGCCTTCGCCGTCGCGCCGTCGCCGACCTCGTAGATCACGACGCGCGCGCCTCGATGCGCGAGCTCGCCGCTCGCCGGCAGGCCTTCGAGGTCGCAGAAGACGTACTCGGGCGCGAGTTCGGTCACAGCGCGGTCCATGCGCTCTTCCCAGCGATCGAAGACCGCGCCGAGCGCGAGCGGAGTCACGCGACGCGCCGCGAGCAACGCCGGCAGCGAGAAGGAGATCAGCGACGCGCGCTCGCCGAGCGGCTCGATCACGCGGAGCACGCGCTCGAGCACCGCTTCGATGCCGAAGTGCTCCAGCGACGCGCGCTTCAGCTCGACGAAGACCTGAACGTCGGTGCGCAGCCGCACGAGCTCGACCAGCTCGTCGAGGCGCGCGACGTGCTCGCGTGCGAAGCGTTGGCCGAAGCGTTCGCGGTGCGCGGCGGCGATCGACGTGAGTTCGAGCTCGGTGCGCTCGTGGAGCGAACCCGCGAGGCCGGTCAGCCGCTTCAGCAAGCGATCGTGGAAGAGGAACGGCACGCCGTCTTGGCTGAGCTGCACGTCGGTCTCGAGCCGGCGCGCGCCCGCCTGCAACGCGGCATCGAACGCCGTGAGCGTGTTCTCCGGGAAGCGCGCGGCGAGGCCGCGGTGGGCGACGAGCTCGAGGTCGGGCATCGGGCGGAGAGCGTACCCATCGGCGAGGCTCGGCCCCAACGTCGAGTCTCCCCGAGTTGACAACCGGGTCGGGATTGCGCTCGCTCTGCGCATGGCGGCGAAGCGCGGCGGAGGTCGGTGGAGCGAGCTCGGGCTCGTCGTCGCGATTTTGGCGCTCGGCGTCGGCCTGACGCTCACCGCCGACACGATCCACGTGCGCGGCAGCGAGGTCAACAACTTCCTGCGCGCCGAAAACCTGCTCGCCAACGTGCTCGTGCCGATGTCGTGGGTCGCGATCCTCGCGCTCGGCGCGACCGTCGTGATCGTGTCGGGCGGCATCGACGTGTCGGTCGGCTCGGTGTTCGCGCTCTCCGCGCTCGCGACCGCCGCGATCACCGAGCGTCTCGACGTCGCTGCGCCCGCCGGCCTGGTCCTGCCGCTCGCGCTGGGCGTCGCGCTCGGCGTCGGCGCCGCGTGCGGGCTGGTCAACGGACTGTTGATCGTCGGTTTGCGACTGCATCCGTTCATCGCGACGCTCGGGACGCTTTCGATCTTCCGCGGGCTCGCGTTGGTGGCCGTCGAGGAGAAGACGTTGCCGAGCATCGGTCGCTCGCTGCCGCGCGCGTTCACCGAGGACGGCGTCGGAGCGCGCGTCGACTTCGCGGGCGCGTTCCTGCAGCCCGTGCCGATCGCGGTGATGCTCGGCGCGGCGCTCTGCGCGTGGCTCTTCCTCGCGCGAACCGTGTGGGGACGCGAGGTGTACGCCGTCGGCGGCAACGAGGAGGCGGCGCGCTATGCGGGGATCGCGGTCGGGCGCGTCAAGCTCCGTGTGTACGTGCTCGCCGGGCTCGCAGCGGGACTCGCGGGCTTCGTGTCGACCGGTTTCTATCAGTCCGCGAACACCGCGACCGGCGAGGGGCTCGAGCTCGCGGTGATCGCCGCGGCGGTCGTCGGCGGCGCGGGTCTCTCCGGCGGCCGCGGCACCGCGCTCGGCGCGTTCCTCGGCGCGCTCTTGATCAAGCTGATCGAGAACGGCATCGACGTCGTCAAGCGCGTCGACCTCGGGCTCCTCGAGTTCGCCGTGTCGAAGGAGTACTCGAAGATCATCCTCGGCCTCGCGATCGTCGTCGCGGTTGCGATCGATCGCATGGCCGGCGCGCGCCGCTGAGGCATCGGTCGATGCACGCAAGCGCGCCGCGGCAAAGTGCCCGCGGCGCGACCGGAGGGAGAGAGAGGGATTCGAGCGTGACGAAGTAGCGCCGAAGCGCCCGCGAGCGTCAGGGCTTGTCGTGGCAGAGCGCGCAGCCGATCGCCTGGCCCTTCGTGACGTGGAAGGTGCCCTCGCTGGTCACGAACGTGCGGTTCGCCGCCGCGCGCGAGAGCGCGGTGCCGTTGAGGTTCGTGCCGTGGCAGGTCTTGCAGGCGTTCGGGTTCTGCTCGTAGAGGTGCTCGTGCCCGCTCTCGTCGTGATAGAAGCGCGAGTCGGCGACCACGTGCATGCCGTGCGGCCCCTGCATCGTCTGCGCGGGCAGCGTGTTCGGCAGGTGGCACGTCGAGCACTCGATCACGACGCCCGAGTGTCCTTGCAGCTGCGTCGCCGCGATGTTGTCGTTCGCGAGCGCGTCGGCGTTCGGCCACTCCGCGTGCGTCGAACCGTGGCAGTTCTCGCAGCTCAAGTTCCCGTGGCCTGCGCTGAAGCGGTAGAGCTTGTTGGTGTTCTCCGCGAAGCGCTTGTTGGTCGCGAGGATCGAAGACGCCGAGTTGTCGGCGGTCTTGTACGCCTGCTTCAGGCGGATGCCGTCGGGCGCGAGCACGTAACCGGTTCCCGACAGGTGCGAGACCGCGTCACCGGTGTGACACGACTGGCAACGCGGTAGATCCTTCCACGGCCGGCGCGGCAGGCCGTCGTTCGTGCCGTCGATCGAGCCGCCGGGGAGCAGCGGATACGTCCCACCGACCGAGAGCATGTCGCCGTGACAATCGAGGCACTCCATGCCGCCGGTCTTCATCGCGCCACGCGCGCACTGCGTGATCGCACCGGGGTGGCATTGGTAGCACGTTTGATCCGCGGTGCCGTTGTGCGGGAACACCGGCGCGCCTTGGCCGTCGACGAGCTCGCCGTGGTACTCGTGCATCGCCGCCGAGAAGGTGACGTGCCCGATCTGGCCGCCTTGCGGTCCGCTGCCGGCCAAGTCGAGCGCGGGCGAGTAGTGACACGACGCGCACAGCACCGGCTGCGCGGCCATCAGGTTCGTGCCCTGCGCGAAGTCGTGGAGCTCGAGCACGTTGAACTTGGTCTGGCGCTCGAGGTCGGGATCGTTCGACCAGAGCACCGAGCCTCCGGACGCCGCCATGCCGCCGGTGGCGTGACAGTTCGAGCAATCGGTCTCCTGCGCGACGGGCACCACGACGTCGAGGTACGCGAGCGGCTGATGGCTCGCCTTCCAGCGCGCGACGACGCGCAGCAACGGATAGGTGTTGGTCCGGCCGGCGTCGTCGATCGGCGTGATCGGGATGCCGAACGCGATCCAGCTCTTGGTCGCGGGCTCGTAGGTCATCGGCTGCGGACCCGGCGTCGGCGCTTCCGCCGGCATGTAGAGCCCGGTCAAGCCCATGCCCTGCGGCAGCAATGCGCCGAAGAGGCCGAAGGCGTGCTGCCAGAAGTCGGTCTTGCCGAAGCTCGTCGAGTTGCGCGAGCCGCGCGGGTCGGTCACCGGTTGGTAGGTGACCTCGATCAACGAATCGTCGAGCAGCTTGGGCTTCGGAGAATCCGTCGGTTGCACGACCTGCGCGCGCACGACGTTGAACGGCGGCAGGATCGAGAAGATCGAGAACTCGCGATCCATGCAGTGCATGCCGAGGTCGTTGGCGGCGAGCACTTCGACCCGGAAGTCTCTCGGGGTCGGAGGTTGGTGCGTGGGCCCGCCTTGGTGAGGGGCGGTGGTGCCGACCGACGCCTGCAAGGCGGAGGTCGCGAGGATGAGGGCGAAGAGGGACATGTCGAACTCCTGAAGTCAGAGACGCGCGAGCAGTTGAAAGGGCAAAGCCCAAGAGTCCCCACGCGCTCGGTTCGGTTCGCCGGCGCGGATGCGTACGCAACTGTTCCTGCCGAGTACGCACAGCGCGACGGAACTCACTAGACTCCGAGCAAGGCGCGCGCCGCGCTTCACACCATGAATCGAATCCTGCTCGTGTCGATGCTCGCTGCGTTCCTCGCTTGCGCCAAGCCAGGCGCCGACGGCGACACGTCGCTCGTGATCGGCATCGTCGCGAAGAGCCAGTCGAATCCCGTGTTCCAGGCCGCGCACGCCGGAGCGAAGGCGGCGGCGAAGGAGCTCTCGCTTCGCCGCGGCGTCTCGATCGTGCTCGATTTCCAGACTCCGCCTGAAGAAAGTGCAGAGAAGCAAGCCGCGGCGATCGAGTTGCTCGCGCGGGCTGGAGCCTCCGGCATCGCGGTCTCGTGTTCGGATGCGAACACCTGCAATGCCGCAATCGACAAAGCGGTGGAACTGGGTAGTGCAGTCGTCTGTTTCGACTCCGACGCGCCGCGCTCGAAGCGCTTCGCGTTCTACGGCGCCGACGACGAGGCGTGCGGCGCCGCGGTGCTGCGTGAACTCGCGCAGTCGCTCGGCGAGCGCGGCACGATCGCGATCCTCGCCGGCAACGCGACCGCCCCGAACTTGCAGAAGCGCGTCGCGGGCGTGAAAGCCGAGCTCGCGAAGTACCCGGAGATGAAGCTGCTGGACGACGGCGTCTTCTATCACCCCGAGACGCCCGAGCAGGCCGCCGAGGCGCTCGCTCGCGCGCAATCGACGCATCCGGAGATCCAGGGGTGGGCGTTGATCGGCGGGTGGCCGCTGTTCACGCGCGGCGCGCTGAAGTGGAACCCCGGCGAGGTCAAGGTGGTGTCGGTCGACGCGCTGCCGGCGGAGCTCGAATACCTGAAGAGCGGTCACGTCGACGTGCTGCTCGCGCAGGATTGCTTCGGTTGGGGCTACCGTTCCGTCGAGCTCCTGGTCGAGCACGCGCTCGACCGCAAGTCGCCGCCGGAGCCGCGTCTCGTCGATCCGCTCGCTCGCGTCACCCGCGCCGACGTCGACGCGTGGGCCGAGAAGTGGAAGCAGTGGCTCGCGCGCTGAGTTGCGCGCCGACGCCTCGATCCGCCTTGCGGAAGAGATCGAGGAAGCGATCTTCGTAGCGGCGGAAGAGCCCGCGGCGATCGTTCGCGCGCCCGCGCGTGCGTCCGGCGTCCGCGCCGCGTGCATCCGACGCCGCGCCGGAGCCGTAGAGTGTCGCGATGCCCGCAGAAGAGCTCGCGTTCGTCGCCGGAGCGACCGGCTACACCGGCCGCAGCGTGGTGCGCGAGCTGCGAGCGCGCGGCGTGCGCACCGTCGCCCACGTGCGCCGCGAATCGCGCGAGTTCGAGCGCTGGTCGCGCGCGTTCCGCGAACTCGGCGCCGAGGTCGATTCGACGCCGTGGGGCGAGCGTGCGTTCGAGCGGCGCCTCGCCGAGCTGCGACCGACGCACGTCTTCGCGCTGCTCGGCACGACGTGGGCGCGCGCGCGACGCGAATCTCGGAGCGCGAGCGATCGCAAGCCGAGCTACGAGTCGGTCGACGTCGCGCTGACGACCGAGCTCGTCCACGCCGCCGCCGCGCTCGCGCGCGAGCCGCGCTTCGTCTTCCTCTCGTCGATCGGGACCGCGCCGGGGACGCGCAATCCGTACCGCTCGTCGCGCTGGCGGATCGAGTCGACGGTGCGCGAAGCGCTCGGCGATTGGACGCTGGTGCGGCCGAGCTTCATCACCGGTCCCGATCGCGAGGAACGGCGCGTCGGCGAGACGCTCGGGGCCGCGACGGGGGACGCGCTGCTCGCGCTTGCCGGCCTGCTCGGCGCGCGACGGCTCAGCGACCGCTACCGCTCGATCCGCGGACCCGACCTCGCGCGAGCGCTCGTCCGGCTCGCGTTCGACGCGACGGCGAGCGGACGCGTGATCCACGCCGAGGAGTTGCGCTAGGCCGCGGTCGAGAGCACGCTCTCGCGCGTGAGCACGCCGCGCGTCGAGTTCCGGTGGGTCGAGAAGAGCTTCGGCGGCGTGCACGCGCTCCGCGGCGTCTCGCTGACCGCGCTCGAGGGCGAGGTGCACGCGCTCGTCGGCGAGAACGGCGCCGGCAAGTCGACGCTCGCGAAGCTCCTCGCCGGCGTGCACGTCGCCGACGCGGGTGAGCTCCGGCTCGACGGCCGCGTCGTGCGCTTCGCGTCGCCGGCGCAAGCGCTCGCCGCGGGCGTCGCGATGGTCCACCAGGAGCTCGCGCTCTGTCCCGACCTCTCCATCGCCGAGAATTTCGCGCTCGGGCGACTGCCGCGCGTCGCCGGCTGGGTCCGCCGCGGCGCGTGCGAGGCGCGGGCGCGCGCGGCGCTCACCGAACTCGGGCTCGACGTCGATCCAAGTCGGCGCGTCGGCGAGCTCTCGGTCGCCGCCCGCACGTTGGTGTCGATCGCCGCCGTGCTCGATCGCGGCGCGCGCGTGCTCGTGTTCGACGAAGCGACCGCCGCGCTCGACGAGCGCGAGGCGAGCGACCTCTGCGCCCGCGTGCGCGCGCTCGCCGCCGCGGGCGCGACCGTGCTCTGGGTCTCGCATCGCCTGTCCGAGGTCCTCGCGATCGCCGATCACGTCTCGGTGCTGCGCGACGGCGCATTCGTCCGAGCGTTCAAGCGCGGCGAGGCCGACGAGGACGCGCTGATCCGGTCGATGATCGGTCGGCCGCTCGCGCGCACGCGAGCGAGCGGCGCCGTCGCCGATGCGCCGCTCGTGCTCTCGGTGCGCGACCTCGTCTCGCCGCGCGGGCTCGCCGGCGTTTCGTTCGACGTCCGCGCGGGCGAGCTCGTCGGTCTCGCCGGGCTGGTCGGCGCGGGCCGCACGCCGCTCCTCGAAGCGTTGTTCGGCCTCGATCCGGACGCGCGCGGCGAGGTGACGGTCGAGGGCCGGCGCGTGCCGCAAGGCGATGTGCGCGCGGCGCTCGCGGCGCGGATCGGGCTCGTGCCCGAGGATCGCAAGCGCCAGGGGCTGGTCGCCGCGCTCGGTGTACGCGCGAATTGGTCGCTCGGGCTCGAACGGCGTTTCGCGCGGCTCGGTTGGCTCGCGCGCGCTCGCGAGGCCGAGGCGGCGGGCGAGTCGCTCGCGCGCCTCGGCACGCAGTACGCGTCGCTCGAAGCGCCGGTCGCGACGCTGTCGGGCGGCAATCAGCAGAAGGTGATCTTCTGTCGGACGCTGGAACGCGACCTCGCGTTGCTCTTGCTCGACGAACCGACGCGCGGCGTCGACGTCGGCGCGAAGCACGAGCTGCACGAGCTCGTCCGCAGCGTCGCCGCGAGCGGTCGCGCGGTCCTCTTCGCGACTTCGGACCTGCCCGAGCTCCTCGAGCTCGCGACGCGCGTCCTGGTGCTCTGCGAGGGCCGGATCGTCGACGACGTCGCGCGCGCCGACGCCACGGAAGAGCGTCTGGCGTGCGCGATGAGCGGCGTCAGCGCCGGAACCTGATCCGCGCGCGCTCGAGCTCGTCGACCGCGCTCGCGAACTGCACGAACGTCTCGTAGCGCTCCTTCGGGATCAGGAACGGCGGCACCGCGAGCGCTCGCCGCAGCACCCACTTCCGCTCGCCGTCCGCGGGCCGCGTCGTCAGCGTGTACGTGCCGTCGCCGAACGCGAGCGCGCCTTGCGGGCCGTCGCCGTCGAGCGTCACGCCTTCGGGGAGCTCGAGCCGCACCTCCGCCGACGTCACGAACGCGCCGCCGAGGTAGTAGGGGAGTCTGCGCGCGCCTTCGCCGCCGGTCAGTTGGCTCGCGAGATCGAGAGGCGGCAGCGGGAAGCTCGCCGACAGCTCGCCGTTCGCGTCGTCGAGGAAGCGCTTGACCCTGCCCTTCATCGTGAAGATCAGCGGCAAGTCGTCGCCGTCGACGTTCGCGAACTCGAAGCTCGCGAGGTCGAAGTTCGGCACCAAGCTCGCGGCGACCTGCGTCGCGGTGCGCTTGCGCTGCGCCGTCGGCATGTCGCGGAAGCTCTCCTTCTGCGCGAACGCGACGTTGCCGGTCAACAGGAACGAGATGGCGACCTCCGCCGAGCGATCCGCCGCGACTTGGACGTCGAGCTCGATCCGTTGACCGACGCGGTCGATCAGCGGCAGGTCGGGCATCGAGAGGAAGCGGCGCGTGCGCGTGCCGAAGCACTCCGCGCGCGGCGCCTGCCCGATCGTCTTGCCGTAGGGCAGCGTCTTCGACGACGGATCGCACCAGGCTTCCGGACCATCCTTCGGTCGGACGTGCACGAGCATGCGCCCGAGCCAACGGCTGACGTCGAAGAACTCGTCCTGCTTCTCGAGATCCGCCGCCGGATCCTGGTCGCGCGAGAACACGATCTCGTGCTCGATCCCCGCGGCGTCGAGCAGCGCCGAGAAAAGCCACACCGGATTGCCGTCGCGCGTCGCGAGCGCGCACGCGGCGGACGCGAACGTGCCGGCGTTGCGGCGGTCGAGGTTGCGCGCGACCCACGCGTAGAGAGCGCGCGCTCGGGCGTCCTCGCTCGCCGGGTTCGCGGCGCCGTTGGACCCGGCGAGCCCGGCGAGCGCCTCGCGGCACGCCTGCTCGATCGGCGGAGTGACGCGGGCGCTGACGGCGGCGAACGATGCGAGCGCGGCCGCGAGGCGGTCGACGTTCGGGCGCATGCCGAACTCGACGTTCGGCAGGAAGCGCTCGGGCGGCGGCGCGCCGGGCTCGGGCACGATCCGCGGCGCGTCGTGCGACTCGAAGGTCCACGTGTACGTGCCGTCGCCGTTCGCGCCCTCGCGCGCGACGACTCCGACGAGCTCGCCGAAGTGACGCCGCGCGACGACGAGACCGAGCGACGGTGGCGCGGTCATCGAGTAGTGGGAGAGGTGGAAGGGCTCGTCGACGGACGCGAAGTGCCAGCGCGGGAAACGCACCACGCCGTCGCCCGGAGGCGGACTCCAATCGACCGTGACGGTCTCGATGAAGTCGCCGGGCTCGAGCGCGGGCATCACGTACTCGCCCTCGGACTCGATCGGCTCGATCTCGCGGCCGTCCGCCTTGCGCGTGACGACTTTCAGCACCTCGCCCGGCAAGCGCTGCGTGCCGTGCGCCTCGCACGCCTTCAGATCGCGCAGGTGCAGGATCGTGTGCGTGAGCGCCTCGTAGCCGCCGTCCGCGAACACGATCGAGTCCGACCAATCGAGCACGCGCACGACCGATTCGTCGGAGCGCACCGGCGCGTAGCTCGCGTACGCCGCCTTCGAACGCTCGTCGAGCGCGCGCCGGCGCGCGTCGATCGGCGCGAGCGGCCCCTCCGCGTCGAGCGCCTGGAGCTTGACGTGGGAAGCGCGATCCGAGGGCTCGAGCGCGAGCACGCGCACCAATGCCTCGCGCTCGTCCTCGTGCCGGCCGAGTCGGTGAGCGAGCTCCGCGCGCCGCCGCCAGGGCTCCGAATCGCTCGGCGCGAGCTCCGCGGCGCGCGCGAACGCCGCGTCCGCTTCGTTGAGCCGCCCGACCTCGAGCAGGAAGCTCGCGTAGGAGAGCACCGGATCGGCGATCGCGGCGCGCGCGATCCGCGCGCGGTGCCAACGCTCGGCTTCGTCGATCAACCCGAGCGAGTGCGCGCGGTACGCGAGCGCCACGAGGCGCGATTGCGTCGCTCCGACGGCTGCGACCGCGCGCACGAGCGCGAGATAGGCGCTGGTCGAGCGTCCGGCGGCGTCGAGGCGCGCGATCGCGCGTTCGAACGCCGTCCAAGAGGGCGCGGGCGCCGCGAAGACGTGTTCGAGCGAGCGCTCCGCCTGCACGGTGAGCCCGAGGTCGTCGTAGACGCGCTCCAGCTCGAGCCACGCCTCCTCGCGCTCGGGCGCGAGCTCGGTCAGCGCGATCAAGCTCGTCAGCGCCTCCTCCTTCTTTTCCTCGCTCGCGAGCCGGCGCGCGAGCTCGAGCGCGGCGCGGTAGCTCCTCGGCTCGAGCTCGAACGCCTTGGCGTACAGCTCGCGCGCGCGGTTGCGCCGCCATGCGTCCGGCAGATGCGGCGCGTCGCGCACGACGGTGCCGCAGAGCGACGCGAGCGCCGCGTCGTTCGGCGCGGCGGCGACCGCGGCCTCGACGTGCGCGAGCCCGTCGGCGGCGGAGCCGTCGAGCACCGTCAGCACGCCGAGCACCGCCTCGGTGCACGGCCCGCGGCGTTCGAGCTTGGACAGCACCGAGATCGAATCGGTCGACCGGACCTGCGTGTCGCTCGGCGGACCGACGCCGTCGTACTCGCGCGGCTTCGACGAGCGGCCCGGGCGGAGGCCGGCGAGCGGCTCGCCGCGCTCGTCGAGCACGCGCACCGCGAACGTCGCGTCAGCGTCGGTCGCGACCGAGAGCACGAGCACGTTCGCCCCGCGCGCGACGCGCACGGGGACGAGCTCGAGTCCGGATCGCGGGCCCGCGCGGTAGTCGACGCGACCGCTCGACTCGGCGTTGAACGTCCAATCGAACGACGGATCCGCGGCCGAGAAGGTCCACGGCGCGTTCTGCGTGCTCGCGACGTCGAACACGAACGACCCGCGGCCGTCGCGCGCGTCGATCTCGAGCCACGCGGCCGTCGCGCGCTCGGCCTCGAACTCGAACGCGAGCAACGCGTGCCCTTCGCGCGAGCCGAGCACCAGGTCGAGCCGCGGCGTCGTCGCTTCGAGCGGCGAGCGCACGCGCTGCTGCCAGCGCAAGCGCGCCCCGAGCAGGCCGTCGTGCTCGCGGTCGAATCCGGGGTCGGCGAGTCGAGCGCTCTCGTTGCGCGCCGCGTCGACATCGTCGATCGGACCGAGCGGGCCGAGCACGGAAAACCGCGAGAGCCAGCCGGGGAACGCGTCGACGGGCTCGCCTTCGAGCGACGCGGACCCGGCGCGCACCCGCGCTTGGAGCCGCGCGAGCTCGCCGCGCGCGCGGAACGACATCGCGTCGCCCGAGAGCGCGAGCACGGCGTCACGGAGCTCCGGCGTCGACGCGAAGAGCTCCTGATCCGCCGACACGAGCCGCAGCGTCGCCTCGACCAGCGGATGCGCGGGCTCGGCGCGCACGCGGGCGAGCCAACGCTCGGCGTTCGCGCGCTGGGTCGCGTGCGGATCGTTGTCGCCGACGAGCGCGCGCGCCCCGACTTCGACGTCCGTGCTCTGCGAGGGCGCGGTGCTTCGCGACGGGTCCGTGCTCGGCGCGGGGTCGGTGCTCCGCGACGGCTCAGTGCTCCGCGGCGGTTCCGCGCTCGGCGCGGGTTCCGTGCTCGGCGAGGAGACGGCGCTGATCGCGGTGCCGGCGCCCTGCGCGCAAAGTCGCGACGGCAGGGAGAGCGTTGCGAGCGCACAGAGCGTCGCGAACACGAACTGGAATGGGCGGCTCACTTGTCACCTCCGGTCTTGCCGGCTTCGCGAGGACTCGGCGGTTGGATGCGGATCGCGCGCTGTTCGGCCTGACGGATCGCCTGCATCGCGTCGCGGAAATCGGCGTAGCGCGCCAGCGGGATGCGGCGCTCGTCCAGACGGAAGAGGCGACGGATCGCGAGCTCGTTCCCGCGCTGCTCGACGGAGAGCGAGTACGAGCACAGCCCTTCCGCGCGGATGTCGACGGCGGGCGGGAGCTCGACGACGCGCGCGCCTTCGGGCAGCGCGTAGACGAGCTCGAGATCCTCGAGGAACGGCCGATCGAGCACGACGTCGAAGCGGCGCTCGTCCGGCGGCTCGACCGCGACGCGATCGAGGCCGAAGCGCTCGAACGCGAGCCGCAGCGTCGCGCCGTCGGGCTCGCGCGTCCAGAGGTTCTGCGCGCGGAACTCCGCTTCGAGCGACGCGGGCGCGCCGAGGTCCTCGAGCGCCGACGTCTCGACGCGGCGCACCTCGACCTTGCCGAAGGCTTCGCCGACCGAATCCGCGAAGCGCTTCGCGAGGTCGCCCTTCTCGCCGCCGAACTGGTAGCGCAACTGCACGCCGAACGCGCCGTTGCTCGCGTCGCGATACGCGACGGTGCCCGAGCCGTCCGGTTCGAGCGCGACGCGCAACTTGCGCAAGCGCGCGTTCTCCTCAGGCGGAGCGAACGGGATCGCGTGGACCGTGCCGCCCGATGCGTCGACGTGGAGCACGTTCGCGCCTTGGTCGTCGCTGCGCAGGTACTCGATCGGATTGCGATCGGCGGTCGCGTCGAGGTAGTAGCCTGGTCGGTCGGCGGTCGGCTTCACGTACGCGATGCAGTGGTTGAAGTGCTCGACCATCGCGGCGGCGAGCGGCTCGTCGGGCCGGAAGTAGTCCGCCTTGATCACCACCGGATTCGCTTCGACGCCGATCTGCTTCAGGAGCTCGACCAGCAGGATCGACTTGTCCTTGCAGTCGCCGAAACGCCGCTCGAAGATCGTCGACGCGCTGTAGGGCTGGTAGCCGTGCGGCCCGAACTCCCACGCGTTGTAGCGGATCTCCTGGCCGACGAAGCGGGCGAGCGCGCGCACCTTGTCGCGCTCGGAGGTGAGTCCGGCGGTCAGCTCCACGACCTTCGCTTTCATCGCGGGAGTGCTGACGAACTCGTCCTCGATCAACGCCCACCACCACTTCGCGAACGCGTTCCAGTTCGCGTACGTCGAAAGATCGACGCGCGGAGCGAATTCCTCGCGCCGCGGCATCGCGCTCTCGAGCGGCGGCCGCACCAGGTTCCTCGCGACCCAACGGTGCACGGTGCGGCCCTGCTCGTCGACGCCGGTCGAACGTTCGAGGCCGCTCGCGTTGCGCTCGGCCGCGTGGATCTCCATCGCCGGCGGCACGATCACGACGAGCTCGGAACGCGCGACCGGCGCGAGCGGATCGGGCGCGTCGGAGTAGAAGACGTGGCTCAACCCGAAGTACTCGCCGAAGACGTCGGGCTCGGTCTCGTCGACGCGGTACTCGACGTCGAGCACGTCGCCGACCGAGAGCGGCGGCACGTCGTAGACGCGGACGCGATACGAGCCGTTCGATTGATCGCGGCGCGGCGGCGGTGCGCTCTCGACGCGGCCGTCGGCGCGCAGGACGCGCAGCTCGCGCACCTCGAGCGACGCGCCCGCCGGGTAGGGGAGGCCGAAGCGATCGAGCGCCTTGATGCCGCCTGCGTTCTGCACGCGCAGCACGAGGTGCTCGTAGTGCGACTCGCCGCCGTCGGTGCCGACGCGGTAGACCACGGTGCGATCGAGGACGGCGACGGGCTCGTTCTCGGCGCCGGCGGGCGCGGCGGCCTTCACCAGCTCGCGCGCGTCGCGGCGATAGGGCTCCTCGAACGGATCGCGCGAGCTCTCGGCGAGCCACGCGCGTTGCCGGCGGGCGAGCGCGTCGCCCGGGTCGAGCCGCAGGAGCTCCGCGAGCTCGCGATCGGCGCGCGCGAGGTCGCCTTCACGCACCGCGAGCGTCGCGGCGGCGCGCAGCAGCGCTTCGTCCTCGGGCGCGAGCGAGCGCGCGGCCTCGAGGTGCTCGCGAGCGCGCACGAGGTCGCCCGAGTGCTCGTAGACGAACGCGACGGCGAGCCGCGCGTCGAACGCGAACGGCGACGACGCGAACAGCGACTCGGCGAGCGACGCGACGCACGCGCGGCCGTCGGCGCCGGGCGTCAGCCGGCCGGCATCCGCGTAGCGCTGCAAGAGCTCGTCGAAGACCGGCCCGACGTTCCGGCGCTCCGCGAACGCGCGTTCGAGCAGCGCGAGCGCCGCGTCGCGTTCGCCGCGCGCGGTCGCGAGTTCGGCGAGCCGGACCAACGCGGACGCCGACGTGCGCGCCTCTTCGAGCGCGAGCGCGTCCTCGCCGACGCGCTCCGCCTCCGCGTCGTGATCGAGCATGCTCAACGCGGCCGCACACGTGTTCGCGATCGCGAACGAGTTCGGCGCGGCCTCGCGGGCGCGCAACGCGCACTCGAGCGCTCGCGACGGGATCGGATTCGCTTGCAGGTAGAACGCGGCGAGCGAAAACCAGGCGAGCGCGTGCCCCGGCTCGCGCTCGACGACCGCGTGCAACGCGTCGAGCTCGGGCTGCACCTGCCGTTCGCTCGGCGCCGTGATCGCCGACGGCCGGCGCGCCCACGCGACGAGCCAGCGCGCGTTCGCGTCGTCGGGCGCGAGGTCGCGGGCATGCTCGGCGAGCTCGATCTTGCGCTTCGAGGCGATGTCCTCGCCGTCGCGCAGGAGCGCGAGCAACGCGGCGAGCCGGGCGGCGAGCTCGTCGTCGGCGCGGGCCGCGAGCGTCTCGGCGATGCGGCGCGGCGCGGCGCCCATGGGCTCGATCGCGGCGAGCGTCGGAGTCGCCGCGCGAGACGCATCGACGGCGACGTCGGTCGCCGGCCGGCCGTCGAGCTCGGTGAAGCGCGCCTCGAACACCCAATCGGGCCACTCCTCGATCGCGAGCTTGACCACGAGTTGGTTGGTGCCCGCCTGGAGCGGCACGACGACGACGTCTTGATCGGAGTGGAACGGCCGGCGCACCTTGCGCGCGAGCGCGGCGCGTCCGTTGACGAATACCTTGACCGCGCACGACGAGCCGACGTGCAGCGCGAGCTCGCGCAAAGTGGCGCTCGACACGGCGGTCGCGAGGTAGACGACGACCTGCGAGTTCGGTCGGACGAGCTGCTCGATGCCGATGCGGCCGAGCGGGTGCTCGGCGGCCGGATTGCGGCGCCATTGCACCTCGCGCTCCTTGCCCGGCAGCGTCGCGGCGAGGTCGACCGAAGTCTCCGGCGGATACGCGACGTCGAACCCGCCGCCGCGCTCGTTGTCGAAGGGGCCGATCAGTTGCCATTCGGTCACGTTGCCGAGCGCGCGGGTCATCGCTCGCGCGCGCTCGATCCGACCGCCGTTGCGCAACGCGGAGGCGTGCAGCCGTTCGAGCGTCGCGGCGAGCTCCCACGGCGTCGACTCCGGCAAGCGATCGAGCGGCGCGAGCGCGTCGAGCGTCCGCTTCCAAGTGTCCGCCGACTGGCAGATCTCGGTCCAGAGTTCAGCGGCGGCGAGGCTGTCGGCGACGACGAGCTCGTCGCTCCACGCACCGCTCGCGACGCGCTCGACGAGCTCCTTCGCCGCGAGATCCTGCGCCGCGAGCAAGTCCGCCTTGCCGTAGAGAGCGAGCACGCGGTCGGCGAGCCGCGGGACGAGCCGCGCGGCTCCGCGTGCGCCCGGGGGCGAACCGACGAGCGCCGCGGGGGGCGAGTCGGCGCCGGGCGCGACCGTGGTTTCGGACGGAGACGTGCAGGCGCCGAGGACGATGCAGAGCGCGAACGCGCCGCGAACGAGGACTTTGAGCATGGCGCCGAAGAGGCTACTCGCCGCGCGCGGCCGAAACGAACGCGCGTCCGGCTTTCACTGCTCGGCGCGCGCCGCGCGACGAAGTCGTACCGGCGGCGGCTACAATCGCCGCCTTCCACGAACCTCGCCAGGAGCCCCGCATGGACGCGTACGACCCGACTCCCGCAGACCGTTTCTCGTTCGGCCTCTGGACGGTCGGCAATCCCGGTCGCGATCCGTTCGGCGAGGCGGTTCGGCCGGTGCTGAAGCCGACCGAGCTCGTCAAGAAGCTCGCCGAATGCGGCGCGTGGGGCGTCAACCTGCACGACAACGACCTGGTGCCGTTCGGTGCGAGCGCGAAGGAGCGTGACACGCTGGTCGCGGAGTTCAAGGCGACCTTGGAGGACTGCGGCATGGTCGTGCCGATGGCGACGACCAATCTGTTCTCGCATCCGATCTTCAAGGACGGTGCGTTCACCGCGAACAATCCGCGGGTCCGCGCCTTCGCGCTGAAGAAGACGTTGGCGTCGATCGAGCTCGGCGTCGAGCTCGGCGCGAAGATCTACGTCTTCTGGGGCGGACGCGAAGGCGTCGAGTGCGACGCGTGCCGCGATCCGCGCACGGCGATCGCGCGCATGCGTGACGCGCTCGACTTCCTGTGCGAGTACGTGAAGGACCGCCGCTACGACCTCGTCTTCGCGCTCGAAGCGAAGCCGAACGAGCCGCGCAGCGACATCTACATGCCGACGACGGGGCACATGCTCCACCTCATCTCGACGCTCGCGCATCCCGAGATGGTCGGCGTCAATCCGGAGGTCGCTCACGAGAACATGGCCGGGCTCTCGTTCGTGCACGCGGTCGCGCAGGCGATGGAGGCGAAGAAGCTCTTCCACATCGACCTCAACGCGCAGAAGATCGGCCGCTACGACCAGGACCTGCGATTCGGCTCCGAGGACCTGAAGCAAGCGTTCCTGTTGGTGCGTTTGCTCGAAGGCACCGCCGGCGGCGAGCCGTATCGCGGACCGCTGCACTTCGACAGCCATGCGTACCGCACCGAGGACTTCGACGGCGTGTGGGAGTTCGCGCGCGGCTCGATGCGCACCTACAAGCTCCTGAAGGCGCGCGCTGCCGAGTTCGACGCCGATCCCGAAGTGCGCCAGCTCGTCGCCGAGAAGCGCGATCCGAAGCTCGAGCCGTTGCTCCGCGGCTTCTCGCGCGACAAGGCGAAACAGCTCGCCGCGCTCGAGCTCGACGCGAGCGCCGTCGCGCGCGAGGGGTTGCGCTACGAGCGGCTCGATCAGCTCTTGACCGAGCACCTGCTCGGCGTGCGCTGATCGGACCCGCGCACGCGGAGCCTACTCCGCGCAGGCTGCCGACGTTCGGCGCATCGTGTGCGGCGAGTCGCGCAGCGAGCCGCACGCCGACCTCGGCGCCGCCGGGTTCACCGCGCGCGGCATCGAATTCGGCGTGCGCGACGGGCGTGAGCTGGTGTGGTGCACGTTGCCGTTGCCGTGACGCGCGCCCGACGCGCTCTCGGATCGCCGCGCCTGCTCCTGCCGTGACGCTTGCCGATCGCCGGTCGTCGCGAGTACCGTCGCGGCGCGAAAGGCGCGCATGGAGCTCTATCTCGGTCTCGACGTCGGCACGCAAGGCACCAAGGGGCTGGTCTTCGACCTCGAGACGAGTCGCGTCGTCGCGCGCGCGTCGAGTTCCTACGGTTTGATCGACGGGCTCGCGCCCGGTGCCGCGGAACAGCATCCCGACACCTGGATCGACGCGGTGCGCGCGGTCGCGGCGGAGCTCGCGCGCTCGCTCGGGCCCGCGTGGTCCGGCGTGCGCGCGCTCGGCGTCTCCGGCCAACAGCACGGCTGCGTCGTGCTCGACTCGGAACGGCGCGTCGTCCGTCCCGCGAAGCTCTGGTGCGACACCGAGACCGCGGCCGAGGCTCGCGAGCTCTCCCAGCGCCTCGGTCGCGCGGTGCCGACCGGTTTCACGGCGTCGAAGCTCGTCTGGCTTGCGCGCCACGAGCCGGAGAACTGGCGGCGCGCGCGCCACGTGCTCTTGCCGCACGACTTCGTCAACGCGCGGCTCTGCGGCGAGCTCGCGATGGAGTGCGGCGATGCGTCGGGCACGGGCTTCTTCGACGTGCACGCGCGGCGTTTCGATGCGCGCGCGGTCGCGGCGATCGACGGCGAGCTCGCCGCGAAACTCCCGCGCCTGCTCGCGGCGGGCGAACCGGTCGGCGCGCTCGATCGCTCGGGCGCGGAGCTGCTCGGCTTGCCGCTCGGCGTGCCGGTCTCCCAGGGCGCGGGCGACAACATGGCGAGCGCGATCGGAGCCGGCGCGACGCGCTCCGGCGTCGTCGTCGTCAGCCTGGGCACGTCCGCGACCGTCTTCACGCGCACCGAGCGGCCGCTGGTCGATCCCGACGGCCTGATCGCGCCGTTCTGCGACTCGACCGGCGCGTGGTTGCCGTTGCTCTGCGTGATGAACGCGACCGGCGTGCTCGAAGAGGTGCGCAACGCGTTCGGCGTCGAGCACGCGACGTTGACGCGCGAAGCCGCGGCCGAGCCGCTCGGCGCGCGCGGGCTCGTCTGCATTCCCTATCTCCAGGGCGAGCGCGTGCCCGACTTGCCGCGCGCGACCGGCGCATTGCTCGGGCTGCGTCCCGGGTTGCTGCGGCGCGGCCTGCTCTACCGCGCTGCGCTCGAGGGCGTCACCGCGAACCTCGCGTGGGGCGTCGCGCGTCTGACCGAGCTCGGCGTCGCCGTCTCGCGCGTGCGCGTCGTCGGCGGGGGAGCGAGCAACGAGCTCTGGCGTGGAATGCTCGCCGATGCGCTCGACGCCGAGGTCGAGACGTTGGTGGAGAGCGAGTCCGGCGCGCTCGGCGCGGCGCTGCAGGCCGCGTGGTCGTTGCGGCGCGCGACCGAGAAGGATCTTCCGTGCGATGCGCTCGCCGCGGTGCACGTCCGGGTTTCGGGCGCGCCGGTGCGACCGGATCCGGAGCGCGTCGCGCGCTGGCGCGAGCTGGTCGCCCGCTTTCGGACGAGCGTCGGCGCGGGCGCGGCGTCCGGCGGCTCGACCGGGCCCTCGGAATTAGCAAATTCCTAGTTCGCCCTAAAGCGACGTCGGCGTGAGGGTCGACAGACACGCCCGTAAGCAGGCGAGATCAGCGTGGAACCGGCCGCGTGGGGCGATTCGGTGAGCGCGTGCCTGGGGAGTCGACGATGCGGGGATCAGCGAGGCGGCGCGGAGCAGGCGCGGGCTTCACGGTGATCGAGCTCACGGTCAGCATGACCGTGCTCATGGTCGCCGTGATGACGACGATGGCAAGCCAGCTCGTCGCGCTCGATCTCGTGAAGACGGTGCGAGAGCAGAGCGCCGCGATGAGCGATCTCCAATCCGCGATGGACGAGATCCAGCGCGAGCCGCCGGACGCCCTTCCGATCCCGACGAGCCTCTACGCCGACGATCAACCGATCGCGACGTTCAACGCTCGCAACCTGCCGAACGAATCGGTGACGCCGAACTACCCGGACTACGCCGGCGGCGCGGTCCCGGATCCGTTGGAGATCGTGCTCACGTGCGCGTGGACCGATTGGAAGGGGCGTCCGCGGACCCTGCAACTCGCCTCGGCGGTGACGCGATGAAACGACCCGACGGAACTCGCCGCGCGCGAAGCGGCATGACGGTGATCGAACTCGCGATCTCGACCTTCCTGTTGATCCTGCTCAGCGGCTCGCTGACCGCCGCGCTCGTCGGTGTGCGCGGAGTGTTCCAAGAGGGCACGATCCAATCGCGGATGCAGGACGCGGGCGAGCATGCGCTCAAGGTCATGTCCGCGGACCTGCGTCGCTCGGGCTTCGTGAACGTGGGCGGGCTCGCTTACCCGTTCGTGTTCCCAGCCGGCGTGCCGGGACCGTCGTTCGCTGCGCACGCCCACGCTCCCGCGATCCAGCACGCGCAAGCCGGTGATCCGGACTTCGGCGCGTCGAGCGAGATCGTCCTCGTCCAACCGGACTTCCAGACCGACGCCGCGGGCGACGAAGTTCCGCAGCTCGACGGGCTCGGCGCGCTCCAGTGGGACGGCACGGAAGTCTCCTATGTCCTCATGACCGGCGCCGACGGCTTCAACTATCTCCAGCGACGCACCAACGCGGCGAACCCGCGCCGTCTCGCGGGCCACGTCGAGCGCTTGGTGTTCGAAGCGCCGGGCCAGATCGGGGTGACGATCCCGAACGACTCGGTGCGCATCAGGATCTTCTTCCGCCAGGTGGACGAAAAGGGGGTCGTCCACCGACACCAGGCGGAAGCGACCGTTGCTTTGCGCAACACTCCGGCACCTTGAGGCAGTCATGAAACGAATTCCGATCCGATCGAAGCGTGGGCGTCGCGGCGTGGCGCTCCTGTACTCGCTGCTCGCGTCCTTCGCGGTGGCGACCATGGTCACGGGCATGTTCGCCGTGACGTTTTCCTCGAAGGGCATCACCGAAGTGAAAGTGAAGGGCGGCCAAGCTCGCTACCTCGCCGAGGGCGCGATCGAGGTCGCGAAGAACTCCGTTCAGGCCGCGATCGCGAACTGGAGCGTGCCGGGCAATGGGTCGGCGACGCTCAACGGGACGCAGATTCCGTACACCGTCGCTCCGACCGGTTTGAACACGATCGACACCGATCCGTCGGGCATCCAGACGATCATCACGGGCTACGCGCTCGAGGCGACCGTGACGCAGAACGGCCACACCTACACGGCGCACCGCTTGATCAACGCGCGCGCGACGCCGGTCTTCCAGTTCGCGGTGTTCTACACCAACGACCTGGAGATCAACCCGGGTCCGAGCATGGTGCTCGGCGGTCGCATCCACAGCAACCGCGACATGTACCTGAACAGCGATGGCACGCTGACCTGCAACACGAACTACGTGCGCGCGGTCGGTTCGATCTATCGCAATCGCAAGGACAACTCGAACATCTCCGCCGGTAACGTGCAGATCCGCAACTGGGTGCAGAATCCGTTCGCCGCGGGCGCGCCGGTCTACACGCAGATGAACAGCATCTCGCAGATGGCGTCGCACGGCGTGACGACGACCAGCGGCTACGACGCGAACTTCGATCAGGACATCGACCTCAACGGCGATGGCGACTACAACGATCCGAACGAGTTCCAGAGCTGGGCGCTCGGCGCGCTCGCGATGTGGGCGCCGGCGCCGACGTACACGACGGCGTACGGCAACACGGTGATGGACTCCGCGCACGGCGTGACCGAAGCGGAAGTGCCGTACATCGGCTCGATCAAGATGTTCGAGCCCGTCACCGGCGGCAACTACGCGTGGGACGTGCCGAGCCACTCGTACCAAGCGGTCGCGGCCGGCACGGGCACGCACTCGAAGGGCTACTACCACAGCCAAGCGGGCCTGACGATCATCACCAACGGCGCCGGGACTTCTTGGAAGGCGTACGACGCGACCGGCGCGGACGTGACGACCCCGCTGAAGAACGCGGGCGTCGTGACGCTGAAGTCGATCTACGACGCGCGTCAGGCCGGTAGCTCCGCGAACTCGACCAAGGTCAAGGTCACGGAGATCGACGTCGCGAAGCTCAACACCTGCGGCTACTTCCCGTCCAACGGTCTGATCTACGCGTCGAGCTACGGCGCGAGCACGGGCACGAACGCGAAGGGCATCAAGCTGAAGAACGGTTTCCAACTCGCCGGCAAGCTCACGGTCGTGTCCGAGAACTCGGTCTACGTCCAGGGCGACTACAACACGATCCAGAAGAAGGGCGCGGCGGTGATCGCGGACGCGGTCAACCTGCTCTCGAACGCCTGGGACGATTCGAAGAGCAGCTCGAGCGGTCTGCCGACCGCCTCCGCGACGACGTACAACGTCGCGCTGATCTCGGGCAACCAGGACACGGTCGGCTCCGCGTACAACGGCGGCCTCGAGAACCTGCCGCGCTTCCACGAGAACTGGTCGGGGAAGGCGTGCACGATCAAGGGCTCGTTCGTCAACACGTGGCTCAGCCAGTACGCGACCGGCAGTTGGCTCTACGGCAGCAATCGCTACGTCGCGCCGAACCGCGTCTGGTCGTATGACACGGCGTTCAACACGGTCGCGAACCTGCCGCCGTTCACGCCGATGGCGGTGACCACGTCCGACGCCGCGGTCTGGTAAGCGACGACGAATTCGTGCCGCGCCGACAAAGCGCGCGGCGCGCGGCGCGAGCCTCGACGGGAAATCGTCGAGGCTCGCGTCCTTTTCCGCGCGCTCGTCGCCGGTGCGCAGCCGAAATGCGCGCACGCAGCCCCCGAGGCGTGGTGCCGCGCGGCGGCGCGTGGTTCAATCTCGCCCCAAGTCGCCTTCCGTGGATCTCGCCTCGCCCTCCTCCCATCCGGTGCTCGAAGTCGAGCACTTCTCCAAGGCCTACGAAGGCGCGTACGCCGTGCGCGACCTCTCGTTCGCGCTCCCGTCGGGCGCCATCCTCGGTCTGGTCGGGCCGAACGGCGCGGGCAAGACGACGACGCTGCGCTCGATCGCAGGGATCCTGCCGGTGAAGGAGGGCGCGATCCGCGTCGCGGGGCGCGACCTCGCGCGCGAGGAGTCGGCGGCGAAGAAGAGTCTCTACTGGATCCCCGACGACCCTCGTCCGTTCGACACGCTGACCGTCGCCGAGCACCTCGAGTTCACCGCGGCGCTGTACGAGGTCCCGAACTGGCACGCGGAGGCGAGCGAGCTCCTCGAGCGCTTCGAACTCGTCGAAAAACGCGACGCGGTCGGCGGCGAGCTCTCGCGCGGCATGCGCCAGAAGCTCGCGTTCTGCTGCGCGTGGCTGGCGCATCCGAAGCTCGTGCTGATGGACGAACCCCTGACCGGCCTCGATCCGCGCGGCATCCGCTCGGCGAAGGACTCGATCAAGGCGCTCGCGGCGCGCGGCACCGCGGTGATCCTGTCGTCGCACTTGCTCGAGCTGATCGAGGAGCTCGCGTCGCGGCTCTTGATCCTCGCGCGCGGCCAGAAGGTTTTCGAAGGCACGCTCGCGGACGCGCGCGCGACGCTTTCCGCCGGCGAGGCGAAGAGCCTGGAGGAGATCTTCATGGCCGTCACCGAGCACCGCCAGGACGGCACGCCGCCGCCGGCTCCGTGAGCGTTCCGTGATCGCCACGCATCCCGCGCTCAGGCTGCTCGGCAAGCGCAAGTTCCAGGGTTTCTGGCGCACGCAGTTCCGGCGCGTCAAGACGGTCAAGGGCGCGCTGTTCGCGGCGCTCGGGCTCGGCGCGATGCTGTTGTGGTTCGGCGCGATGATCGCGGGTCAGATCCTGCGGCCGCGCGAGGTCGCGCAGGCGCCGACCGAGGTCGCCACCGCGTTCTTCATGCTGGTCGGCATGTGCGTGACCGCGTTCGGCTCGCTGTCGTATCGCGGGCTCTACATCCCCGAGGAGGAGCTCGATCTCCTCTTGTCCGCGCCGGTCTCGCGCAGCGACATCGTGCGGTATCGGATGCTGTCGAGCTTCGTGCGCACCGCGTTCGCCGCGTTGATCGTCTCGATCTTCGCCGCGGGACGTTCGGCGAATCCGCTCTACGGCTTCGCGGGCGCGTGGACGTTCGTCGTCACGTTGCCGGTGCTCGGCCAAGCGATTTCGCTGGTCGCCGGCGGCACCGAGAACAAGCTCGGCAAGCTCGTCGAGCGCGTGCCTCGCAAGTGGTTCACCGCGGTTTCGGTCGGTCTCGTCGCGCTGTTGATGTTCGCGTTGGTCTCCGGCGGCGTGCTCGACCGCCTCGCGCCCGCGCTCGGGCTCTCGCGCGATCCGGCGAACTGGCAGCAGACGCCCTGGGTGCGCGTGGTGACGTGGGTCGTCAAGCCGTGGTCCGCGATGCTGCACGCGACGAGCTTCGGCGACTTCGCGACCTGGTTCGCCGTCGCGGTCGGCATTTGGATCCTGCTCTTCGAGTTCTCCGCGCGGCTCGCGGTCGACTTCCGCGAGCTCTCGCTCGCGACCGCGGCCGATGTCGCGAAGAAGATCGCGCGGCGACGCAAGGGCGGCGGCGCCTCCACGTCGTCGGTGTGGTCGACGGCGGTCGGTTGGCGCATCCCGTGGGCGTTCGGACGCGGTCCGTTCGGCGCGATCGCCTGGCGCAAGACGAGCTCGATCGTGCGCAAGGCGGGCGGCACGCTGCTGCTCTCCATCCTCGTCGTCGGCGTCCTGACGTTCACCATCGACACGGACTTCGCGAAAGGGGAGCTCGAGGGCCTGATGGGCGGGGCGCTGTTGCTCGTCGCGATCGGCTCGCTCTACCTGACCACCGGCTTGCGCTTCGACTTCCGCGAGGACCTCGAGCGCATGGACGTGATCCGCTCGTGGCCGACGGCTCCGTGGAAAGTGTTCACCGCGACGCTGCTGCCGGAGGTGGCGCTGGTGACCGGACTGCTCTGCCTCGCGATTCTCGCGCGAGCGGTGATGCACCAGACGTTGCACGGCGTGCTCCTGCTGATGGTGCCGGCGGTCGGTTGCTTCGTGTTCGTCTGGGTCGCGCTCGACAACGCGCTCTTCCTGTTCATGCCGGTGCGCTACGTGCCGGGCCAAGACGGCGGCTTGCAGCACACCGGGCGCGCGATGGTGATGATGATGGCGCGGCTCGTGCTGCTCGGCCTCACGATGCTCGGCGCGGCGGTGCCGGCGGCGATCGTCGGTTTCATCGGTCCGCGGATCGAGCTCGGCACGGCGTGGATCTGGGGCGCGTCGTTGCTCGGCGCAACGGCGGTGCTCGCGATCGAGTCGCTGATCGCGATCTGGATCGGCGGCAAGCTGCTGTCGCGCTTCGACGTCGCGCGCGACCGAGGTTGAGCGCGTGACGCAGCCGCGCGAACGCCTCCCGACCGGCCA
Source organism: Planctomycetota bacterium (assembly GCA_016220085.1). Taxonomy (GTDB): domain Bacteria; phylum Planctomycetota; class UBA1135; order UBA1135; genus JACRIN01. Next base: position 42,904 of record JACRIN010000057.1, read on the forward strand.
GCGCCAAGTCGCGCGCCTGCCGGTGGTCTTCATCGGCGGTCCGCCGCGGGTCGACACCGCCGCGTGGTCGCTGCGCGTGCACGGCGCGGTCGAAGCGCCGTTCGAGGTCGGTTGGTCCGCGTTCCAATGGCTGCCGATGGAGACCGTGATCGCCGACTTCCACGCGGCGACCGGCTGGAGCGTGCTCGACGTCGCGTGGCGCGGCGTCCGCGTCGGCGAGTTGATCGCGCGCGCCGAGCCCGCGCCTCGCGCTCGTTTCGCGCGCTTCTCCGACGGCGAGCTCTACGACACGACGCTGACGCTCGAGGACGCACTGCGGCCGGACGTGTTGCTCGCGCACCTCTGCTGCGACGCGCCGATCGCGCGCGATCACGGCGGTCCGGTGCGGTTGGTCGTGCCGCAGAAGTACGGCTGGAAGTCGGTGAAGTGGCTCGCGGAGATCGAGCTCGTCGCCGACGATCGCCCGGGCTTCTGGGAGCGCCGCGGCCGGCCGACCGCCGCCGATCCGTGGCGCGGCGAGCGCGGGCTCTGAGCCGCTCGCTAGACTGACGCGACGTTTCGCGCGGGGAGCGCGAGCGCAAGAGAGGAATCGATGCAACGTCGCGTGCTCGCAGTGTTCGCGTTGGTGCTGGTCGTCACGGTCGGAATCGTCGTTTGGCGCTCGCTCACGGGCGCGCCCGCGACGCCAGCCGCGACCGAGAGCCCCGTATCCGTCCCGAAGCCCGCCGCGTCGCCCGGCGCGCTCGCCGGGGCGAAGCCGGACCTCGCGCGGCCGGCGGAGAAGCCCGCGGAAGCGCAACCCGTCGCCGCGCCCGAGCCGGTCGCGGTCGAGCCCGAGGCGCTCGCCGACCAGCGCGCGGTCGCCGCGCAAGGCGGCGTCGAGTTCGCGCTCGACGTGATCTGGCCGGCGGACGTGCCGGCGGACGAGCAGGCCGAGCTCGTGATCCAAGGCCGCAAGACCACCGACATCGTCGCGCGCTTGCCGTTGACCCGCGGCGGCGAGCACCGCTTCTTCCTGCCGAAGGAACACAACCGCGGCCGCGTCGTCGTCGAAGCGCGCTATCTCTACCTCGACGAGGCCGTGAAGCTCGACGTCGAGAAGCGTTCGAAGCCGTTGAGCTGCGAGCCGCACGTCGGCGCGTGGGTGCACGGTCGCGTGATCTTCCCTCCGGGCGTCGACGAGGCGGATCGCGACCTGTCGAAGTTCCGCGTCGGACGCCGCAGCTTCCGGATGGAGCGAACCGGCGACTTCACGAGCTCGCGCGGCTTCACGGGCGAGACCGTCGCGATCGCGCGCGACGGCACGTTCGAGTTCGGCGGTCTCCCGGCGGACATGCGGCACTCGCTGATCCTCGACCTGTCGACGTTCCCGACCCACGAGAAGGCGCTCGAGTCGATCGAAGCGGGCATGTCGATCGTGCACGACATCGAGCTCGAGCTCGGCGCGAGCGTCTACGGCCGCGTCGTCGACGCCTCCGGCGCGCCGATCGCCGGCGCCGCCGTCGGTTGCGTCCCCGACTCGGACGACGAGCCGTCGGACGGCGATCGCAACGCGAAGAGCGACGACGCCGGCAACTTCGCGCTGCGCGGCTTCGAGCCGAACGCGCTGCGGCTGACCGCGGTGTGCAAGGGCTACTTGACCTACCACGGCGAGCCGCACGCGTACGTCGCGGGCGAGGCGCTGCGCGAGCAAGTGATCACGTTGGAGCGCGGCAACGTGCTCGCGGGCATCGTGAAGTGGTCGGACGGCCGCCCCGCCGACGGCGCGGCGTTGCGGGTGACCGATCTTGGAGCGTCCGACGACGACCGGATCTACTTTGGGTCGGAACCGACCGCGGCGAAAGCCGACGCGCAGGGAGCGTTCGAGATCAGCGGCCTCGGCGACGGCCCGTTCGAGCTGCGCGCCGATCTGACGCAGGTGGTGGCCGGTGAAGGCCGCAAGAAGTCGCGCAAGCCGTGGCGCGCGACGTTGGAGTCGGTCGAGCCGGGTCGACGCGACCTGGTGCTCGTGCTCGAACCGCCGCGCGCGCTGGTCGGCACCGTACGCGACGACCTCGGCCGGCCGGTGACGAAGTTCTCGGTCACCGCGACGCCGATCGACGCGAGCGGAGGTCCCAATTGGGGGCGCGCCGTCAGGCAAGGGTTCGACGACGAGACCGGTGCGTTCCGGGTCGAGAAGGTTCACCCGGGCACGTGGGAGGTGTCCGTCGAGGCCGCGGGCTATCTCGACAGCGAGGACCAGCGCGTCGTCGTCGCCGACGACGAGTCGGAGCTCGAAGTCGTCTGTGCGCGCGGCGCGACGGTGTCGGGCAAGGTGCTCGATCCGACCGGTAAGCCGCTCGCCGGCGCGCGGCTCGCAGTCAGCGCGCTCGATGACGAGGACCACTTCTCGAGCCGCAACTGCACGAGCGACGCCGACGGCGAGTTCGAGTGCACCGCGTTGCCGACGGGCCGCGTCGCGCTGCAGGCGGTCCACTCGAACTACGCGGTGAGCGAGCGAGAGACGCTCGACCTCGCGCCCGGCGTCGCGCTCGCGGGGCTCACGATGCACATGCGCCTCGGCGGCAGCGTCGACGTCCAGGTGCTGTCGGCCGCGGGAATCGATCCGAGCGATCACTATGTGTCCCTCTCGCCGGTCGAGGACGATCGCGACTACGAAGCCGACTCGGAGTCCACCGACGACAAGGGGCACGCGCTCTTCGCGCACGTCGTGCCCGGCCGCTACGACGTGACGTCCTGGCACGACGGCGGCAGCAGCGCGAAGGGCACCGTCGAGGTGTTCGAGGGCCGTAGGTCGAGCATCGTGATCGGACGCGCCGACGGCGTCGCGATCCGCGTCAGCGGTCGAGTCACCGCGGGTTCGAAGCCGTTGGAGGGTGCGAGCGTCAGCTTCCACTTCCGTGGCAAGGACGAGGACGTCGGGAATCGCTGGGAACAGACCGACGGCGAGGGACGTTACGAGCTGGTGCTCGACCGACCGGGCCCGTGGGGCGTCAGCGTCAACGCCGGCGGCTCGTCGCAGCAAGAGGAGCTCGACGTGCCGCTCGCGCCGACGTTCACGCACGACGCTACGTTTGGGACCGGCTCGATCTCGGGCACCGCGGTCGATCTGGACCGCAAGCCGATCGCGAGCCTCGGAGTCGCGTTGGTGGAGGACGGCGGCGAGCACGATGGCCGCAACGTCGGTTGGACGCAAACCGACGGCCGCGGCCGCTACACGTTCGCGAACGTGTCGACGGGTCGCTATCGCGTCACGACGCGCGACTTCGACGGGTCTTCTGGCGGCCTCGCGCCCGGGTCGCGCGACGGAATCCAACTCGCGGCGGGGCAGAAGCTCGAAGGCCAGGATCTGCAGCTCGCGGCCGGAGGCAAGCTCGACGTCCGCATCGTCGGCGTCGAGTCGACCGGTGACCTCTGGGTCCAGGTGGCGGACGCGGCTGACGAGAACCTCGCCTCCGAGAACCTCGACAACGGGAGCCGTCGCGTCGAGGTCGATTCGCTGCCGGCGGGCCGCGTGCGCGTCGTCGCGTGGGGCGAAGGCGTGCGCTCGGCGTCGGTCTACGTCGAGGTGGTCGCGGGCGCGTCGCGCACGGTCGAGCTCGAGCTCGTCCCCGAAGCGAAGGCGACCGTGCACCTGGTAGACGCGAACGGCCAGGCGGTCAACGGCCATGCGACGCTGCGCCGCTCCGACGTCGACAAGGCGACCGACTACGGCGGCGACGCGCGCGCGGAGCACGTCTTCGGCCGCCTCGTGGCCGGTTCCTATCACGTCGAGGCGACGACCGAGGCCGGCGCGAAGGGCTCGCTCGACTTCGAGCTCGCCACGGGCGAGTCGAAGACGGTCGAGGTCGTGCTCTCCAACTAGGCCGTGACTCGCCGACCGTCGTTCGCCGTCGCAGCGCTCGCCGTGCTCGCGCTCGGCGCGCTCGGCGCGTGGTGGTTCGCGCGCGAGCGGTCGCAGGCGCTCGAGCTCGCTTCGACCGAGCGCGCGACTCGCGACGCGGCCGCGCCGACCGCTGCCGATTCGCTGATGGCCCCTGCGCTCGAGGTCCGCGAACTCGTCGCGCCCGTCTCGACCTCCGTGGACTCCGCGATCGAGCGCGCGTCGGTCGCCGATCCGCTCGTTCTCGCGGGTCGCGTCGTCTTCGGCGATGGTCGTGGCGCGTTCTCTGCGCCGATCGTGGTGCGTTCGATCGCCGAACCGAGCTTCGAGCTCGAACTCGACTCCGACGTGGTCGGCGCGTTCCGTTGCGAGGTGCCGTCGGCGGGTCCGTACGTGGTCCGTGCGTCGAAGAGTCGTGCGCCGATCGGCGGGATCGGTGAACGGATCGAGTGCCGCGTCGAGCTCGCGAACGTCGTCGCGCCGGCGCTCGGGCTCGAGTTGGTGCTGGCGGCGCCGTTCGAAGTTCGCGGCCGGGTGGTCGACGCGCGCGGCGAGCCGCTCGCCGACGCGCGGATCCGCGCGACCGCGATCGCGCCTCCGTCCGTCGACGGTCGGATGACCGGCAAGACTGACATCGAGCTCGTGCGCTCGCCGGAGGGGCGTTTCACGCTGATCCTGCCGCGCGGCGGCGCGTGGCGCGTGGCCGCAGACGCGCGTTGTCGCGCTCCGTCGAAGCCGGAGGAACTCGAGGTCGTCGGCGTGCATCCCGAGCTCGAGCTCGTCTGCGGCGAGACGGCGATCGTCACCGGTCGCGTGCTCGACCCGGATGGACGTCCGCTCGCGAACGCGACGGTCGAAGGCGCTCGGAGCAGCGCGGAGCTCGACTTCGACTTCGTCGGCGGCGATGTCACCGACGAGGACGGCAACTTCCGACTCGGCTGCGTCTTGCCGGGCGAGTCCACGCTGTTCGCGAGTTCGCCCGAGTTCGTCGTCGGACCGGCACAGACGCTGACGCTCGCCCCGGGCGAACGGCGCGACGGCATCGAGCTCCGGGTCGCTCGCGGAGCCAAGCTCGTCGTGCTGATCGACTGCCGGTTCGCGGACCCGGAACGCCGTGCGTACTGCAACATGTTGGCAGGCGGTTCATTGGTCGAGCGGGAGGCCGAGTTCGAGGCGATCTACGGAGCCGATGCGCGGGTGCGGATCGAGTCGACTCCGCTCCGGCCGGGGAACTACGGGCTCTCCATCGAGCTCATGGACCGTGTGGGCGAGCGCAGCTTGGAGGCGCAACTCCGATTGATCGACGGGGAAACGACCGAGCTCCGGTTCGTCGACGAGTTCGCGCCGGCGTTGACGCTGTCGGGCCGCGTGCTCGCGCGCGGATCGCCGGTGCGCGGCGCGCGGCTCACGTTCACCGCGGACGGTCCGCGGCCGCTGCGAATCGAGAGCGAGACCGACGAGTTTGGTCGCTACTCCGCGGTGCTGGCGAGCTCCGGCCGCTGGAACGCGGAGGTCGCGACCGACGCGGGCGAGCTCGATTTCGCGCTCGATGTGCCGACGGGCTCGGAGTGGACGCACGACTTCGAGCTCGGCACGGCGTCGATCGCGGGCCGCGTCGTGTTCGACGGGGAAGACCCGGAGCGGACGAGGGCGCTACGTCGATCGGTCGCGCTCTCGAGCGCGCGCGGAGCTGCGCGCGAGGTCCGGCTGGTCGTCAAGGCGGCGGCGGACGGCACATTCGTCTTCGACGCGGTGCCGCCCGGCGTGTACACGCTGTCGGCGTCGGAGCATGCGCTGACGCAGCACGGTGGCTCGGGCCGCTTCTCTGCGTCGCTCGAGAACGTCCGCGTGGAATCCGGCGAGACGCGCACGGGGTTGGAGCTCGTGCTGCGCCCGCCCGCGACGATCGAGGTGCGCGTTTCCGGGCTCGGGCCCGGACACCTCGAAGTCTGCGATCGGGAGCGGCGGCTCGCGTCGCGTGTGCTCGACGTCGTCGACGGTCCTTCCGCGGGCGGGTTCTCGAACTTGCCGCCGGGACGTGCGCGCGTGTGGGTTCGGGGCACGGATCGAGCGGCCGTCTCGCCGTGGCTCGTGCTCGAACCCAGCGCATGGCGCGTCGTCGAGCTCGAGGCGAGCCCGGGCGGCTTCGCTGCGATCCGCGTCGAGGTCCCGAACGGCGATGCACGCGAACGTCCGCTGCGCATCCAGGACGCGGTCGAGCACGGATTCGTGCCCGCGGCGTGGGGCGATGGTTCGCGCGACCACCCGCGCCACGGACCGCTGCCGCCGGGCGAGTACGAGGTGGTCGTCGGCAAGGGCGCGAACGAGCGAGTCGAGCGCTTCACGATCCGCGCGGGCGAGACCACCGAGGTCGTCGTGCGCGTCGAGTGACGCGAGCGGATTGCGTCACGGCCGCGGAAGGCGAGACTAGGCATCCGATGCGCCGCGTCGTCCTCTCGATCGCGCTCTTGGCGACTGTGTTCGTGGTGTGGTGGGTGTTCGCCCCGCAGGACTCCGTGGTGGACACGGCCGACCGCGTCGCGCCGCGCGTCCCGAGCGTTGCACGAGGTCCTGAGGTTCGCGTGCCGATCGACGAGTTGCGTGTTTCGCGCGGAGTGACGGCCGAGTTGCAGTCCTCCGGGCTCGACGATGTGTCCAACGAGACCGCTGTTCCAAGCGAGGCGACGGTCACGTTCGTCGTCACGGTCGGGTGTATCACGAGCGACGCCAGCCGTGGCGGCGTGTGCTACGTACGTCGCGCGGTTCCTCCTTACGCCGAGTGGGAGTCTCCGATCCTGACGGTCGACAGCCCGACGCAAGTCCGGATCGAGTCAACGCCGTTGCCGCTCGGCCCGTACGAAGTCGTGGTTTTCGTTTCCGACCATCTGGGTTGGCGCGTCGCGTCGCGGCGGGTCGTCGCGAGCGAGGGCGGACAGCTCGACGTTCGCTTCGTCGACGCCCTGGAGGCTGCGCTCGCGGTCTCCGGTCGGGTCACGACTCGTGGCGTTGCGGTTCCGCAGGCTCGAGTCGATTTCGAGGTGGACTGGCCGCGGTGGATTCAGTCGACGACGGACACGGACGAGTTCGGTCGCTTCGAGCTCTCGCTCGTGCGCGCCGGACGCTGGCGGGCGACCGTGCGCACCGACGAAGGGGAGACCGCGGCCTGGCTCGACGTGCCGAACACCCGGTCTGGACCCACGACCTCGAGATCGGTGGCGGGGCGATCGCCGGAATGCTCGTGTGCGCGCGAGCGGGGGCCGAGCCGCTGAATGCCGCCCATCGTCGCGTCGAGCTCGCGAGTGCTCCCGACGCGACGCCGCGGGTCCGGCGATCGATCGCGGCGGCCGCGGATGGGAGCTTCGCGTTCAACGCGGTGCCGCCGGGTCGCTACACGCTGACGGCGAAAGAGAACTTGATGACGCAGCATGGCGGTCCGAAGCGCTTCGCCCCGCCGCTCGAGGACGTCGCCGTCGCGCCGGGAGAAGACGTGCGCGGACTCCAGCTCGTCCTGCGCGACGCAGCGGCGATCGTGCTTCGCGCACCTGTGGCGCGGGCCGGCCACGTGTGCGTCTGCGATCGCGGTTCGCGACTGAACTACTTCGTCGTGGAGCCCGTCGACGATCGGTGGAATCGCACGCTCGACGACATCCGTCCCGGGCGGGTTCGCGTGCTGGCGGTGAGCGGGGAACTCGCCGCGCTCTCGCCATGGCTCGACCTCGAGTCCGGCGAGCACCGCGAAGTCGCCGTCGAGCTCCAACCCGGCGGGTGGGCATCGTTGCACTTCGAGTTCGCGATCCCCGACGCGCTTGGACCGCCGTGGCGCGTTCAGGACTTCCGCGAGCACGCGTTCGTCCCCGGCGGAACCGGCGAAGCCGCGCGGAGCGGGACGCGCTACGGCCCGCTCCCGCCCGGCGAATATGAGGTGGTGGTCGGCAAGGGCGCGAACGAGCGAGTCGAGCGCTTCACGATCCGCACGGGCGAGACCACCGAGGTCGTCGTGCGGGTCGAGTGACGCGAGCGGATTGCGTCACGGCCGCGGAAGGCGAGACTAGGGGCTCGCGATGAATCGCTCGCTCGCGCTGGTCGTCGGAGTCGTGCTCGCCGCGCTCGTGCTCGGCGCGTGGTGGTTCGCGCGCGAGCGGTCGCAGGCGCTCGAGCTCGCGCAGACGGAGCAAGCGACTCGCGAGTCCTCCGCGCCGACCGCTGCCGATCCGCTCGTGGCGCCGACGCTCGCCGTCGCATCGACTGTGCCGAGCGCGCCAACGGCTTCCGATCCGCCCGCCGACGAGCGCGCGACCGTCGCGGGCAACCTCGTCCTCGCCGGCCGAGTCGTGTGGGGCAACGGCTCGTTCGCCGGCGACGCGGCGGTCACGATCCGCTCCGAACGCGACGCGAGCTTCGCGTCCGACTTCCGCAGCGATTCGCTCGCCAACTTCCGCGTCGAGGTGCCCGATCGCGGCCCGTATCGTCTGACGGCGGAGCGCACGAAGCGCGGTCGGGGCTCCGGTTTTCCCGCGGAAGGCGTGCCGTGTCGCGCGCTCGCGAGCGGGGTGCTCGCGCCGCGCAGCGACGTCACGCTGGTGCTCGCAGGCGAGTTCGAGGTGCGCGGCCGGGTGCTCGGCGCCGACGGTGTCCCGCCGCGTTCGTTCCACGTCCGCGCGCGGGCCGTCGGCGACGAGCTTTCGCTCGAGCGAGTCGTGAGCGAGGAGTTCATGCCGCTCGACGGACATTTCGCGCTGGCCCTGCCCGCCGGCGGGGTGTTGCGAATCGCCGCCGAATCGGCGTGCGCGGCGAGCTCGGAAGAGGTCGAGCGGCCGGTCCGCGGCGTGGTCGACGACGTCGAGCTCGTCTGCGGCGCGTCCGCCGCGCTGCGCGGCTTCGTCGTCGGGCCCGACGGCGCTCCGGTCGCCCGCGCGAAGGTCCGGTGCGAGTCCAGGCCGACGATCGCCGACCGCGTGTTCGTGACGATCCACCCGCGCGAGTGGGAGTCGCAGCCCGACGGCTCGTTCGAGATCGGATGCCTCGATCCCGGTCTCCTGCGGTTGACCGCCGTCTCCGACGAGTTCACGGAGAGCGAGCCGCTCGAGCTCGAGCTCGCCGCAGGCGAGTTCCGCGACGGGCTCGTGCTCCGTTTGCGCCGCGGCGCGACGCTCGACGTGTGCGTCGATTTCGCGACGCCCGACGCCGAGCGCGAAGTCGACGTCGAGTTGCTCGATCGAGAGAAGCGCACGCCCCGCTGCGCGCTCGGCGAGCCGAGCTCCAAGGAGCCGACGCGTGTTCGCTTCCATCACGAGAACGCGCCGCTCGGTGACTTCGACCTCGAGGTCACGATCGGCGACGTGCTCGGCTATCGCACGCTCGAGGTGCCGATCACGCTGCGAGCCGGTGGAGCCGAGACCGTCGAGCTCGTCGACGACGTTCGCCTGCGCACGGTGCTCGCGGGCCGGGTGACGCTCGACGGCGAGCCTGTCGCGGACGCGTTGCTGTCGGTGGCGAGCTTCACGACGGACTTCTTCAGCGTCGCTGAGACGACCGACGCCGATGGTCGCTTCGAATGCCGCTTGGCGCGCGCCGGCGATTGGAGCGTCGAGATCGAAGCGGTCGGCCTCGGCGCGAGGAGCATGGACGCTCGCGGCACGCGAGCGAGCATCGGGGAGGACCGGAGTTGGCGTGCGCACATCGCGGTGCCCGAGGTCGATCGCTGGCAGGTCGAGGTCGAGCTCGGCGGCGCCGCGCTCGCCGGGCGGGTCGTCGGCTTCGGCACGGGTTCCGTCGGCGGGGAAGTCTCGCTTTCGCCGGTCGGCACGCCGTCGGTGAGTTCGAGCGACAGCGTCGACCTCGATGAGAACGGCGCGTTCGCATTCGAGTCGCTGCCGCCCGGGACGTACCGACTGGAGTTTTGTTCCCCGGCGAGTCGCGCGGATACCGAACGTGTCGTGGCGCCGCTCGAAGTGAGCCTCGCGCGAGGGGAGCGACGCACGGGGGTCGAGCTCGCGCTCGAACGCGGCAGCAAGGTCATCCTGCGCTTGCGCGGCTTCCCGAGCGGTGTGGACGACGGCCGCGCGTACTTGCTCGCACGCAACGGGTTCCGCTCGTCGGCCAGGATCACCGTGCAGGACGACCGCGTGTTCGCGGTCTTCGAGCCCGTGCCGCTGGGCGAGTACCGCGCCTTCGCGTGCGTCGACAGGAGCTACGGATATTCCGAGTGGATCGCGCTGACGGAAGCCCGACACGAGGTCGACCTCGCAGCCCGTCCGCCGGCGCGCGTCGTCGTGCGCGAGCCGACCACGGAGGGCGCGCCGTCGATCTGCGACTTCGCGGTGCTGCCGCGTGGGGAGAGGCTCGAGGTGCCGGTGTGCTCCGACGAGCGACCGGACGGTCGGAGCTATGCGCTCTTCGTTCCGCCGGGCGAGTGGAATCTGCGGGTCGACCTCGCCGATGGCCGCACGTCGCTGCAACCTTTCACCGCGCGCCTCGGCGAGACCACCGAGGTCGTCGTGCGCGTCGAGTGACGCTCACGCGTCGAGCGTTCGCAGCGCGGCGCGCAAGTGGGGGAGCACGCGCTCGAACGTCGCGCGGTTCGCGAACGCGGCGAAATCGACCGGCGTCTCGCAGTCGATCGGGAAGTCGAGCTCCGCGCCGTCGGGCGTCGTCACGATCGCGCCCGCCGCGCGCGCGCACACCACCGCGCCCGCGAGGTCGTACGGTTTGGTCGTCATCGTCGGCACGCCGCGCTTCTTCGCGACCAACGCGCGCAGGTCCGTCGCCATCCGATACACGCCGAGCGCGAGCAGGGCGAGCTGGCCGCCCGAGCTGATGTACTGGTCGTCCCAGCACGTGCGCACGTCGGCGCCTTCCTGCTCGGCGAGGCGCGCGAAGAACGCCGCCTCGACGCGCGCGATCAGCGGGCGCTGGTCCGGCAGGAAGCGAAAGAACGTGAAGTAGCCGTGGTCCTTGTGCGCGAGCGCGTCGGCCGCGAGCACGCGCTCGGCGACCACGCGGCCCGAGTTGCACGCTCGACCGTCGTGCTCGAGCGCGCGCGTCGAATCGGTCGGCGTCGCACCAAGGGGCAGCGGATCGGGACACATCGCCTCGTTCGGCATCGAAGCCGCCGGCGTCGCATCGGCCGGCGTCCCATAGGCCCGCGTCCCATCGGCCGGCGTCGCGTCCGCGAGTGTCGCATCCGCCATCGGCTCCCCGGCGCGCCGCGAGTTCGCGCCGCGCTCCACCTCCGCGTCGAGCTCGATCTCGCGCGCCGTGCACGCACCGCCGGCGACGCCGACGAGCTCGCGGTAGCGCGCCGCGCGCGAATCGGGGATCTCGCTGACCACGCCGAGCGTCAAGTCGCGCATCCGCGGCTCGCCGCGGCCCGGCGGAGCGAACGAAACGACCACCCACGCCGAGCGCAAGTCCGCCATCACGTTGCGCGTGCCGTCGACCGGATCGATCGCGATCCGCGGACCGCCATGGTCGAAGTCGGGGAGCTCGCGCCACCCGCCGCGTCCGTCGGGGCCGCGGTGGCGCCAGCCGCGGTCTTCGGTCAGGACCGACAGAGGTCCGCGTCGCGCGGTTTCCTCGAACCAGCGGTCGAGCTCGCGCTCGGTGCACTCGTCGAGCCCGAACGTCGTGTCGCCGACGCCTTCGCGGATCGGGCGGCCGAGGCTCGCGAGCGTGCCGTTCGCGAGCGCGTCCGCGATCGCCGCGCGCGCCGCTCTGCGCAAGCGGTCGCACAGCGCCTGGAGCGGCGGGATCCACGCTTCCGTCGCGAACATGCGCGACACGATAGCGCGTGGTCGCGCGCGGCACCCGTTGCTAGACTTCCGCGCCTTCGAGCACCGATCGATGGATCCCGTTCAAGCTGTGCGCGTGCGCTTCGGCTGGCTCGCCTACACCGAGGCGTCGACGAGGAAGATGGTCGAGGCGATCCCCGATGTCTCTCCCGGCGAC
>JACRIN010000053.1 GCA_016220085.1 Planctomycetota bacterium
ACGTGTGCCGTGCGAGCGGACACTCTCGGTGTCCACACGGCGCGCACGCGACCGGAAAGCGCACGACGACGTGCTCGCGGCCGCACGGCCCGGTGCGTCGCTCATCGGCGGCACCGAAGAGCGCGAGCACGGGCGCGCCCGCCGCCGCAGCGAGGTGCATCGGCCCGGAATCCGCGCTGACGACGAGCCGCGCGCGCGCGGCGAGCTGCCAAAACTCGGGCAGCGTCGTGCGCCCGGTCCAATCCTCGACGCCGCGCGGGCCTCTCGCGGCCGCGAGCGCGCGCGAGCCGAGCTCGCGCTCCGCCGGTCCGCCGACCAGCAGCGCCTGCACGCCGTGGGCGTCGTGGAGTCGTCGCGCGAGCTCGCCGAAGCGCTCCGCCGGCCAACGATTGGCCGGTTTCGTCGCGCCGACGTGGAGCAACGCGATGCCGCGTTCGTGCGCGAGCGCGATCTCTTTCGCGCGACGTTCCGCGGCGGCGTCGAACGGAAGCGAGAAGCGCGCGCGCGGCTCTGGCACGCCAAGCGCGCGAGCGAACGCGAGGTATTGGTCGACCATGTGCTCGTGGGCCGGGCCGGGCTCGATGCGCTCCGCGGCGAGCACCCAACTCGATTCCTTGCAGCGTTCGCGGTCGTAAGCGAGCACGCGCGCCGCGCCGGCGAGCCGCGCGAGCAACGCGCTCTTCAGGATCCGCTGCAGATCGATCGCGAGGTCGTAGCCGGTCGAGCGCACGTCGTCGACCCATCGCGCGAGTCCGCGGCCGCCGGCACCTCGCGACCAGACGTGCACGCGGTCGATCGACGGATGGCCTTCGACCAACGGGCGCGAGAGGTCGTGGATCGCCCAGCCGATCCGCACGTCGGGATCGTGGTCCTTCAGCGCGTTGGCGAGCACGAGCGCGTTCGCTACGTCGCCGATCGCGCCGAGTCGGACGATCAGGATCCGGCGCGGCAGGGTGGACATGCCGCTGATCCTGCACGAGCGACGCGCCGGCTTCCACCGCTACACTGCGGGCCGTGGGCGCGTTGCCGATCCTCGCCGAGTTGCCGAGCGGTTTCCTCGTCGTCGAGGACGCGCGCGGGGTCTGCGTGCGTCGCGCCGACATCGCCGACGCGTTCGAGGCGTCCGGATTCGGCCTCGACGCGGGCCGCGAGCTCTCGAAGAGCGATCTGTACGGCCGACGCGAGCTCCGCGAACTCGCGGTCGGCGACCAACGCTTCGTCGTGCGCCGCTACGTCCACGGGGGTCTGTTGCGCTGGCTGACCGGCGAGCGCTTCCGCGATCCGGAGCGGCCGTTTCGCGAACTCGTGCTGGCCGCCGAGCTCGCCGCGCGGGGTTTTCGCACGCCCGCGGTCGTCGCGGCGCGCTCTCTCTCGGCGGGCGCCGGCGCGTGGCATCTCGACGTCGTCAGCGCGCGGGTCGAGCGGTCGCGCGATCTCGGCCGCGTGCTCGCCGCCGATCTGCGCGGCGAGGTCGAGCGCGGCGTCCGACGACGGCTCTTCGCCGCGGTGGGTGCATTGATCGCGCGCCTGCACGCGCACGGCTTCGTGCACGCCGACCTGACGCCGCGCAACCTGCTCGCCGGCGAGGACGAGCCGACGGGCGAGCCCTGGGTGCTCGACCTCGATCGGTCGACGTTCGTCGCCGAGCTCGATCGCGAACGGGCCGCGGACAATCTCCGCCGGCTGCACCGCCACGTCGTGCGGCTCTCGACCGAAGGGCGCGCGCGGCTCTCGCGCACCGATCTCGCGCGCTTCGCGAAGGCCTACGCGCCGGCGCGGGCCGAGCGGCGGTTGCTCGTGCACGCGATCCTCGCCGGCCATCGCCGTTCGCGCGGCCTGCACACGACCGGGTGGTTCCTCGAACGCCACCTCGGCGGCCGCGGCGCGGACGCGCGCTGACGTGCGGTGCTGCGAACGCTAGCACTCTGATGCGCGCTGATGCGCGCTGATGCGCGACGAAGCGCGACGACGTGCGCGGACGTGCGGTCAGGCCTGCGCGGGCCGCGGCGTCTTTTCGAGCAACGCGATGGTGAACGGCACGCCGTCGGTGGTGCAGTTCAAGATCGTGACGAGCCTCGCGTAGGGGACCTTCTTCTTCCAGTCGCCGCCGTGCGAGACCGCGGGCAGCGAGAGGAAGCAGACCCCCGGCAGCAGCGCCTTGAGGTTGCCGCCGACCATGTTGGTGGTCTCGCCGAGCGCGTCGCGCAGCTCGTCGGGGGTGAGCTCGTTCGCTTGCTTGCCGAACATGCCGGACGCGATGCGCTCGAGCAGCACGGTCGGGCACGCGACGACCAGCGCGCCGCCCCATTCGCCCGCGATCTGCACGCAACCGATCCAGTCTTCGGTGCGCGCGGCGTGCTCGACGCCGATCTCGGTCGCGTCGATGCACAACCCGAGGATCGAGTTCCAAACCGATTCGGTGGTCTGACGGATCTCTTCGCCGAGGAACTGCATGCTCACACCTTGACCCGTTGTTTCGGGCGGTAGCAAGTCGTTCGGCCGATCACTTGGCTCTCGAACTCCTCGCAAATGTTGACCGTGGTCTCCGCGCCGCCGAGGAACAGGTAGCCGTCCGGCGCGAGCAGTCGATGGATGCGCAGCAGGATCTCGCGCTTCATCGGGACGTCGAAGTAGATGAGCACGGTGCGGATGAACACGATGTCCATCGTCGGCATCGGGCTCCAGGGCTTCATCAGGTTGAGCTCGCGGAAGTCGATCGCCTTGCGGATGTCCTCCTTGATCTGCCACTCGGTGCCGCGGCGATCGAAGTACTTGACGAGCAACTGCGCGGGCAGGCCGCGGCTGACCTCGAATTGGCCGTACTTGCCCTCGCGACAGCGCGCGAGCATCTCGCGCGAGAGGTCGGTCGCGATGTAGTTCAGACGCCAGCTCGAGAGCTCGGGGAAGTTCTCGCGCAGCATCATCATCGTGCTGAACGGCTCTTGCCCGCTCGACGCCGCGGCGCACCAGAAGTTCAACGTCCGAGTGTCGGCGCGCTTGCGTATCAGCTCCGGGACGACTTCCTTGCGCAGCGTGTCGAACGGGTGCAGGTCGCGGAAGAACGACGTTTCGTTGGTCGTCATCGCGTCGATGACGCGCTTGTGCAGCGGCCCCGCCGGGTCTTGCTTGAGCTTCTCGACGAGCTTGTCGAGCGTCGCGAGTCCCGCTTGTTGCGCGATCGGCTGTAGACGCAGCTCGACCAGGTACTCCTTGCCCGCCTCGAGCACGATGGCCGAGGCCTCGCGCACGAGTCTCGAGACGTAGCTGAAGTCTTCGGGGCGGATGGGCACGTCCTGCTCCGGGTCAGGCTGGGCGTTTGGTTGGAGCCGCGGACCGCGCGATCTGCGCTCGTGCGCTCAGCTCGGCCGCGAGGGCGCCGATCGGCAACGTCTTGTCCGCCAATCCGGCGCGCGTGACGTAACCGGGCATGCCCCAGACGACGCTGGTCGCTTCGTCCTGCGTCAGACAGCGCGCGCCCTTCTGAGCGAGCGCACGGCAACCGATCAGGCCGTCCTGACCCATGCCGGTGAGCACTACGCCGAGCGCGTTCGATCCGTACACGTCGGCGACCGAGCGGAACAGCACGTCGACCGCGGGCCGGCAGAAGTTTTCGGGCGGGCCTTGGTTGAGCTTCAACTTGATCGCTTGTCCGACGCGCTCCACGACCATGTGGTAGTCGCCGGGCGCGATGTAGATGTGACCGGTCTCGAGCGGCTGGCCGTCGACGCCCTCGCTGACGCGGAGCTTGCACTTCTGGTTCAAGTGCTGCGCGAGGTACTGCGTGAACATCGGCGGCATGTGCTGCACGAGCACGACCGGCACCGGGAGATCGGCGGGGAGCGCGGGCAGCAGCACCGCGAGCGCGTTGGGGCCGCCGGTCGACACGCCGATCGCGATGACGTCGACCCGCGACGGCGGCGTGTGCGCGCGCACGATCGGGTTCGGCGTGCAGGCGGTGGTCTTCGAGAGCAACAGCGGCACCGCTCGTTCGCGTCCCGCGAGCACTTTGACCTTCTGCACGAGCTCGGTCTTGATCCGCTCCATCGTGCGCGTCGTGTCGCCGTCGTTGGACGGCTTGGTGACGTAGTCGTTCGCGCCCTTGGCGAGCGCGTCGAGCGTCGCCATCGCGCCGCGTTGCGACAGCGTGCTGAACACGATTACCGGCAGCCGCCGATCGACCTTGCGGAGCTCGGCCAGCGTGCCGAGCCCGTCGAGCACGGGCATCTCGAGGTCGAGCGTCATCACGTCGGGTTTCAGCTCGGCCACCTTCGCGAGCGCCGCGCGTCCATCGCCCGCCTGGCCGACGACCTCGACCTCCGGATCGGCCGAGAGCACCGAAACCAGAATCCGCCGGATCACCGCGGAGTCGTCGACGACCAGCACACGGACCTTCGACATGGTTCAGCTCATCGTGACGCCGAGGATCGCGAGCTTCTCGCTGAGCATCTCCGGCGTGAAGGGCTTCATCAGGTACTCGTTTGCGCCCGCCGCCAGCGCACGCACGACCTGCGACGTCTCCGTCTCGGTCGTCACCATCATCAACGGGATGTCGCGCCAGGCCTCGATCGCGCGCACGGCCTTGATGAACTCGTACCCGTTCATCTCGGGCATGTTCCAGTCGACGAGGATCACCTCGGGCTTGCCGTACGACTTGAGCTTCTCGAGCCCGTCCCTGCCGTGGACGGCCTGCATCACGTCGAAGCCGATCGTCACGAGCGAGCGCGAGATGATGTTGCGCATCGCGGCGGAATCATCGATGACCAGGGCGCGCAAGTGGGGGCTCCGAGGAAGGGGATCTTGGACCTATCGACCCGGCGCGGTACGAGACTGCACAGGAGTTCCGGTTTCGGCGGGAGCTCGCTGCGTCCGAGCCGCGCGCACGCAGCGACTCACTCCGCACCGACCGGCGACAGATCGACGGTTCTCTCCGTGTCGAGGATCAGGAGCAAGCGGTCCTCCAGCTTGTAGACGCCCGCGACCAAGGTGCGGGCGATTCCGGTGAGCGTCTCGGGCGGCGTTTCGAAGAGCGAGTCCTCGACCTCGACCACGTCGCCGATCTCGTCGACGAGCAATGAGATCGCGCCGTCGTCGGTACGCAGCACGACGTTCATCGGCAGGCGCTCGGCGTCGCGAGGCGCGAGCTCCAGGCGTCGACGCAAGTCGATCGCGGTGACGATCTGGCCGCGCAGGTTGATCAGCCCGGAGACCACCTCGTGCGCGAGCGGCGCGACGGTCATCTCCTGATAGCGGAGGACTTCTTGGACCTTCTGGACCTCGACGCCGAAGTAGAGGGCGTCGAGTTGGAACGTGCAGTACTGCTGGACACTTGCCATGGTTCACTCCTTCGCGGTCAGGCCGCGACCAGGTCCTCGAAGAACGTCGGGTCGACCTCGCCGATCACCGCCTGAGCGTCGAGCAAGTCCGTGACCTTGCCCTGGACGACCGCGGAACCCAGCGTGCCGCGAGATTGCATCTTGCGTCGCACGCGCAACGACTCCTCGACGATGTCGAGGATGCGATCGACGACGAGCCCGATGCTGCGGTCCTCGCGGGTGTACACGACGACTTGCACGATCGCCGCGGAGTCGGTCTCGCTCGTGCGGCCGAAGTACCGGGAAAGGCGCACGAGCGGCATGATGCGGTCGCGGTACTGAACCACTTCCTGGTCGCCCGAGAGCTCGATCGTGCTCGTCTGGAACTCCTCCAGTCGCGCGACCGCGGACAGCGGGACCGCCATGCGGCCGTCCTTGCCCGCGAGGAACACGAGCAAGCTCTGCTTCGCGTCGCCGTCGGTCGCGTCCTCGCGCTTCGCTTCCGCGAGCTTGCGATCCGCGACCTGCGAGACGACGTTCGAGCGCTGCGCGATGCCGAGGACGTCGAGGATCAGCGCGACGCGGCCGTCGCCCATGATCGTCGCTCCGGCGTACACCGGCGTTCCCTTGAGCTGCTTGCCGAGCGGCTTGACGACGATCTCCTCGGTGTCGTTGATCGCCTCGACGACCAGGCCGAAAGGTCGACCGTCGGCTTGCAGGACGACGATGTTGACGGACTCGTCGTCTCCGACCGGACGCCACACGTCGCTCGCGAGGCCGAGCTCCTTCGTCAGATGCACCAGCGGCAGCAAGTTGCCGCGCAGGCGGTAGACCGGCGCGCCGTGGATGAACTCGATGCCCTTGCGAGCGTCGGAACCCTCGAGGCGCACGAGCTCCAGCAAGCTGACCTGCGGGATCGCGTAGCGTTGACCCTGCGTCGTCACCAGCAGGGCCGGGATGATCGCCAGGGTCAGCGGGATCTTGATCTTGATCGTCATCCCCTGACCGGCGTGGTTCTGCAGGTCGACCTGTCCGCCGATCTTCTCGATGTTCGTCTTGACGACATCCATGCCGACGCCGCGGCCCGAGACGTTCGAGACGCGCTGCGCGGTCGAGAATCCGGGGAGGAAGATCAGGTTGATCGCCTCGCGCTCGCTCATCCGAGCGGCGTGCTCCGTGGTGATCAGCGCCTTCTCGACCGCCTTCTTCTTCACGCGGTCGGCATCGATGCCGGCGCCGTCGTCGTGGATCTCGATGTTGACCTGGCCGCCTTCGTGGAAAGCGCGCAGGAAGAGCACGCCTTCGCGCGGCTTGCCCTTGGTGGCGCGCACGTCCGGCGTCTCGATGCCGTGGTCGACCGAGTTGCGGACGATGTGCGTGAGCGGATCCTTGATCGCCTCGATGATCGTCTTGTCGAGCTCGGTTTCCTTGCCTTCCATCTCGATGCGGATCTCCTTGCCGCATTGACGCGCGAGGTCGCGGACGACGCGCGGGAGCTTGCTCCAGATGTTCCCGATCGGCTGCATGCGCGTCTTCATCACGCTCTCCTGCAGCTCGGTGGTGATCAGGTTGAGGCGCTGAGAGGTCGCCGAGTACGCGTTGTCGCCCTGGCGAGCGTTGTGCTGGAGGATCTGGTTGCGAGCGAGCACGAGCTCGCCGACCAGGTTCATCAGCTTGTCGAGCAAGCCGACGTCGACGCGAATCGAGCTGTCCGCGACCGAGGTCGGATGCGCTTCCTGCTGCTTCTTGAGCGCTTCGCGGATCGTCTCGTGCGTCGCGCTCCCTTGCTCGACGAGCAACTCGCCCAGTCGGAGCGGGTCGCCGGCGAGCTGCTTCGCGACCGCCAACTCGATGTCTTTCGGCGAGACGGCCCCGGTGTTCAGCAGCACGTCGCCGAGCGACGGCAGCGGGGTCGATGGCGAAGGCGTCTGCGAGTCGTTCGTCACGGTGGCCGGGGCGATGCTCGGGGTCGGCGACGCGGCGGCGTCGCGGCCCGACAGCTTGGTCAATTGCTCGATCAGCGCCGCGTAGTCCTCTTCGCCCTCCGAGCGGGACTGCTCGATGTTCCCGAGCATCTTGCGCACCGCGTCGACCATCGCGAGCAAGCCGCTGGTGATGTCGGAGTCGAGCGCGAGCTCGCCGTCGCGCAGCTTCGAGAGCAAACTCTCGCCGACGTGCGCGACGCGCTCGAGCTTGCCGAAGCCGAGGAACCCGCACGTCCCTTTGATGGTGTGGATCGTGCGGAAGATGCTCGCGAGCTTCGCGCGCTCGTTCGGGTTCTCTTCGAGCGACACCAGGTCGGTGTCCAAGCGGTCGAGGTTCTCGTAGCTCTCGACCAGGAATTCGTCGACGACGTCGTCCATGTCGTTCATAGGGGCGGCACCTTGGGCGCGGCGTGGGGGGCGCGCGGAGAGGAATCGCAGCCTCTTTCGTCGGACGGAGAGGCCGACCTGAGCCCGCTCGCGATCAACCCAATTGGGGTGAGGTCGTCCGTCGCCGGCTTGCGACGTCGCCGCGGGCCCCGCCCTGCACCGAGCGAGCGACTCGGTATCGCAAAAATTGCGATTTCCGTCAGGAACGCCGCAGCCGGCGCTCGATGCCGGGTCGCTTTCGAGTCCCCCGCGACCCCAGCCCCCGTTCCAACCATGCTGCAGCGCCTCCTCCGCGCGGCCCGCCTGGCAAGCGTGCTCACCGTCCTCCTCTCTTCCGTCGCGTGCAATCGCTCGGGCTCCGAACGCGGCGCTCGCAAGGCCGAGCACGGCTCGCCGAGCGCGTCGAAGTCCGCTGCGCGCCCCGCCGCGAAGTCGAGCGCGTCGAAATCGAGCCGGCCCGCGCCGGTGCAATCGAGCGTCGCCGCGGACGTGACCGCAGCGCCCGCGGACGGTGTCGACGCGGAGCCCGCGCGCGGCGCTGCCGAACCCGACGCGAACGTCGTCGCCGAGCCCGCGTCGGCGCTACCGCCGGTCGCGCGCGCCGAGTCGAACGAAGTCGAGCCCGCCGTCGCGCCTTCGATCGCCGTCGAGCCCGAGCCCGTCGTCGTCGACGTTCCGGAAGTCGCCGTCGAACCCGTCCACACGCCCGAGCCGCTCGCGGCCGCGGTCGAGCCGGCGCTCGCGAGCGAGCCCGCGCCCTCGGCCGACCCCGCGTCGAGCGACGCGACCCCGGCCAGCGAGTTCCACTTGGAAATTGCAGCGCCGGCCGACGCGCCGCCTCCCGAGCCGCTCGCGAAGGGCTCGGCGGACGCGGTCGCGGAAGCGGTTGCCGCGGAGGGAAGCGCGGACGACTCGCCGTTCGACGTGTCGATCGGCGCGACCACGATCTACCAATCGCTGGTCACCGGCGATCACGGCAACGACGCGCTGGTCGGCTATCTCGACATCGTCGCGGAGGCCGAGCTCGCGCCCGGCACGACGGCGACGCTCGAGATCGAGTCGATCGGCGGCAACGGTCCCGATGCGGACGTGCCGAGCTTCGGCGCGACCGTGCTCGGCTGGAACTCGAACGCCGGCAGCGCGCAGGACGACGACGGCTTCGATCGCGTGTATCTCGCGGAAGCCTTCGTGTCGAGCGACGTGCTCGGCCACGACTGGGTGCTCGACTTCGGCAAGGTCGCGACGACCAGCTATCTCGACACCAACCGTGTCGCGAACAACTCGACCGGCCAGTTCCTCTCGGGCTCGTTCGTCAACAGCGCGGCGACGCAGATCCCGTTCCGCGGCGCGGGGATCGCGCTCACGTATCTCGGCAGCGAGCGCTACGACGTGCGCCTGCTCGCGGTGCGGCCCGACAACTCCGGCGACGACGCGACCTCCGGCGTCTTCGGCGGCGCGCAAGTCGATCTCTTCTGGACGTGCGGCGACGAGCTCGCGGGCTCCTGCGCCGTGTTCGGCTGGTCGAACGGCGCGAAGGACGACCAGTGCGGCTTCGGGCTCTCGCTCGACCAGGATTGCTGCGAGGACGTTACCGCGTTCGCGCGCGTCGGTTGGCAAGACGAGGTCGACGTCGCGCCGCAGGCCATCGACACCGCCTGGAGCTTGGGCTGCGAATGCCGCGGTCCCTTCGACGGTCGCGCGGACGACGTCGTCGGCGTCGCACTCGGGATGAACGCGTCGCACGACTCGGCGCTCGACGACGAAACGGTGTACGAGCTCTACTACAAGCGCGTCTTCACCGAGCGGTTCGAGGCGACGCTGCACGCCCAGGGCATGAACCACCCCGGCGGCGATCCCGCCGAGGACCAGGTGACGTCCTTGGGGGTGCGCCTGCAGTTCAACTTCTGATTCGACGCTCGTCCGTCGCGGTCGACGCGCCATCCGACGGCGCATGGGGTACGCTTATGCGGCTCGCCCGATTGGGGGTGGGCCGCGACGCTAGACGCGCCGCCCAGAGCGACCCATCGATCGGAAAGAACTTCCTTGTCGCGCGTTCTCACCCTGCTGCTCGTCGTGTCGCTTGCCGTCCCCGCGCTGGCGACTTCGAAGAACCACTTCCGCCGCGTCGACGCCCGTCAAAAAGCCGCGGCGGAGGCCTATCTCGCGGCCCACGGACACGAGGGGATCACTGTGCGCGCGTTCCGCGACCGCTTGGTGCTCGGCGGCGCGCTGCCGTCAGGCGACGCGCTCGTCGCGCTGAAGCAAGAGCTCGCGCGGACGACCGGCGCGGCCAGCGTGCACGCCGACTGAAACTCGCTTCGCTGCGAAAGTCCAAGGCGGACGGTCCGGGGTTCCGGGCCGTCCGTCGTGCGTTGGGGGCACATTGCGCCGCGCCGCCTCGCCAACCGGGTCGTCCGTCGGAGCGGTCGACGCAGTCGCGTCCTCGACGGGTGCATTCGAGCGTCCGGCCGCGCGCCGCGGCGGCGACGCCGATCGACGCACGCTGAACGGGCGGGCCGAGCGCGCGCGACAGGCCGGGTCCCGAGCCACGTGTCGAGCGCTCTCCGGCATGCAGCGCCGGTGCTCCTCGGGCGCAGCGCGAGCGCGCGTCGCACGCAGCGCGAGGCGCTCGGCGCGCGCAGCGCCAAGGGGTCGTCGCGTGCAGCGCCAGCACTCGTCGCGCGAAGCGCGCTGGCTCGTCGAGGCCTCTCGAAGCGCACGGTGGCCGGTCGCGCGGTCGAGTTCGACGCGAGCGTCGCGAGTTCGGCCCGTGCGTCGCGCTCGCGACTCGTGCTCGCGGCGCGCGTGGCGCATGCAGCGCGACCGAGTCGAACGGTTGCACCGCAGCGCCGCAGCGCCGCATGCGAGCGATGCGACGCGCTCGACTCGGCGTGCACGCTTCCCGCGGACGAGCCGCGCGCGGTTGCGCGCGAACGCGCGGCGAGCTCCCGCGTGAGTTCGCTCCGCGTGGAGAGAGAGCGCGCGCGTCGAGCCTCGCGAGTCGCTGCACGCGACGCCCGCTCGCGCGGCACGTGCGCGCGGCGTGCTCTCTCTCGAGCGAGCTCGCTCTCGGTCGAGCGCACGCATCGAGCGAGCGCGCGCATCGAGTCGCAGCGCTCCGCGCGATCTCGAGCGACGCGCGCGGCGTTGCGATCGTCGACGGTCGGCGTCAAGCGGACGCTTCGATGCATCCGACAACTCGGGAGCGCGCGCGTCCCGTGCGCGCGATCTTCGTTCTCGTTCCCCAGGCGATCCATGAGCTGGCTGAAGAACCTCTCCGTCTCCAAGAAACTCCTCTCTCTCGTCGCGCTCTCGCTCGTCGGCATCTTCGTCGTCGGCGCGATCGGCTTCCGCGTGCAGAGCGATCTGCACTCGTCCGCGGAGGACATCGGCCACACGCACTTGCCCGCGGTGCACGACATGTGCAACGCCGACATGATGCACGACGGTCTGCGCGCGGTCGCGTTGCGCGCGATCGTCGCGGCGAGCGCGAAGGACGAAGAGAGCCTCGCCGGCGCGCGCCAGGAGCTCGAGGAGTTCAGCACCAACTTCCGCGACTCGCTGGCGGCGCTCGACGCGCTGCCGATCGAGCCGGAGACGCGCGTCGCGATCGACGAGGTCAAGCCGGAGCTCGAGGCGTACGTCGCGGGCACGGCGCGGATCGTCGAGCTCGCGAGCGCGGGCAAGCACGACGAAGCGCTCGCCGAACTGCCGACGTTCCAAACGCTGTTCGAGCGACTGGAGGAGAAGAACGCGCACCTGAGCGAGTTGATCGAAGCCGACTCGGACGCCGCGCTCGCCGAAGCCGACGCGCTCGCCGACTTCGCGAGCAAGCTGACGTGGGGCGTGATCGCCGCGATGAGCGTGCTCTCGTTCTGGCTCGGCACCCTGATCGCGCGGATGATCTCGGCGCCGCTGAAGAACGCGGTCACCGTGCTCGAATCGGGCGACATGTCGAAGCTCGCCGACGTCGACTCGAGCGACGAGATCGGGCAGATGGCGCGCGCGGTGCACAAGACCGTCGAACGCATGGAGCGCAGCGCCGCCGAGCTCTCCGAGCAGAAGCGCGCGATCGAGGAATCGTCGAAGGCGATGGCCGAGAACGCGCAGCAGCTCGCGGAGAAGAACCGTGAGGTCGAGGAGAACGCGCGTCGCGCCGCGTCGGCGGCGGCCGAGGCCGCGCGCGTCGCCTCGATGGTCGAGAACTCGCCCGCGTGCATGATGTACGCCGACCGCGAGCTCGTGCTGCGGTACGTGAACCCGGCTGCCAAGTCTGCGCTGTCGCGCGTGTCGAACGGTGCGCGCTCGTCGGACTTCGTCGGCGAGCCGATGCAGAACTTCTACCGGCACTCGGAAGGCAACGCGGCGTTCTTCGGGAAGCGCTCGAACCTGCCGTTCCAGACCCGTTTCGAGTCGGGCAGTCAGATCGTCGACCTCAACGCCAGCGCGGTCTCCGACCAAGCAGGTGAGATGCTCGGCGTGATGCTCACGTGGGAGATCGTCACCGAGCGCGTCGCCGCCGAGCGCAAGATCCAAGAGGCGCAGGAGCGCGAGCTCCAGCAAGCGCAGGAGCTGAAGTCGAAGGTCGATCAGCTGCTGGGCGCGGTCGACGCTGCGGCGAAGGGCGACCTGACCGCCGCAGTGACGATTCGCGGCCAGGACGCGATCGGTCGAATGGGAGAGGGCCTGACGCGCCTGCTCGCCGACATGCGATCCAGCATGAGCCGCATCCGCGAGAACGCGCAGAAGCTCGCCGGAGCGTCGAAGACCTTGACGTCGGTGAGCTCCGACATGAACACCGAGGCTTCGGCGACCTCGGAGCAAGCCTCGCTGGTGACGTCGGTGACGACGCAGCTCTCGCAAAACGTGCAGACGGTCGCGGCGGGTACCGAGCAGATGTCGAACTCGATCCAGGAGATCTCGCGCAACGCCAGCGAGGCCGCAAATGTCGCGCGTCGCGCGGTGACCGTCGCCGAGGAGACCAACGCCGCGGTTTCGCGGCTCGGCACGTCGAGTGAGGAGATCGGCAAGATCCTGAAGGTGATCACGTCGATCGCGCAGCAGACCAACCTGCTCGCGCTCAACGCGACGATCGAAGCCGCGCGCGCCGGAGAGGCCGGCAAGGGCTTCGCCGTGGTCGCGAACGAGGTCAAGGAGCTCGCCAAGGAAACCGCCAGGGCGACCGAGGACATCCGCACGAAGATCGACACGATTCAAATGGACACCACCGGCGCGGTCGCTGCGATCAACCAGATCGGCGAGATCATCCGCTCGATCGATCATCTGCAGACTTCGATCGCGACCGCGGTCGAGGAGCAGCACGCGACGACCCAGGAGATCACCGGCAACCTCAACGAGGCCGCCAAGGGCTCCAGCCAAATCGTCGACAGCATCACGCAGATGGCCGGCGCCGCGCTGTCGACCAAGACCGGCGCGACCAACAGCTCGAAGGTCTCGAACGACGTGTCGGGCATGGCGGGCGAGCTGCTCGAGCTCGTCGGCCAGTTCAAGTGCTGAGTCGAGCCGTCCGAACTTCGCGCGCCGGCCCGGGTCTATCCCGGGCCGGCGTGTTTCGCGACGACTTCAATGCGCCTCGAGCCACGAGCGACCGTGGCCGAGATCGACCTTGAGCGGCACGTCGAGCGTCGCCGCGCCTTCCATCGTGCGGGTCACGATTCGGCCGGCTTCGTCGAGCTCGCGCTCGGGCACTTCGAGCACGAGCTCGTCGTGCACCTGCAAGAGCAGCAGCGCCGAGCTCCGCGCCTCGACGAGCGCGCGCTCGAGGTCGATCATCGCGCGTTTGATGATGTCCGCCGCGGTGCCTTGCACCGGCGTGTTGACCGCGGCGTTCTCCGCGAACACCCGCGTGCGCGCGTCCTCGGCGTTCAGGTCCGGCGTGCCGCGTCGGCGGCCGAACAGCGTCTCGACGTAGCCGGTCTTGCGCGCGGTCTCGAGCAGGCGCTCGCGCCACTCGCGCACCTTCGGGAACTTCTTGAAGTAGCGCTCGATGAACTGACGCGCTTCGATCAACGTCAAGCCGGTCTCGCGCGCGAGCCGTGCCGGGCCCATGCCGTACAGCAGCCCGAAGTTGACCGCTTTCGCGCGGCTGCGCATCTCGCGGGTCACCATGCCGGGCATCACGTCGAAGATCACCGCCGCGGTCGACGCGTGGATGTCCTCGCCGCGCTCGAACGCCGCGCACATGAACGCGTCGCCCGCGAGGTGCGCCATGATCCGGAGCTCGACCTGGCTGTAGTCCGCGGTCAGCAGGCACCACTTCCCGAGCTCGTCGGGCTCGCGCGCGACGAACGCGCCGCGCAGCTTGCGGCCGCGCTCGCTGCGGATCGGGATGTTCTGCAGGTTCGGATCCGACGACGCGAGCCGGCCGGTCGCTGCGGTCACTTGGCTGAACGAGCAGTGGATGCGCCCGGTCTTCGGATCGACGAAGCGCGGCAGCGCCTCGACGTACGTGCCGAAGAGCTTGGAGACCTCGCGATGCTCGAGCAGCGCCTCGACGATCGGCACGTCGGCGTAGTGGGTCGAGAGCGTCTCGTAGTCGGTCGAGTAACCGGTCTGCGTGCGCTTGGGGCGTTTCACGCCGGCGGCTTCGTGGATCTTGAGCTTCTCGAAGAAGAGCTCGCCGAGCGCTTTCGGGCTGTTCAGGTTGACGGCCCCGCCGGCGAGCTCGTGCACGCGCTTCTCCTGCGCCGCCATCTCCGTCTGCAATTCCAGGCCGAGGCGCCCGAGCAACTCGACGTCGACGCGGATCCCGCGCTCTTCCATCGCGGTGAGCACCGGCACGAGCGGCATCTCGAGCTCGCGGAAGAGCTTCTGACTGGCCGTGTCGATCAGTTCCTTCTCGAGGACCTCGCGCAGCCGCCACGTCACGTCCGCGTCCTCGCACGCGTACTCGCCGACCTTTTCGATCGGCACGTCGGCCATCGTGATCTGCTTCGCGCCGCGGCCGATCAATTCGCTCGTCGGGATCTTGGCGAGGCCGAAGTAGTGCAACGCGAGGTCGTCGAGGTTGTGGCGACGCGACGCGCCGGCGACGCAGTAGCTCGCGACCATCGTGTCGAACTCCGGCGGCGGCGGGCGCACGCCGGCGCCGATGAAGACGAGCCAGTCGTACTTGGTGTTCTGCCCGACGCGGGCGAGCGCGGGGTCCTCGAGCACCGGCCGCAGTCGCTCGAGCAACGCCTCGCGCGAGCCGCAGAGCGGTGGTTCGAGGTTGAACGGCACGTACCAGGCTTCGCCGGGCCGCCATGCGAACGAGACGCCGACCAGCGTCGCTTGCAGCGGGAACAGGCTGGTCGTTTCGGTGTCGACGGCGAAGCGTCGAGCGCCGCGCAGCGCATCGAGCAGAGCCTCGAGCTCCGCGTCGGTCCTGACGACGCGGTAGTCGCGCGTCTCGGTGTCCTTCGCTTTCGGCGTCTCGAGCTTCTTCAGCAGGCTCAGGAAGCCGAATTTGGTGAAGAGCTCGCGCAGCTTCGCCGCGTCGGGCTCCGGCGGCCGGATCGCCTCGATGCCGGGGTCGAGCCGCACGTGCGTGTCGATCGTCACGAGGTCGCGCGACAGGAGCAACTGCGCGCGGTCGCGCTCGATCAGCTCCCGCGCCTTGCCCTTGACCTTGTCGAGGTTCGCGAGCACGCCGTCGACCGAGCCGAACTCGGCGATCAGCTTGATCGCGCCCTTCTCGCCGATGCCCTTGACGCCCGGCACGTTGTCGGAGGCGTCGCCCATGATCGCGAGCACCTCGATCACGCGATCGGGCGTCGTGCCGAACTTCTCGCGCACCGCCTCCTCGGCTTCGATCAGGACCGGCACGTCCTTCTTGAAGACGTTGTAGAGCTGCACGCGCGGACCGACGAGCTGCATGAAGTCCTTGTCGCCGGTGACGATCTTGACCTCGTCGCCGCGCGCGGCCGCTTGGACGGTCAGCGTGCCGATCACGTCGTCCGCTTCCCAACCTTTGACCTCGAACAACGGAATGCCGTGCGCGAGCACGATCGCGCGCATCCAGTCGAGCTGCGCGACCATCTCGGCCGGCGCTTTCTCGCGCGTCGCCTTGTACTCGGGGAAATGCGAGTGCCGGTGCGTCGGCCCCGCCGGATCGAACGCGACGGCGATCAGGTCGGGCTTCTCGGTCTCCAGGATGCGCCGCAGCGTCATCGTGAAGCCATAGGTCGCGCCCGACGGCTTGCCCTCGGGATCGGTCAGGTTCGGGATCGCGAAGTGCGAGCGGTACGCGAGCGCAGTTCCGTCGAGCAAAAAGAGGCGCGGCATGGAAGCAAGATAGCGCGCGCGCGACTCGAGCGATGCCCGCCAAGACGAGAGGACGCCAGCGTCCGCTCGCGCGTACGCCGGCGTCCATCGCATCCCGGATCTCAGCCGATCACGATGTCGATCGCGTTGCTGAACCCCGTGTTGTTGGGAGGGCTGAAGCCCGGGTCGCGATACCACCACTGCCCCTGGACCGAGTCGCCGGCGCCCAGCGCAGGGTCCGCACCGCTGTGGATGTACGCGTTGAAGTCCAAAGCGAACGCTCCGGAACAATCGTTCGGCGGCGGATTGCCTCCGGAGCTCTGCACCGACGTCCGCTTCAACGGTGCCTTGACGCACAGCGTCCCGCCTTGGAACGGAACGGCCTGCTTGCCGTGCTGCGAGTAGAAGAAGAGGCCGCTCTTCTGGTTGAGGACATCGGTCGCGTGGATCACGAAGCCGCTCGGCGCGCTGGCGCTCGGCGTTCCGGTCGAACCGATCGACGGCGTGCACCCGACCGAGTTGGTCTTGGCGGTGCAGTAGGTCGACGGTGCCGGCGCGTGCTCGACGTCGAGAAGGAGCGCGTCCAGGCTGACGCTGGGTTGAGCTCCGTGGAAACGAAGCTCGAACTGCCCGATCGTGTCGGCGACCGGGCCGAGATCCCATTCGAACAGCGATTCGACCTCGAAGCCGACTCCGGCGATGCGCGCGAGCTCGAGATGGTTGTCCCACGGGAGCGTGTGCTCGACCCCGAGCGCGTCGACGTAGACCAAACTGACGGTCGCGTAGTCGAGCTCGTTGCCTTTGGTCGACGTCTGGAGTGCGACGCGCCGCGCGTCGAGCGGTGCAGTGTTCGAAAGGCGGCAATCGATCGCAGTGCTGAAGCTGTAGAGGTTGCCGCCGGTGAGGAAGACTGCCGGGTCGAGCTGCACCAGGCTCGCGTCGTCGGTCGTCGAGCCCGCGACATCGGGCAGGTTGGCGCCGCCGACCGCGCTGGTGAAGCTCTCCCAGCCGGCGAACTCTGTGTTCGGCGCGCCGCGCCAGGGCGGCGTGTACGGAGCGGTGAAGCCGGCTCGAGCCGGCGTGGAGAGCAGGACGGCGCACGCGAGCGTGGTGCTCGCGATCGCCTTCGGAGATGCAATTCGGAACATGATGATCTTCGAGTTCTCTGAAGGGTCGATGGGGCACGGGGTCGGCGGGCGCGTCAGCGCGACGCCTGATCAGCAACGGGATCGATCCACACGATCTCGAGGGCTCGGTGCGCCTCGACGTGAGTACTGACGAGCAGGATGCGGTCGCGCCACGCGAAGAAACGCGCGTGCGTCGTGTCGAGCGGCAGCTCCTCGACGTGCACGGACCACGTCCGCGTACGCGGATCGAAGACCTCGATCGAGCGATCGGGCCCGAGTTCGTCGGCCTCTGCCGCAGAGCTGCCGCCGCACAGATACAACCGCCCGCCGAGCGCGATCAGATCCGGCGAGATGCGGGGCTTGCGCGGCGGCGGCAGCGTGTCCCAGCTCCTCGCGTCGAAATCAAACACGTCGCACTCCGCGACCGTCGCGAAGCCCGCCGACATCCCGCCGACGAGGTAGCCGCGGCCGTCGAGCACCGCCGCGCCGAATGCTCGGCGCGGCCGCGGCAGCTCGAGTCCGGTGGCCTCGAACCGCGGCTCGCCGGATTTCGAAGCCGCGAGTACCTCGAGCGGAAAGGCGAAGTTCGCGTCCGCGCCGCGGGCGGGATCGAAGTCCAATCCTCCGAGCAACCAGATCCGTTCGGAGTGCTCGAGCAGCGCGAACTGGGTGCGCGGACGCTCGAGCGACGGCGCCCGCCGCCACTCGTCCAGCTCGCGGTCGTACACGAACGCGTCGTCGAAGCTGCGCGCACGGGTTCCGTCGTGGCCGAAGCCGCCGACGGCGAGCACGCGGCCGGCGTCGATCGGCGCGGTGACGAGCGATTGCCGCTGCACGGGCAGGTTCGCACGTCGCCCCCAACGCAGGTCGGCGAGGCCGAGGCTCCAGCCTTCGTCGCTGAATCGCTCGGGCTCGAACCCGTGTTGCTCCAGTCCCGTGTTGCCGCCGAAGAATTCCAGCCGATCGCCGCTGAGCGCGACCGCTTGGCGGTTCCGCGCGGCGCCCGGCGCCGCGACGGTCAGCGTCGAGACGACGGGCGCAGCGGAAACCGGGGCCAGCGCGACGCGTTCCACCGGTCCGACGCGCTGCCCCGAGACGTGTCCACCGATGACGACCAACTCACTCGTGCCGGGTACCGCGAGCATCTGATGGAAGATCCGCGGATAGACGAGATTGCCCACGTGAGTCCACTCGCGCGCGCCGAGCCGAAGTCGCCAGATACGACCGGATCGGCCGCTTGCGTACACCTCGCCTCCGAGCACCGCAGCCGCCACGCCGAAGCCGTAGTCGGGCAATTCGGGGGCGGAGCTCCACGCGAGCGTCTGCACGTCCAGCACGTCGACGCGCGAGGTCGCGGCACCCCGTTCGTCGAGCCCGCCGATCGCGACGATCCTGCCGGCCGCCTCGACCAGCGCGAGTCCGCGTCGCGAGCCGGGGGACTCGAATTCGCGCCAGCCGGCCTCCGGCTCGGCGAGATCGATCACGAGCGAGTGTGCTGCGAACTCCCCGCCGCGTTCCACGTCATCGGAGCGCAGATGCCAGCCGCCGACGACGAACACGGCTTCTCCGCACGCGACCGCCGCGTGCGACGAGCGGGGCAGCGGCAGACGGGGCAGCTCCGTCGAACCCGCGGTCGCCGGATCGAAGCTGAGCACTTCGTCGATCGACTCCAGCCGCATCGGCTCGTCCTCGTGGTTCGAGGCGCGCATGCCGCCGATCGCGATCAAGCGCCCTCCGACGGCGAGCAGCGGCGCGCTCTGCACGCCGAGCTGCTCGGCGCGCACGAGCTCCCAGCGCGCGAGCGAATCTGACCGCGCGCGCAGCCAAAGGCCGGATTGCCGCTCGCGCGAGTAGCCGTGCGCCGGTCCGAGGTGTCCGCCGTACACGTACAGCCACCCGTCGAGCTCGGCGGCGCCGAAGCTCGTGGGGGCGAGGGGCAGGCTGGCGACGACTGCCGAACGCAGGGCGGTGTCGGAACCTTCGGAGGGGCCGGCGGCGCAGGCGACGAGCGTGATTCCGAGCGAGAGTAGCACGTGCATGCGCCCGATCATATTGAGACCGAATCTCAAATACAAGGGGGCGCAAGGAGAATTCTCGCGGCGCCCAAGTCGAGCAGTCGAGCGGCGCGGGCGGCGCGGCGAACGTGAGCGCGCGTCGCACGACCACACCGCCGCATGCGCCGTGGACTGCGCGCGCGACCGAAGCGATCGCAACACGGCGCGCGAGCCCGGCGCGAGAACGTCAGACGAGCGAGGGCGCCGCGCCGGTGCGGAAGTCCTCGAGCACGATCTCGAGGTTGGTTTCGCCGCGGAACGTGTTCCAACGCGGCGAGTAGGCGACGTGCACCGGTTTGCCGAGCTCGAGCTCGCCGAGGCGCGCGCCGTGGCCGAAGCCGACCGCGCGCAGGACGCGTTCGCCGGACCGCAGCAGCATCGAGAGGTGCGAGCGATCGGCGCCCATCGTTCGCGCGGGCTCGGCGAGCCGCAGATCGCGCGAGACGAAGAGCGGCTTCTCGTTCTGCTCGCCGAACGGCTCCAGGCGGTCGAGCTGGCGCATCAGCTCGATCGACATCTCGCCGAACGGCAGGTCGTAGTCGACGACGAGCTCGTGCTCGGCGCGAACCGTGCCCGCGAGCATCTCGGTCGCGCGCGCGCAGATCGCCTCGCGCAGCGCGTCGATCGACTCGGCGCGCACTTCGCAGCCGGCCGCCTGCGCGTGGCCGCCGTAGCGTTCCATGTGCTTCGCGCCGCCGTGCATCGCCGCGAGCACATCGAAGTCGGCGACCGAGCGCGCGCTGCCGCGTCCCTTGCCGTTCTCGAGCCCGATCACGAGCGCGGGCCGGCGATAGCGCTCGACCAAGCGCGCCGCGACGATGCCGACGACGCCCGAGTGCCAACCGTCGCGCGCGAGCACGAGCACCGGATGCCGCTCGGGATCGGCGAAGCGCTCGGCCTCGCGCAGCGCTTGCTCGAGCAACGTCGCTTCGATCTTCTTGCGCTCTTGGTTCTTCTGCTCGAGCAAGTCGGCGAGAGCGCGCGCGCGCCACGGATCGTTGCAGAGCAAGAGCTCGAGCGCGCTCGAGGCGCTGCCGAGCCTGCCGGCGGCGTTGAGTCGCGGCCCGAGCTTGAACCCGACGTCCTCGGCGTTGAGGGCGGCGCCGGTCACCCCCGCGGCTTCGAGCAACGCGCGCAACCCGGCGTGCTTGGTCGCTTCGAGCGCGACCAACCCGCGGCGTGCGAGCACGCGGTTCTCGTCGACCAGCGGCACGACGTCACACACGGTCGCGATCGCGACGTAGCTCATCGCGTCGGCGAGGAAGAGCCGCAGGTCCTCGCGCACCTTGCGCGCGCCGCTGATTTCCTGGCACACCGCCCACGCGAGCTTGAACGCGACGCCCGCGCCGCACAGCTCGCGGAACGGATACGTCGACCCGTGGAGCTTCGGGTTGACCAGCGCGACCGCGGGCGGCAACGGACCGTGCGGCGGTTCGTGGTGGTCGGTGACGATCGTCTCGATGCCCTCGGCGAGCAGATCGGTGATCGTCGCGTGCGCCGAGGTGCCGTTGTCGACGCTGACGACGAGCGTCGCCTCTTCGTTCTTCGCCTTGACGACCGAGTGCGGCCCGAACGAGTAGCCGTCGGTCAGGCGATTCGGGATGTACGGGCGCGCGCGGACGCCGACGAGCTGCAGGAGCCGCATCAAGAGCGCCGTGCCGGACAGTCCGTCGACGTCGTAGTCGCCGTGGACGAGCACGACCTCCTTCTGCTCGAGCGCGCGCCGGATCCGCGCCGCGGCGAGCGCGGTGCCCGGCATCTCCGCGGGGTCGCGCAGCGACATCAGACTCGCTTCGAGGTGCGCGGCGCTGCGCTCGGCGTCATGGTGGCCGCGCGCGACCAAGCAACGCGCGACCGCGGCGTGCAATCCGTTGCGGCGCGCGACGCGCACGACGGCCTCCGGGTCGGCGGGGCGAAGGGTCCAACGGGTTTCCACGGGGCGAGCATTCTGCGGGTGCCGCGGCGTCGCGGCAACCGAGTCAGTCGATCGTTCCGAGACGTTCGCTCGCCGCGCGCCGCAGCTTGATCCACGCACGTTGGTGGAGCTGTTGGGCCGCGTGGACGTTTTCGCGGCCGAGCCGGCGCGCGATCGTCTCCCAATCGGCGCCGCAGAAATCGCGCAGCAGCACCGCCTCGCGATATTCGGGCGAGAGCTCCGCGATCAGCTCGTCGAGCACCTCGCGCGCTTCGTTCTGAAAGGCGCGCTCCGGCGGAGCGGTCGCTCCGTCGGCGAGCCCGCTGCGCTCGGTCGCGACTTCGAGCGCCTGCTCGCGGTCCGTCGAGCGCTTCTGCGCGCGCTGACGATCGACCTCGTCGCGGATGCGGTTCTCGGCGACGCGCGCGAACCAGCGCAAGAGCTCGCCGTCCTCGCTGATCCGCAAGTCGACCAGGCCGCCGAGCGCCGCCTGGAACGTCGACTGCACGATGTCGCCCGAATCGAGCATGCGTCGAGCCTGCTTGCCGAGCCGGATGCGCACGATGCGCCGCAGCCGGTCGTAGTAGCGCGTGAAGAGCTCGTCGAGCGCGCCCGCGTCGCCGCCCTGCGCGCGCGCGAGCAACGCACGCGAGAGACCGAGGTCGCTCTCCGCGAGCGTTCCGGGGCAAGACTCCTCGAGGCGGATCTTGGCGGGCGCCATGGGCTCGGTCATGCTATCCCCGACTCACTCCCCCTGGCGTCTCCATGAACCGCGATCCCCGCCTGATCTCGCGCGCGGAGGCCTTGTTCGCGCAGGCTTTGGTTGCCGCGCCGCGCGCGGACGGTCTTGCAGGCGACGACGCGGCCGCGGTCGGCGCGCCTGCGCTCGACGCCGAGCTCCAGCGGCTCGCGGCGGCGCATCCCGAGCTCTCCGACGAGTTCGCATCGTTGCGTCGGCAGTGGGAGCTCTTTCGGTCGACGCACGAGCACCTGGTGACGGCCGCGTCGCGCCGCGTCGCGAGTTCGTCCGGCGTCCGCGCTCCGCTCGCGCAGCCGGGCATGCGCATCGGACGCTTAGAGCTCGTCCGTTTGCTCGGCCGCGGCGGGATGGGGGAAGTGTGGGAAGCGGAGGAGGACGAGCTCCATCGCCGCGTCGCGCTGAAGCTGTTGCCGTCGGGCGGGCTGCCGTCGCCCGAGGACCTCGCGCGCTTTCGGCGCGAGGCCGAAGCGACCAGCCGCGTGCGTCACTCCGGAATCGTCGCCGTCCACAGCGCGGGCGAAGCCGAAGGGCGCCTCTACATCGCGTACGAGCTGGTCGAGGGCGGGCGCTCGTTGCGCACGTGGCTCGATGAGCGCGCGCGCGCCGAGGAACTCCCCGCGACGCACGATCGCGAGACGGCCGAGCTCTTCGCGGCGCTCGCGGACGCGCTCGAAGCCGCGCACTGCGCGGGGATCGTCCACCGCGACCTCAAGCCGCAGAACGTGCTGCTCGCGCCCGACGGGCGCGCGAAAGTCGCCGACTTCGGGCTCGCGCAGGTCGCGGGCGAGCTCTCGCTCTCGAAGAGCGGCATGTTCCTCGGCACGTGGTTCTACGCGAGCCCGGAGCAGGTGCGCGGCGAGGAGCTCGACGCGCGTTCCGACGTCTTCAGTCTCGGCGTGACGCTGTACGAATGCCTCGCGCTGCGCCGCCCGTTCGACGGCGACACGCGCGCGCAGTTGGTCGCGCAAGTGCTCGAGCACGAGCCCGCGGATCCGCGCACGTTCCGCTCGCGTTGTCCGCGCGACCTCGCGTTGATCGCCGCGAAAGCGCTCGAAAAGCCGCGCGAGCGCCGCTACGGCTCGATGCGCGAGCTCGCGCTCGACTTGCGCCGCCACCTCGCGCACCAACCGATCCTCGCGCGCGAGCCGACGCTCGTCGAGCGCGCCGCGAAGTGGACGCGCCGCCATCCGACGGCGAGCACGGCGCTCGCGCTGACCACGCTCGCGTTCGGCGGTCTGCTCGGCCTCTTCCTGCGTTCCGAACGTCTGCGCGGCGAGGCGGTCGAAGCGCGCGAGAACGAGCGCAGCGCGAACCAATCGCTGAGCGCGGCGAACTCGGACCTGCGGATCGCGCGCGGCGACGCCGAGCGCAACGCGACGGAATCCCGGTTGCACGCTTCCGAAGCGCAGGCGGAGAACGTCGTGCGCGAGCAAGTGATCGCGTTCCTGACCGAGACGTTCGAAGCCGCCGGTCCCGACGTCTCGGCCGACGACGATCCGCCGGCGAGTCGCCTGCTCGCGCGCGCGACCGAGCGCCTGCGCCACGAGCGCGCGTTCGACCCGCGCGTGCGCGCGGGGCTCTTGATCACGCTCGGCAAGGTGCACGAGAAGCTCGGCCGCGGCGACGAGGCGCGTGAGCTCCTGCTCGAAGCGTTCGAACTCTGCGGCGGTCCGGACGGCGAGCTCACTCGCGACGCCCAGCGCGCGCGACTCGCGTTGTCGGCGACGTGTCTGCGCGTCGGCGACTACGATTTCGGTCGCGCGCTGGTCGAGCCGGTCGTCGCGGCGGCGCTCCGCGACCCGCGCATCGACTGCGAAGAGGTGATCGATCGAATCGCATTCCTCGCGCGCTTCGAATTGGAGTCGGGGCGCCTCGCGGAATGCGAGGCGACGCTCGCGATCGCCGCGGACTACGCTTCGACGCTTCCCGACGCCGACGCCAAGGCCGCACTCTCGCTGGTCGAGCAGCGCGCGATGCTCTACCTGGCGACCGGTCGCTTCGCGCTCGCCGAGCCCGATCTGCGCCGCGCCGCCGAGCTCCAGGAACGCCTGCGCGGCCCGTACAATCCGGTGTCCGTCAACCCGCTCAACACGCTCGCGCTCGTCTACCGCGAGACGGAGCGTTGGGAGGAGAGCGAAGCGCTGTTCGAAGAGTGCCTCGCGCGCGCCGAGCGCTCGCTCGAGCCCGATCACCCGGACTTCCTCGTCATGCGCGCGAACCTCGCGAGCGTCTGGATGCGCACCGGTCGCGCCGACAAGGCGGTCCTGCTGCTCACGCGCGCCCGCGAGCTCGCGCGCGAGCGCTTCGGCGAGCGGCAGCCGTTGTTCCTCTGGCTCTCGAACCAGTTGGGTTCCGCGTACTTCGGCACGCAGCGCTTCGACCTCGCGGAAGCGCTCCATCGCGAGACTCTCGCCGGACGCGAGCCGTTGCTCGGAGGCGACCATCCCAACACGCAAGAGAGCCGCAACAACCTCGCGTTCGCGCTCTACAGCCAAGCGAAGTACGAGGAAGCGCTCGCGGTCCAGGAGGAGACGCTCGCGCGCACGCCGACGGACTCGCCGCAGCGCGCGGGGCGCGAGCGGCTGCTCGC
>JACRIN010000056.1 GCA_016220085.1 Planctomycetota bacterium
GCACGCCGCGAGCGCCACGTCGGCGGAAAACCGGCGCTCGGCGTCGCCCGGCCGATCGACCAAGAGCATCGCCGAGAGCCCGAGCATCTGCGCCTCGCGGCAAACGTCGCGGCTCGGCGACGCGATGCGGATCGAGAGGCGGTCGGCGTGCTTCGCGACCAGCCGCGCGACGTCCTCGACCAGCCCGGGCTCGGTGAGCTCGAGCACGTGCATCGGCCGCTCGACCGCGTGGTTGCCGGAGAGCGCGAGCGCTTCCGCGACGAGCATCAAGCGCTCGCCCAGGAACTCGCGCCCGTACCAACCGCCGAAGTCGACGTCCGCGAGCTCGACCCAGCTCTTCGAGCCGACTCGGCCGTGGCCGTCGCTCGTGCGGTCGAGCGTCGGATCGGCGAGCAACACGAGCTCACCGCTCGCGGTCGCGCGCACCTCGTAGTGCACGCCGTCGACGCCGAGCTTCAGCGCCGCGCCGAGGCTCGCTCGCGTGTTCTCGGGCGCGCTGCGCGGCGCGCCGCGCCGACCGAGGATCCACGGAGGTCCCGGAACCCAGGCGCCGCGCGGACCGATGCCGTCTTGGGGCTTGAACATGCGAGAGAGCAGTCTTTCGCATCGGCCGCGCGATGGGAAGAATGCTCCGCCCCATGCCGATCGACGCACGCGAGCAGCGCACCTTCGTCTGGACGGCGATCAGCGTGCTGATCGCGTTCGCGACGTTCACGGCGATCGAGACCGCGCTGAAGGGCAGCGGCGGGCTCGGAGCGCTCGGCGTGATGGCGGTCTCGTTCCAGGTCGCGGGGAAGTTCGTGATCTTCACGGGGCTGCATCCCGACGTGCCGTTCCGGCCGTTCGAGATCGCGACGTTCTCGTTGCTGTTCGACCTGCTGATCGCGGTGGTGCTCGCGACCGGAATCGAGCGCTTGACGCGTCTGCCGGTGGTCGGCCCGATGCTCGCGAACGCGCGCGCGAAGTCACACGAGATCTTGATCCGCTATCCCGGGTTGAAGCGGACCGCGTTTTGGGGTGTTGCGCTGTTCGTGTTCCTGCCGCTGCCCGCGTCCGGCGCGATCAGCGGCACGTTCGCGACCGCGCTGCTCGGCCTGCCGCGGATGCAAGGGATCGTGGCGATCGGCGTCGGCTCGGCGGGCGTCTGCTATCTCTTCGCGACGCTCGCGATCGTGCTCGGCGAGGAAGGCAAGGCGATGCTGCAGAACCCGTGGCTCCTCGCAGCGGGCGTCGCGGTGTTCGTCGTCTTCCTGTGGTGGGCCTACAAGCACTGCAAGAAGATCCTCGAACGCGCGTGAGCCGAGCCGAGCAGGCGCCGCGCGACACCGGGCTGCCCGGGGCCTGCCGAATTCGCGCCGGCGCGGAGGTTCGACTCCCGACGAAGCGAAGGTACAGATGCACCGACCCGGCGCAGCGCGCGGCGAGCCGAGAGACTCGCGAGAGCCGCTCCCGCTGAACCGGATCGGTCAGGCTCTCCAGGACGCGTTCGAGTTCCAACACCACGACCGCGCACTGCGCGCGGCTGAACACGGTGTCGCCGCAGGGATCGACGAAGCTGAGACAGCGATAGCCGTCGGCTTCGATCGACGACATCGCGCGGGCGACGAGTGACTGGGGGTCGCCGATCACTCCGAGCACCGCCCCGCGCTCGTCTTCCAACCGCACGTCCAATCCCATCGCAAGAGTCTCCTCTCCGCGCACGCTACACGAGACGACCGCGCACCGGGCGAACAAGGGCGCCGCCATCCTCGCGAGGGGCGACGCGACGTGTCGCTGCATCTCGACCCGCCACGGTGCAGCCTGCGTGCGCGCCGAGCGGTGTCACCGAGGATGGACGGTCGCGGTGACGAACCAAACGGGCTCGGCCCACGCGGCGAGCGGCGGCAGCTCGGGCAAGGCCCCACCCTTGGGCGCGCGCCGCACCTGATGCTGCGAGAACTCCTTGTCGAGGAACTCGGCGTCCTCGTTCGAGTGCGTCGGGTCGAACGACCGCGCATCGAGCAGGAACTTCTCCGGTGAATGCATCGCGCCGTGGATCGACTTCCAGCGCCTCCAACCGGTGCCGCCGCGTCCGTGAGCCGACCTTCGCGCGAAGCGAGGCAACTCGACGCTCGCGAGTTCGCGGCAACCGCCGGCATCGACCGCCGCCGCACGGAACGCTCGGTAACGCTGGGACTCCAGAAGTGCGTCGAAGGCAAGACTCCAGGCGCCACGCGCGTTCGCGACTTCGGCCTGCGGCGTTCCAATCCTGCTCGCAACGATTGCGGCGAGCGCCGCGAAGCCGAACAGACAATCTCGTCGCTGCGGTGTGCTCGTCGTTTGGGCCGTCGAAAACGAATCCATGGCTCGACCTTTCCCGCGCTCTTGGGTGGACGTGGCGGCGCTCGTCAAACCAGCACCCGGTAACCGATCCACGCGCCACCCGCGCACTGCGATCACCGCGCGAGCTTCGCAACACCGCCACGAGCGTTGGTCTCGGTCGTGGACAAGCGCGGTTGCTCGACGCCCGCGACGAACCGGGCGAGCAAGTCGTCAGCGCCGAACGGGACATCGGTCAGGTCCGCGTGCCGGGAGACCCGCGATCGTACACCGCGCGGCGCCGCCGCTACACGAGCTCGACGTGCACGCCCGACTTCGGCTTGAAGCGGCCGATGCGGGCGATCGGGACGTTGCGGGCGGCGAGCTCGCGCTCCAGCGTCGGCACGTCTTCCTCCGCGACCGCGATCAGCAATCCGCCGGACGTCTCCGCGTCGAACGTCACCGCGACCGCGACCGGATCGAGGCCGACGGTCAATCGCACTTCTTCCTTGAGCCCCATCCGACCGCGCTTCGCGCCGCCGGAGAAGACGCCCTTCGCCGCGAGCTCGAGCACACCGGGGAAGATCGGCACCTTCGCGAGCTCGAGCTCGAGCGTCAGCCCGCTCGCCTTCGCCACGTTGCGCGCGTGGCCCATCAAGCCGTAGCCGGTGATGTCGGTCGCGGCGTGCGCGTGCGCGGCGAGCATCGCGTCGCACGCCGCCGCGTTCAGCGTCGACATCTGCTTCACCGCGGGCGCCAGCGCTTCCCACGTGATCTTCTGGAGCTTGCCCGCGGTCGTCAGCGTCCCCATCCCGATCGGCTTGGTCAGGTACACGACGTCGCCGAGCTTCGCGCCCGCGTTGGTGGTCATCCGCTCCGGATCGACCAGGCCGGTGACGGAGAAGCCGAACTGGATCTCCGACTCGACCGTGTGGCCGCCGGCGACGACCGCGCCGGCTTCCGCGAGCTTGTCGAAGCCGCCGCGGAAGATCTCCTCGATCCACTCGCGCGGGAACTCCTTCGGGAACGCGGCGAGCGTCAGCGCGGTGATCGGCTTGCCGCCCATCGCGTAGACGTCGGAGAGCGCGTTCGCCGCCGCGATCGCTCCGTACGCGTACGCGTCGTCGACGACCGGCGGGAAGAAGTCGACCGTCTGCACGAGCGCGACGCGCTTGCCGGCCGCACCCACGGGCAGAGTTCCTCCGTCCCCCAGCTCGAAGACGCCCGCGTCGTCGAAGGTTTGAGGTCCCACCAGCAGACGCTGGTCGACTCGTGACTGGAGCCCGCGCAGCACGTGCGCGAGGTCGCCTTGCGGCAACTTGCCTGCTCAGCCCGCGCAGGCGGCGTAGACGATGAGTCGCTTTTCGCCGAAGAGCTTCATGCGGCCCGCGAGCATAGCGGGCGGACCGCCGCGGCCCAACGCTTCGGGCGAGCGCGTGGCGAAGCGTGCGGCCGGAGCACGGCTCCGACGCGAAGCGCCGACGTTTGGCGCCAACGCTCGTCGCCGGCGCCTCAGCGCGGCGCGAGCCCGCTCGCGAGCACGAACGCCTTCAACGCCGGCACCACCAGCGCGTTCGCGGTCGCGTTCGGGTGCGCGTCGTCGGGAGCGACCCACAGCGCGGGCGCGCTGCGGCGGAGGAACACCGGCAGGAGCTGGAGTACCGGCACGCCGAGCGACGCGCAGTGCGCCTCGACTTCGGCGTAGAGCTCGACGAACGGGTGCCCGGCCTCCGAGTCGAGCTCCATCAGCATCGGGAAGATCGCGACGCCCAGCGGCAGTCGGCGCTGCTTGCAGAGCTCGGCGAGCTCGGCGAGCGCGCGCTTGCAGTCCTCCCACGCCGCGCGTTGCTCCGCGTCGCCGCGGAACGACGCGAGGTAGTCGGCGACGGTCGCTTGGGTGACCGCGCGCTGCCGACGCGAACGATCGAAGAGTTCCCACGCCTTCGAGATCCTCGCGAGACCCTCGGGCTCGCGCGCGAGCTCCGCGTGGATTTTCTTGACCATCAGCGGATTCGAATCGAGGTGCGTCGCGTCGTTCAGGAAGAACACGAGCAACACCGCGTCGGGTTCGTAGGCGAGGCCGACGTCGCGCAGCAATCCGAGCTCGTCGCGCGTGTCCGCGCCGCCGAGCGCGACGTTGAGCGTCTCGATCGCCTTGCCGCTCGCGCGGAGCTCGCGCTCGAGCCGTTTGACGAAGAGCTCGTCGCGCGCCACCCACTGGCCCATCGTGAACGAATCGCCGAGCACGACCAGCCGCCACGTACCCGGCGGCTTCTCGCGCGCCCACTCGACGTCGTGAAAGCCGGCCGCGTTGCGTTCGCTCGCCGCCCTGTCGATCGACTTCGCGGAGCTCTCGGGGATCCGATAGGCGTCGACCAGGCGCACCGCCCCCTCGACCAGCGCCGCCGCGACCGCGAGTCCGACGAAGAGCGCGAGCAGGCGGCGACCGAGCGACGACATCGGAGCAGAGCGTAGCGTCCGCGCGAACGCGCTTCGAACGGGCTACTGGAAGCGGAACACGCGCGTCGCGCCCCAACCGGCGACCAGCGCCGCGCCGCACAGCGATGCCAGGCTGCCTGCC
This sequence comes from Planctomycetota bacterium, assembly GCA_016220085.1. GTDB lineage: Bacteria > Planctomycetota > UBA1135 > UBA1135 > JACRIN01. Next base: position 4,880 of record JACRIN010000056.1, read on the forward strand.
GCGTCCGCCGCGCCGTTCTGGAAGGTCATCCAGCGGTGCAGCGCGTCGTTGGAAGCGTTCAACGCGCGAGCGCGCGAAACGCGGCGAGCAGGCGCTCCTCGTCGCCGGCGAGCAACGTCCGCGGATCGAGCAGCAGCCCGTCGACCTGCACGCGCGCGACCGCCGGCGGCTCGCCGAGACGCAGCGCGGCGGCGAGCGCGTTCGGGCCGAGCGTCGCGTGTCGCACGCGCACGGCGGTCGTCGGCAAGAAGACGTCGGGCGCGCTGCCGCTGCCGGGTTGCGACGTCGACGCGACGAGGTCGACGGCGAGCCCGGGCACGTCGCGCAGGCCGGCGGCGAGCCGCTCGGCGTCGCGCGCGAGGCGCTCGGGTGCCGCGAGCAGCATCGCGCGGGTCGGCAGCTCGGCGCCGCGGCCGGCGAGCAACAGCTCGAACGTCGCTTCGAGGCCCGCAATCGTCACCTTGTCGAGTCGCAGCGCGCGGTAGAGCGGACTCTGGCGCAAACGCGCGATCGTCCCGGCGCGGCCGGCGAGGATTCCGGCCTGCGGCGCGCCGAGCAGTTTGTCGCCGGAGAACGAGATCACGTCGACGCCGCTCGCGAGCGCGCCGCGGACGTCCGGCTCGTCGCCGAGCATCGCGAGTTCCGGAGCGCCCGGGGCATCGACGCGTCCGGAACCAAGGTCGTAGAAGCTCGCGAGCCCGAACTCGCGCCCGAGCGCGCCGAGCTCCGCCGCCGTCGCCTCCTCGACGAAGCCGCGCACGCGGTAGTTCGACGTGTGCACCTTCAGCAGCAGGGCGCTCGCGGGGCCGAGCGCCGCGCGGTAGTCGCCGATGCGCGTGCGGTTGGTCGTGCCGACTTCGCGAAGCGTCGTCCCCGCCGCCGCCATCACGTCGGGCATCCGGAACGAGCCGCCGATCTCGACGAGCTCTCCGCGCGACAACACGGTCTCCTTGCCGCGCGCGAGCGCCGACAGCGCGAGCACCACCGCCGCTGCGTTGTTGTTGACCGCGATCGCGGCCTCGCAGCCGAGCAGGCGCGTGATCAGCGCGCCGAGGCGCGCGTCGCGTTGCCCGCGTTCGCCGGTCTCGCGCTCGATCTCGAGCGTGCCGTACGAGCGCGCGGCCTCCGCCATGCGCAACGCGACCTCTGCGTGCACCGGCGCACGGCCGAGGCCGGTGTGCAGCACGACGCCGCTCGCGTTGACGACGCGTCGGAGCCCGGCGCGCTCTTCGCGCGCGACGGCCGCGGCGACGTCGCGGGTCCACTCGGCGTGCTCGAGCCGCGCGCGCACCGCCGCGCCGTCTCCGCGCTCGGCCTTCGCCGTCCTGCGCCACGCATCGAGCGCGGAGCGCACGAGCTCGGTCAAGAGCTCCGGCGCGACGCGCGGCGCGAGTGCGCGCACTTCGGGCCGCTGCAGAGCCTCGTCGACCGACGGCAACAGCCGCATCAGCTCGCCGCTCGCGGCGCCGTTTCGTTCGCGCATGCGAGCAGTCTCTACCGCGCGCGGGGCTTCGCGCAAGCGCGCTCGGCCGCGCCCGTGCCCAGGAGCACCGGAAGCATCGGGAGCGCGAAGAGCACCGGGGGGCTCCCGCAGCGACGAAGAGGCCGCGGCAAGAGTCGAAGCGCTCGCCGCGGCCGGTATCGGAAGCCGAGGGCTCGCGGGCTACGGCGCGACTTGAAAGTACGAGCCGTTGGTCTGCCCGGACTGGCCGAACGCGCCCGGGTCGCTGAACACGTACTGCACGTAGACGGTCGTGCCCGGCACCAGGCCGTTCGCCTGGAAGAACGCTTCGTCGAGCGCGGTGTCGAAGCTCCCGTCGCACGCGCCCGGCGTGCCGCCGGAGTACTGCACCGCGAGCGGGCTCGCGCGGAAGAGACAGACCTTCGTGCCCAAGAGCGACGGCGAGAACGCGTCGAGACCGGCGACGCCCAGCGGATTCTGGTTCACGCTCCAGAGCAAGCGCCCGTACGCGTCGCCGAGCACGTTGTCGCCGTACACGTGGAAGTCGCCGGACGACGCGTACGACGGGCAACCGCTCGCGCGGGTCGTCGCCGTGCACCCGCCGCTGTGCGGCTTCGACGGGCAGAAGCTCGTGAACAGCGGATCGCCGAAGTAGAAGGGCCCGTGGTGCGCTTCGGGCCCGACGTTGCCCGCGACGTCGACCGCGGAGACGTGCGCGTAGTACGGCAGCGCGCTCACCGGCAGAGTCGCAGTGTACGACGGCGTCAGCGTGTCGAGCGAGCCCGACGGCGTCGTCGACGGATCGTCGTCGATCATCACCGAGTAGCCGGCGAGGCCGGACAGCGCGTCGGCCGCTTCGTCCCACGCGAGCGTGATCGAGCTGCACGTGATGCCGTCGATGCCGATGTCGGCGTAGAGCCCGGTGAGCGCGCTCGGCGCATCTTGATCGACCCAGAACGGGCCGATCGAGCTCGGCGCGCCGCCGTTCAGCGAGCGGTCGACCGCGCGGACGTTGAAGTAGTAGGGCTGCGCGCTGCTCGGCAGCCAGTCGGTCAGCGTGGTCAGCGTCGTCTCGACGTACTCGTCGGGCGTCGCGGGCGCGTCGTAGCTCGTGCTGCGGCTGTAGCCCCCGATGCCGGAGAGGTTGTCGCTCGCCGCCGCCCATTGGAAGTCGAAGAACGGATCGTTCGACCACGTGTCGACCGTGTGGTCGGTGCACTCGAGCGGATCGACGCCCGAAGGCGCGGTGCCGTCGACCGTCACCACCCCCATCGAGCTGACGGTCGCGATGTTGTCGCCGCGCACGCTGGCGACGAAGCCCCAGATGCCCTCGTCGCCCCAGCGCGCGTCGAACGTCGCGGAGCGCGTGTTGTCGTGCAGGATGTCGCCGAGCAGCACGCGCGGCTTGCTCCCGAAGTAGAACTCGGTGACGAACGGTCCGTCGTTCAGGTACTTCTCGACCGTGCTCGAGAAACCGTTCCCGGTCTGGCAGTTCGCGTCGATCACCACGTTCGAGGCGAGGTACGTCGGGCTGTACGCGGAGACTCCGACGTCGATGTACTCGTACGGCTTGACGTAGGCCTTCGCCGGCGTCACCGAGAGCGACATGTTCGGCGTGATGTCGCCGTACTGCGCGTACACGGTCAGCCCGTAGTACGCGCCCTGCGGCGCGTACGTCGGCCAGATCTTCCAACGCCACGTGCCCGAGATCGGATTGTCGAGGATGCGGATCTCGGTGTTGTCGAGCCCGCTCTGCTGCGCGACGTAGTCGCCGGTGTTGAAGTTCGGATCGATCGCCGGCCCGTCGATGATCAGGTCGTAGTTGTTGACCAGCGCTTGCGAGGCGCCGGCCGAGCTCTGCGGCTCGACGTAGTTCATGCACACGACGAGCCGCGTGCAGCCGGGCGAGACGGTGAAGTCGGCCCACGTGTAGTTGTTCGCCGGCAGGTACGAGCCCCAGTTGCTCCAGCCCATCTGCGCTGACCCGTAGTTCGCCTTCCACGCTTCGACCTTGCCCGCGCCGTAGTCGTCGAGGTGATTCTCGGTCGGGAAGGTCAACGTCTGGTTGCCCTTGGTCATCGCCGTCGCCATCAAGAGCGAAGCGGTGCGCTCGGGCGCGTACTTCAGGAACGGCAGGTGATCGAGCATCTGCACCGCGACGCCGGTGACGTGCGGAGCCGCCATGCTCGTGCCGGACTTCGAGGAGTAACCGTTGCCGGAGTTCGCGTCGACCGACTGGATCGAATCGCCCGGCGCGGCCAGGTTCGGCTTCCAACGGTAGTCGCCGGTCGGGCCGCGGCTCGAGAAGCCGGACACTTCGCCGGGCAGGCTCGTCCCCCACGTCCAGAAGTCGTCGACCGAGCCGACGGTGAAGACGTTCTTCGCCGCGCCTTGCAGACCGGTGGTGTACACCGACGGTCCGTCGTTGCCGGCGGCGAACACGTGCATCTGGCCGCGCGCGTACACCTCGGTGTCCAGTTCGCGCGCGTCGGCCTCCGTGCCGTACCACGGGCCGACGTAGACGCCGCCGGTGGTCCACACGCTCGTGCCCCACGAATTGTTGATCACCTGCGGCACGGGCGTCGTGCTCGCGCCGTCGAAGTACGGCGTGTGGAACGGCGCGAGCCACGTCGAGAGCGCGCCGGACCAGCCCGAGCACACGTCGGACGTCTTGACGACGTAGAAGCGACCCGCGCCGCCCCAGCCGAGCCCCGGCGCGTTGCCGCGCATCGTCGGATCGGTCGCGCCGTTGCCGAGCAGTGTGCCGGCGACGTGCGTGCCGTGCTCGCAGGGGTCGTTCCAAGGTCCGCCGCTGCCGCCGACGCCCCAACCGACGCCCCACGTGTGGTTGAGATCGGTGTGCGCGATGTCGAAGCCGCTGTCGATGATGCCGGCGATCACCGACGAGCTCGCGCCCCCGTTCGCGTAGTAGCGCGCGGAGTCGGAGTAGATCAATGGCGTCGAATCGTCGTGCAGCGCGCGGCGTTCGAGATCGGGCTCGATGAACTGCACGAAGTCGAGCGCGGCGAGCGCGTCGACTCGGGCCGCCGGCGCGCGGACGCGAAAGGCGCGGATCGAGTCTTCGTACTCGCCGACGACGGAGCCCGCGGCGGCGAGAGCGCGCGCTTGCCAGCCGTTCGAACGAACGCGCGAGAGCAGCGCGGTTCCCTGCGGCGCGGGGAGCACGACGCCGCCGTCGCTTTGCACCGCGCCGCCGAACGTCTCGACGACCGCGCTCGCGTCGAGATCGGACTCGTACACGTCGACGACGAGCTCGAGCACGCCGTCGCGCGCGGAGGCCGCCATCCGCGCGACCGCCGGGTGCAGACGCTGCCAACGCTTGGGCGTCCCGAGCCAGTGGAGCTCGGGATGGGCGGCGACCGCTTCGAAGGCGTCGACCGGGATCGCGAGCTTCACGCAGTTCGACGGGTGGTAACCGAGCACGCGCGCGCCGAGCCGCTCGAGCTCCGCGGTCCGCTCCGCGGTGATCCGCCGCTCGAACATCGCGAACGCGTAGACCACCGGCTGGGGCCGGCCGTCGCGCGGATCGGGCTGGATCGAGGCGAGCAGCTCGGGATCGACGCGCTCGCCCGTCGGCGGGTAGTAGCGACCGGCGACGAAGCCGAGGAAGTAGGGATCGCCCTCGGCCGGCGCGAGCACGCGGTCGCCGTCGGGCGCAGCGTCGACGCGCGCGGCGTCCGGCGCCGGCGCGACGTCGTCGAGCGGCGCGGGCGCGACCGCGGGGACCGCGAGCGCGAGCGCGACGCGCGGCGGCACGACGACGGGCTCGCCTGCGAGGACGGGCGGCGGC
>JACRIN010000054.1 GCA_016220085.1 Planctomycetota bacterium
GCGTCGAGCTTCACGCTCGACGCCGCCGTGGTTCATTCGAGCAGCAATCTGCCCAGGTCCGTTTCGGCGAGCACCCACCGCGCCTCGCGCTCGGTCGGATCCCAGAGCCGCAGGCTGCCGTTGTCGTAGTTCGTGCCGTGCGACATGCCGTCGTCGACGCCGACGATCGCGATCCCGCCGCCTGTAGCGTGCGGCAGCCAGGCAATCCCGACGCCGATCTCCGCAAACGTCGCGCCGGCAAAACACGAGCTCACGCGCTCCGTCTCCGTCGAGATCGCCGAGCTCGCCGACGGAGCGGCCGTAGCCTCGCGCCGCGAGGCTCACCTTGCGGGTCGCGAGGCCGATCACTCGCACGTGTGCGCCCCGCCACGTGCCAACCGCGAGTCGCTCGGCTCCCGTTGCGCCGACGCATGTCCGGCACAAACTGAAGAAGAGCCCCGCGGCGTCACCGTGCAGCGCCTCGAGCACGCGGCCGCCGGCCGCGGACACGAAGACCACGGCTCCGACATCGACCGCGCCGTTCGGCGCGCGCGGTGCGCCGACGGCCAGATCGGAGAGGTCGTCCCCGTCGCGGTCCGGCACTACGGCAACCGCTCGACCGAAGAGCGCCGCAGGAACCTGGGAAGCTCAACTCGAGGCGACGACGCAACACCACACGGCCAGATTGGCGACGATCGACATGCGTGTGGCTCCGAGCACGACTTCGGCGAACGTCACCGCGATCGCCGGGTTCCGACCTGGACATCGAACCGGCGGCGCCGAGCCCAGAGCTCGACGCCGCCGGTGACGGTTCCGGGGAGGTCCGCGACGGTCCTAGAACTTGTTCCAGAGGTACTGGTTGGTCACCTCGTGGTGGAACTGCACCTCGGACGCCTTGACCATCGTGCCGAGCGCCTTCGGGCAACGCTCCGCGGAGGCGAGCTTGATCTCCGCGAACTTGCCGTGGACGTTCTCGCCGAACAGGTCGAGCGACCACTTGCTCTGCTTGAAGAGCCGGATGGCGTCGAAGATGTTGTCCGGCAGGAAGCGCGTTCGGGCGCGCTTGGCTTCGTCCTTCTCGCCGCTCGGGCCTTCGAAGCCGGTGCGGAAGAGGGTGTAGAGCCCCTGATAGATGTTGGTGTCCGGTCCGACCGAGCGGACTTCGATGCGCGCGCTCTTCTCGTTGCCGAGCGGGATGCGGATCATCGCCCCGCGGTCGATCGGGCTGACCTTGATCTGGTTCGGCGCCTCGAAGTGCGGATCGAGCCGGCGATACGCGTTCACGCTCGGGTTGAGCACGAGGCAGATGTCCGGCGCACTCGCGAGGATGCGGTCGATGAACTCCCACGCGAGCTTCGAGACGCCCTCCTGACCGCCCTTCTCGTAGAAGAGGTTCTTGCCGCCCTTGCCGACGGAGATGTTGGTGTGCGCGCCGCTGCCGTTGATGCCGACGACCGGCTTCGGCAGGAACGACGCGGTCATGTCCATCTTCGCCGCGACTTGGCGGCAGAGCAGCTTGTAGAGCTGGTACTGGTCGGACGCGATCACCGCTTCCGAGTAGCCGAAGTTCATCTCGAACTGCGACGGCGCGACCTCGGGATGGTCCTTCTCGTTGCCGAAGCCCATCGCGCGCTGCGCTTCCGCGGCCCAGTCGATGAACTGGCGCAGCGGATCGGACGGCAGCGAGTGGTAGTACCCGCCGGTCGAGCAGTACTCGAACTTCTCGGTCTCGTGGAAGTGCCGCTCGGCGTCACGACCCTTGAAGAGGAAGCCCTCGATCTCGTTCGCCGCGAAGCAGGTCATCCCCGACTTCTGATACAGCTTGGCGAGGTACTGCTTCAGGCGGCTGCGCATGTCGCCCTCGTAGGGCTGACCGTCGCGACCGAAGACTTCGCCGAACACGAGCACCTTGCCCGGTCCGAAGACGTCGGACGGCAACCAATAGAACGCCGGCCAGTCGATGCCGAGGCGCAGGTCGCTCTCGGACTGCTGAGAGAAGCCGCGGATCGACGAACCGTCGAAGGTGAGGTTGTCGTAGCTCTTCAGCAGGAACTTCTTGTCGTAGTCGAGCATGTGCAGCCGACCTTCGAGGTCGGTGAAGCACACGGTGACCGCCTTGATGCGTTTCTCGCCCTCGAGGTACTTGATGCGCTCCTTGCGCACCTTCTCCGGGTCGACGCGGTCGAGACGTTGTTGCTTGGCCGCGAGGTTCATCTCCTCGAGCTGGTCGTACGGAATCTCCAGGAAGTCGCGCAGCGGAGTGGTTTCCATGAGTGGCGTGAAAGCGGTGATGTCGGGCGAACGGAGGGTCGGCGGGGTGGCGGTTCGGTCCGGCGGACTAGCCTTGGAGCCTGTCTGCCAAGCCTAAATCTGGCTGCCCGAAGACTAAAAGACAGCGGCTTTGTGTCAAGCACAGCGGACCGTAGCGAACACGCACCCCGCTAAGCCCCGGCGGCCGCGCACGTTGCGCACGCGGGCGCGCGCGCTGCCGCGCGAATTGACCGCACGCTGGGCATGCGTCACGATCCGCCCCGCGTGATCGGCCCCGACTCCTTCCGCCGCGTGCTGCGCACCGCGCTCCCGTGGCAAGCCAACGGCTTCGCGGTCCTGCTGCTCGCGGTCGCGCTCCCCGCGCTGCTCTCGTTCGACGTGCTCGCGCGCTGGGTCGAGGGCTTCGGGTTGCCGACGATCGCGACCTGGCTCGGCGTGCTCGGCGCGAGCGTATTCGTCGGCGCGACCTGGACGATCTCGCGCGCTCAGCAGGCGGGGCACACCTCCTCGTGGCTCGGCGTCGCGGCGCTGCTCTGGAGCGTCGAATGGCTCCTGCGCATGGCTTCCGCGTTCGGCTGGTTCGCTTCGAGCGGGAGCGACACCGCCCGCGCGGTCCTCGGAGGCGCCGGAGGCCTGACGCTCTCGATGGGGATGCTCGCCCTGGTGCCGCCGTCGAACTTTCGGGGCGTGCGGGGGCAATGGCGGACCGCGCGTGCGCTGTTCGCCGGCCAGCTCGGCGTCTTCGTGCTGCTGCCGCTCGTCGGGTTGATGCTCGATCGACCGCTGGCGGACTGGGTCGGAGCGCGGGAGCAGCTCTCGGGCTGGATCCGCTCGCTGCTCTGGATCGCCTTCGCCGCGCCCCACCTCTACCTCTTCCTCGCCCTTCGAGGCACCCGCGAGTCGTTCACGCGTCGGGAATCGATCTCCGACATCCTGCTGCGCTGAGCTTCGCGCCTGTCGCTAGACTCTCCGCCCCTTCCGCCATGCAGACCCTCGAGCAGATCCGCGTCCTGTCCGAAGACCGCTTCCTGATGATGTACGAGTCGCTTTCGACTCACGGGTTCGGCCCGCTGGACGCCGAGGTCGCCAAGCTGATGAAGTTCCGGCCGCAGGCGATCCGCAAGCTGCCGATGGCGATGCGCGCGAAGAAGGCGAAGGCGCTGCTGCTCGCGCAGAAGAACGCCGAGCTCGCCTACGAGTTCCTCGGCACGTACTTGCTGAAGGACCACAAGGACCTGGTCACCGGCTTCCTCGACGCGACCGGCGTCGCGCACGAGAACGGGATGATCGACGACACGCCGGGCAATCTTCCGGACGCCGACAAGGTCGCCGCCGCGGTGAAGGAGCTCGACGGCAAGTTCGCGAAGGACGACGTCACCGCCTACCTCGCGATCGCGGCGCAGCAGTGGTCCGAGGTCAAGTCGATCGAGCCGCTCTGGCGTTCGCGCCTCGCTTGAGCGCGCGCGGCTGACACGTGCGGCAGAAGTGCGTGCCGCGCTGGCCGACGACGGTCTTCACGATCGCCGCGCCGCAGCGGGTGCAGGGCTCGCCCTCGCGATCGTAGACCTGGAACTCGTCCTGGAAGCCGCCCGGCTTGCCCTCGGGCGTCCGGTAGAAGGTGTCGAAGCTCGAACCTTCGCGCGCGATCGCCGCGGAGAGGATCGAGCGGATCGCTGTGTGCAAGCGCTTCGCCGCGGCACGATCGAGGCGCGCGGAATTCGCGAGCGGGTGTAGGCCGGCGCGGAAGAGCGACTCGTCGACGTAGATGTTGCCGAGCCCGGCGACGAAGCTCTGGTCGAGCAAGAGCGGTTTGAGCTGTCGCTTGCGCGCGCGCAACGCCGCGTGGAAGCGATCGACGTCGAACGCGTCCTCGAGCGGCTCGGGGCCGAGTTCGCCGAAGAGCTCGCGTTGCTCGCGCACGAACCACATGCGCCCGAACTTGCGCACGTCGATGAAGAAGAGGTGCTTGCGATCATCGAGCTCGAGCCGCACGCGCAGGTGCGAGCCGGAGTCGTAGCCCGGCGCCTCGACGTGGAGGCGACCTGTCATCCGCAGGTGACAGACCAAATGCCCCGCCTGCTTGCCGCGCCGCTCGAGATCGACGACGACGAACTTCGCGCGCCGCCACACGCGCGTGCAGCTTGCGCCGCGCAACGCCGCGAGGAACTCGTCCGGCCCCGACGACTCGATCGTGCGCGCCCAGAGCACCTCGCCGCCGCGAAACACGCGTCCGACGAGCTTCGGACGGAGCAGCCGTGCAACGGTTTCGACCTCCGGGAGCTCCGGCATGCGGTCAGAGAGCGTGCTTCACGCCGAGCAGCTCGTACAGCCGGTTCTTGATCTCCGTGTACTCGCGGCTGCCGAACTCGCGCGGGTGGTCGATGCCGACCTCGACGACCTCGAGGATGCGGCCGGGGCGGGCGGAGAAGACGACGACGCGGTCGGCGAGCTGCACGGACTCGTCGACGTCGTGGGTGACCAGCAGGATCGTCGGTTTCTCTTCTTGCCAGATCCGAAGGAGCTCCGCGCGCATCTTGAGGCGTGTCAGCGAGTCGAGCGCACCGAGCGGCTCGTCCATGAAGATGATGTCGGGTTTGACCGCGAGGGCGCGCGCGACGGCGACGCGCTGGCGCATGCCGCCGGAGAGCTGCTGCGGGAACGTCTTCTCGAAGCCCCTGAGCCCGACGAGCTCGATGTAGTGCCCGACGATCTCGAGCTTCTCCTCGAAGCGCTTCTCGCCGAGTCCGAAGGCGATGTTGTCCCACACGGTCATCCACGGGAAGATGCCGTACTCCTGGAAGACGAACACGCGCCGCGGATCGGGGCCGCGCACCGGTTGTCCGTCGATCGTTACCGTGCCCTCGTCGGCGGTCTCGAAGCCGCCGAGGATGTTGAGCAAGGTCGACTTGCCGCACCCGGACGGGCCGAGCAAACAGATCAGCTCGCCCTTCGCGACGTCGAGGTCGATACCGGGCAAGACTTCGACCGGCGGCTTGCCCGGCTCGCGGAAGGTCTTCTGGACGCCGCGGAGGCGCACTTTCGGCTCAGTCACGGCGCGTGATGCCCCACTTCACTTGGTCGAGGGTCTCGAGCTTGCGCAGTACGGTGTCGAGCCCGAGGCCGATCATTCCGATCAGGATCATCGTGCCGACGATCAGGTCCGTGCGCGCGCCTTGGTAGCGCGCGTCGATGATCAGCCAGCCGAGACCTTCCTGCACAGCGACCATCTCCGCCGCGACGACGACGATCCAGGAGATCCCCATCGACACGCGGATCGCGGTGACGACCTGCGGCAGCGCGGCGGGCAGCACGACCTTCTTGAACAGCCGCCACCCGGAGAGTCCGAAGTTTTGCGCGGCGCGGATGTAGACCTGCGGGATCGAACGCACGGCGGCGGCGGTCGAAACGACGATCGGGAAGAACGCGGCGACGAAGATCAGGAAGATCGAGCGCGTGTCGTCGCGCCGGAAGATCATGATCGAGATCGGGATCCACGCGATCGCCGAGATCGGCCGCAGCATCTGGATCAGCGGGTTCAGCGCGTAGAACGCGCGCGTGTACCAACCGATCGCCAGTCCGAGCGGCACGCCGAACATGCACGCGAGCAAGAAGCCCGAGAGCGTGCGGAACAGGCTCGAGACCACGTGCTTGACGATGATCGGTGCACGCTCGCCCTCGGGGGTCCGGAACTGGTCCGCGTAGCCGCTGAGCACCTCGCCGGGCGTCGGGAAGTCGGTGGCTCCGCCGCCGCCGCCCTTGGCCCAAACGGACCACACGGCGAGCAAGACGAGCAGGACGACGATGGGCAGCGCGAATCGCTGGACTCGTGAGCTCACTTCGTCGGCGTTCCTGCTGCGGGTGTCGGCGGCGTCGCGGCCGGCTGAGCGGGCGCGTCGGCCGCCTTGGGCGGCGCGACGGCGACGGTCAGGCCGAGACCGTCATCGGGCGGCATCGCGATCGCGACCTTCGGCGCGCCGACGGCGAAGCGCGCGTCGGCGTATTTTTCGAACTCGATCCGCGTCTTGAACATGCCGACCTCGAGCGCGAGGTCCATGATCTCGTCGAAGTCCGGCTTGAGCGGCGTCAGCGCGTCGTAGCGCACGCGATCGACCGGCTTGGAGAGCACGAACTTCAGCAGCTCGGGCTTCTGGTTGTAGTAGTACTTGCCGACGACGTCGGCGGCCGAGAACCGATTCTCGACGTTCTGCTCGAGCCACATCCCAGAGCCATGAATGCCGTCGACGAGTTCTTGGATGAGGTCGGGATTCGAGTCGATCAGGCTTTGGCGCACGACGAGGCCGCACGAGATGAAGTTCGGCCAGGAGTCCTTCACTTGCAGCAGGATGCGACCGCTGCCCTGCATTTCGGCGCGCGCACAATGCGGCTCGCCGACGACATAGGCATCGCACTGCCCGCTCTCGAGCAACGCGGGCATGTCCGGGGGCGGCGCGACGACCAAGTTGAGGTCCGAGAGCTTGACTCCGTTCTGCTTGCAGAGGCGCGCGAGCCAGAGCTGCTGGTTCGAGAACTTCGACGGGATCAAGATCTTCTTCCCGACGAGACCGGGGAAGTCCTGCACTTCCGAAGCCGTCGGCACGACGATCGCCGAGCCATCGCGGTGGCCGAGCGTCACGAACTTGACCGGTACGCCTTTCTCGGCGAGGGAGATCGCGAGCGGCGCATTGAGGAAAGCCGCAGTCAGCGTGCCTTGCGTCAAGTCCTCACAGAGCGTCGGGAAATCGGAGTAGCGCTTGCTCTTGTACATCGAGCCGCTCTCCGAGTGCCGCGTCGTCCAATCGACGACCGGACACGTCAGGTGACACGTCACCGGCAGGAAGCCGACGATCAGCTCTTCACGCTTCTCGGCGAACATGCCCTTGACGTCCGCCGCGAACTTGTCGAAGCCGACGTTGATGTAGATGTGCGCCACGCCGAGCGCGAGCACGGAGCCGAAAATCCCGAGGAGCAACTTGCCTTTCATGGAGACGGGCGCGGTCGAAGTTGGGGGCGGCCGAAGATTCGGCTGCACGGCGACCGCAGCGTTAGCTTAGGGCGCGCTCTCGACGTGCGCGGGCCTGAGTCGCGCCGCACGGGTGCGCCGACGACGCGCCGCGCGAGATCCGGCTCCGACGACCGCGCGATCGCGTCCGGTGTCGCGCGAACGCGTGCGGCCTAAGCGACGACGAACACTGGGGTTATGCCGAGAGCGCTCCGGTCGGCCCGGCCGGACCGACGGTCCGATCGCGCGCGTCGTCGTCGTTCGCGAACGCCTCATAGCCGCTACGTGCTCGCACGCGCCGAGCGTCCGTTCGTCGGCGGCCCTTGACAGCTCCGGCGCACTGTACTATTTGTCCTAGTACAGTTGAGTCACCGAGCATGCGCCTGCGCGTCGACCCCACCAGCCCCGAACCGATCTTCGAGCAGCTCGTCTTCCGTGTGAAGGAAGCGATCGCGCAAGGCTCGCTCGCCGGCGGCGATCGCTTGCCCTCCGTGCGCGAGCTCGCGCGCGATGCGTCGATCAACCCGAACACCGTCGCACGCGCCTACGAGGCACTCGAAGCCGAAGGCGTGATCGTGAGACGCCAAGGCTCGGGGTGCTTCGTCACGGAGAAGGGCAGCGCGCTCGCGACGAGCGAGCGCAAGCGCCGGCTCGACGCGCTCGTCCAACGCTTGGTGACCGAGGGCTTCCACCTCGGCTTCGGCGCGCGCGAACTCCGCGACGCGCTCGCTGAACGTCTGTCCGCAACGCCGCTGCCGCCCAGGAGGGATTCGTGAGCTCACCCATCCGCTTCGACGACGTCCATCGGCGCTTCGGCGCGCGCGCCGTGCTGCGCGGACTCTCGTTCCGTGTCCAGCCGGGCGAGGTGTACGCGCTGCTCGGTCGCAACGGCGCCGGCAAGACGACGGCGATGCGCATCCTGCTCGGCTTCCTCGCGCCGATGCACGGCAGGAGCGAGCTGCTCGGCGTCGACAGTCGCGCGCTGACGCCCGACGTGCGCGAACGCGTCGGTCTCGTCTCCGAAGGCCATGCGCTCTATCGCTGGATGACGGTCGACGAAGTGTTGCGATTCGAAGCGGGCACACGCACCCGCTTCGACCTCACCAAGGCCCAGACTCTGCGCGCACGACTCGGCCTCGATCCGCGCGCGAAGGTCGCGACGCTCTCGCGCGGCCAACGCGCGCAACTCGCGTTGCTCGCGGCGACGTGCGGGGCCCCCGAGGTGCTCGTGCTCGACGATCCCGCGATGGGGCTCGATCCGGTGGTGCGCCGCGACCTGCTCGGCGTGATGATCGACCTGCTCGCCGACACCGGCACGAGCGTGCTCTTCTCGACGCACATCCTCAGCGACGTCGAGCGCATCGCCGATCGCGTCGGGATCCTCCACGACGGCCGCCTGATCGTCGACGCGACGCTCGACGATCTCAAACGCCGCGTCGAGGTCCGTTTCGTGCGCGACGGCGCGGCGAGCGAGCTCGAGCGCGACGTCCCGCGCTGCCTTCGCGCCGCGCCGCGCGCCGGCGGCCACGATCTCTTCCTGGTCGACGTCGCGGACGACACGCGGCGCGCATTGGCGAACCTCGCGGCCACCGAGCGGCAGGGCGCAGTGCCGTCGCTCGAGGACTTGTTCGTCGAGTTGACGGCGGACGATCGAAATGCGGCGCCCGACGCCGCGGAGGTGACCCGATGAAGCCTTGGATCCGCAAGGAATGGCGCCAGATCGCATGGTTGGTCTGGCTCGTCGCGCTGGTCGTGGCGGTCGCGATCTCGATCCGGGGCAACGAGTGGATCGAGATCGGCGAGCCCGGGTTCGGCGGCAACGACAGCGGCCGGGCGACGTTCGCCGCCTGCACTCTGCTCGGCGCCGCGTTGGGTTACCTGCAGTTCCGCGAGGAACGCAGCCGCTCGACCGAGTCGTACCTGGTGCATCGCGACGGCGGACACGCGAGTGCGTTCCGCGCAAAGGTTCTCGCCGCGTGGCTCGCCGGCGCGACATGGCTCGCGGTCGGATCGAGCGTCTTCGTCGCGAGGACCTGGCTTCTCGATCCCGCGGCGCCGGTCGCGCGCTGGGGCTCGCTCGGCGACACAGCTTGGATCGCGCTCGGTTTCGTCCCCGGGCACGCATTCGGCGTCTTCTCCGCGTTGGTGCGCGCGGGAGCGGGCATGCGCCTCACCGCGATCCTGTCGACCGCCGGCGGAACGATCATCGCGGCGACATTCGCGTCGCGCGACGTCTTCGGCACGGGCGCGGCGTCGGTGTCGCTCTACTTCGCAACGCTGACGGCGCTGACCGCGCTCGGACTCGCGCTGTCGGCGCGGATGTTCGTCGCTGGAGACGATCGCGAGCTCCCGTTCGCGCCGCGCATCGGCTTGCCCGGCGCCGCGATCCTGCTCGTGTGCGCCGTCCCGCTGATCGAAAACGTGTTGAGCTCGTACCAACACGCGGTGGTCCTCGCGCTCGAGAAGCGGCGTCCGCTGATCCTCGCCGGCGCCGATCGCGTGCCGTTCCTCGCGAAGGAGTCGGACGGCGGTTGGCGTCGCGTGGATCCGAAGGGCGGCGAGCTCGTCGGCCCGGCGCTGGTCGGATTCAAGGCTTCGGTATTCGACCGCGAGGCGACCTTCACGTTGGTCCACGCGCACTGGATGACGCCGCTCGAGTGGAACGAGCCCTCCGGCGATCCGACGCGCTTGCGCGTGTCGCGCGACCCGTTCCTCTTCGCGGGCTCGTGGCAACACGTCGTGCGGGGCGACAAGGGTGAGTGGAGCGCGTGGCTCTCCAGCAAGAGCCGCCGCCTGGACGCGTATCGACGGAGCGAGACGCAGGTCGAGCACCTCGAGCTCGCCCGTCCCGACGCGCGCGAATTCTCGGAGCGCACCGTGATCGTCTACGGCGGCGGCGAGAAAGGTGGCGAGGGAACGCTCGTCGATCTGGACGACGGCACCGCTTGGCGTGTCCGGTTCGAGAGCGAGCGGCCCGTGCTCGCGCCGATCGCCCTGCCGGACGGCGACCGCATCGTCGGGGTCCTGCAACTCCAGAGCGTGCACCGCGCGCGCACCGGCTCGTGGGAGCCGTTCGGATACAGCGACGTGCTCGCCGTGGTCGGCGAGCGTGGCACGTACGTGGCCGTCGGCGACGGGTTCGTCCCTCGCATCGGCGACGACGCCAGCGTCGCGCCGTCCGAGTTCGATGCGCGGGTCGAGTACCGCGTGCGGCGCATCGGCGGCGACCGCGTGTCGCCCGTGATCGCGGTGCTCGACGGAAGGAACGAGCGAGAGCTCCTGCGCCACGATTTCGCGGCGACGACGCCGGTCGACGCATGCTTGGTCGGAGCGACGCGCATGCTCGGCCTGGCGCGCTCGCCGATCGTGACCGCCGTCGGGCTCGCACTCGACCGCACACGCGTTCGCGCCTCCAGGACCGAGCTCGCGCTCCATGGCGCGCGCCCGCTCTGGTTCGTGCACTTCGCGCTCGCGCTGCTGATGCTCTTCGACGTCCATCGTCGACTCGCGGGCGCGCCGCGCGGCGTGCGCATCTTCTGGCTCGCGACGACGCTGCTCGTGGGGCTCGTGGCATGGGCCACGTGTCGCGCGCTCGAGCCCGCGCGGACAGAGCTCGCGCCGACGACCTCGCCGCGCGCGACGAGCGAGCCGCGGCTCGTCACCGCCTGAGCGCTACGGACGCCCGCCGCTCTTCTGCAGCTCCTCGCGCGGGCTGCGGATGCGCGGGAGCATGCTGATCACCCACACGAAGACGGCGAGCACCTCGACGCACGACGCGACGAACACCAGCACGCTCCAGCCGCGAGCGAGCGAGTACTCGCGCACGATCTCGCCGGTCGAGCGACCGACGACGCCGACGACGAACAGCCAGTACACGAGTTCGAACCGCCACGGCTTCCAGCGCGGATCACCTTCCGCGGCTTTCGGGAACATCCACAGCGCGACGCCGAGGATCAACATCAACAGGAAGCCGACCAGGATCATGTGCGCGTGCGCCGGGATGTACCCCTGGCGCATCGGACCCCAGCCCATGTACTCGACCGCCGAGACGTGCAGTCCGGTCAGCAGACCGAGGATCAGGAACGCGAAGGAAGTCTTGATGTAGCGACGGACGAGCGGAGGCATGGGCTCGGGCTCCTGTGCGCCAGTCGCGGCGCGCTTGGGAGCGCCGAGCGTGGGGATTCCTACCCGCAGCTTCAATTCGTGGCCCGGATTTCCTCCAATGGTCGCGTTGGATAACGCGGGCATGCCTCCCTCGAACGTCCGGTCGCTGGTGATCGTCGGCGGTGGGCTCAACGGGCTCGCCACGCTCTTCCACGCCCTGAGATTGGGCGCGCAACGGCCGTTGTTGATCGAGCGGTTCCAGCTCGGCCACGATCGCGGCAGCTCGCACGGTCCGTCGCGCATCGCCCGTTCGACCTACCCGCACGCCGGGTACGTGCGCTTGATGCGCGCGACGTTCGCCGAGGAATGGCCGCGGCTCGAACGGGCCGCGGGAGAGCCGCTGCTCTTCCGCAGCGCGGGTCTGTTCTTCGGCCCGGAGAACGGCCCGATCGCGAGCTACGCCAAAGCGGTCAAGGAAGCCGGCGCCGAGGTCGACGAGCTCGATCTCCAGCACGCTCGCACGCTGTTCCCGATGTTGCGCTTCGGCGACTGTCGCTTCGTGCTCCACGATCGCACCGCCGCGCTGATCGCGTCGGCGCGCGTCATGCGCGCGCTGGAACGCGTCAGCCGCGCGGGCGGCGCCGAGTTCCAGGTCGGCACTCGCGTGCTCGGCATCGATCCGACGCGCGATCCGATCCGCATCGAAACCGATCGTGGCGAGGTGCTCGCCGAGCGCGTCGTCGTCACCGCGGGACCGTGGGCGAGCGGCCTGGTGGCCGCGCTCGCGCCGCGCGTGTTCGCCGCGCGCCAGAACTTGGCGTACTTCGAGCTCGAAGGCGCGCACGAGGAGTTCCGCGTCGGACGCTTCCCGGTGTTCGCGCGGCTCGGGCTCGGCGACAACGACTTCTACTACGGCTTGCCGGAGTTCGACCACCCCGGCGTCAAGATCGCCCGCCACGTCACGCGCGGCCGCGACGACGATCCGGAGACGCCGCCGGGCGCGTACGACGAGGACGCGATCGAGGATCTGCGCGCGTTCGCGATCCGAGAGCTCATCCCCGCCGTGCGCGGGCTCGCCGGCGCCGACACCTGCATGTACACGTGCACCGCGAACGAGGACTTCGTGCTCGCTCCGCACCCCGAGAATCGTCGGCTGATCATCGGATCGGGATGCTCGGGGCACGGGTTCAAGTTCGGGCCGATGCTCGGCCGGATCCTCGCCGAGCTCGCGCTGTGGGGCGATTGTCGCCTGCCCGAGTACCAGGCTCTGCGCGCGGAGTTCTCGCTCGGCGGTCGGGCCTGAGCGGATTGCGGCCCCGCGACAACCGCAGTAGCTTGGTCGGCGGAATGTCGATGAGAGGTCCCGACATGAAGCTCATGCGCCGCAGCCTGATCGTGCCGCTGCTGCTCACCGTCGGTGCGGCGGCGTGGGCTTCGCTCGCTCCGACCGCGGAGCGCGCGAGCGTCGTCGTCGCCGACGACGAGCCGCCGCCGGAATGCCCGCTGTGCGGCGGCGACCCGGCATTGCACGCGAAGCGCCTCGCGAACATCGAGGTCCTGCGCTTCGAGCTCGCGTTCACGAGCTTGATGGAGCTGCGCTAGAACCAACGCGCGCGGTGCCACCGCGCGACGCCGACCAACGCGATCAGCGCCGGCACTTCGACCAGCGGCCCGATCACCGCCGCGAACGCGACGTCACTTCCGATGCCGAACGACGCGATCGCGACCGCGAGCGAGAGCTCGAAATTGTTCGACGCCGCGGTGAACGACAGCGTCGCCGAGCGCCCGTAGTCCGCTCCCGCGCGCCGACTCATCCAGAACGACGCGAGGAACATCACGACGAAGTATACGAGCAGCGGCGCGGCGATGCGCAGGACGTCGAGCGGGAGCTCTAGGATCGCTCCGCCTTTCAGCGAGAACATCACGACGATCGTGAAGAGCAACGCGACCAGCGTCAGCGGCGAGATCCGCGGCACGAACTCGCGCTCGTACCACTCGCGACCGCGCGCGCCGACGAGCACGCGCCGGGTCAGGAAGGCCGCGGCGAACGGCACGCCGAGGTAGCTCGCGACCGACTGCGCGATCGAACCGATCGTCACGCCCTCGACGGCCATCCCGGGGAGTCCGAGCTTCGGCGGGAGCCAGGTCGCGAAGAACCACGCGTACACCGGGAAGAAGAGCACCTGGAAGATCGAGTTGAACGCGACCAGGCCCGCGCAGTATTCGCGGTCGCCGCCGGCGAGGTCGTTCCACACGATCACCATCGCGATGCAACGCGCGAGCCCGATCAGGATCAGACCGACCATGTATCCGGGCTGATCGCGCAGGAACACCAGCGCGAGCACGAACATCAGCACCGGCCCGACGACCCAGTTCTGCACGAGCGACAGCGCGAGCACCTTGCGATCGCGGAAAACGAGCCCGAGCTCCTCGTAGCGCACCTTCGCGAGCGGCGGGAACATCATCAGGATCAAGCCGACCGCGATCGGAATCGAGGTCGAGCCGACGCTCCAACGATCGAGCGCGCCCGGCACGCTCGGCGCGAGCCGCCCGAGCAAGATGCCGACGCCCATCGCGGCGAAGATCCAGACCGTCAGATAGCGGTCGAGGAACGCCAATCGGCCGCCGGTGTTCGCGCTGCCCACGCTGCGACGCTCCTCAGCTCGCCCCGCGGCCCCAACCCTCGCGCGCGAGCAACGCCTCGACCCGCGCTTTCACTTCGTCGCGGATCCGAAGCGCGGCCTCGACGCCCGCGCCTTTCGGGTCCTGCAGCGGCCAATCGTCGCGCCGAAGGCCAGGCACGTTCGGACACGCTTCGCCGCAGCCGAGTGTGATCAACCACGTCGCTCCGCGAGCGAGCTCCTCGGTCAGCGTCTGAGGCTTCTTCGTGGAGAGAGCGATGCCGAGTTCCCCCATCACCGAGACGACCTCGGGATGCACGCGCTCGCCCGGTTGGGTCCCCGCGGAGATCGCGCGGGCGAGCTCCGGGTTCGCGAGGCGCTCGAAGAACGCCGCGGCCATCTGCGAACGGCCCGCGTTGTGGATGCAGGCGAAGATCACCGTCTGCATCGGATCAGCGAGGCTTGGTCGCCCGGATGAACGCGCTGAACACCGCGCCGTCGAGCGCGTCGACGCAACCGCGGAACGCCGGACCGCGGATGCCCGCGTCGGCGACCATGCGCTTCGCTTCGTCATGTCCGAACTCGCGAGTCGGCGTGATCGTCACACCGACGAAACCGGCGTTGACGAGCTTGCGCGCGTAGTCGGTCTCGACGAGCGCGCCGGCGATGCAACCGGTGTAGAGCTCCATCGAACGCCGCACGTCGCCGGTGAGCTCGCGGTGCAGCACGATGTCGGACACCGCGAAGCGTCCGCCGGGCTTCAGGACTCGGAAGGCCTCGCGCAGCACGCTGTCCTTGTCGCCGGAGAGGTTGATCACGCAGTTCGAGACGATCACGTCGATGCTCGCGTCCGGCAGCGGGATCGACTCGATTTCGCCTTTCAGGAACTCGACGTTGTCGACGCCCGCCTTGCGTTGGTTCTCGCGCGCGACCGCGAGCATCTCGTCGGTCATGTCGAGCCCGTACGCCTTGCCGCCGGGCGCGACGCGCCTGGCGGAGAGCAACACGTCGATCCCGCCGCCCGAGCCGAGGTCGAGCACGACCTCTCCGGCGCGCAGCTCGGCGAGCGCCGTCGGGTTGCCGCACCCGAACGAGGCCGCGAGCGCGTCGGCCGGCACGTCACCCGCTTGGGTCGCGTCGTAGAGGTTGCTCGTGATCGGATCGCAGGAGCCCGTCGAGCCGCCCGCGGAACCGCAGCACGAGCTACCTTGGCCGGCGAGCTTGCCGCGCACCGCCGCGCCGTAGCGCTCGCGCACCACTTGCTTCAGGTCTTGCTTCGCTTGGTCGTTCATGGATCGATTTCCTTCGATGTTCAGGACACGCGAAATTCAGTCCGCCAACAGCGCGCGGAGCTCGCCCAGGCGCTCCACGACGGGGCGCTCGAGCGAGTAGTAGTTCCAGGTGCCGCGCCGCTCGGCGCTCACCAGCCCGGCCTCGCGCAGAATCCTCAGGTGGTGCGAGATCGTCGGTTGCGAAAGGTCGAAATGGGCCTCGATCTCGCACGCGCAGAGCATTCCGGCGCGTTCCGCGAGCATGCCCAGGATCTCGAGGCGAGTTTCGTCCGCCAGCGCCTTGCAGAGCGGCACGTACGGCCGCGTGGCGCGCGAACGCACCTTCGCGGTCGGCGTGCAGCAGTCGTCGGCGGCGGGCTTGGCTTTCGGCATCGAGAGCCATCGTAGGCATTCATCGACGTTCGTCAATATGCAAACTCGGCGCGACGGCGCGAACCGCCGGCGGCGGATGCCGAGGGTCGCGACGAATGCCTCGAGCACGGGCGAGCCCCCGACGAGCCATCCGACGAGCCCCCCTCCCAATGGTGCCCCCCAACGAGCCGTCGATCGCGCCCTCCGCCGCCTGCGCTCGCGCGCGACGACGATCGGATCCCGCGCTCGACGGTTCGCGCTCGCACGACCGCCGAACGTCGAGTCGCGCGATCCACTGCCTGCACGCACGCCCGACGCACGTCGGATCGCACGATCCACTGCCTTCGCGCACGCCCGACGAACGTCGGATCGCGCACGTCCACGGCGGAGCGCGCGAGTCGGACCAATTTCCGCGCTCACAACGAAACGCTTACCCACGTAGCACGCGCCGTCGCGCTTCCCCGCGACGCCGACGTGTGACTCCCCGCCGAAAGAAGACGCTGTGCTGGCTCGCCGGCTTTGCCGCGCTCGCGTTCGGCGGCGCATGGCTCGCGCGTGAGTGGCTCGAAGCGCCGAGCCTCGCGACGGTCGCGCGGCCCGAGCGGAACGGCGACAGCGCTGCTGCGGTCGATGCGAACGGCGCGGCCGGCGCAAGCGGCTCGGCAAACGACGAGAGCGCGATCGCCGACGCGGCCGCCCGCGGTTTCGCCGCGAGACCGAAGCGCGTCGCGCTCGCCGATCACGTCTGCGATCCGGCGCGCGTTGCCACGGGCGGCGCGGTGCGCGAGTTCGACGTGCGCTTCGCCGACGGCCGCGCTGCGAGCGGCGCGACCGTGATCGCATTCGACGCGCAGCGCGAGCTCGCGCGCGACGTCACCGACGCCGAGGGCCGCGCGCGCCTCGCGATCGACGCACCAAGCGTCGGCATCCTGGTCGCGGGCGAGCGCCTGGTCGCTTCGTACCGCGAGCTCGCGCTCGGCGCTGCGCCGACGCTCGTCGAGCTGCCATCGGGCGTGCTCGCAGGCAGGCTCCGGCCGCTCGACGCCGCGCTCGATCGGAGCGTCGGGCTCCGGATCGCGAGCGATCGCCCGTGGTTCGACGTGGACGAGCTCCCGCCCGGCGCGAACACCGCGTTGCCCGCCGAGTGGCTCGCCCCGACGGAACGAAACGTACAAGCCGACGCCGGCGGCCGCTTTCGGCTCGAAGGCCTCTCCGAGACGTGGAGCGGTTCGCTGTGCGTCGGCCCCGAATGCACGCTGCTCGCGGTGTCGCCTCCGGGCAAGCTCGGCGCGCTCGACGAAGCGCGGGTTTCCGCGCCGATCGCGGAGCTCGTGCTCGACGTGTTCCAGCGCCCGCGGCTGGTCGGTCGGATCGTCGCGCGCTCGGGCGGCGAAGGCGTCGCCGGCCTCGACGTCCGATTGACGCCCTACTACTCGGTGACGCGCGGCTCCAGCTCGATCGCGGCGCCGCAACGCTTCCTGACGACGCGCACCGCCGAGGACGGCTCGTTCGCGGTCTGGCTGCCCGAGCAGGAGCGCGTCGAAGGCAACGTGCGGCCGAGCTGGCCCGAGCTCGATCGCGCCGAGCTCTTCGCGAGCGAGCCGTCGTCGGGCGCGTCGCGCAACTTCGTGCGACCGGCGAGCGCGATGCGCGGGAGCTTCGACCTCGGCGAGTTCGTCTTCGCGACGGACGCTTCCGCGATCGAATTCCGCGTCCGCGATCCGCGCGGCGGTGCGATCGTCGGCGCGCAGCTCGGTTGCGGCGGCGCGGGCGCGCGCACCGACGCCCAAGGCCGCGCGCGGCTGGCGCTCGGCGAGGACCGCGTCGTGGCGATCGAGGCTCTCGGGTACCGGCCGACGCGCGTCGAGGTGTCGGGCCGCGCCTCGACCGAGGCCGCGAGCGACTCGCATGCCGCGACTTCGTCGAGCCCGAGCGAACCGGCGCCGTTCGACGTCGAGCTCGAGCCGACCACGCTGCTCACTTTGCGGATGTTGCGAGCGGGCGGTCGGCCCGCGCCCGGCGTGCGGCTCGCGTGCGACGACCTCGGCGTCTTCGAATCGCAAGCGTCGAGCTCCGACGCGCAAGCGCTCGGCGCGAGCGCGCTGACCGCGATCAGCAGCGGCTTCGTGGTCGAGACCGACGCGCGCGGCGAGGTGCTCTTGTGCGGCCTGCGACCCTCCGTGCCGATCGGTTTCACGGTCCAGGGCGCATTCGGCGAGGCGCTGCAGCGCATCCCGATCGTCCTCGCGCCCGGCGAGCACGCGGCTCGCTCGGTCGCGCTCGCATTCGAGCCCGACTTCACGACGCTCGTGATCCGCGGCGTGGTCACCGACGTCGAGCAACGTCCGTTGGTCGGAGTCGCGGTCGGCGCGGGTCGACACGGCGCGTGGCGCGGCGCGGTCACCGACGCGCTCGGCCGCTTCGCGATCGAGCACGCGACGCCGGGCGAAGTCGAGTTCCGCCTCCACAAGCCGGGCTTCGCGCCGCTGACGAGCGTGACGCGCCGTGTCGAGTCCGAGTCCACGCAGCTGCACTTCACGCTCTCGACGACGCGCACGGTCCGGCTGCGCGCGGAGGATGCAGGCGGCCGCGGCATCGCGCTCGACGCGCTACGAATCGTCTGGGCGGACGGCGCCGAGCAACGCCACGAGCGCTTGCCCGCGTCCGGCTTCGAGACCGCGTTCGCGCCGACCGAGACCGCGCGCGTCGAGGCCCGCATCGCAGGCGCGACGTACGTGCGCACGCTTGGCGCGCAGGACGCCGAGCTCGTCTTCGCCGTCCCCGACCACGGCCGCGCGACGTTCGGGCTCCCGCCGAGCGATGCACCGATCGGCGCTGAGCGCGTCGAGCTCGACAACGCGCGCTTCGTCGTCGTCCGCGACGTCGAGGGCAACCTCGCGCCGCAAAAGGCGTACTTCGCGTACGGCGCGAGCTCGGCGACGATCGAACGGCTCTTGCCGGGAGATTACGAGGCCTGCTTCGCATGCTCCGACGCGGCCGAAGGGCCTGCGCGCGAGTCGGTGCGCTTCCGCGTGCGGGCGAACGAGACCGCCGAGGTCGCGCTCGCGCCCTGAGCACCACCCGAACTAGACTGGCGGTCCGATGACTGGACGCACCCGCTTGGGACCGTGGCTCTTGCTCGCGCTCTTCGCGGGCGTCGCGGCGGTGACCTTCTGGGTGCTGCGCGTCGAGCCCGCGATGCCGGTCGGCGTCGCCGGCCGCACCGGAGTCGAGCCGAGCACCGCGAGCTCGCACGATCGCGCCGCGTCGACCGCGGTCGTCGACGCGCTCGCGAACGCGACCGACCAGCGCACCAGCATCGGCCCGACGACCGCCGACGCAGGCGGCGCGGGCGGCACGGACGACGCGGCGCGCAAGCTCGAGCTCGCGGTCTTCGGCGTCGCGGGCCAACCGCTGGTCGACGCCCGCGTGCGCGTCTTCGACGACACCGAGGTGCTCGGCGACGCGAAGAGCGACGCACAAGGCCTCGTGCGGGTGCGCGCCGCAGCCGGCCCGGGGCGCGTGCTGGTCACCGCGCTCGGCTCCGCGCCGTGGCTCGCCGAGATCGACGCGACCGCCGGCCAGAAGCGTGTCGACGAGCCGGAGCGCGCGACGCTGTACGGCCGCGTGCTGGTCGATCGCGCGGAGCCCGGCGTCGAGCTCGAGTTCGAGCTCTCGTCCGACCGCGCGCTCTTCGACGCCACCGAGATCCCGACCGCGGTGCGCGCCGCGTTGGAGCTCAACGCGCGCGAAGCGACTCGGCTCAACGCGCGTTGCGACGCGCACGGCGAGTTCGCCTTCCGCGGGTTGACCGAGCCCTTCGCGGGCCGCCTCGGCATCCCGGAGCGTTTCGCGGTCGCTCGCGTCGACGCGCCCGGCGCGACGCAAGAGCGCCGCGCCGTTCGGCTCGCGCAATTCGTGCCGCGGCTGACCCTAGAGCTCGTGGCGCTGCCGATGCTCGTCGGCCGCGTCGTCGAGGCCGACGGCACGCCCGTTTCGCGCGCACAGGTCGAAGGTTGGCTCGTCTTCGCGGGCGCCGAGCGCGGCCGGGGCGGGCGTTTGGTCACCAGCGCGCTCGAGGAGACGAGCTGCGACGACGCCGGACGCTTCTCGATCCCGATCGATCTGCCGCGCAACCTCGACGCGCGCGAGCTGCGCGGCGCGGACAGCCTGCCTGCAACCGAGCGCATCGGCCTCGACGTGCGCCGCGGCGAAGGTGCGACGCCGGTCGAGATCGAGATCGCGGCGGCGCGCATGGCGAGCCGCTGGGACGTCGGCGACGTCGAGCTCCCGCCCGCGCGCCGCCTCGAAATCATCGTGCGAGGCCCCGACCAGAAGCCGATCGAGGGCGCGATCGTGCTCGCCGACGAAGCGAAGGTGAAGAGCGACGTCAACGGCTCCGCGAAGCTCGCGCACGTCGAGGACGTCGACAGCGCGTCGGTCGGCAAGCTCGGCTTCCGGCCGCAAGACGTCGCGCTCGACGGCGACGGACCGTTCGAGGTCGTGCTGCAACCGACCAATCGGTGGACGGTCGCGTTCGTCGATTCGACGGGCGCGCCGATCCCGAAGCGTCGCTTCGTGCTGACCGCGCTGCACGCGCTCTTCCTCGGCGACGATCCGACGCGCCCGGCGCGCACGCACGTCGAGAGCGGCGCGACCGATTCCGACCGCGCGTTCAAGTTGCGCGAGGGCACGGGGTTCGTCGCGCACTTCCACTGCGACGAGGACGGGCGCGCGGTGCTCAGCGACCTCGCGAGCCCGTTCACGTTGCGCGTCACCGACGGGCTCGGCGTGACGCTCGAGGAGCGCGAGATCGCCCTCGGCGCCGAAGAGGTGCGCGAGGATCGCGTTCAGCTCGCCGTCCGCGGCGGCACGTTCGCGGGCCGCGTCGTCGACGACTTCGGCACGTCGCTCGCGGGCGCGAGCGTGCGCCTCAACGCGCGCTCGCTCCGCGCCAGCGAGACCCAGCGCACCGACGCCGCCGGCGAGTTTCGCTTCGAGGACCTGCAAGGCGGCCGCGTGCGCCTCGAGATCGAGCGCGAGGGCTTCTCGCCGCTCGCGATCGACGAGTACGAGCTCGTGCTCGACGGCGAGCCGATCGAGTTCCGCCTGAACCAGGCGGGCACGCTCTCGCTCGAGGTCGTCGACGAACTCGGCAACGCCGTGCCGACCGCCGACCTGCGAGTGCGCGCGCGCCAACACCCGGGTCTGCCCGTGCGACGCCGCGGCCCGAATCGCTTCGAGCTGCGCGATCTCCCGGGCGATCCGGTGACCGCCGTGCTCGACATCGGCGGCCGCACGTACGAGCGCGAGGTCAATGCTCGCGGCGGCGACACGAGCGTGATCGTGCCGCGCCACGGGCGGGTCCAGATCACGTTCGTCCCGGCGGGCGCGGCGCTCACGGGCGGCGAGCACCGAGCTCGCGTGCGCTCCGTCGAGCCCGGCGAGCGCGTGACGCTGAACCAGCAACTGCGCGCGCAGCGCGGCCCGCTCGCGACGACGTTCGACGCGCTGCTGCCCGGCGAGTACGAGGTCGAGATCGAGTGGCGCGAGGTCTCCGATCGCGACGGCCGCACGCTGCGCAAGCTCGGCTCGCCCAAACGCTTCAGCGTCAACGCCGAGAGCCCGAGCCGCGTCGAAGTGCGCGAGTAGCGGCGCCCGAGAAACCGCGCGGCGCGCGAGCGCGGGTTTCGCCACACCCGGCGCGCGAAACCCACCCGGCGCGAGCGTTCGGCGCTCCGCACGCGCGCGACCATCGCGCAAACCAGGGCGCGACGCGAGCTTGTCCCGCTGCGCGAGCTCGTCCCGTCGAGCGCGCGCGACGTGGCGACACCGTCAGACGAAGATCTCGCAGTCGTTGCCGTTCATCTCGACTTTGTACGTCGTCGCCGCCTTGCACGCGATACCGACCGACGCGCCGGTCTTCGGGTCGAAGCGGTAGTTGTGCAGCGGGCAGACGACGTACTGCTTTTCTGCGAGCGGGCCCTCGATCATCCGCCCACCTTCGTGCGGACAGAGTCGATCGACCGCGTAGAGCTTGCCGGCGACTCGACAGAGCACCACCTGCTTGCCGCCGGCGAGCGGATCGCCGATGTCGATCACCTTGGCTTGACCTTCGGGCAACTTGTCGACGCCCTTGACGATCACACCCTTGCCGCGCAGGAATCCGAAGAGCTTGGAGAGCATTCCGACGATGCTAAGGGCCTGCGTCGCGCCCGCAAAGGCCCGCCGTTTTCGGAGTCGCGGCCCGCGCGCGGCGACGTAAGATTCCGGGCTCTAGATGCGTTCCGTAGTGCTCATCGACGCCGTCGGCTTGACCCCGCGGCAGCTCGGCAAGGACACGCCTGCTCTCTTCGAGCTCGCGCAGTCCGGCGCCGGCGCTCCGATGAACGCGATCCTGCCCGCGGTGACGTGCAGCGCGCAAGCGACGATGCTCACCGGCGCGCTACCGAGCTCGCACGGCATCGTCGGCAACGGCTGGTTCGACCGCGAGAGCTTCGACATCGCCCTGTGGCGCCAGTCGAACGCGCTGGTCGGCGGGAAGAAGCTCTACGAGCTCGCCCGCGAGCGCGATCCGTCGTTCACGTGCGCCAAGATCTTCTGGTGGTGGAACATGGGCGCGGCGGTCGACTGGTCGATCACGCCGCGGCCGTACTATCCGGCCGACGGACGCAAGATCCCGGCGGTCTACGGCTCGCCGAATGCGTATCCGCAATGGCTCGAGGGCCAGCTCGGCGCGTTCCCCTTCTTCGACTTCTGGGGGCCGAAGTCGGGGTTGCCGTCGAGCCGGTGGCTGGCTGAAGCGGCAGTCAAGACGCTCGAGCACTACCAGCCGACGCTGACGATGGTGTACCTGCCGCACCTCGACTACGACCACCAGCGCTTCGGTCCGAACGATCCGCGCTCGAAGCGCGCGCTCTTCGAGCTCGACGCGCTCGTCCATCGCATCGCGGCGGCGGCGGAGAAGCGCGGCGCGGCGACCGTCGTCGTCAGTGAGTACGGAGTGAACGAAGTGACGACGCCGGTGCACGTCAACCACGCGCTGCGCGCCGAAGGCTTGCTCGCGGTGCGCGAGACGCCCGACGGCGAGCTGCTCGACCCGTTCGCTTCGAAGGCGTTCGCGGTCGCCGATCACCAGATCGCTCACGTGCACACCAAGGACGCGAAGTCCGCCGAAGCGGCGCGCAAGGTGCTCGAGCGGCTGCCCGGCGTCGAACGCGTGCTCGGCCCCGACGAGAAGCGCGCTGCGGGCCTCGACCATCCGCGCGCGGGCGACCTGGTCGCGATCTCGAAGCGCGAGAGCTGGTTCGCCTACTACTACTGGCTCGACGACGAGCGCGCGCCCGACTTCGCGCGCACCGTCGACATCCATCGCAAGCCGGGGTACGACCCCTGCGAGCTCTTCGTCGATCCGACGATCGCGAGCCCGAAGCTGCGCGTCGCGCGCCGCTTGCTCCAGAAGAAGCTCGGGATGCGCTACTTGATGGACGTGATCCCGCTCGACGCGCGGTTGGTGCGCGGCAGCCACGGGCGCGTGCCCGACGATCCGCAGGACGGGCCCGTGTTCTTGTGCTCGAAGACTTGGAAACACTGCGGCGGCGAACCGAAGGGCTCGCGCGTCGACATGACCTCGGTGTGCGAGCGCGTGCTCGCACTGATGTTCGGAGAATGAGATGACCGACCGTGCCCAGCTCGTGCAGAAGGCGCGCGAGCTCTTGAACAACAACTCGATCCTGCGCATCCCGGCTCCGGAGTTCGGCGCCGATCGCACGTGGCTCAACACGAAGCGCCCGCTCTCGCTGCGGGCCGACATGCGCGGCAAGGTCGTCGTGCTCGACTTCTGGACCTACTGCTGCATCAACTGCATGCACGTGCTCGAGGACATGAAGTACCTCGAGGAGAAGTTCGCCGGCGCGCCGGTCGCGTTCGTCGGCGTGCACTCGGCGAAGTTCGCGAACGAGGCCGACGCCGCGCACGTGCGTCAGGCGGTGCTGCGCGAGAACATCGAGCACGCGGTCGTCGTCGACCAGGACATGGCGATCTGGAAGAGCTACCAGGTCCGCTCGTGGCCGACGGTGATGCTGGTGTCGCCCGAGGGCACGATCCTCGGCCAGGTCGCGGGCGAAGGCCAACGCGCGGCGCTCGAGGTGCTGATCGAGCAGGCGCTCGACCTCTACAAGTCGAAGGCGATGATCCTCGACACCAAGCCGTTGCCGCTCAGGCTCGAGCGCGAGCTCGAACTCGCTCGCGAGCTCGCCTACCCCGGCAAGATCGCCGTGCGAGCGAGCGCCCGCGAGCTCTACATCGCCGACACCGGCCACGATCGGATCGTCGTCACGACGCTCGAAGGACGGTTCGTCTGCTCGATCGGCTCCGGTCGGCCCGGTTTCGTCGACGGCTCGCTCTCCGAAGCTTGCTTCGACAAGCCGCAGGGCCTCGCGTTCGACGGCACGACGCTCTACGTCGCCGACACGCACAACCACGCGATCCGCAAGGTCGACCTGCTCGCGAACACCGTCAGCACGGTCGCGGGCAACGGCACGCTCGGCTACCACCGCGCCGGCGTGATGAAGGCGCGTGAGATCGGCCTCAACTCGCCGTGGGACGTCGCGGTGCGCGGCGACTCCGTTTTGGTCGCGATGGCCGGCCCGCACCAGATCTGGCGGCTCGACCTCTCGCAAGGGACGATCGGTCCGATCGCTGGCGACGGCAGCGAGCGCAAGCTCGACGGCCCGTCCGACAAGGCTGCGTTCGCGCAACCGTCGGGTCTCGCGCTCGCCGGCGATCTGTTGTTCGTCGCGGACGCGGAAGCGAGCTCGGTGCGCATCGTCGATCTCGTCGGCGCGCGCGTCGGCACCGTCGCGGGCGGCGACATGAACCCGCAGAACCTGTTCGTGTTCGGCGATCAGGACGGGCGCGGGCTCGGCAAGCGCTTCCAGCACCCGCTCGGCCTCGCGTTCGACCAGGACGTGCTCTACGTCGCCGACACGTTCAACCACAAGATCAAGTGGATCGATCTGCGCTCCGGACACGTCAGCAGCTTCGCCGGCGACGGCGAGCCCGGCGCCGCGGACGACGACGCCGCCGAGGCCAACTTCCGCGAGCCGAGCGGCGTCGCGGTGTTCGAGCGCTCGCTCTTCGTCGCCGACACCAACAACCACTCGGTGCGCGTGATCGATCTCGTCGACCATTCGGTGACGACGCTCGCGCTCGAAGGCGTGCCGATCCCCTCGCACGTCGCGATCGAGAGCGGCTCGGCGTCGATCGACTCGCAACCGCTGCCCGCGCTGCCCGGCACGCGCAACTTCGGCGTCGTCAAGGCGACGCTGGAGCCCGGCGAGGCCGAGCTGGAGCTCCGCTTGACGCTCCAACCGGGCGAGAAGCTCGCGCCGCAGTCGCCGTCGCAGTTTCGCGTGCTCCACGACTTCGGCCTGACCGCGGCGAAGGCGATCTCCGGCGCGATCAAGGGCGCGAGCACCAAGATCCCGCTCGGCGTGCTCGGCAGCGGCCGCTTGTTCGTCCAAGCGCTCTACTACGTCTGCGATGCGCAGGGCCAGTGCCGACTGCGTTCGAGCCGTTGGACGCTCGAGGTCGACACGGGGCCGCGCGGCAAGCCCAACATCGTGCTCGAGGAGAAGCGCTGAGCGCGGCGCGGCGAGCGCGATGATCCTGCTCGTCGACAACTACGACTCGTTCACCTGGAACCTGTGGCAGGGGTTCGCCGGGCTCGGGCTCGACGTGCGCGTCGTGCGCAACGACGTGATCACGGTCGCCGAGGCGCTCGCGAGCGGCGCGCGCGGAATCGTGTTGAGCCCCGGCCCCGGCCATCCGCGCGACTCCGGGATCTGTCCCGAGCTCCTGCGGCGCGCGCCCGACGCGCTGCCGATCCTCGGCGTCTGTCTCGGCCACCAAGCGTTGGTCGAGCGCTACGGCGGCGAGCTCGAGATCGATCCGCTGCCGGTGCACGGCAAGAGCTCGCTCGTGCATCACGCGCGCGCGACGCTGTTCGCCGACCTCGCCGATCCGTTCCAGGCGGGGCGCTACCACTCATTGCGCGCGGTGCGCGCGCGGCTGCCGCACGAGCTCGCGCTCTGCGGCTCTACCGCCGACGGCCTGGTGATGGCGGTGCAGCACCGCGAGTTGCCGCGCTTCGGCGTGCAGTTCCACCCGGAGTCGATCCTGACGCCCGACGGCGATCGGATCCTCGCGCGCTTCGCGACGGTGTGCGGCGAGACGGCGACGAAGCGTCGCTGACTCGGCGCGACGCTCAGCTCGCCGGCGCGCCCTCGAACAGCGTCTTCAAGTCGAGCGACGGCACGCGCGTGCGCGTCGCCAGCGACACGTACGACCGCGCGAGCGCGTCCTTGCCCAAACCGAGCACCGTGCTGACGCGGCCGAGCGCCTGCGCGTACTCCGCGGGCTCGAGCTCCGCGAGGATGCGCTTCCACACCGCTTCCTCGAGCACGTTGAACGCCGTCTGGACCTCTTGGAGGTCGAAACCCGACGCCCAGCGTTCCTCGGCGATCACCCGCGAGTGCGCGACCATCGGCGCGGCGGTCTGTTTCGCGATGCATTCTTGCAGCAGCTCGAAGAGCTTGCGCACGCGCTTCTTCGTCGCCTCGCGGCCGGTGACTTCGTAGTGCGAGAGCTTGTCGCGCAGCACCGCCTCGGTGGCTTCCGCGACCAAGAGCTCGGCGTCCCGTTCGAGGAGCTCGACGATGTTCATCTGAACCTCCTTGTGAAGAGCTCCTGCAACCTACGCCGCGCGCGGGCGGCTTCTGAATACGCCGAGCATCGCAACGCGCCGCGCGATGGTGCGCGCGTCGACGGGGAGCGTCCCGCGATCGCGCGTGCGCCGCAGGAGCGTTTCGCGCGATCGTGCGGGCATTGCCGAGAGGCTCGCACCTTGTTGCGTGCGCCGCCGGAGTGCGTCGCGCCATGTTGCGTGCGCCGCTGGTGAGCATCGCGCGATGTTGCGTGCGCCAATGGAGAGCGTCGCGCGACGTTGCGTGTGCCGCTGGACCGCGTCGCGGGGAATTGCGTGCGCCGCCGGAGGGCGTCGCACTGCGCAGTTCGACGCACTTGCGCACTCGGCATCTCCATGTACGAACGCGAGCACCGGGAAGTTCGCGCTCGTGCTCGACCCGCGCGCGGGTTAGTCGAAGGGCGTGAAAGTCCTGCTCGTCTATCCGGAGAACCCGGACACGTTTTGGTCGTTCAAGCACTCGCTTCCGTTCGTCGCGAAGCGCGCCGCGTTCGCGCCGCTCGGATTGCTGACGGTCGCGGCGATGCTGCCGAGTGATTGGGAGCTCGAGCTCGTCGACCTCAACGTCGAAGCGCTACGCGACGAGTCGATCCGCGCCGCCGACTACGTGTTCCTGAGCGCGATGATCGTGCACAAGCCATCGGTGCTGAAGGTGCTCGAGCGCTGCCGCGCGCTCGCGACGCCCGTGATCGCCGGCGGACCGCTCTTCACCACCGGTTACGAGGATTTCCCCGATGTCGAGCACCTCGTCCTCGGCGAGGCCGAGTCGCTCTTGCCCGAGCTCGTCGACGACCTTCGGCGCGGCACGCCGCGGCGCATCCATCGCGCGAACGGCTATCCGAGCATCGAGCAATCGCCCGTTCCGCGTTGGGATCTGATCGACCCCGGCCGCTACGTCACGATGTCGGTGCAGTTCTCTCGCGGCTGCCCGTACGACTGCGAGTTCTGCGACATCGTCGCGATGAACGGTCGCGTGCCGCGGACCAAGACGCCCGGGCAGCTCGTCCGGGAGCTCGAGGCGCTGCGCGTGCTCGGTTGGAAGGAAATGGTCTTCGTCGTCGACGACAACTTCATCGGCGACAAGCGACGCACCAAGGAACTGCTCCGCGCGATGATCGCGTGGCGCGAGCGCACGCGGCCTGCGATGGGCTTCTTCACCGAAGCTTCGGTCAACCTCGCGGACGATCCCGAGCTCTGCGGGCTGATGACGCGCGCGGGCTTCAAGAAAGTGTTCGTCGGCATCGAGACACCCTCGACGGAGAGCCTGCGGGAATGCCACAAGCTCCAGAATCGCGATCGCGATCTCGTCGCCGCCGTCCATTCACTCCAACGCGCCGGACTCGAGGTCATGGGCGGCTTCATCGTCGGCTTCGACAACGATCGCCCCGACATCTTCCAACGTCAGTTCGAGTTCATCCAACGCTCCGGCGTCGCGACGGCGATGGTCGGACTGCTGACGGCGCTGCCGCAGACCAAGCTCTACCACCGCATGAAGCGCGAGGGCCGACTGCAGTTCGCGAGCAACGGCAACAACACGCTCGCCGCGCTCAACTTCGAGCCCAAGCTCGAGCGCGCGTTCCTCGAGGACGGCTATCGCGAGCTGATGAAGAAGCTCTACGAGCCCAAGGCCTACTACCAGCGCGTGCGCGTCTTCCTGAAGCAGCACCGACCGACCGGGCCGAGGGTCGCGCGCTCGCCGGCGGACGTCCGAGCGTTCCTCAAGTCGCTGTGGGTGCTCGGCGCGCGTCACCGCGGACGTTGGGCGTACTGGCGCTTGTGCGCGAGCACGCTCTTGAAGCGCCCGCATCAGTTCCCACGCGCGATCGAGCTCGCGATCCTCGGCTTCCATTTCCGATTGATCGCCGCCGCGCTGTGAAGCGTTCCGTCGGGAAGAGCACGCGATCGCCGCTACGGACTCTTGCTGATTCGCGCCGTACGTGTCGCCTCTCGGATCGCGCGCGCGCCACCGCGCGCTGAATTGAAATTCCTGCGCGCGGCGGCTTCCGAATCGCGGATTCGAGGCCTTGCACGAACACGACGACTCGTCGCACGGCAATGCCATTCGTGCCCTAGCATGCAGTGAAGCTCGCTCGATCTCCGCCTCACGCGTTTCGCGCAGGATCCCCCATGAAGTCACTCGTTCTGTCGCTCTTCTTCACGCTCGTCGCCACGCTCTCCGCGGATGCGCAGAGCTTCCTCTACGAGCAGCCGATGTCGCCGAACGGCGGCACGCTGCGCAACTCGCAACTCTGGGTCGATCCGTCGGGTCAGAACGACCTCGACTCCGACGCGATCGCGTGGGAGGACTTCACGCTGCCGCAAACCACCACGATCACCAAGCTGCGTTGGTGGGGTCAGACTGCGCCGCCGCTGGGCTTCATGGTCTCGTTCTTCAATCAAGATCCGAACACGATCGCGTGCCAGCCCGACATCTTCTACGCGTCGAGCCACCCGATCAGCGAAGACACCTACACCACGTTCACGCAAGTACCGGTCGGCGGGGCGATGTACCAGTTCGAGATCACGCTGGTGACGCCGCTCGTGTTCAACGGACTCACCCGCTATTTCGTGTCGGTCGTCGGCCTCACGCCGATTCCCTTCGCCACGTGGGATTGGGCGGCGAGCCCGATCGGCCCGAACGGAACCTTCTGGTGGGTGCGCGGCCTGCACACCTACATGCACTTGCCCGAGAGCCGCGCGGTCGCGCTCGACGGCACGCCGGTCGCCGGTTGCGTCGCGCCGTCGATCTACTGCACGACCAAGACGAACTCGCTGTGGTGCAACCCCGCGATCGGCTACACGGGCTCGCCGACCGCTTCGGGATCGACCGCATTCCACGTCACCGGCGTGAACTTCATCAACAACAAGTCCGGGCTGCTGTTCTACGGCTCGACGCCGAACGGCGTCGCGTTCCAGGGCGGGACGTTGTGCGTCAAGCTGCCGACCACGCGCACCTCGGTGCAGAGCTCGGGCGGCAGCACCGGCACAGCCGACTGCTCGGGCACGTACGACTACGACTTCGAAAGCCTGATCCTCGCCGGCACCGACCCGAGCCTGGTCACCGGCGCGAAGGTCTACGCGCAGTACTGGTCGCGCGACCCGGCATCGCCTGCGTCGGGCACGAGCCTCTCGAACGCGGTCGCGTTCGAAATCTGCCCCTGAGCTCGACGGGTCCGTCGACGGGAGTCGACGGATCGCGCTGACCGAACATGCGGGGCCGGTCGCCGGAAGGCGGCCGGCCCCGCGTGAGTGGTGGGCATGCAGGCGGCGTCGCCGACGAGTCGGCGCCCGAGAAATCCGAAGTCGCCGCGTCACGGTCCGCGGCCGCGGGGAGGTGTGGGTAGAAAGGAGAGGCTTCCCTCTCGTCATCTCCGATGTCCGAAACCCGTCCCGACTTCCCGGCCGAAGCGCTGCTCGCTCAAGGCGGCTTCCTGCGCGCACTCGCACAAGGACTGCTCCGCGACGAGCACGCCAGCGACGACGTGGTGCAGACCGCGTGGGTCCACGCGCTGGAACGCGGCGACGACGAGCCGATCGCTCCGCGGGCGTGGCTCGCGCGAGTGGTTCGCAACCTCGCGCTGAAACGACGCCGCTCGGAAGCGCGGCGCGCCACGCGCGAGGCCGCGGTGTCGCGCGACGAGGCCGTCGAGGCCGGCGCCTCCACGGTCGAGCGCGCCGACACGTTGCGCGCGGTCACCGATGCGGTGCTCGCGCTCGACGAACCGTACCGCGCGGTGATCCTGCAGCGCTACTTCGAGGGTCTGGAGCTCGCGGAGATCGCCGCACGCTCCCGCGAGCCGCTCGCGACCGTCCGCAGCCGCCACACGCGCGCGCTCGCACGGCTGCGCGAGCGGCTGGATCGTGCGCACGGCGGCGAACGCGGGGCGTGGGTCCTGGGACTCGTCGCGCTGGTCGGCGACGAGCGCTCGGGGCTCGTCGGCGCCGGATTCGGGGTAGGAACGGTGACGAGCGGCGCCCTGATCATGAGCACGAAAGTGAAGTTCGTCGTCGCCGCGGCGCTCGCCGTCGTCGCGTTGTTGGCGGTCTGGTTCGGCGCCCAAGCCGCGTCACGCAGCACCGCAGATCCCGCGGTGAGCGAGCGAGCGCTCGTCGCGCCCCTCGCGCCCCTCGCGCCGTCCGGCGACCGAGCCCC
>JACRIN010000058.1 GCA_016220085.1 Planctomycetota bacterium
AAGAGCTCTGGGTCGGGCTACCAGCTCGCCAGCGCGCTCCTGCGCGAAGGCTGCGGCGGACTGGTGCTCACCGTGAAGCCGGATGAGCGCGCGACGTGGGAGCGCTACTGCGCCGAGGCCGGGCGAAGCGAGGACCTGTGTGTCTTCTCGCCCGGCGGTCCGTGGCGTTTCAACTTCCTCGACCACGCTCACTCTCGCGCCGGCAGCGAAGGCGGCATGACCGAGACCGTCGTCAACGTCCTCTCGACGGTGCTCGAGGTCGCCGACCGAAGCGCGTCGGGCGGCGGTGGCCGCGACGACGAGGGCTATTGGAGGCGCGCGAACAGGCAGTTGATGCGCAACGCGATCGATCTGCTGTCGATCGCGACGGGACGCATCGGTGTTCCCGAGCTCTACCGGCTCGTGATCTCTGCGCCGACCTCGCTCGACCAGCTGCGCAGCGAAGAGTGGAAGGCGAAGTCGTACTGCTACCAGTGCTTGGCGGCTGCGGACCGCGCGCACAAAAGCCCGGTGCAGCGCTCCGACTTCGAGATCGTGGCCGACTATTTTTGCGTCGAGTTCCCCAACCTCTCCGAGAAGACGCGCTCGGTCGTGGTCTCGACCTTCACCTCGATGGTCGACGTGCTGAACCGTGGGATTCTCCGCCAGCATTTTTGCTCCGACACGAACCTCACGCCCGAAGCGGCCGAGCAGGGGAAGATCATCCTGATCGACTTTCCCGTGAAGCAGTTCGGAGAGGTCGGCGTGTTCGCGCAGGTGCTTTGGAAGTACGCATTCCAGCGCACGATCGAGCGCCGCAACGTCGTCGAGAACTCGCGGCCTGTCTTCTTGTGGGCCGACGAAGCGCAGAACTTCATCACGTCGTACGACATGCAGTTCCAGACGACGTGCCGCTCGTCGCGCGTCGCGACGGTGCTGCTCACCCAGAACGTGAGCAACGTCTACGCTGCGCTCGGCGGCAGCGAGAAGGGCCGTGTCGAAGCGGCGAGTCTCTTCGCCAACCTCAACACCAAAATCCTGCACGCAAACTCCGACCCCGTGACCAACGAGTGGGCCGCGAGCATCGTGGGCCGCACGCTGCAGCAGTTCGCGAACGGCAACACGAGCTCTTCGAACGACGACGCTTCGGGCGCTGCCTTCGGCATCGACTGGCTCGGTCACACGAAGAACACGAGCGCCGGCTTCAGCGAGAGTTTTGAGTGGGACCTGCAGCCGAGCGAGTTTTTGAAGTTGCGCACGGGCGGGCCGGCCAACGACTGGCTCGTTGACGCCGTCGTGGTCCGAAACGGCAAGGCCTTCGCAGCGACCGGCCGCAACTGGCTGGTCACGTCCTTCGAGCAGGCGCAGCGCCAGAGACGGAGGAAGCGGTGATGGCCTCGCAACAGCCCGCGCCGCCGTCCGATGGCCGCGGCGCGCTCAACTGGATTTTGCTCGTCGCGCGATCGCTCGCGTGCACGCTCGAAGTCTTCCTCCACAACCCGTCGACCTTTGGCGCGCGCTACTTGCAGTTGCAATCGCTGGTGGGCGTCGGGCTCATCTTCTTCTTCCCGGTATTCTTCGAGCGAGAAGACCCGCGGCCGATGTTCGTGTACGCGGGGGTGTTCTTCTTCGCGTGCTGCGTCATCCGGGCGAAGGCCAGCCTGCGGCGCGCGCGCGGCGCGCCCGAAGAGCACAGCTACTACAACGGCACGCCCTCGCTCATGCGGCTCTTCCGCAGCTCGAGCGAGATGCATGTGAAGGGTGCAGTCGAGCCCGTGCTCGTTGCGCTGCTCGGCTTCGCGCTGACCGAGTGGAACCACCCGCTGGGCTGCTACCTCGTCATCGCGGCCGTCGGCCTGATGCTGTCGGTGCGGGCGAGCCAGCGTGTGGACCGCGCTCGCGCCCTCGACATGAACGATGCCTTCCACGACCAGCGCCGCATTTCCGCCCAGTGGCGTCGGATGCGGCGTGACTGACTTCGAACCCCAATACCAGGAGAAGCACCATGGCAGACGAGAAGACCGAACCGAAGTTGGGCGCGGGACACGCGTCGGCGATGTTCCGCCAAGGGTTGAGCGAGTTGCGGGGCGTGCTCTACGCGGAGTCGAACGTCGCGCAGCCTCCGCAGTACGGCATGTACGGAGTACCGACGCCGAGCGAGGTCTCGAACGAACGCGTTAACGTCGGCCGCGATGAGGCACCGCGATCGTTCCTCGAGGAGCGCATGCCGAGTCCCGAGCCGGCGCAAGATGTGCGCGACGACAAGCCGCACGAGCCGGAGCGGGAGTAGGGGCCATGGAACCGCTCAACCCTCGTTGCCAGCGGCTGCGACCGCTCGCCGAGTACGCGGCGCGGCTGCCCAGCGGCAGGCCCGGCAAGCGTCTCAACCGCTCCACGCTGTGGCGCTGGGCGTTGTCGGGAGTGCGCGGCGGTCGCCGGCTCAAGACCGCGGCGCTCGGACGAACACGGGTGACCTGCGACGCGTGGGTGTGGGAGTTCCTCGAGGGAGGGAGTCCTGGCCGTGAGTTGCGGCTCGTGGACTCGGGAGCCGATCCCGTGGAACGCGAACGGATTGCACGCCGGCTCGGCGCGTCGTGATGCGGAGCGCCTGGCATCGCGACGCCACGAAGTAAAAACCTGGCGACTGCCGTACGTCGTCGGGCTGCACTATGCTTACCGCGGTTGCGCCGGGGCGGTTCACCCCGATTGCGAGCCGGGGTGGACCCGGGAAGCTCGACGCAGCTCTCTCCCTTGGGGCCGTCGGATCTTGTCCGCCGGCCCCACTTCGTAGCGGCAGAGTCGGTTCGCAGATAAGCGCAGGGCTGCGAGGCGATGAGGTCATGGCGGGTCGGGGGCCCAATCGATGACCTTGCACCTGCAGGCGGTGATGGCGCTGCGGACTCGTTGTCGAACGAGGTATGGAGAGAGGAAGAATCAAGTGCGTTATGCCGTTGGAAGGCACTCGGCGCGGCTGGGTTGACAGAATCACATTGAGGCGCTATGCACATCTGCGCTAAGCTAATTCGCTCTCAACTGATTAGATAGCCATCTTGATACGATCATGGAAGACATTCCACCACCGGTTGAACTGAGGCTCAATCGAATTGCGCTGATCCTTCGAAAGAGCCCACCCGCAGACTATGCTTCGGCGGTTCGTCAGTGTTGCTTGGCCCGCGCGGAGTTCCAGGGTCTGTTGTCTGAGTGGCTTGCGCCCACTCTCAACGAGCATCTACGCGAGACACCAAGCTCCAGTTTACACCTGAAGCGAGTGGTCGTGCGGGAGGTCAATGAGGACCTACGCGCGCTTGGACTCGCAATTGCGTGCCCGCGAACCGGGCAACCGGCCAAGCTCCATGTTGAGTCGAGGGATCGGCGCGTTGGACGCTTTCAGATTAGCCTCCTCCGCACGAACGGTCAGCGATCACTTACCGCCGGTACCCTGCCTGAAGTAGCGCTCATGAGCCGCCCCGCAGATATCAATGAGCGGACAATCTCAGTCGATCATGATCCCGGGCTGGGCCGTGCATAGTGGCCCGCCGGTACCCACTCATTGCCAGCCAATGTTCCACGATTGGGCTAATTAAAATGCGTCGCATCTGATTCTGCGGTGCTGGCCGAGTCCCCGCGGCGAGCAAAACGGTCGCGGATGGCGATGCCAATCCACACTACCTGGAGAGTGGCCGCGGCGAAGGCCTGCTTGTCTACGCAGGAGACGCCCAGCAATAGAGCACCAGCGACGTTGAGCGCCACTGTTGCGTTTAGGGTCAACTGCGCCCTTCTGGCGTATGCGGCGACCAGCAGGAATCCCCCCGCCACGCCTGCCCACTCGGCATTCATGCGGTAGGAGCTCCTCCCACGAACCCAGTAACCAGGGCCCAGTCTATCTTGCTCTTGCCCCGAAACTGGCGGAGATAGAACTTAAGGGCCTCGAACGGAAACGGGAATGGGCGAGACAGCCAACGTTGCCGATCCCCGTATATCGAGCACCCATCCGTAATCTCATCCGCCGCCAGGATCTCCTTGCGCAACGCGCGCGGCTGTGCGGTACGAACGGGTCCAGAAACCCAGACGAGCTTCTCATTGGGAGAAACCGGCAGGTGCTGCAACGACCAAAACGCCACATTGGCGACTAGCTGTTCCCTGTAGGTCTTCTCATGGCGACCAGTCACAAGCGCGTTCTGCAAGTCACAGCTCTCGGCCTCAGTGTATAGGGCGCGCATGATATTTAGAACTACTTCATCGGACTGTCGCAACCACGCGGCGAGTTCGTCGAACACTTTCGAGAATGCGCCAGTTGGCTGTGGCTGGCCATAGATGGGCGCGCACCACGGTTCGTGTGCCGGTGTAGCCGGGTAGTAATAGCGGATCCGCACATTGTTAAACGCCGCTCGTACCGCCGCCGCTCGAACTCGCGACCTGTCGCGTTCCAACGGCGGTGGACCACTGATCAACGTATAGGTGTCTCCGGCCGCCAATGCGGAGAACTCCGCGCAAACATCCTGTTCGTACTCCTCGACGGAGCGCGCCCGCGGCTGATCGTGCTTTGATATAGCAGCTTCGATGGCGGCAAGAAGTCCCTCAATGTTTGCGAGTACTTTGTCGTTTAGGAAGGTCTCCGCTGTGGCAGTAGACACGCGGTTGCTGCTGCTGGCCTCGGCCTCCATTCGCAAGAAGTACGACTTGCTCACTCCGAGCGCACCATAGATCTCCTGATCCGACAGCTGGAGTGCGCGAATCCGGTCGATGGCGCTTTTCCATCGGCCGCGACGGTGGGACGCCGACTGAGGTTCCACTACACGTCGGGGTATTCCGTCGTCCGCGCGCAGCAGCTGTCGATTTGGCCGCGATCCAGCGGTAGGTTTCCGGTTGGATGCTGAGATGCGTGCTGAAGGTTCAGTCATGGATGGGTCCTCGCACCGCGCGGAGTCGGTTACGGAAAACGAGTCTTGGTCAAGGATACGCAAACGTTGGTGGGGAGGTCTCCGCTCATCTACCTGCCTCGGAACGGCTGCCTCCCAGAATTGTGCGCCACGAAGGGAGTCCCGTCCAGCCAGCGGATGTAATCGGTTGTGGCAGCGCTAGATATGGATGAGGGTGCGTTCATGGCGAAGTCAGTAAGGGTATCCCACGATAGGCGACGGTAACTCGTTACCCGGGATCGGGTACCAGCGGACGTCCTTGACCTGACTCCCCGCCGCCCATCCCCCCGGAGAGCACCATGAACTTCGCAGTCCCCAGCTG
The DNA here is from genome assembly GCA_016220085.1 of Planctomycetota bacterium. Taxonomy (GTDB): domain Bacteria; phylum Planctomycetota; class UBA1135; order UBA1135; genus JACRIN01. The sequence continues at coordinate 5,221 of JACRIN010000058.1, forward strand.
CCGCGCCGCCGCCGCCCATATCCTTGTGGCGGTCATGCTCGCCGTGGTCGCTGCCGCTCAGTCGCTCCCGACAGCTCGTGCTCGTACGCCGCTGTCGGATTCGGCCGTAGGTCTCGGCGAGGATTCCGCGCCAGGCGCAAGCGATGCTGCGACCCTGTACTTCCGCAGCGCGGGCAGAGCCCTGGTCGGGGCATGGGTCTCGAACTCACGCGGAGAACTGAGGATGCGGACCGATCTGCTTGGGCGGATCGTGCAGCCGCCGCAGGGCTGGACGATCGCGGGAGCTCGCCTGCAAGTGTGGCTAGACGGGGGCGAGGTGTTTGACGTCGTCGTCGAGCTTGATCCTGCGGGAGTGCCGCTCCCGTTCGAAATACCGGACGAAAGTCCGGCCGGGGCCCTAACGTACTGGTTCGAGAAACTGTTGGAGCATGTGTGGGCCGCAGGGATTCTGACCGTAGGTGTTGCGCTCGCTGCGTGGTTCGGAGCGCGCGCGAAACTGCGGCGCGGTAACGCTGTTGCCGGCAACCGTGGCTAGCAGCGCGGTGCGCACGGGGCACGCTGAGCTGCGCTCACGCAGTTGCATCGAGGCGGCCAACCTCGGTTGCGAGCCGGGGTGGACCCGGGAAGCTCGACACAGCTCTCTCCCTTGGGGCCGTCGGATCTTGTCCGCCGGCCCCACTTCGTCGGCGTCCGCAGCCGCACCGGAGCGCGGGCGGTGAGATCCAGTCGCCGCGGGTGGCATGCCGATACAGTCATGCTTGACATAGATGTCAAGCATGTGCTAGGATAGGGCTGTGGAGTTGGAGATCCAGATGACGTCAGTCCCGCCGTTTACCGCCGAAGGGCTTCTGCCAGCTGGAGACTACGAGCTCTCGTTCGCGGAGCTGCGCGCGTCGGCGCTCGTGGAAGGTCCGCCGGGGGCGGAGGACGGCGTGAACTGGGATGCCGCGTGGCGGCGACGCCTCGTCGACAACCTCGAGGTGCTGGTGAAGCAACTGTGGTCCGTCGGGATCCGGGACGTCTTCGCCGACGGTTCGTTCGCCGAGGACAAGAGCCATCCGAACGACATCGATGGTTACTTCGTCTGCGACCTCGCCCGGCTTCGGACCGGCCAACTCGAGCGCGAACTCAACCTCCTCGACCCTCACAAGGTCTGGACGTGGGATCCGGCGTCGCGGCGGCCCTTCAGAGGCTACCCGAAGCGACAACTCCCGATGTGGCACGTCTACCGGGTCGAGCTCTACCCGCACGTGCCAGGGGTCGGCGCTCTTTCGGGCATCCGGGATCGGCACGGACACGAGTTGGAGTTTCCGTCGGCGTTTCGCCAATCGCGGCGCGATGGCACGCCCAGGGGGATCATCAAGCTGCGGCAGGGAGGTCAGTCATGATTCGCAACGAGAACGAGTACCAAGAGGCCGTCGCTCGACTCGGCGAAGAACGCCGTCGGCTCGACGAGCATCGCGAGCGTCTGAAGGCCGCGGGGCTGGGCGCCGACGAGATCAAGCGGGTCATCGATCCGATCGACTCGTTCCACATGCAGCTCAAGGAAGAGGTCGAGAGCTACGAGCGGCTGAAGCGTGGGGAGTTCGAGGAGATCGACAACCTGAGGGGATTCGGGCAGCTCCTGATCGCGCTGCGCATCGCGAAGGGTGTAAGCCAGCGCGAGCTCGCGCGGCGACTGGGAGTCCACGAATCACAGGTTTCGCGAGACGAGCGGAACGAGTACTACGGCATCACCCTCGAACGCGCGATGCGCGTCCTCGATGGGTTGCAGGTGCACTTGCGGACGCGGGTGGAAATGGACGGTTCTGCCGAGGCCATGACCGCGTAGTGCAGGCTGCGAACGGCGCGCGGCAGCAGCGGTCGGGTGGGCACTCGCCCGTGCACTCCACGACGCAGATGCCGGCGGCGAGCCGGCTTGCCCGCACCTTTCGGCGTCAAGCAAGGGGCAACGGGCAAGCACTCTCGTCCAAGAACGGACGCTTCCGTTGTCACGCAGGATGAGGTACGAGCTGGGGATGAACACGAACAACCACCAGCATGCCGACGCTCAACGCAGTAGCGTCCCGAGTGAAGAGGCTGACTCAATCGCGCGCGACGTACTGCGTCGCCATGGGTTCGGCGAGGCGCACCGGATTGTCGCCGAATACACCGCGTACCGAATCCGTTCCGAAGTCGGACTCCAGCGTGTGTTCGTTCGGCTCCTCGATGCCGGTGCAGACCACCCGAACGCTCGCTTCCGATGCGAGGTCTTGGTGGAAGAGGGCGAACTGCGGCGTGAGCTATGGGCGAACGCGGCCCCAACGATAGAAGAGGCAATGATGACGCCGCATTGGTTCATGCTCGATGCCGATTGACCCGGCGGGGCTCGCCCGTTGATCGCGGCGGCCCGCTGGTCCGGGACTCGATCCACTGGCCGAGGTCGCATCGGAACGGGGGTCGGCATCGCGGAGGTGATTGGCCGCAGGCCGCGACTGAACGCGCGGTTCGAAGCGCGCTGCCAATGCGATCGAGACGACCGAGCCGGTGAAGCAGACGCAATCGCCTCCAGGGACGAGCGCCCGTTTCGGTCGGTCGACCTCATGGCGCTCTAGCCACCGCCCCGCGTTGTCGCGTGGTCCCGTGCCGATCGTTCGAGATCGAATCGAGCCCGACGGTACGGTACCGACGTACCCCCACGGAAACCGCGCTAGATGGCAACTGGACGCGCGACGCGGCGGCGCCTTGCAACGAGGCAATCCCGTGCTAAGGTCGGCCGCAACAAGACCATAGGCGAGTCGATCGGCGGGGCATGGGGTTGCAGAGGTCGGAGGTTCAAATCCTCTCGCCCCGACCAGCTACTCGCGCGCGGCGCGCGAGTCGGAGAGCGAGCTTGCGGCCCGGCGGGTCGTTCCCGCTACGAATCGGCGCGCCCCTCCGACACGAATCGTCCCGCCGGTCCGCGACGAATCGATGGACCGAACGCGCGCCAGCGCGGACTGCCGGAAGCGCAAGTGAGTCCGCCGCTCGTGCCGGCGCGCGCGGGGCCTCGGCATCCACGAGCTCCAATGCGCTCGCGAGCTGCCGGCGCGCGGAGCCGAGCCGCGGCTCGATGCGAGGCCCGCGCGTTCCTCGAGCCGGCACAGGATGCGTAATCCGAGCGCTCGTGCTTCACCGGACGGAGTCGGGCACTACGCTCTTCGGGCCAGCTTCCCCCTGAGTCGTCGAATCCGCGCACGGCGCGGCGACCGCTCGAGCTGGCGAGACGCTCGGGAATCTTCGCGAGCGTTACGCGAGCGCCGGTCGAGGCGCAGAACGAGCAGGAGCTCACGTGCTCAAGATCATTCTCATCGTCATCGTGCTCGCCGTCGTCGGCGTTTGCGGATTCGCGCTGACCAAGCCCGACACGTTCCAAGTCGAACGCAGCGCGACGATGCGCGCGACACCTGACGAGCTGTATCCGATGATCGCCGACTTCCACCGTTGGGCGGAATGGTCGCCGTGGGAGAAGCTCGACCCCGCGATGACGCGCACGCACAGCGGCGCGGCGAGCGGTACGGGCGCGACCTACGCGTGGAAGGGCAATTCCGACGTCGGCGAAGGTCGGATGGAGATCACGGAGTCCGCGCCGCCGAGCAAGGTCACGATCAAGCTCGACTTCATCGAACCGTTCGCGTCGAGCGCCAAGACCGAGTTCACGCTCTCGCCCCAGGGCGACTCGACGACGGTCCGCTGGGTGATGAGCGGCGAGAACAACTTCATGAGCAAGGTCATGTGCGTGTTCGTCAGCATGGACTCGATGATCGGCAAGGACTTCGAGACCGGCCTCGCGAACCTGAAAGCCGCCGCCGAGAAGTAACGTCGCATGGCTAGCGCGGCGTGTGCGCTGTCGCCGCGGCGTTCGCGCGTCGAGTCGCATCCGCGTGCGCGTCGAGGCTCTTGCCAGCGCGCACGCGCTCGATCAGCGAGTGGGCGTCGGTCAGCGAGAGCTCGCGCTCCGCGCGCGCAAGTGCGATCGCCGCGAACGTGTCGCCGCGGGCGACGAGTTCGCCGATTCGAGCTTCGAGCGGCCGTTGGTCGTCCGCGTCGAGGCGCACGGCGGTCGTTTCGGCGCGGCGCACGTGCTCGGCGAGCGCAGCGAGCATTCCGCCGCCGAGTGCTTCGACGTAGAGCACACCGGCGCGCGGCACGACCGCCGGGTGGTGCCCGAAACGCGTTCGCGCGCGCAGCCCGAGCGTGCGCGTCTCCGGTGCCGGCCGCTTCGCTTCGGCGGCGAGCCACGCCTCGAGCTCGCGCGTGTCGCCGTTCGCGAACGCGAGCTCGATCCACTTGCGCGTCGTGCGCCCGCGATCGTTGCGCGTCGCCGCGTCGTACGTCTCCTTCACCAGTCGCACGCCGGCGAGCTCGTCGAAGGCGAAATACGCGATCGTCGGCGCGTCGAGAGCGAAGTGATGGTTCTGGTAGGAGCGCAACTGCAGATAGAGCCCGTCGCGCGTCGTCTTGACGAGCCAATTCGAGGGCAGGAACGCCGTGTGCACCACCTCGCGTGACGCCGAGAGGCACAGCCACTCGATCGCGATCGCGAGCAGCGCGAGCGGCCCGAGCAACAGCCATGCGGGCCACGGCACTTCGCTCGCGGCGTGCGCGAAGCTCGCCCAGTTCCACACGATCGCGATCAGCGGCGCGGTGAAGAACGCGCTCATCACCAGCGCCCCGATCGGCGAGTGCCGGAACGTGCGCTCGACGGCGTCGGACGCGACTTGGTCGGGCTGCAGCAGGCGCATCCCGACTGCATCGGAACGCCGGTGCGTCTAGCTGGAGTCCGCCGAGTCTCGCGCTCCCGCCGTGGCCGTTCCTCACGCGGCGCCGGCGGCCGACGCGGTCGCAGCGGCCTGACGGGCGCGCAGGATCGACTGGATCTGCACCGCCGCCTGGATCCGCGAGAGACGCCGCAGCGCGCGGTCGCCGCCGACGAGCTCGAGGAAGGCGGTGCCGCACGCGAGGCTGAACGACGTGTTGCGGTCGGGCTTCGGCCTCAGCGCGTCGATCGAGACGCGGTGCTCGAGCACGCGACTCGCGACCGAACTCGCGGTGCCGGGTGCGAACGCGAGCAACGCGAGCTCGTCGTAGTCGCCGCTCTGCATGCGAAGACCGCGCGCACGGAACTCGTGCCACAGCGCTTCGAAGCGCTCGCACGCGCTACGATCCTTGAGCGGGTGGAAGAACAGGACGTGCGAGGTCGTCAACGCAGCCGCGCGCTGCTTGAAGCCGCGCTCGCGCAGATCCTCGACGATGCCCTCGACGCGCATGCCGATCTGCTCGGGCTCGACCGCGGTGGCGGCGAGCAACGCGATCGTCGGATAGTCGGCCGCGCTGACGGTCCACGGATGATCGCGCTTGATCCAATCGAAGATCGCGCGCAGCCGGCGCACTTGCGACTCGGTGACGCGACGATCGGGCGCTTGCTCGGCGAGGATTTGGATCGCGAGCACCTCGCCGGAGCCGCCGCGTCGAAGCTTGTGCGCGCGAAAGAGCGTCGCGGCGCGCGCGAGTTCGGCCAGGTGCTCGTCGACGGTTCCGCCGCTCTGCAGCACTTGCGCGGCGAGCGGGATGCGCAGGCTCCCGTGCGTGTCCTGCCACCAACGCGTGCGCTTTTCGAACGCATCCATCGTCGCTCGCAAGCGCGACGCGAGCTCCGCGGGATCGCCCTCGAGTGACGCGAGCGGCACCGCGGCGTGGCGAAGGAGCTGCCAGTCCTCGAACCAACGCTGCTTGGTGTTCTTGAGCGCGGTCGCAACGGCAAGAAAGCGGGCCAGAGCATCCACGGGGCGGGGAGCGCGAATCGACATGGGCGTGCGAGGGGTTGTGGGAGCGAGCGTGAGGCGCGCGAGCTTGGCATACTCCGCGGCGCGCGCAAGCGAACGGCGCGACGGCGGCGCCCAGCGAAGCGGGACAGCCGGGCGACGCGGGCGAAGCGGGCGCGCCCCGAGCGGAGCGGAAGCGACTGGCGCGCAGCGGAAGTGACGGCCTGAAGCGGAAGTGACGGGCGCGCAGCGGACGCAACGGAGCGCGAACCGGGCGTGCAGTGCGCGAAGCGAGAGAAGCGGCGAGTGAAGCGGAAGCAGCAGTGAGCGAAGCGGGAGCATTGGAGGGTTCGCGGCTCGCGCCGCTCGCGTGCGGCGTCCGCGGCTGCGGGCTCGCGCTCGCGCGCGTCGCGCGGGAGCCGGGGACGTTCGAGCGCCGACTCGGATGCGCGCAGGGCCACAGCTTCGACCTCGCGCGCAGCGGCTACTGCAACCTGTTGCAGCCGAACGATCGCCGCTCGCTCGACGCGGGCGACTCCGCGGAGCAAGTCGCGGCTCGCACGCGGCTGCATGCGCGCGGCGCCGACGCGGAGCTCGTGCGCGCGCTGGTCGACCTCGCGCGTGTCGAGCGAGGCGCGCCGATCCTCGAGGTCGGCTGCGGGCCCGGTTTCGCGCTCGAAGCGATCGCGCGCGAGCACGCACCGCTCGCCCTCGGCCTCGACTTGTCCGCGCACGCGATCGACGCCGCCGCGCGGCGCGTGCGCGACGTCGCCTGGGTCGTCGCGAACGCGGATCGCAGGCTGCCGGTGCTCGATCGGTCGTTGGAACTCGTGCTCAGCGTCACCGGCCCGAAGAATTGGCCCGAGTTCCGCCGCGTGCTCGCTCCCGGCGGTCGCGCGATCGTCGCGGTGCCCGCGGCGGACGACCTGATCGAGCTGCGCGAGTCGTTGCTCGGCGAAGGCCGGCCGACCGAGCGCGTCGAAGCGACGCTCGCCGCCGCGGGCGCCGACTTCGAGCTCGTCCAGCGCTCGTCCGCGCGCACGCGCGTCGACCTCGACCGCGCGGGCCTCGCCGACCTGCTGCTCGCGACCTACCGCGGCGCGCGCCGACGCGAAGCGGAACGCGCGGACGCGCTCGAGTCGCTGACGGTGACGCTCGCGGTCGACTTGCTCGTGCTAGCGCCGCGTCGTTAGCTCGCGCAGGCCGCGAGCGCGCGTTGCCAGGTCACCGCGAGATCGGCGAGCTCGTCGGTCGGGCGGCGTGAGCCGATCAGCGCCGCGTGGAGCAGCGTGCGGTCTTTCGCGCGCAGCACCGAGAGCGTCAGGAGCTCGCCGGTCGCCGCGTCGCCGACGAATTGCGCGCCCGGCTCGATCGTCGCCGCGCGGCCGGTCGCTTGGAAGCCGCCGGGCAGTATCAGCTTGTAGCCGTCGCGGCGCTGGATCTGATCGACCGTGCCTTCGACTACGAAACGTCCGGGGCCGAACAGCGCGCGCCACGCTTCGACGCGCGGCGCCTTGGTCCACGCGCTCGCGTGCGCCGAGCTGAGCTCCGCGCGGAACTCGACGTGCACGCGCAGCGCGAGCAACGCGAGCCGCCAGTCGCGCGGCTCGGCGTCCGCACGCTCGTCGGCGTCGTCGGGCTCGAGCAGCACCGGGCGCACCGCGCGCACCATCGTGCCGCGCGGGCGCACGTCGAGTTGGAAGTCGAGCTCGCCGCCGTCTTCGTCGCGCGCGACCAGTCTGCGCGTCGCCGCGAGCTCGACGACGTGACCGGAGAAGCTCTCTCCACGAAAGTTGGTCGCGGTGCAGAGCCCGCCGAGCTTCGCTTCGAACGTCGCGTCCGGTCCGAGCCAACGCGGCGTCTCTTCGCGTCGCACGAGCGCGTGCCAGATGTCGGCCGCTTCGGCGCGGATCTCGACCGCTTCGCGTGTCGTGCGTCGGACTCGGGTCGGTTGGGTCATCGGGACGGATCATGACCGGTCGCGACGCGCATGCAAGCGCTTGGCGCGAACCGCGCGCGCGTGGTGCAATGCCGCGATGCTCGGGATCGCGCTCCTCGTGGCCTGCGGCGCGTGGCAGGGCTCCGGCGAGGAGCTCGGCGCCGCCTGCATGGATTGTCACGGCGAGCTCGTCGAAGCGTGGCGAGCGTCGCCGATGGGGCGGGCGTTGCGGCCGCTCGCCGCGGCCGAACTCGCGGACCTCGCGCCGGTCGCCGATCCGCGCACCGGCTTTCGGTACGCGCTCGAACGGCGCGGCGAGCGCGGCTTCGTCGTCGAGGAATGGCTCGGACCCGACGGTCGGAGCGTCGCGGAGGCGCGCAACGAGGCCGAGCTCGCGTTCGCGATCGGCGCGGGCGTCGCCGACACTTCGTACGCGGCGCTGCGCGGCGGACGTTGGTGGTTCGCGCCGCTCGAGGTGCTCTCCGCGAGCGCGACCGCGCCGCGCCACGCGGTGTTCGCTCCCGGCCAGATGACGAAGCCCGGCCTGCGGCTCGACGTTGCGATCTCCGACGAGTGTCTCGCGTGCCACACCGACGCGCTGCCGCCCGAGCGCTTCCCCTCGAACCTCGCGCCGAGTTCCGCGTGGACTCCGCGCGGACCCGACTGCGGGCACTGCCATCCGGCGGCCGCCGCGCACGCCGAGCACCAGAGCTCGAACGCGACCGGGCCCGATCCGATCGTCGCCGCGGCGTTGCGCACGCCGATCGAGCGCGTGTCGTCGTGCGCGCGTTGTCATCTGCAGGGCGACGCGCGGGTGCCGCTCGCCAACGATCCGTCGCTCGCGCGCGCGCCCGGCGGCGACCTGCTCGCGAAGCTCGCGGTCTTCACCGGCTCCGACGCGAACGGCGAGATCCCGTTCGTCAGCCAGACCGAGCGCATGGTCGAGTCGGTGTGCTTCACCGCGTCGCTCGCGCGCGAGGGGCGAGCGTTGACGTGCGAGACGTGCCACGATCCGCATCGTTCGGTGTTCGAGACGCGCGAGCGCGAGCGGGTGCGAGCGGCGTGCACGCGTTGTCACGCGTCCGACGAAGCCGCCGTTCTCGGCCGCGACGCGCCGTGCTCGGAGCCGCTCGCGCGACGCGCGACGAAAGCGTGCGTCGATTGCCACGCGCGGCGCACCGCGCCCTTCGACGTCGCCGACGTCGAGATCTTCGACCACAAGATCGAGCGCAAGCCGCTCGCGCCCTCGAAGCTCGCCGCGATCCGCGTCAAGCAGTCGCGCGGCGGTGAGCTGAAGCGCTTTCGTTGGCCGGGGCGGCCCGTGCCGCTCGACGGCGATCCCGGGCTCGAGCTGCTCGGCCTCGTCGGCGCGGATCAGGCGGAGCGAGCGCTCGCCCTGGTCGACGCGAAGCCCGACGCGGCGGTCGAGCGCCTCGCGATCTACCACCACACGCGTGGCGGGCTCCTGGAGTCCGCGCGGCGCTTCGAGGACGCTCGCAAGGCGTACTTGCGCGCGAAACTGCTCGACGCGGGCTCGGCGGCGACGCGCATCAACCTCGGGCTCGTGCTCGCGCAGTGCGGGAAGGCGAGCGACGGTCTCGCCGAGCTCGACGCGGTCGTGCGCGAGCATCCGGCGTCCGACGGCGCGCTGCGCAACCGCGCGTTGGTCAAGCTCGCGCTCGGCGACGCGGCGGGCGCGCGCGCCGACCTCGAGGCCGCGCACGCGTTGCTCGCGAGCGCGGCGACGGCGCGCGGGCTCGCCGAGATCGCGCGCCGCGAGAACGATCGCGCCGCGCACGAGCGTTGGCTCGCCGCGGCGCGTGCGTTGGATCCGGTCGGTCGCTGATCACGGCCCGATTACGAAGCGCAAGCCGTCCGAGAGGCTGACGGCGTTGGGCTTCGCATAGCCTGGGTCGCGACTCCACACTTGCGCGAACACCTCGGTGCCCGCGAGCACGCCTTGCGCCGCGAGGTAGGCCGGCGAGAAGGCGAACTCGAGGCTGCCGGAGCAGTCCACCGCGGGATCGCCGCCGGTCGACACCGCGCGCGTGCGCGCGATCGGCGCCGCGACGCACAGCAGCCCGCCCGCGAACGGCGTCGCCGCGCGCGTGCGGCTCCAGAGCAGCATCCCCATCTTCTCGGGCAAGAGCAGCGACGCGCGGACCCGGAAGTGGTCGAACCCGCCCGCCGCCGGCGCGCCGATCGCGGATAGCGTCGGTTGGCAGAACTGCGAGTTGAACTTCGCCGTGCAGTAGTTCGCGAGCTCGCAGTGCGCGTCGCGCACGAAGACGTCGGTGAGGCCGTCGCCCTTCTCGGGCACGAGCTTCGCCGGGCTCGTCAGTGTGATCGCCCTGCCGAAATCGGAGATCGACGCGCCGCCGCACCACTTGTTGGCTTGCGTGCCGTCGCTCTTCAGGCTGACGAGTTGGGTCGTGCCCAGAGCGAAGTCGCGCAGGAAGGCGTCGAGCTCCGCATCGGTGTCGAGCGGCCAGAGGTTGGTCGCGTCGGTCGAGAAGACCGCGTATCCGCCGTCGGGCGAGAGCTCGACCGTCGAAATCGGCCGGTCGGCGAGCACGCCGTTCGAATCGAGGCCGACGAGCTCGGTCGTGCCGGCCGTCAGGTCGCGCACATAGGCGTCCATCCACGTGTTGGTGTCGAGCGGATGGAGGTTCGTCGACGTCGTGAGGAACGCGACGCGCTTGCCGTCCGCGCTCAGCGACGGTTCGTTCGAAGCGTAGTTGCCTTTGACGCCGAGCGACGAGACGCTCGCCAACGTCAGCGCATCGGTCGCGCGGTCGAACACGAAGACATCGGTCCAGGTGTCGGGGTCCTCGGGCAGCAGGTTCGAGGCCGCGCTCTGGAACGCGACGTAGCGACCGTCCTCGGAGATCGAGGGCAGGTAGCTCGCGCCGTTGCCCGCCGCGCCGCCCGGCGTGTGGCTGGCGAGCACCGTCGTGCCCGTGACGAGGTCGCGCACGTAGACCGCGAACCAACCGCTGACCGGCGTCGACACCAGGTTGCTCGCTCCGCTCGCGAACGCGACGTAGCGCCCGTCGCCCGAGATCGCGGCGCTCGCCGAGTCGGCGTTCGCGGGCGCTCCGCCAACGCCGACGCTGACGAGCTGGGTCATCCCGGTCGCGCGATCGTGGACGAACACGTCGGAGTGACCGTTGGTGTCTGCGGCGACCAAGTCGCTCGCCGTGCTGGAGAACGCGACGAACCGCGCGTCGGTCGAGAACGACGGACCTTGGCTCTGTCCGTTGCCCGGGACGCCCTGGAGACTCAGCGACGCGCACGTCGTCGCGCCGGTCGTGCGATCGTGGACGAAGATGTCGAGCGAGTTGTTGTCGTCGGGGAGCGCGAGGTTCCACGCGAAACTCTCGAACGCTACGTATCGACCGTCGCGGGAGACGATGCTCGCGCCGGAGTACCAGTTGGCGGCGATGCCTTGCGAGTCGACGCTGACGCGCGTCGTGCATTGGGCGCTCGCGACGTCGGCGGACGACGCGAGAACGCACGTGAGGATGTTGAGCAGGCTGAGCGGTTTCATGTGAGGGTTCCTGAGAGTGAGGTGTGGACGAGGAACGCGCTAGCCCGCCGTTGCACGTAGGTCTCGGCGCAGCGCGGCACCGATCGATGTGCGCAGGCATCGCGGGGAGCGGGAGCGAACGAACGACGCGCTCGCGGCGAGCGCGCGCACCAGTGCGACCGCGTTCGCGCTTCGTCCAAGGACCCGCCGCGTCGAACGCGGTGTGCGGCGCCGCTCGGCGCAGGCCCGCGCGCGCCCTGGAGCCGCGTTCGGGCGTCGGGCCTCCGTGCGCGCCCGCACCGGCGCGAGATCGGCCGCGGAGCGAGCGCGCGGGCGCGCACGCTCGAAGCCGCCTGCACCGAAACGTGTAAGAACTCGCCGTCGACGCGCGGAGCGCGCGCCGAGTCAGAGTTGCACGGAGATTCGCAGCGTGTTCGAGCGCGCGAGCCCGCCCGGCGCACACGGGTCGGCGAAGTAGGCGCGAGCGAGGAGCTCGACGCCGACCAAGTTCGGATCGTCAGGCAGCGCGCGCGCGGCGTACGCGAACCCGTGCGCGTCGGCGTGCAGCGTCGAGCCGTGCAGCAACGCGCCGATCGAGATCGGACCCGACGCCGAGCCGTAGCCGAGCACGACGCGGCCGCCGGCGAACGGCTCGGCGCCATGCGCGACGATCGCGAAGAGCGCGTTGCCGAGCTCGGGCGCGCCGTTGGCGAAGACCTGCACGCCGCCGGAGCACGCCGCGGTCGCACCGCCGAAATCGACGACGCCTTCGTCGCCGTCGGGAACGCCATCGAGGTCGCGATCGGTGCCCAGGCGGCGGCCGGAGAGCAGCGGCACGCCGAGCAACGTCCACGTCGCCTGCCCGCTGATCGCCTGCGACTTCAGCTCGGCGAGCGTGAACGGTCCGACGCCGCTCTTGTCGCTCGTGTAGCGCCCGGTCGCGATGTTGAAGCGCAGCCCGCGCTGCGAGCCTAGGTAGGAGCCGCGCGCGACCAGCTCGCAGTTGCCGACGACGGCTTGTGCTTCGAGCAATGCGCAATCCGCGGCCACCGACGAGCCGCCGGCGCTCGCCGCGTCGAGCGTGACTTGGTACCCGACCGTCGGCGCCTCGCCGGTGTCGAACGCGAGCAGGAACTCGACGAGATCGTCCTTGGTGTCCGCGGGCCAGATGTCGAACACCGGTTGCGCGAGGAACGACGTCAACGTCGGTTGCACGCCGTCGTGAGTGAAGCCGAAGCCCGCGCGGCCCGCGCTCGTGCCGCTCGGCATCCCGACGCGCCGGTAGAGGTTGCGGAGCTGCGGGATCTTCATCTGCTGCGGCTCTTGCAGCACGCTCGCCGGGATGATTAGCCCGTTGGTGCCCGACGGCAGCGCGTGGCACGACGAGCACGAGCCCGCGCCCGTGATCATGAAGTGGAACGCGGCGAGGCCGGCCGCTTGGTTCGCGCCGGCGGGCGTCGTTTTCAGCGTGCGATCGAGGTTCTGGTTCGGGTTCGGCGGGAACTTGGTGGCGATCAGGAAGTCGAAGAGCAACGCGAGGTCGCTCGTGCCGAGGGGCGTGCCGCCCATCAAGCTCGCGAACGCGCCGTTGAACGCGAGCAAGTTCTCGCGATCGCCGCGCCAGTGGAACGGCGGCACGTCGAGCCCGCGCAGGCTCTGCGTCGTCATCGCGCCCTTCATCGGATGCATCGGGACGGCCGCGGGCTGGTTCGGCGGCGGCTGGATCAGCTCCGCGCCCGGATCGCCGAGATCCCACGCGAGCCCGTCGACGTCGCCATCGACGTGACACGCCGCGCAGGAGAACGTGCCGTTGCCCGAGAGTTTGGCGTCGTAGAGGAAGCGCCGACCGAGCGACACGTTCGACGGCAGCGGATCGTGCGCGAGCGGTTGTTCCGAGAGCGTGATCGACGCTTGCGTGTCGAGCACGGCGAGCGAGCTCGAGAGCCGATTCAGCACGTAGAGCCGCGGCTCGTTCGGGTGCAGCGCAAGCGCGCGCGGCCCGCGCTTCGACTTCGGATCGACCAGCGAGCCGGGCGTGTCGCCGACCTCGATGCGCGCGAGGATCGCGCCGCCGAGCGACAGCACTCCGACGCGATCGGTGCCTTGCGCGGCGACGTAGAGGCGCCCGGCGGCCGCGTCGAGCGCGAGCCCGGTCGGCTCGGCGAGCGCGGTCGCGAGCGCCGACGGATTCGGCAACTGCGCGTAGTTCACGCCGGGGTTGAGCTCGAAGAAGCTCTCGGTGGGCGAGCTCGTGGCGACGAGCCGCGTGACCCGGCTGTCGATCGCGTGGCCGCGCACATTGGGCTCGAACCGGATCAGGTTGCGCGCGTCGGTGCCGGCGATGAAGAGCTCGTTGGTGCTCGGATGCGCGACCAAGTCGAAGAGGTGGGTGCCGAGCGCGCCGAAGCTGCGCGTGATCGCGAGCGTCGTCGCGTCGAGCTCGAAGACGTCCTGATCCGGCAGCGACCACGTGACGACGCTTGACCACGCGGGATCGTCCTCGGCGACGATCACGGCCTGCTGCGGCGCGAGCGGAAGGTTCGGATTGGTCGGCAGCGGCGGCGTCGGCGCGCTCTGGAACGGCACGACGGTCGTGTCGTTGCCCGAGCGCTGCGAGAGCACGTACACGGAGTTGCCGCGGACCGCGAGGGCGCGCGGATCCTTGGCCGGGATCGCGATCTTGCCGACGAACGCACGCGTCGTCGCGTCGAAGACGTGGACCTCGTCCTTCGCGGCGGCGGTGACGAACGCTCGTCCGGCGGCGAACGCGACGTCCGAGGGCTCGTCGACGATCCGCAGCGTCGCGACGACCGCGCCGAGCTCGATCGAGACGATGCTGACCGAATCGGAGAGCGCGTTCGCGACCCAGACTTCGTCGGTGGTGCGCGCGGCGACCGAGACGGGCTCGAGCCCGACCGGGATGTCGCGGATCAACACCGGCCGATCGGCGTCGGCGAGGCAGGAGCCCTCGAGCCGCGCGTCGGCGGTGTTGCAGACCAAGAGGCGCGTGCCGTCGGCGGTCACCCGCAGCGGGTGGACCTGCGCGCCTTCGAAGTGGACGTAGCTCGCCTGCGCAGCCGCCGGAGCGGCGAGGAGAGCGACTAGGAGCGCCTGCCAACGCATGATCGGAACCGGGTGTGGATTCGGGGCCGCGAGCTCGCCGAAGCACCGCACACGCTACCACCGATGCGCGCTGCCGGGAACGCTCTGGAGCTGCAGCGCTTCGATGTGTTGCTGGGCTGCGTGAGCGAGTGGCACGAGCACGGCGCATCAGCACGGCGGCGAATGACGGAACCGTCGAACGTCGTGCGGAGTTCGTCGCTTGCGCGGGTGCGCCTCGTTCGCGCCGACGCCCGATAGAATGGCGCCTCCGATGAGCTCCGAGAATCGACCGCGCGATGCGTCCAAGCCCTTGACGTCGCTCTCCGCGCTGCGCGACGCGCTCGCGGGCGAGGCGTTGCCGTCGCAGCCCGAGCGGGAGCTCGTCCCCGCGAGGCCCGCGACGCAGAAGCCGATCACGGCGCAGCTCGTCGTGCGCTTCGAGCGCGCCGGCCGCGGCGGCAAGACGGTGACGATCGCGGAAGGTCCCGCGCTCGCCGGACGCAAGCTCGACGAACTCGCGCGCGAAGCCGCGAAGGCGCTCGGCGTCGGCGCGCGCGTCGAGGCGAGCACGCTCGTGCTCCAAGGCGATCAGTGCGAGCGCCTGGCCGCGTGGTTCGCGAAACGCGGCTTCGCGTCGATCACGCTCGGCACGCGAAGCTGACGAGTAAGGTCGGCGCGCGATCCGAGGCGCGTGTCATCGACAGCTTGATGCGGCGCGGCGAGCTCGACGCGCAGCGGGTGCTCGACGTGCGCGCACGAGCTCCGTCTCGAACGCGCGCCGAGCATCGCGTCCACGACGAGAGATCGCCGGCGGTTCGGACCTTCCTTGCGATCTCGCGGTTCGCCAAACCGAACTTCGCACCGCTGGGGCGTCACGCAAGCGCCGTCGCCGCAGGCGCACGGCTTCCAAACGTGAGGAAGTCGCGTCGAGCATGGGCGTCCAATTGCGCTTTCCGGCATTCGCGCGGAGAATCCTGCTGCGAGGCGAGACCTTGACCGTCTACCCGCCGCAAGGACTCCCACCATGCCCAGACTCCCGCGCAGCGTCATCTTCGCTTTGTCCGTGTCCGCCGTTCTCGCGTCGACGGCGGTTGCTCAGAAGAAGCTCGCGACTCTCTCGCCGCCATCGCCGAGTTCGACCTCGTTCGGGTTCGCACTCGACCGCGCGGGCGATGTCAACCACGACGGCATCCAAGACCTCGTGGTCGGCGCACCGATGTTGATCAGCGGTGGCTCGTCGGGCATTGCCTACGTCTTCTCCGGTGTCACCGGAAATCTGCTCTGGACGATCAACAAGCCCGCGACCGCCGGCGACTTCGGCTGCTCGGTATCCGGCCTCGGCGATGTCGACGCCGACGGCTACGACGACGTGATCGTCGGTGCGCGCCGCGGCGCGTCCTCGAACGGCGCGTACTACGTCTTCTCCGGCCAGACCCACGCGATCCTCTACTCAGGCGTTGGAGTGAACGGGGAGCAACTCGGCTTCAGCGTCGACGGCCTGGGAGATGTCGACCTCGACGGACGCGCTGACTGGATCGTCGGGGCGCCGCTCGCGCTCGGATCGTTCCTTGGATCCGCACGCGTGTATTCCGGCGCGACGGGGACGTTGCTCTTCCAGATCGATGGGACGATGGCGGGCGATTCTCTGGGGCGTTGCGTCGCGCGCACCGGCGATGTCGATCTCGACGGCCACGCCGATTTCGCCGTCGGATCGGTGTGGGGTCAGTACGCGCGAATCTTCTCCGGGTCGAGCGGGCAGCTCATCCGCGAGATTCACAATCCGCAGCCGTTCAACATGCTCTTCGGCGCGTTCCTCGCCGGAGGTGCCGATGTCGACGGTGACGGCGTTCCCGATCTCGCGGTCGGCGACCCGAACTCGTTTCCCGACGGCCGCGCGCTCCTGTATTCGGGCGCGACCGGGGCGAAGCTGCTCGAGTACCACTCGGTGAGCCTTTTGGGGCCCGTCGTTTCTGGGGTCGGCTACCTCGGGTCGGCGCTCGCGCTCGGCGGCGACGCGAACGGCGACGGACGACCGGATCTCGCGATCGGACGATCGCAGGAAGTGATCGGCCTCTTCTCGCCGGCGGATCGCTCCCGGATCCACGTGTTGGCCGACCCGCCGATCGCGGGCTACGACAGCGCGGTCGCACTCTTCGACTTCGACGGGGACGGGCTCGACGACCTGGTCAGCGGCGCGCCGAGCGTCTCCGCCGGCGTTTCGGTCGTGACGATCTACGCGGGCGGTGCGGGTCAGCCCGAGCCGTACTTCTGTCCCGTGAAACCCGCGGCCACCTACTGCTTCCCGTTCCTCCAGTACACCGGAATCGCGTCGGTCAGCGGCGCGACTCCGTTCGTGCTGACCGCGACACAGGTGCCGGCGACGGTGAACGGGCTCTTCTTCTACGGCACCAACCAGAAATGGACTCCGTTCGGGAGTTACAACCTGTGCGTTGCGCCGCCGATCATCCGGCTCGCGGTGCAGGACTCGGGCGGCTCGGCGATCTGCGACGGAACGCTCACGTTCGACCTCGGCGCGTACTTGCAGAGCGGCGTGAACCCGAATCTGGTCGTCGGGAGCGACGTGCACGTACAGGCTTGGCTCCGCCAGTCCACCGGTGGCTCCGGCGTGGCGGCAACGACCAACGCACTGCGCATCACGTTGCGCCCGTAGCACAGCCTCGTCTTGGACGACGGGCGTCGGCGAGCGCGCGGAGTTCGTTTCGCGCCGGGTCCGACTCGCGTTGCTCGAACCCGGTGCAGTGGGTGCCGCGATGAGCGCCCCAGCGTTCACCGCAACTCGACCTCGATCGGCTCGGCGACGCGTGACGCGTCGGCTCGGAGTGCGTCCGAACCGAGCTCGACGCTGCCGCGCAGCCCGTCGGGGCTCGTGACGACGACCGCGTAGCCCGCTGCGGGCGGAACGCGGACTCCGGCGAAGTTCGCGTAGCGGGCCGGAACGCCGTCCAAGTGCTCGGTCATCGCGCGTGTCGTGTACGTCGCGCCGCCGTCGGTCGGCTCGAGGGCGAACTCGAGCGCGACCGGCAGCGCGCGGCCTTCCGGAAGTCGGAAGACGAACGTCAGCAACACCGACGGACGCGGCGTGAGCTCGACCCGAGTGGATTCGCCCGGCGCGATCGAGAGATCGGTGCTCTCGGGCAAGACGTCGCCGAAGACGTCGAGCACGTAGCGACCGCCCGCGAGCTCGATCGCGCCGGCGAGATCCGCGCTCGACAGCGAGCGCACCAGTCTCCTCTCGGGCGTCAACACGTTCACGTGCACGCGCTCCGGATCGATGCCATCGACCGGCACGAGCACGATCTGAACGCGACCTACGCCCCCGAGCTTCAAGGTCCCGACGTCCAGCGTCTCTCCCGGCCCGACTTCGATATCGGTGAGTCGCGCGGCACCCTCTGCGCCGAGCGCCTCGATCACGACCGCGCCGGGGGCGAGCGGTCCGACGCGAAACGCTCCGGTCGCCGCGTCGCTGCGCGAGGTGTGCCCGCGGCGCGATCCGGTGCTCTCGAAGCGCAGCTCCGCCGCCGTCGGCCTGCCGTCCTGGCCGAGCACGCGGCCTTCGAGCCACGCTGTCGCGCGACGCGCATCGGGGACTTGGATCAGGAGCTCGTCCTCGCCCGCGAGTACGCCGGGCAACTCGATCGCAGCGAAGGCCCAGATGGAGCCGGGCTCGTGCAGCCAGAGCCTCAGCGACCGATCGGGGCAGTTGATCACGCGAAACCTTCCCTCGGAATCGGTTTGCGATTGAGCCTGGAAGCTCGACGCGGGTTCGACCTGGCCCTCGGTGTCAGCGATCACGACCCAGTTCGACAGCGCGACTCCGCGCTCGTCGACGACGCGCCCGCGCACCACTCGGCCGGCATCGATCACCGGATCCCAGGCGAGTTCGTCTCCGTCTTCGCCTCTGAGCGTCGTGCGCGCGACCCCTGCGTCTCTGAGACTCGCCTTGATCGCGATTTCGCCCGGCGCGAGCGCGATCAGACGATAGCTGCCGTCCGCGCGGCTCTCGACGTCGCGACGGGCGTTCGCGTCGACGAGGGATCCGCGAGCGGGGCGCTCGACGCTTCCT
>JACRIN010000061.1 GCA_016220085.1 Planctomycetota bacterium
GCCCGACCGCGAACGCGGACGCACGCAGGGTCGCGTCGCGATTCACTGGCGCGTCGCGGGGTTCCACGAGTTCGCCTGCGCGTCGAGCGCATGGTTGGCGACCCCGCGAGCAGCCACGCGGGCTCGAATCCGCCGCGCAGGTTCGACGAGCGTCTGTTCCGCGGGCGTCGGCGCGCGATCCGGATCGGAGCGTCTCGTTTCGTCCCGCCGTGCGCACTCCGCGGCTTGTGAGGCTCGAGCGACCTGTTAGCCTCGCTCCGACGCCAAGCATGGGGATCCGAATCGCACTCGCGAGCGCGCTCGCGCTCGCCGCGGCCGCGCACGCGACGGCCGTTCACGCGACGGCCGCACACGCTGCGGTCGCGCATGCTGCGGTCGCGCACGCTGCGGTCGCACACGCTGCGGTCGCGCACGCTGCGGTCGCACACGCTGCGGTCGCACATACTTCGGCCGCGCACGCGACGGCCGCGCACGCGGGCGACCCGACGATCGAACGCACGCGCTCGATCGTGTGCGTCGCGCTTCCGGAGGAGCCCGCGTGGCAGGACTTCGCGTTCCTCGCGGCGCTCCCAGCCTCGGCTGCGATCAACGACGGCTCGCCGCTCGTGATCGGGGTCGCGCCCGACGGTTCGCTGCGCGCGGAAGCGAGCGACTTCCTCCGCCGCTACCGGCCCGAGCGCGTGCTGCGGATCGGCGCGGCGCCGGCGGAGCCGCGTGAGCCGAAGCCCCAGGTCGTCGCGGGCGACGACGCGGACGCCGCCGCGTGCGAGCTCGCGACGCGCTGCTTTGCGCGCTCGAGTCGCGCGGTCATCTGCCGCGGCGACGATTACGCGAGCGCGCTTTCCGCCGCGGTGCTCGCGGCTCGCTGGCGGGCACCGCTGCTCTTCAGCTCGGACGCGGGGCTGTCGACGCGCGCGACCGAGACGCTCGGCGCGCTCGGCGTGCGCTCCGCGTGCTTCGTCGGCGCGCGAGCGGACGCCAATCGCGTCGCGGTCGCGGTGTCGGCGCTCGAGCGCCTCGAGAGCGCTGCGGACGTCGCGCGTTGGATGCAGCAGCACCGGCTCGCGGTCGAGTACGTCGCGGCGACCGCGCCGGACGATCGCGGCGCGGGCAAGGTGCGCAAGCTCTCGCTCGCCGCCGCCGCGCTCGCCGCCGGCCGAAATGGCGCGGTCGCGCCGATCGAGTTCGAAAGCAACGCGGGCGAGCCGCCGCCGTCGGACGCCGCGCGCGTCGAGCGCACCGAGCGCGCGCTCGGCGACTTCCAGAAGCAACTCGGGCGCACCCCCGACACGCTGTGCATCGTCGCGATGCCCGAGACGATCCCGATGGCGGCGGTCGCGTGCGCCGAGGGCATCGACATCGATCCGGTGACCGATCTCCGCTACGCGAACATCGACGGCGATCCGTTCGTCGAGCTCGCGTTCGGTCGGGTGATCGCGGAGGACGCGCTTTCCGCGACGCTGCTCGCCGCGCGCAGCTTGGCGTACGACGAGCTCGTCGAGCCCGCGTGGAGCGGCCGCATCACGATCGCCGAATGGGAGCGCGAGTCGGCGCCGGCGTTCGCGCGCGCGGGCTTCGAGACGCGCCTGGTCGAACCGGCGGGCGCGGCGTTGGAGACCGGCTCGCCGTTCGCGGAAGTTGCGGCGCTCGTCCACGCGTCGCACGCGTCGTGGCTGGGCCTCGGCTCGACGTACGCGGCGGATGCGAGCGCGCTGCTCGCGCCTTGCGTGGTGGAGACGGGCGGCTGCAGCGCCGCGTCGCTGGACCAAGATCCCGACGGACGCTCGGTCGCGGCGCGGCTGCTGCGCAACGGCGCGGTCGCGTTCGCCGGCAACACGCGGCGCGCGGTCGCGCAGTACGAGCTCTATCGCAGCGAGTTCTGGAACGCGTTGCTCGCCGGCGCGAGCGTCGGCCGCGCGCATCGCCGCGCGTTGAACTGCGTCGTCGCGTCGATGCTCGACCACGGCGAGAGCGAGCGCGGGCTTCATCGCTACGAGCTCCACGCCGCGGCGCTGTACGCGGATCCGGCGCTTGCGCTGCGCTTGCCCACCACGCCGAAGCTCGAGCCCGCGCGCGCCGAGCTCCGCAGCGGACAACTGGTGATGCACGCGCCGAGCGAGTGGTGGCGCACCGAGGTCTTCGCGCCGACCGATTGGCAACGCGATCCGAGCCGGAAGATCACCGCGCTGCGCGCCGCGGGCGTCGGCGTCGAGTCGCGCTGGGATGGCGAGCATCGCCGCAACGAGGAAACGTTGGTCTACACCGCCGAGGTGCGCACCGAGAAGGAAGTGAGCGCGCTCGAGCCGATCGATCCGCCCGCGGCGCCGCTCGGGGGATGCGGGCGATGGTTCGTCGACGAGCACGCCGACGGCTCGCGTTCGCTCTTCGTGCGCGCGGTGCTGGTCGATTTCGACATGGACCGCGGCGAGATCCGCTCGCGCGTCGACACGCTGCGTTGGCGCGTGAAGTGACCGCGGGCGCCGCGTGACGATCGGATTGCGCGGTCCGTCGACGTCTGCGCCGGAATCGGCGTCAGCGATCACCGACTCTCGTTCGCGGCCGCGCACGACCGCATTCGTCGCGCGGGTTCTCGATGGGATCGTCCCTCTGGAAGACCCACGCACGGCGCGGGCAGCTGAAGCGCGCGCGCCGTCGCGCGGCGCCCCGTCGGCCTTCGAACCGCGGACGACGCGAAGCGCGAGCTCATCCCGACGGCGTGCGCGAGCGTCCGGCGCGCTCGCCCGTGCTCACCAACGCTCGAACGTCGGGTCGCGCAGCGGCGTCCAGATGCGGCCTTCGAGTCGATCGATCGGCGTGCGGCGCGAGCGTGCGATGCGGACGAAGTCGTTCGAGAAGCGCTGCATGCACGCGGCGGACACCGCGGCGTCGAAGGAATCCTCGGTCGACGCCGCGAGCGCGAGCAGCGCCTTCGACTCGCGCGCGAGCCGGGCTTGGAGATAGAGCGAGCGCGCGACCGCGTTCGACTTCTCGACGCGGCCGGTCAGGTAGCGCGGATAGATCTCGACCACCATCGGCAACCGCGGCGGATCGAACGGCCAGATCGAGAAGCCCGCGTCCTGCAGCTCTCGGAGGTGCGGCATGCCTCGCAACGAACCGGTGCCGACGGTGCCCGCGCCGCCGATCTGGAAGATCGACTTCGGTCCGATGCCGCCGACGAGCAGGTTGGCGTGCTCGGTGACGCGCCATTCGCTTCGGCCGGCGACCGGCGGCGGACGCGGCACGCACGGCTTGCCCCAAAACGGATGCGGACAGCTCGCGAGCCACTCCTCGCCATCCCGCGCGACGCGCTCCCAGAGCTCGCGCGCGCTCGCGAGCCCGAGTTCGTCGAGGTACCAACGCGGGAACGAAAAGGCGAAGTCGAGACCGACGACGAGTCGCGGTTCGCGCGCCGCGCACTCGATCAGGTGGCGGATCACCCCAGGGCGATCGAAGCCGCGCTCGACGCGGACGAGCCGCTTCTCGCGCGACTCGGCGAGCCACATTCGCGAGCGGACGGTCGACAGCGCCCCGGACCAATCGACGGCGATGCACGCGCTCGCGCGACGGAGCTCGGCACGGCCGCCGCGACGAGACCGGCGGAGTCGACTGCGGCGTTCGGATTCCATCGAGGTCGGCCGACGCATGATACGACGAGGCGCAAAGTCCGGTCGCGTGCTCGCGGACCTGCTCGCGCCGCGTCTCAGCCGCCGTCGAGCGCCATGCGGACCTGTTTCGCGAGCGCGGTGCGCGTGAAGGGCTTCTGGAGGAACAGCACGGAGGCCGTGTCGATGCCGTGACGGAGCACCGCGTCGTCCGTGTAGCCGCTGACGTAGACCACGCGCAGTCGCGGGTTGATGCGTTTGAGTTGCTCGGCGAGCTCCGGCCCGTCGATTCCGGGCATCACCACGTCGGTGATCAGCAGATCGAACTCGCGCGACACGGAGCTGCTGAGCTTCAGAGCGTCCCGCGGCGATCCGACGTCGACCACGCGGTAGCCGCGGCTCTCGAGCGCGCGTACCACGACGCGCCGGACCTCGGGCTCGTCCTCCACGACGAGAATCGACTCCTTGCCGGTCAGCCGATCGGAGTGCTCGTGTTCGGACGCGGTGTGCGACGGCTCCGGCAGTTCGGGGAACAGCAATCGGAACGTCGTGCCCGTGCCGACGGTGCTCTGCACGCTGATGAAGCCTCCGGTTTGCTGCATCACGCCGTGCACCACCGTGAGCCCGAGGCCGGTGCCTTCACCGACGCGCTTCGTCGTGAAGAAGGGCTCGAAGATGCGCGGCAGCGCGTCGGCGTCGATGCCGCACCCTGTGTCGGTGAACTCGAGCTCGACGTAACGTCCGACCGGAACCGATCGATCGTGCGGCCAGCCACCCTCGGTGACGTCGACGCGTCGCGTCGCGACCCGCAGCGCGCCGCCTCTCGGCATCGCGTCGCGGGAGTTCACAGCGAGGTTGAGGAGCACTTGCTCGAGTTGGCCGACGTCCGCGCGGATGAAGCACGCCGTCGACGCGCATTCGACGTGCACGCGGACGTCCTCGCCGATCAGGCGCCGAAGGAGCTGCTCGGCCTCCCGCACGACTTCCTGCAAGTCGACGACCCGCGGAGCGAGGATCGCCTTGCGACTGTAAGCGAGCAGTTGGCCGGTCAGCCTCGCCGCGCGCTCGCAAGCGACGCGGATCACCCCGCGCGAACGGTCGATCTCCTTGGGCGTCGCGCGCGGATCGAGCAGCTCGCAGTACCCGAGGATCACCGTCAGCAGGTTGTTGAAGTCGTGCGCGACGCCGCCGGCTAGCCGTCCGACCGCTTCCATCTTCTGCGCGTGGTGGAACTCGCTCTCGAGCAGCTTGCGCTGCGTGACGTCGCGCACCACGCCGGTGAAGTGGCGCCGCCCGTTCCACGAGAACGCGGTGACGAAGAGTTCGGCGGCGAACTCGGTGCCGTCGCGGCGTCGCGCCGGCACGTCGTGGCTGCGCGCGAGCAGGTCCGAGCATCCATCTTCGTTCACGCGCGCGAGGAACTCGTTGCTCCGACCGCGATGCGGCTCGGGGATCAGAGTGTCGAGTGGTCGGCCGAGCAGCTCCTGCGGCGTGTACCCGAACATCGGCTCGACACTCGGATTGACCGCGCGGATCGTGCCCGACGGATCGATCGTGATGATCGTGTCGGTGACGCTGTCCATGATCGCGCGCAGGAGCTCGAGCGACTGCTCGCGCTCGGTCAAGTCGCGCACGACGACGAGCACCGTCCTTCCGTCGCGATCACCGGTCGGCGTCGCGACGACCGAGACCGGTACCAAGCGCCCATCGACACGACGAATCTGGTACTCGTGCGGCGCCACGGCGCGACCCGTTTCCATCATCTCGGCGATCCGCGCCTCGATGGTCGCGTGGAACCGGTTCGGGTAGAGATCGAGCACTCGTCGTCCGACCAAGTCGGCGTAGCTCGATGCTCCGAGCAGCTCGACCATCGCCGCATTGCAGACGGCGATGCGACCGGCGCGATTCAGGTATACGGCGGAAGGCAGCACGTCGACCAAGCGGTGGTAGAGCTGCTCGCTCTCCTCGAGCTTCCGGGCCGCCTCGATGCGACGCGTGATGTCCGTGCAGATCGCGCCGAGGGCTTCGATCGAGCCGTCCGCGCCGCGCAAGGGGAAGTTGATCGAGAGCAGGGTGCGCTCGACGCCGTCGAGCACCACGGTCTCCTCGAAGCTCTGCGCCGTCCCGGCCGCGAGCACGCGTCGATCGTTGTCTTCGTACCGCGCGCCGTGGTCGCCGAACAAGTCGTGCGCCGAGCGGCCGACGATCTCCGCCTCGGTGCGTCCGAGCGCCTGCGCGCAACGGCGATTCACCAAGCGGAAGCGGCCATCGAGGTCCTTGACCCAGATGATCGCCTGGGCGTGATCGATCAGCGTGCGAAGCACTCGGTGACCGGCTCGCTCGCGCTCTTCCGCGGCGAGGCGGTCCGTGATGTCGTGCGCGATCCCGATCAGTCCGATGACCGTCCCGCATGCGTCGCGCAGCGTCGACCTCGTCACGGAGAACACCCGCGGCTCACCGGCGATCGTCACGCGCTCCTCGCACGTGCTGGGCTCGCCCGATCGGAAGACGGCGAGGTCGTGGGCGTGGAAGTCGGAGGCGCTTCGCGCGTCGAACAGGTCTTCGTCGCGCTTTCCGACGATGTCCGACGGCGCGCGGCCGATGAGCCTCGCCGCGGCGGCGTTGGCGAACGTGTACCGGCCGGAGAGGTCCTTCGCGAAGATCGTGTCGGTCGTTCCGTCGGCGATCGAGCGCAGCAAGGCCGACGTCTCGTCGCGCTCGCGGCGGAGGGTGCCTGCTTCCGTCAGATCGTGGAGGAAGAGCAGCAGCAGCCGTTCCCCCGACGTCGGGTCGGCGACGACCGCGCCGTCGTGACGGATCACGCGCTCGCGGCCGCTCGGCTTGTGGCGCAACGTCAGGACCCAGCCCCGCACCGGTTCGCCGCGGCGCAGGCGACTTGGCGGCCCTTCCTCGATCGGCAACACGCGTCCGGCGTCGTCGACGAGCTCGAACTCGAACGGAACCGACGGCTGGCGACGGCGCGCGTCCTCGGCGTCGGCGAATCCATGGATGCGTGCCGCGGCGTCGTTCCATTCGAGCGGCCCGAACGTGAGGTCCCCGAGCATCACGCCGTCGGCGAGGTTCGACACCGCTTCGCGCAGCCGCGCGAGACCCTCCCCGGCGGAGCGCCGAGTCGGTGCGTGCTCGACGAGCGGCGTTTCGAGCGCGACGGGCCTCGCGCTCGGAGAGGCGGGGAGCGCCGGCGCCGGCCCGCGAGCTTGCTCGAAGTCGTGCAACAGCGTCGCGAGCCGAGCCGCGGCCGCTGCGTCGTCGAGCTCATCGAGCGCGGCGCGCAAGATCGCGCGGTGGCGCGCAACGAACTCGACGAGCGGCGCGGGGTCGTCCACGAGCATCTCCCAATCGGCGAAACGAGGCGAGCGAGCACGACGCGCCGGCGAACGTCGTGATCGTGAGGGAAGCGAGCGACAGGATAGCCGCGGCGTGCCCGCGCGAGGAGTCGCTCGGCGCACGGGAACTCCACCGTTCCCGTCCGCGTTCACGACGGCGCGCACTGCGCTCTCGATCGACTCCGCGTGCGTCGAAGTGCGAACCGCCGTGAGCACCTTCGCACGCGCGCGGGGCGATACGATGCGCGGCGGACGACGGCTGGTCCCTGGTTCCGCGGAGGGGTACGACGATGCGCGAGTTCATCGACGGTTCGACGGCGATCGTGCGCGGAGCGCTCGACGCGGGGTGCACGTTCTTCGCGGGCTATCCGATCACACCGGCCTCGCCGATCCTGATGCACATCTTGCGTGAACTGCCGAAGGTCGGCGGCGTCGCGATCCAGGCCGAGGACGAGATCGCGTCGATCGGCATGTGCATCGGTGCGACTCTGTCGGGCTCGCGCGCGATGACCGCGACCAGTGGGCCGGGCCTCAGCCTCTACAGCGAGAACATCGGCCTCGCGATCATGGGCGAAGTGCCGCTGGTGATCGTCGACGTGCAACGCCTCGGTCCCGCGACCGGCGGAGCGACGACGGTCGGCCAGGGCGACGTGCAGTTCGTGCGCTGGGGCACCGGCGGCGGGTACCCGGTGATCGCGCTCGCGCCGTCGACGGTCGCGGAGTGCTACTCGCTGACGCGGCGCGCGTTCGACCTCGCCGAGCGCTTCCGTTGTCCGGTGTTCCTCCTGACCGACAAAGAGCTCGACATGACGTCGGTCACGGTCGAGACGGAGAGCTACGAGCGCCCGCCGGTGCGCGCGCGCGCGGTGCTCGCGGCGCCGGTCGCGAGAGCAGCACCGGTTGCTGGCGCAGCGCCGGTCGCAAGCGCGACTCGAGGCGCGAACGCGGCTCCAGCGGTGATCGCGAATCCGCCGCCGTACCGCTACGAGCCCGCCGACGGCGTGTCGCCACTCGCGCAGTACGGTGGAGACGTGCTCGTGCGTTTCACCGGCTCGACGCACGACGAGCGCGCGCTGATCACCAAGGCTCCCAGCAAAGTCGCCGCGCTGAACGAGCACCTGCGCGCGAAGATCGAGCAGCACGCGGACGAGATCGAGCTCGTCGAGCTCGACCAAGACAGCGGCGCGCGCACGTTGCTCGTCTCGTACGGCGTCACCGCCGGCGCGATGCACGAAGCGGTGGCGCGCCTGCGCGCGGCCGGGCGCGCGGTGTCGGCGCTCGTCGTCAAGAGCCTCTGGCCGGTGCCGGAGCGCGCTTTGCGCACCGCGCTGCTCGACGTCGATCGCGTCGTCGTCGGCGAGCTCAACCACGGTCAGTACCGACGCGAGGTCGAACGGCTCGCGCCGGGGCTCGAAGTCCGCGGCGTGAATCGCGTCGACGGCGAGCTGATCACCCCGGAACAGTTCATGGAGGCCGCGCGATGACCCTCGGCACGACCGTCACACCGCTGTCGTCGTATCGCAACGAGACGCCGTACCCGTTCTGCCCCGGTTGCGGGCACGGGCCGATCCTCGATCACCTCAACGCGGCGCTCGTGAAGCTCGCGCTCGATCCGCGCCAGGTCGTGTTGGTCAGCGACATCGGCTGCTCGGGCCTCTCCGACCAGTACTTCGCGACCAGCGCGTTCCACGGGCTGCACGGTCGCAGCATCACGTACGCGACCGGCATCAAGCTCGCGCGCCCCGACTTGAAGGTGATCGTCGTGATGGGCGACGGCGGCACCGGCATCGGCGGGGCACACCTGTTGAGCGCGGCGCGGCGCAACATCGGTGTCACCGTGCTCGTGTTCAACAACTTCAACTTCGGCATGACCGGCGGCCAGCATTCGACGACGACTCCGCAGGGCGCGGTGACCAGCACGACGCCCGGCGGCAACCTCGAGCGGCCGCTCGACATCTGCGCGACGGTCGCCGCGAACGGCGCGGGCTTCGTTTGGCGCGGGACGAGCTTCGACAAGGATCTCGCCGATCGGATCGCGGAAGCGGTGCGCGCGGAGTGCTTCGCGTTGCTCGACATCTGGGAGCTCTGCACGGCGTACTTCGTCGCGTCGAACCAGGCGTCGCGCAAGACGCTCGCGACGACGCTCGATCAACTCGGGCTGAAGGCCGGACTGCTGCACCGAGAGGAGTATCCGGAGTACAGCGCTGCGTATCGCGCCGAGAGCGAGCGCGTGCGCGGCAAGGCGCTCGCCGGACCGCGCGCGTTGGAGCCACGCTTTCGCGCGACGCTCGACAGGCCGTTCCGTTTGGTGATCGCGGGCTCCGCGGGCGGCAAAGTGCGCTCGGCGGCGCGGCTGGTCGCGGAGGCGGCGATGCTGTCCGGCCTCTGGGCCGCGCAGCGCGACGACTATCCGATCACTGTGAAGACCGGACACAGCCTTTCCGAGCTAGTGCTCGCGCCGACCGAGATCCGTTACACCGGCGTCACGCGGCCCGACGCGATGATCGTCGTCAGCGACGAAGGCCTCGCGAAGTGTGGTCGTCAGCTCGCGGCGATGACCGCCGAGGATCGCCTGTTCGCGTTGCCGGCGTTCGCGAGCGCGAAGACGAAAGCGCGCGTGACGACGATCGATCCGACGCGTTCGACGCTGAAGATCGGCGGCGGCAGGCTGGTGCTGTACTGCGCGACGCTCGCGCTGCGCGAGCTCGGCTTCTTGCCGATCGAAGCGCTCGAAGCGGCCGCGACGCGCAACCCGGAGTTCGCGGACGAAAATCTCGCGACGATCGGCGCCGCGCTCGCGGCGGGCACGGGCTGATCCCAGCCCGCGCGCACCGGACCGCGACCGCCGCGGGCGCCTGACGCCGGCGAGTCTTCACGGACTCGCCATCGTGCGTTCACGCGACCCTGATCATTCGTCTTCACAATCCCTCGCGAATCGAGAAACGCGACGTGAAGAAGTGGTCGAGATGGGCCGCGCTCAGCTGCGGGGCGGGGCTGATGACTTGGGCGGCTTGGCCGTCCCTTGTTGCGGCGTTCATCGTGGCCTGCGGAGCGCACGCTTTCGCGCAGACGAAACAGAACGGTTCGATCCGCGGCGTCGTGCGCGACAAGGACTTCGACGTGCCGCTCGCCGGCGCGCAGGTGCTCGTCGTCGAGCTCGGCCGCCGCGCGGACACCGCTGACGAGGGCAACTTCGTCCTGAGCGACGTCCCGGAGGGCAAGTACACGCTCGTCTTCACGAAGGACGGGTACGTCCGGCAGGTCAAGTCGGAGGTGTTGGTCGGCGCGGGCGCGCTGACCGACGTCGACGTCGAGCTCTCGGCGGAGTTCACGGAGCTCGACGAGCTGATCGTGCGCGAGGTGTTGGAGCTGCTCGCGGGCACCGAGCTCGCGTTGCTCAACCTGCGGATGGATAGCGCCGCGCTGCTCGACTCGATCGGTTCCGAGCTGATGAGCCGCGCCGGCGTCGGTGACGCCGCGGGCGCGTTGCGGCTGGTCGCGGGCGCGTCGACGCAAGGCGGCAAGTCGGCGGTGATCCGCGGCTTGCCCGATCGCTTCGTCAGCTCGCAGATGAACGGCGTGCGTTTGCCGTCCGCCGACGAGGACAAGCGCGCCGTTGAGCTCGATCAGTTCCCCGCCGCGGTGATCGAGAGCATCCAAGTTTCGAAGACGTTCACGCCCGATCAACAAGGCGACGCTTCCGGAGGCGCGGTCGACGTGCGGTTGAAGGGCGTGCCCGATGCGCCGTTCTTCGAGCTCAAGGGCCAACTGACCGCGAACTCCGACATCTTCGGCAACGACGAATTCCTGTCGTACGAAGGCGGAGGCGTCGACTTCTGGGGTCGCGACGACGGCGGGCGCGCCCCGCAGCTCTCCAAGCTCGGCCAGAGCTGGGACGGCGCCGTCGGTACTTCGCCCGAGGACGCGCCGCCCGAGTACAAGTTCTCGACCGCGTTCGGCGGCACAGAGGAGCTCACCGACGGCGTTCGCATCGGCGGGCTCGCGAGCCTCTTCTACGAGCGCGACGCCTCGTCGTACGACGACGGCGTCGACGATTCGTGGTGGGTGACGAAGCCTGGCGGTCCGATGGTGCCCGAGACCAACCAGGGCACGCCGTCGGACGGCGACTTCAAGACTTCGTTGTTCGACGTGGCGCAGAGCAAGGACTCGGTGCGCTGGGGCGGGCTCGGCACGCTCGGCGTCGAGAGCGACGACCACGCGGTCTCGCTGACGTACCTCTACACGCGTGTCGCCGAGGACACCGCGACGCTCGCGATCGACAAGCGCGGCAAGGAGTACTTCTTCCCCGGTTACGACCCGAACGATCCGCAGGGCACCGGCAACGAGCCGCAGAACCTCAACGCGGCGCCGTACCTGCGATTGGAGACGCTCGATTACGTCGAGCGCACGACGCAGACGTTGCAGCTCCACGGCGAGCACACGCTCCCGTTCGAGGGCTTCGAGGCGGGCGAAGTCCTGAAGTTCGGCAAGCCGGAGCTCGATTGGTCGCTCTCGCACAGCACCGCGGATTCGCTCCAGCCCGACAAGCGCCAGTTCGGCGCGCTGTGGCTCGCGTCGTCGTACAACCCGGGCTTCCCGCCGTTCGTGCCGCCGTTCACGACGCCGGAGCTCTGGCTGCCGTACAAGCCGGGCGCGAACTTCAACCTCGGCAACGTCCAGCGCATCTGGAAGTCGATCACCGAGGAGAGCGATCAGTACTCCGCCGACCTGAAGCTCCCGTTCGATCAGTGGAGCCAGCGTCCTGGCTACGTCAAGTTCGGCGCCTTCGCCGACGCGGTCGATCGCGATTTCGATCAGGACACGTACAGCAACTTCGGCGACGCCGGGGCGAGCTATCAGGAGAGTTTCGAGGACGCGTGGAGCGAGGTGTTCTCGGAGGAAGACCACCCGATCACCGAATCGACGCTCGACGTCGACTATCGCGGCGATCAGGACCTCTCCGCGTTCTACGGCATGGTCGATCTGCCGGTGCACGAGCGCGTGAACGTGATCGGCGGCGCGCGCGTCGAGTCGACCGACATCGCGATCGAGAACTTCCCCGAGGCCGACGCGCTCTGGTATCCGCCGAACTCCGGCGTGCCGACGCAGCTCAACCCCGGCGACGCCGACGTCGACTTCAGCCGCGACGACGTGTTGCCGTCGATCGGCGTCGTGTACCGGCCGCTGGAGCGCGTGACGCTGCGCGGCTCGTACAGTCGGACGATCGCGCGTCAGACGTTCAAGGAGCTGACGCCGGTCATCCAGCAGGAGTACCTCGGCGGCCCGATCTTCATCGGCAATCCCGGCCTCGACATGGCGGAGGTCACCAACTACGACCTGCGCTGCGATTACACGCCGTACGAGGGCGGCCTGCTCTCGCTCTCGCTCTTCGACAAGGACATCGAGGGCTCGATCGAGTACGTGCAGCGCTACGGGCTCTTCGACTACACCACCGCGGTCAACTATCCGGACGGCGAGCTCGAGGGCATCGAGCTCGAGGCGCGCCAGGATCTCGGGCACTTCTCGAAGCGTCTGAAAGGCGTGTCGGTCGGCGCGAACGCGACGTTCATCTCGTCGAAGGTGACGTTGCCCGACGACGAGCAAGCGGGCTTCGACCTGCCGAACATCGACGCGCCGATCTCCAGCCGCGACATGACCAACGCGCCGGAGCATCTCTACAACCTCTACGCGACGTACGACGTGCCCGACTGGGGGACGCAGCTCGGCCTGTTCTGGACCGTGCAAGGTGACACGCTCGTCGCGGGCGCCGGACAGTCGAACGGCAACTTCATCCCGAGCGTGTACGCGAAGGAGTACGACACCTTGAACTTCAGCGTGTCGCAGAAGCTCGGGAAGTTCCTGACCTTCCAGTTCCAGGCCAAGAACCTGACCAATCCCGCGATCGAGGAGGTCTATCGCTCCGAGTACATCGGCGGCGACGTGCAGAAGACTTCCTACACGAAGGGCATCGACTACTCGCTCAGCGTCACCGCGCGCTTCTCTTTCTGAAACGACTTCAACGCCTTCGAGACTCGGACCCCATGCAAACCCAACGACGAAAAGACGGAGCGCGGCGCCGGAACGGAGCCGTCGCGTTCGGCGCACTCGGGCTCGCGTGCGTGCTCACCGCGGGCGCGACGCAGCCGCAGGACGTGCTCGGCTCGCGCACGCCGGCGCTCGAGGAGACGCGACTGAAGCTCGGCAAATGGATCGAGACGCAACAGCTCGTCTCGAAGGAGCGCAAGGACTGGCAGCAAGGCAAGGAAGTGCTGCTCGGCAGGCTCGAGCTCGTGAAGCAAGAGGTCGCGACGCTCGAGGACAAGATCCGTGAGGCGCAGACCAAGCTCGAGGAACACCAGCTCAAGCACAGCCTCGCGCTCGACGAGGCCGACCACCTGAAGTCGATCTCGAACGAGCTCGGCGCGAGGGTCGCGGCCCTCGAGGACTCGGCTCGCCGTCTGCTCGTGTCCGCGCCCGAGCCGATTCAGACCAGGCTGCTGCCGCTCGTCCAGCGCATGCCCGACGAGTCGACCAAGGCGAAGGTCTCGATCGCGGAGCGCTACCAGAACGTGATCGGCATCCTGAACGAGCTCAACAAGGCCAACAACGAGATCACGGTCAGCTACGAGATCCGCAACCTCTCCAACGGCAAGCCCGCGGAAGTGCGCGTGATCTACGTCGGTCTCGCGCAGGCCTACTACGTCAGCGCCGGCGGCGAAGCCGGCATCGGTCGGCCGAGCGCCGACGGTTGGCACTGGGAACCTTCCAAGACCATCGCGGACGACGTGCTCGTCGCGCTCGAGATCGTCCAGAACAAGCACACGCCGGCGTTCGTGCCGCTCCCCGCGAAAATCCAATGAAGCCCATGATCCGCGCACTCTGCATCTTCGGTCTGGCGACCAGCGCCGTCGCTCAACAGCCCGCCCCGGACCAGACGGTCGCCAAACTCTCGCAATCCGCCGAGCGCGAGCTCGCGACGAGCATCGCGGAGCTGAACCAACTGCGCGAGCAGGTCGCGTCGGAGAAACTTCCGCTCGCGAAGGAACTGACCGCGGCGGAGGAGCGCGTCACGAACCTGCGTCGCGACAACGAACAGCTCGTCCGTGAGGTCGACCAAGGCGCGTTGGAATTGGTCTCCGTCAAGGCGGAGATCAAGGCGCGCCGGGACGAGCTCGACTACGTCGGCAACCTGCTCGACGAGTACGCGCGCAGCTTCGAGTCGAAGATCAACGTCGCCGAGCTGCAGTACTGCGGCGAGGCGATCGAAACGGCGAAGCAGGCGACGGAGAACGAGGCGCTGACGCTCCAGGAGAGGTTCGAGCGGCAAGTCGCGTTCGCCGAGCTCTCCGTGAAGCGCCTCACCGACGCGATCGGCGGCATGCGGTTCCCCGGCGTCGGCGTCGACCTCCAAGGCGCGGTCGCGTCGGGGCAATTCGCGATGCTCGGGCCGGTCGCGCTCTTCCGCTCGGACGCGGGCGAAGCGGGTCTCGTGGTGCCGCAGACCGGCTCGCCCAAGCCGCTGATCCGTCCGCTCGAAGGCGCGGTGCAGGCGGGCATCGGTCTGCTCGTGCAGAGCGGCGAAGGCACGCTGCCGCTCGATCCGTCGCGCGGCGGCGCGCTGAAGGAGCTCGTGCAGAAGACCAACCTGGTCCACATCTTCGTGAAGGGCGGCCCGATCATGTGGCCGCTGCTCGTCGCGTCGATCTTGGCGCTCGGCACGGTGCTCGAACGCTTGCTGTTCCTCGCCAACGAACGCCGCAAGCGCGAGTCGAAGGCGTTGGAGCAGCTTTTCGAGCAAGTTGAGAGCGGCGACATCCAAGGCGCCATTCGAGCGCACGGTCCGTCGAGGGACTACGTCGTTCGACCGCTGGTGTACGCGCTCGGTCACCGCGAGGGTTCGCTCTCGAACGCGTTGGTCTACGCGCAGGCCAAGGAGCTGAAGCGCTTCCGCCGCGGGATCTCCGTGCTCGACACCGTGATCACGCTCGCGCCGTTGCTCGGCCTGCTCGGCACCGTCACCGGCATGATGGGCTCGTTCTCGCTGATCGGCGGCGAGCTCAGCGCGCCCGGCGCGATCACCGGAGGCATCGCGGAAGCGCTGATCGCGACCGCGTTCGGCCTCGGCATCGCGATCACGGCGCTGATCCCGTTCAACTTCCTCAACACGAAGCTCGACGAAGCCAGCCACGAGATCGAATCGGCGGCGACGCAACTGGAGCTGATCGTGCATCCCACCGCGCTCCACCCGGCTCCGCGCGCCGAAACGAGCGAGCCCGCGCGCCAAGCCGTCGCGGTCGCGGGGAAGGCCTGACCATGCACGGCTCTTCGCGGGGCAGCGCGGTCAAGCGGGCGCGCATCGAGATCATCCCGCTGATCGACATCATCTTCTTCCTCTTGGCGACGTTCATCATGGTGTCGCTCTCGATGTCGAAGAACCAAGGCGTGCAGGTCTCGCTGCCGACGGCGTCGAGCGCGGCGTCGCTCGGCGATCAACAGGAGCTCGACAAAGCGGTCACGCTCAGCGTCAACGAGAAGGGCGAGGTCTTCTACAACAAGGAGAAGATCACGATCGCGCAGTTGCCGATGCGCTTGTCGACGTTGAAGGCCTCGTCCAAGGATCCGCGGGTGATCGTCAACAGCGACGCCGGCGCGGACTTCAAGTACGTGGTCTCGGTGCTCGACGAGGTGCGCAAGATCGGCATCCAGAAGGTCGGCATCAACACGGACAAGAAGTAGCCATGGCGCGGACTCTCGGCATCGTGTGCGCCGTCCTGCTGCACGCGGGCTTCTTGCTGTTCGGCGGCTTGATCTTCCCGAAGGACGGCGAGGACAAGGGCACGCTGCAAGAAGTGCAGTTGCTCGCCGAAGACGACACCGCCGAAGAGGAAGAGAAGAAGCCCGAGGAGCCGAAGCCGCAGGACCCCGAGGAGCTGAAGGCGGACGAAGAGGAAGTGCCGAACGCCGAGCAAGTCGCCCAGAGCCTCGACGTGAATCCGCTGAACGACGCGCCCGCGTTGGATGCGGCGTCCTTGAGCGCGATCGAGCAGGCGCTGAACGGTCAGGCCTCGAGCGGCGGCGATTTCGCCGACTCGTTGAACTTCGGCTCCGGCGGCCGCATCGGCGGCACCGGCAGGGCGGGCTCGGAACTCGGCGACGCGACGACGGATGCCTTCGATCTCAGCGAGATCGACCAGAAGCCGCGCGCGACGTTCCAGACCGCGCCGCAGTTCCCGTCCGAGCTGCGCGGCAAGAAGATCGAGGGCGTCGTCATCGTGATCTTCGTCGTCGACGAGAGCGGCAAGGTCCTGAATCCGCGCGTCGAGAAGTCGACGCACCCCGCGTTCGAGCAGCCCGCGCTCGACGCGGTCAAGCAATGGAAGTTCGAGCCCGCCGTGCGCGGCGGCAAACGCGTCACCTGCCCGATGCGGCAGTCGATCCGCTTTCAACCGAGCTGAAGAACATGAAGACCCGATTCGCTCCGCGTTCCCTCCGCACCCGTTTCGCGGGCCTTTCGCTCGCGTGCTTCGCGCTCGCGGCGAACGTAGCGTCCGCGCAGAGCGCCGCTCCGGGCGCGGACTCCGACGTCGACGCGATCTGGAACGACCCGGCGTTCAAGAGGGCGTTCATCGCGGGCTACGGCTTCAACCCGGAGATCGAGCCGCGCGTGACGCCCGAGGAAGTCGGAGTGCTCGACACCGTGCGCCCGCTGATGGCGACCGATCTCGCGAAGGCCGAAACGGCGCTGAAGAAGCGCATGAAGCCCGAGTGCTCGGCGATCCTCGACTTCACGCTCGGCGGCATCCAGTTCCAGCAAGGACGTCTCGACGACGCGCTCGCGTCGCACGAGCGCGCCGTCGACAAGTTCCCGAGCTTCCGTCGCGCGTGGCGCAACCTCGGGCTGATCAACGCGCAGGCGAGCAAGTTCGACGACGCGATCCGCGCGTTCACGCGGATGATCGAGCTCGGCGGCGGCGACGGCTACTCGTACGGACTCTTGGGCTCCGCGTACGCGTCGAAGAACGACTTCCAGGCCGCCGAGGGCGCGTATCGCAATGCGCTGCTGCTCCAGCCCGAGCGCGTCGAGTGGCGCCTCGGCCTGACGCGGGCCGTGCTCGCGCAGGAGAAGTTCGAGGACGCCGCGAACCTCGCGAGCTCCTTGATCGCGCTCTATCCGGACAACCACGGCTTCTGGCTGCTCCAAGCGCGGACGTTCCTCGGCATGAAGCAGCCGCTGCGAGCGGCGGAGAATCTGGAGATCGTCGGCCAGCTCGGGAAGGCGACCGGTGAGACGCTCAATCTGCTCGCGGACATCTACGCGAGCGAGGGCCTGATGGAACGCGCGGCGTTCACGTACGTGCGCTCGATCGCCACCGACCCGGCGCAAGCGGTGACGAAACCGCTGCAAGCCGTCGAGTTCTTGACGCAGCGCGGCGCGATCGCGCAAGCCGATCACGTCGCGAAGAAGGTGCGCGAAGCGTATCTGCCGCGGATGCAAGAGGACGAGAAGCGCCGGCTCTTGAAGCTCGAAGCGCGGATCGCGATGGGCCAAGGCGATTCGAGCGAAGCCGTCGTCAAGGTGCTCGAGGAGATCGTGACGCTCGATCCGCTCGACGGCGACGCGCTGCTGTTGCTCGGCCAGAACTTCGCGCAGAAGGGCGAGCCCGATCGCGCGATCCTCTA
Source organism: Planctomycetota bacterium (assembly GCA_016220085.1). GTDB lineage: Bacteria > Planctomycetota > UBA1135 > UBA1135 > JACRIN01. The sequence goes on from JACRIN010000061.1 coordinate 17,630, forward strand.
CTACGAGCGCGCCGCCGGCCTGCCCGCCTTCGAGGCGTCCGCCAAGATGCGCCAAGCGCAGACGTACATGGGCATGGGCCGCTACGCCGACGCCGTGCCGCTGCTGCGGCGCGTGCAGGAGCTCAAGCCGCGCGAGGATGTCGCGCGTCTGCTCGAACAAGTCGAGCGCCTCGCCAAGGCGCGGCGCTGAGCTCGCTCGCGGTCGAATCGGTCGGGTTGCGCTCGCGAACGCGCGGGCGAGCAGGCTGATCGATGCGCTGACGAGCGCTCCGACGAACGCGAAGGAGAGCGCTAGAGAACGAGCTGGCGAATGCGCCGGCGATCGAGTCGGCGAACGCGTGGACGGACACCCTGGCAAGTACGCCGGCAAACACGCTGAGCGCAGGTCGAAGAACGCGCCGCGGGCTGCGGGGGCACTCCGACACGCTCGGCGGGTCGCTTCGTCCGCTCGTTCCCGCCGTGCGCGCGCCTCGCCTTCGCTTCGCGCGCTTCGCCGAGCCCACGCCTCTCGTGGCGACAACTGATTCCCCCTTGATCGGGCGGTCACAAATGCCGCTTACCGTCCGATCCGCGCGGTCGAGTTCGTGAAGCAGAGTTGCCTGCGAGCGCCGCGTGCCCACCTCACCGATCTTCTCGTCCCAAGGAACTCACCTGTGAAGAATCTCATCAACGGCAAGGCGGTCCTCCTGACCGCGATGGCCGGCGCCGGCGTCGCCGGTTCCGCCAGCGCGGCCGAAGTGCTCGTCACCGCGGACATCTCGACCTCCACGACGTGGACGGCGACCAACACCTACAACCTGCAGCAGCAGATCTACGTCCTCCCCGGCGCCAGCCTGACGATCGAGGCCGGCACGCTGGTCCAGAGCGACACGGGCATCGGCGGCAGCCTCGCGGTGTGCAAGGGCGCGCAGATCTTCGTCCAAGGCACCAAGGCCAAGCCGGTGACCTTCACGTCGAAGGCCGACACGCTGACCGCGTGGCACGTCGGCGCGAACGAGTGGGGCAACCTGACGATCATGGGCGACGCCTACATCTCCGAGAACGCGGTCGGCACCAACACGCCGGCGCCGAACGCCGCGAACTACGCTCCGATGGAAGGTCTCGTCGCCGCGTTCCCGGGTGACACCAAGGTGCTCTACGGCGGCGGCAACGACGACGACGACAGCGGCACGATCAGCTACGCGTCCTTCCGCTACGGCGGCAAGGTCATCGGGCTCAACAACGAGCTCAACGGTCTGTCGCTCGGCGGCATCGGTCGCAACACCGACATCCACCACGTCGAGGTGATGAACAACGTCGACGACGGCATCGAGATCTGGGGCGGCACCGTCAACCTCGAGTACTTCAGCATCTGGAACGTCGGCGACGACAGCCTCGACATCGACCAAGGCTGGCGCGGCAAGGCGCAGTTCGGTCTGATCGTCCAGGGCTACAGCGCGGTCGCCGCGCAAGGCTCGGGCGTCGGCGACAACGCGCTCGAGATGGACGGCGCGGAGCAGTCCGACTACCAGCCGGTGACCACCGGCGCGCTCTACAACCTGACCGTGATCGGCCAGCCGATCGACGGCGACCAAGGCACGGCGTGGCGCGACAACGCGCGCGTGCAAGTGCGCAACTCGATCTTCATGGAGCTCGGCGAAGAGCTCGTCAAGTTCGACAACGTCGACGGTGACGGCGGCGCGGGCTACGGCTTCAACGGCACGCTGTCGTGGGCGAACACCTGGGCCACGGCGTACAACGCGGTTCCGGCGCTCCCGAACGACTTCACCATCGGCAACTACGCCACGAACTACCCGGCGCAAGTCGACGGCAACCTCTCCGAGATCAAGGACAGCGTCTTCTACAACAACCCGTTCGCCAACGCCTACACGCAAGCCACCACGGTCGGCGTGTTCGGCGCGGGCAACAACAACGTGACCGCCTCCGCGTCGCCGATCGTCTCGCTGACGCGCGGTGGTCCGGTGGTCGTCAGCGGCAAGACGATGCTCCCGGTGCTCACGCTCGATCCGCGTCCGGCGAACGACGCGGTCGTCAGCGTCGGCTCGGCTCCGAACGACGGCTTCTTCACGCCGGCGCAGTACCGCGGCGCGTTCGACCCGGCTTGCGGTCAAACGTGGCTCGAGAACTGGACCGCGACGCACGCCTACGGCATGACGCCGACGGTTGCGGGCCCGGCGCAGTACTGCACCGCGAAGGTCAACAGCCTCGGCTGCACCCCGGCGGTCGCGTACACCGGCACGCCGAGCGTGCTGAGCTGCTCGACCTCCTTCACGCTGACGGCGACCAGCCTCGTCGGCAACAAGAACGGTCTGTGGTTCTACGGCACCAACGGTCTGAACGGCGCGGCCTTCCAAGGCGGCCACCTCTGCATCAAGCCGGCGATCAAGCGCTTGAACGTCGTCAACAGCGGCGGTCAAGGCTCGGCTTGCAACGGCTCGATCTCGACGGACTTCAACGCCCGCATCTGCAGCGGCTCGGACGCGGCGCTCGTCGCCGGCGCCCTGGTCGGCACGCAGTGCTGGTCGCGTGACCCGAACAGCCCGAGCACGACCAACCTGACCTCGGCGATCAGCTTCACGATCTGCCCGTGATCCCACGCTCGCGCGCGTCGGGTCGAC
>JACRIN010000059.1 GCA_016220085.1 Planctomycetota bacterium
AGAAGCCGAGCGAGCAAGAGCGCGGGCAGTGGTACTTCCAGCGCTACGTGCAGCACCTCCCGTGCTCCGGTGAGATCGTGTTCTTCGACCGCTCTTGGTACAACCGCGCCGGCGTCGAGCGCGTGATGGGCTTCTGCAGCCCCGAAGAGCATCTGGAGTTCCTGCGTCAGGCACCGGTGCTCGAGCGCATGCTCGTCAACAGCGGTTTCCACCTGATCAAATTCTGGTTCTCGGTGTCGCGCGAAGAGCAGCGCCAACGCTTCGAGCAACGCCAGTTCGATCCGTTGAAGCCGTGGACGCTCTGCCCGATCGACCTCGCGTCGCTCGACAAGTGGGACGACTACACGCGTGCCAAGGAAGAGATGTTCTTCCACACCGACACCGCCGACGCGCCGTGGACCGTGATCAAGTCCGACGACAAGAAGCGCGCGCGCATCAACTGTCTGCGCTACGTGCTCCATCGGCTCGAGTATCCCGACAAGGATCTCGAGTCGATCGGCGAACTCGACACCCAGATCGTCGGGCGCGGCAAGGACGTGTTCGAGAAGGGCGAGAACCTGTTCCTAGGGCAGCCATCGACGTCGCGAGCGGCCTGAGCTCCGGCGGGCGCCTCGCCGACGCGCCGCGCGACCGCTTCGGGCGCGCGCGGCCCCGGTCGCCGAGAAGGACTTTCCCGTCCACGCCGCGCGCGGATGCCCGTCGCGGCTCCAGGGCGCCGCTCTCCGCGGTCGAGAACGGAGGTCGGGCGGAGCACGCGGGGAGCACGGGAGCTCGTCGGCGCGCTGCGTCCGTCCGACGGGGCCTCTCGATGCACGCACATGCCGCTCGCCGTTCGTTGTCGCTCGCCGCGCTGTTCTCGCTTGCCGCGTGCGGCGGCGGCGGCTCCGGCGCGAGCACGCCGAAGGTCTCGTTCTCGTTCGCGAGCTCCGGCGCAACCGTCAGCGAGGGCGACGCGCCGCTCGCGGTGACCGTCGAGCTGCACACTTCGCTCGCCGCGCTCACCAAGCCTGCGACGGTCGTCGTGTCCGACGCGGGCAGCGGCTCGGCGAGCTCCGGAAGCGACTACGACGCCTTCTCCGACGCGACCGTGACGTTCCCGATCGGCGCCGTCGATGGCGACACGCAAACGGTCTCGCTCGTCGCGCTCGCGGACCTCTCCGTCGAAGGCGCGAACGAGACCGTCAAGTTCGAGCTCGGCGGAGCGAGCGGCGGCGCGATCCAAGGTACCAAGCGCTTCACCGCGACGTTGGTCGACGCCGACCTCGCGACGATTCAGTTCGCGTCCGCGTCCAGCGCGACGCCCGACGAGTCGAGCGCAGCGCGTTCGATCTCGCTCGAGCTCTCGCTCGCGCCCGGCGTCAGCCTCGGCGTCGCCGTCACCGCGCGCGTCGACGATGCCGCGGGCGGCTCCGCGAGCTCCGGCAGCGACTACGCGAGCTTCGCGGCGCACACCGTGACCTTCCCGATCGGCAGTACCGACGGCGCGGGCCAGACCGTCGCGGTCCAAGTGCTCGACGACAGCCAGATCGAGGCCGACGAAACCTTGCCGCTCGCGATCTCAGCGCCGAGCGCGGGCGCGGTGCTCGGCGCGACGACGCAGCACGAACTCACGATCACCGACGACGACGCGCTCGGCGCGTCCGCGTTGGTCGCGAGCGAAGGACCGAACGGCACCGAGAACGGGCTCGCGTACGACGAACTCGTCTCGCTCGGCACACAGACCGTCGGCGCCGGCCCGAACGCAGGCACGCGCCTCCGCGTCGCGAACGCGGGCGGCTCGCCGATGGCGCTCGCGGCGCCGCGCGTGACCGGCAGTCATCCGAACGACTTCGCGGTCGAGATCGAGCTCGCGCCCTTGCCGCCGCCGCCGGGCGCGGAGGGTTTCGAGCTCGCGCCCGACGCGCTCGCGCCGCTGCTCGCGCTCGCGCCGGACGGCGGGCCGGGCCTGCCGCTCGCGCTCGACTCCGCACGGCTCGCGGAGCTCGCCGCGACGACCCGCGCGACGCTGCACGACTTCCCGGTGCCCGGTCGCGGCGCGGTCACGCTCGATTTGCATCGTCTGCCGTCGCCGTTCACCGCCGATGCCGTGCTCGCGGTCGACGGCGTGCCCGTCGCCGGCGGCCCGCGCGCGATGGTCGGCGACTTGACGCTCTGGAGCGGCAGCGCGCTCGAGGTGCCGGGCTCGCGCGTGTTCCTCGCGCTGTCGGCCGAGAGCTCGCGAGGCTTCCTCGAGCTGACCGACACGCCGCAGCGCATCGTGCACCTGTTCGCCGACCAACCGCCGAGCGGGGACGCGCCCGCGACGAGCCGCATCGCGCTCGAAGCGGAGGTGCCGTACGGTTTCGGTGATCGCCCCGGCGACTTTTGCGGCGAGCGGTTCGCGCCCGACAGCCCGTCCGCGTTCAGCGCGCCGCACGCGGAGTCGACGACGCTCGCGCTGAGCGCCGCGGATTGCCGCCTCGCGATCGAAACCGACTACCAGCTCTACCAGAAGTTCGGCTCGACCGGCGGCGTCACCAACTACGTCTCCGCGTTGATCGCGGCGGTCAGCGAGCGGTACTTCACCGACGTGCAGACGACGCTCTCGATCTCGTATCTCGGCGTGCATTCGTCCGCGAGCGACGGTTGGACGTCGCAGGACTCCGGCGGCAGTTCGGGCGATCTGCTGGACGAGTTCGTCGCGGCGTGGGCGCCTAATCAATGGCCGGTCAGCGCCGATCTCGCGCACTTCATCTCCGGCGCGAGCCTCGGCGGCGGTGTCGCCTACGTCGGCGTGCTCTGCAATCCGAGCTTCGGTTTCGGCGTCAGCGGCAACATCGCGGGCGACATCGACTGGGGAGCGTGGACCGGCCAAGCCGCGTCGTTCACGTGGGACTTCGTCGTCGTCGCGCACGAGCTCGGCCACAACTTCGGCTCGAGCCACACGCACTCGTACTGCCCGCCGCTCGATCAGTGCTATTCGAACTGCGAGGGTTCGACCGCGTGCTCGCAGGGCACGTTGATGAGCTACTGCCACCTCTGCGGCGGCATGGACAACATCGACCTCGTCTTCCACCCGGTGTGCGCGAACATCATGCGCGCCGAGGTGAACTCGAGTTGTCTCGGGCTCTCGGCGCTCGCGCCCGGCGATTGGGTGCAATACCTGGTGCGCTTCTCGCCGCAGACGTCGACCGGCGCACGCAGCGCGAATCTCGAACTCGACCACGACGCGCCAAACGAGACGCAGCCTTTCAAGGTGCGGCTGAGCGGAACTGCGCAGTAGCCGCGCGGCGCTTCGCCACCTTTCGCGAGCGAAGCACCCGGCGCACCGACGAGCTCCGCGCGCCGCATCGACGGGCTCTCGGGCTCCCGGGCTCGAGCACGCATTCTCTCAATGCGCGGGCAGGCACGTCCCGCCGTCGGATCGGCAGCTCGACGAGCCGCGGCTCGCACGACGGAGGTCGGATCGCCTCGGTCACGGCGAAGCCCGCGAGCTTCTGCTTCCCGAACAACGAGTGCTCGCGCGTCCACGCCCCTTTGCGCTTCGGTCCGCTGAAGGAGGGCGAGACCGGTTCCGCGTGGACGCGCGCTTGCCGCGTCGAAGCGCCGCTCGCCACGTGGTGCGCGCGCGACGTCGCCGAGATGGGGGTGTGACGACGGGCGCGAGCTCGCGACCGCCGCGGACGCGCTCCATGGCGGCCGCCGCGCGGACTCGAGCTGTCTCGAACGCGCCCGCGACGCGATCCGCGATCGGTCACCGCTGGGCGACCGACTCGAATGCTCCGGACGGTGCGCTGAGTGGACGACCACCGACCGGTCCGTCGACGGTCAGTGGCAGATCCCGAAGTGAACCGCGGCGGAGAGGCTCGTGTTGTTCGGCGCGGCGAAGCCCGGATCGCGCGCCCAGCATTGGACGTCGACGGTCGTGCCGGTGACGAGCAGCGGATCTCCGCCGACCGCGATCCACGCGTTGAAGTCGATCGAGAAACCGCCCGAGCAATCGTTCGGCGGCGGGTTGCCGCCGGAGAGCTGGATCGGGGTGCGCGTCACCGGGAGTCGCACGCACAGCGTGCCTCCCTGGAACGCAGCGCCCTGCTGCCCCGACACGCCGTAGAAGAACAGACCGCTCTTGTTGCTGAGCACTTGCGCGACCGAGATCGTGAAGCCCGAGCCGGCGGTCATGCTCGGCGTACCGCTGGTCGCGATCGTGGGGAGGCATCCGAGGCTGTTGGTCTTCGCCGTGCAGTAGACCGACGGCGCCGAGCACTCGCGATCACGGACGAACACGTCGAACTTCCCGTTGGTATCGCCGCCGACGAGATCGGTCGCGTCGCTGTGCAAGACGACAAATCGCCCGTCATCGGAAACCGACCACGCCATGCTGCCCACCGGGCTCGTCGCCGCTTGCACGCCCGCGGCGCTGACGTTCACGCGCGTCGTCAGTCCGGTCAGCGTGTCGTGAACGAAGCAATCGCTCGCGGCGTTGGTGTCTCCCGGAACGAGATTGGTGGCGAGGCTGGAGAACGTGACGTATCGGCCGCCCGCGGAAACGAGTCCCTGGGCCGACTCCGCGTTTCCTTCTGCGCCGGTCGAATCGACGCTGACGCGCGTCACCAGGCCGGTTTGGACGTCACGCACGAAGACGTCGTCGGCGCCGTTGACGTCGCCACCGACCAGGTTGGAGGCCGAGCTCGAGAACGCCACGTAGCGACCGTCGGGCGAGATCACGGGGCGATCCCAACTGCCGCCGTTGCCGGGGGCGCCGTTGGGGTCCGCGCTGACGAGCATCGTCGTGCCGGTCACCGTGTCGTGGACGAAGTTGTCGGGCTCGTTGTTGAGGTCGTTCGCGACGAAGTTCGTCGAGTGACTGCGGAATGCCACATAGCGTCCATCCGACGAAATCGTCGGGACGGCCGACTGACCGTCACCTTGTGCGCCGGCAGAGTCGAGGCTCACTCGCGAAGTGATTCCCGACTGCCTGTCGTGCACGAAGACGTCGCTCGCGGAGTTGGTGTCGCCTGCCACCAAGTTCGAGGCGTTGCTGAAGAACGCGACGAATCGGCCATCGGCCGAGATCGTCGGTGCGCTCGAGGAACCGTTCGCTTGGGCACCGCCGGAGGCGACGCTGACGCGCGTCGTGACTCCCGTCGTCAAGTCGCGAGCGAACACGTCCTCGACTCCGTTCGTGTCCCCGCTGACGAGGTTGGTCGCGAAGCTCGTGAAGCCGACGTGGTGTCCATCGGCGGAGAGGCACGGCTGGTACGACCCGTCGTTGCCGTACACACCGTTCGACGCCGTGCTCACGATCGACGTCAGTCCGGTCTGCACGTCCTTCACGAAGATGTCCCCGTTGCCGTTGACGAAGCCGGCGGCGAGGTTCGTGGCGTCGCTCGCGAACGCGACGTACCGACCATCGCCGGAAATCGCGGCGAAGAGCGAGTTTCCGTTCGCCTGGGCGCCGAGCGAACTGACACTGACGCGCGTCGTGGATTGCGCGTGTCCGAGCGCAACGAGGGTCGAGCCCACGAGCGCCATCGATAAGGCGGCGGATGTCGTCATCTTGTTTCGTCTCCGGGTGGCGCAAGCACGGTGGTCCAGGCGGTGCTTCGATTGTCGCCGCGGACCCCCGGAACGGTCCGCGCACTTCGAGCTTCCGTGTGACGAAGGCGCGGTGGTTCGAAAGCGCACCAGGGCCGAAGCGGCGGTGCGATCGCGCTCGCTACGCGCGCGCCCTCGTGCGGTGCTGCTCGATCAGCTTGTCGACCACCTCGGGCTCCGCGAGCGTGGTCACGTCGCCGAGGCCGGTGTACTCGCCCGCGGCGATCTTGCGCAGGATGCGGCGCATGATCTTGCCCGAGCGAGTCTTGGGCAGTCCGGGCGCGACGTGGATCACGTCCGGCGTCGCGAAGCCGCCGATCTTGTGGCGCACTTGTTCCTTGAGCGCACCCTCGAGCTCGCCGGCCTTCGAGTGCGTGAACTCGGACGTCAACACGACGTACGCGTAGATGCCTTGGCCCTTGATGTCGTGGGGGTAGCCGACGACCGCCGCCTCCGCGACCGCCTCGTGCGCGACCAGCGCGCTCTCGATTTCCGCGGTGCCGAGCCGGTGCCCGCTGACGTTCAACACGTCGTCGATGCGGCCCGTGATCCAGTAGTAGCCGTCTTCGTCGCGCGTGCAGCCGTCGCCGGTGAAGTAGAAACCCTTGTACTGCGAGAAGTACGTCTCCTTGAAGCGTTGGTGGTCGCCCCAGACCGTGCGTGCTTGGCCCGGCCAAGGCGAGGCGAGGCAGAGCGCGCCCGACACGCCGTTGCCTTCGAGCAACGCGCCGCTCTCCGGGTTCAAGACCACGGGCTTCACGCCGAAGAACGGCAGCGTCGCGCTGCCGGGTTTGGTCGGCGTCACGCCGGGAAGCGGCGTGATCAAGATGCCGCCGGTCTCGGTTTGCCACCACGTGTCGACGACCGCGCAGCGTCCGTCGCCGACGACATCGTGATACCAACGCCAGATCTCCGGATTGATCGGCTCGCCGACCGAGCCGAGCAAGCGCAACGACTTGCGCGAATAGCGCTTCACGGGCTCGTTGCCGGCTTGCGCGATCGCGCGCAGCGCCGTCGGCGCCGTGTAGAAGATGTTGATGCCGAGATCGTCGACCATCCGCCAGTAACGGCCGGGATCGGGATAGACCGGCGTCGACTCGAACATCACCGTCGTCGCGCCGTTCGCGAGCGGACCATAGACGATGTAGCTGTGACCGGTGACCCAACCGACGTCCGCCGCGCAGCAATAGACGTAGCCGTCGTGGTAGTCGAAAACGACTTTGTGCGTGAAGGCGGCGTACACCATGTAGCCGCCGGTGGTGTGCATCAGTCCCTTCGGCTTGCCGGTCGAGCCCGACGTGTAGAGCACGAAGAGAGGATCCTCGGCGCCCATCCACGCGACGGTGCTGGTCGAACGCTGCTTCTTCATCTCTTCGTCGAGCCAGAGGTCGCGGCCGCTCTGCATCGGCACGGCGGTCTCGGTGCGGCGCGCGACGAGCACGGTCTCGACCATGTTCATCCCTTCGACCGCGCGGTCCGCGATCGCCTTGAGCGGGATCTTGCGGCCGCCGCGCACACCTTCGTTCGCGGTGATCAACACCTTGCAGCGCGCGTCGACGATCCGATCGCGCAGCGATTCCGCGGAGAAGCCGCCGAACACCACCGAGTGCACCGCGCCGATGCGCGCGCAGGCGAGCATCGCGTACACGGTCTCGGGGATCATCGGCATGTAGATGCAGACGCGATCGCCCTTCTTCACGCCGTGGGCGAGCAGCACGTTCGCGAGACGACAGACGTTGTGCTTGAGCTCGCGATACGAGATGTGGCGGTACACGCCCGGCTCGTCGGCCGCCCAGATGATCGCCGTTTGCTCGCCTCGCTTCTCGAGGTGGCGATCGACGCAGTTGTAGCAGGCGTTCAAGCGGCCGCCGGAGAACCACGCGAAGTCGACCTCGTCGTAGTCGGCGTCGAAGACCGTCGTCCACGGGTGGAACCAGTCGAGCGTCTTCGCTTGCTCGGCCCAGAAGCGCGAGGGATCCTCGAGCGACTGGCGATACATGCGCTCGTACTGCTGCATCGAATGGATGTAGGCGCGGTCCTTGACGTGCTGCTTGACCGGGTAGATGTCCTGGGTCACGACGGGCTCTCCGAGGCGTTGAGTGGACGCGGGCCTGCCCGCGCCGAGGGTGAGGGAGGCGCGAAGCTAGCCCGACGTCCGCGCGGTCGCCAGTGCGAGCCGACGCATGTCGCGGCGATCGCTACCCGGCGATCACTGCCGTGCTTGCCGAGGCGCCGTGAGCGTCTGCTCTTGCGGCGCGGTGAAGCGGATCGACGCGCCGATCGCGAGCGCGAACCAGAGCACGTCGTAGCCCGAGAAGAACTCGCCGAGGTTGTCCGAGAAGGTCTCGAACAGCGCGGGATCGACGTAGGACGTCACGAGTTCGGGGTACTCGGTGACGAAGACGTGCGCGACGATCAAGTACTTGCCGAGCACCAACCCGAGGACCGCGCAGCCGACCGCGACGAACTGCAGGGAACGCCCGCGCTTCTTGCCCGCGCCGAGGAAGACGCCGTAGCCCGCGAGCATGCCGACGCCGATCGCGAGGTAACCGAGTTCGAGGTCGAACGCGATGGCGACCAGCGCCCACACCGCGCCGCCGATCAGCGCACCGAGCGCCCCGATCGCCCACGCGCCGAGCACGTGGGTCGGCTTCGGCAGGTCGGCGAGCACCCCCTTCTCGAGCTTAGCGAAGCAGTCGGTGCAGACGCGCCTTCCGTCCGCGAGACCGCCGCAGTTCGAGCAGACCGGGCCGTTGCAGAGGGCGCACTCTTTCTGACGGCCAACGTGCGAACCCCCGGAGCACACGGCGCCGGCGGCTGACGATTGCGATGCGAGCGATTCTTCGGTCATGGCAGCTCTCCGCGGGAAGTCGGGAACCAGGAGCGCTCAAAAAAGTAGGCGCACGGCCTCGCGGGCGCAAGCTGACGGCGTCGACTCGCCGCAGCGACGCCCGAGCGCCGCACCCGCGCCGCTACGCCATTCCTCGTAGCGACTCGTCGCGACGCCGCGTCGCAACGCTCGCGATCCTCACCGCGGCCGAAGCGACGCGCTCACGTCCATGGAGAGCTCCGCGCTGCGCCCCCGCACCGAGCCCAACTCGCGATCACACTCCGTCGAGGTGGTTCATTCGGGACCCAAATCCGTCGCGCGCGCGGCGCGGGCGCGAGCTGCCGGCTACTGGGGCTCGGGCGTCGCGGGCTTCTCGGCGTCGTCGGGCTCCGGCGCGAGCGTCGTCGCGTCGAAGCCGAGCGGCGCGCTGAGCAGCGCGATCTCGCCCTCTTCGACGCCCGAGAGCAGTTGCACCCAGAGCTCGTTGAAGCGACCGACGGCGACGTCGCGGCGTTTCACCTCGCCGTTCTGGCGCACGAAGCAGAACGTGCCTTGCTTGTCGCGGAAAATCGCTTGGACGGGCACGTAGAGAGTGTCGGGTAGCTCCTCGATCAGGATCTCGCCCGAGCACGACATCCCAGGTCGCATTCCGGGGTGCGGCGTGGTGATCGCGATCTGCGCGCGGTAGAGCCGCACGTTCGGGTTCATCCAGCGGCTGGTCTGGTCGGGCAGCATCGCGACGAAGCTGACGCGGCCTTGGAGCTCGGCTCCGGTGAGCGCGTCGATTGTGACGACGCAGTCGAGCCCGAGCTGCACTTGCTTGAGCACCGATTCGTGGAGCTTGACCTCGGCGACCATGCCGTCGGTGCTCGGGATCGACATGATCTCCTCGCGCTCGCGCACTTCGGTGCCTTCGCGGATCGGCGATTCGTCCCAGTCGCGCTGCGCGTAGACGACGAAGCCGTCGCTCGGCGCGCGGATGCGGGCCTTGTCGATCTGCGTCTCGAGGCGTTCGAGCTTCTCCTTCTCCAGGTCGCGGATCGCCTGACACGCCTTCAGGTTCGATTCGAAGTCGACGATGCGGGCCTTCGCCTGGAGCTCGACGCGCTCGCACTCTTGCTGGGATTCCTCGACCGCGTTGCGGAGCTCGGCCTCGCGGCGCGGAAGGCGGAAGCGTTCGAGCAGATCGGCGTCGCGCTCGGCTTGCTCGAGCTCGACGCGCGCGCGCTGCTCGGCGATGCGATCGGCATCGAGCTCGGTCGCGGTCAAGAAGCCCTTCTCGGCGAGCTTTTCGGACCACGCGAGGTTCGAGCCGGCGCGTTTCGCCTCCTCGCGCGCGAGGTCGATCGTCTGGCGCGCCTGCTCGAGCTCGGACGCGCGCTCGCCCTCGAGGAACATCGTCAGATCCTGCTCGGCGAACGTGATCGCTTGGCGCGCCTTCTTGACGTCGCTGCGGTTCTGGCTCTCTTGGATCTCGAACGTCTGGCTCGCCTTGACCAACGCCGCTTCGGCGCTGCCGAGCGAGATGTTCTGCTGCACGCGCTTCTCGACCATCGAAGTCGCGTCGAGCTCGCACACCACGTCGCCCTTCTTGACCTGCGAGCCCTCGGGTACGAGCGCGAGCACCGTGGTGCGGCCTTCGACGCCGCTGGTCAGGCTGACGTTCTCCGCCGCCTGGAGCGCGCCGCTCGCGGTGACCGCGATCCGCAACGGCCCACGACGCACCGGCGCGCCTTCGATCGCGACGGGGCCCGCGGCGCTGCGCCACGGTCCGGGCAGCACGCCGGCGACCGCGAGGCTGACGAGCACGACGACCGTCGACGCCGCGGCCCAGACCAGCGCGCGCCCGCCGGCTCGGTGGCTCCGGGACGTGTGGATCGAGGGCGGCGTGGCGGCAGCGTGGCGTGGAGCTCGCGAGCTCGTAACCTAACAAACGCACGGAGGGCGCAGGCGCGCCGAGGCAGTCAACATGCGCGACGGGCCAATCCGCGCGACGGGCCAGCACGCGCGACGGGGCAGCACGCGCGACGAGGCAGTGCGCGTGACGGGGCAGCACGCGTGACGAGGCAGCACGCGCGACGAGGCAGCACACGCGACGAGGCCGCACGCGCGACGCGCCGGCGCGCGCCAATCGCTCGGCCCGGCTACGGCCGCGCGGCAGCTCGATCCGCGGCGCGCGTGCGTCGCCGACGTCGCTGCTCGCGCGGAGCTACTCCGCGTTCGCCCGCGCGCCCGGCGGCCCGGCGCTCCGGGATCGCGGCGGGGCCGGCCATTCGAGTTCGACCCGGCGCCACACGCCGCACTCGAAGGCCTCGAGCTCGAACTCCTCGCCGCGCCTCACGATTCGATCCGGGATGTGTTCGCCCTTCAACAGCATGCGTGCGAGTTGCCGCCGGGCGTCGAGCTCTTTCGGGAGCGTGGCTCGGACCTCGTCGGCGACTAGCGCGAGGGCGACTCCGCTCATCACCCTCGCGTTCGAGGGCAGGAACACCTGCGCCGGAATCCCGATGTCGCCGGTCGGCGCGTCAGGGTCCCGGAGGGTCTCGATCAAAGCGTCGACGCACGCGAGCTCGATGCCGCGCTCGGAATCCGGCCTGAGGACGGTGCACGGCGACGGGAAGAGCTCGAGCTGCTCGTACGGCAGCTCTCCCGACGGATCGCGGGTGTCGAGGATGCTCAGCCATGCCGAAGCGTCCGTTCTACTCCCATCGTCGATCCGTCCGCTGCGGCGCCATCGGACGAGCTGTTCCACCCGTTCCGCGGGCACGTCGAGAGCGACGAGTGCAGCGACGACCTCCGTCTTCTCGCGTGGCCGTTGCGTCGCGACGACCGCGAGGCGCGCGCGCGCCGCACGATCGACGGCGCAACGCTCGACGAGCTCCTGCGGCAGGCGCGCGAGCACCGCGTGCACGCGCGCCGCTTCGTCAGGCCACTCGGGGTAGAGCGCGCGCAGGAACACGAGCTCCTCGGGCCGACAGTCGCGATGCGCGCTTGCAACCACCGACACGTGATCGCCGTCGCGGTCCACCCAACGGCCGCCGCTCGCGACGATCGCGGCTCGCAGGCTCGCCGTTTCGTCGGCGTCCAAGAGCTCGTCGTCCGCGGGTGCGATCGCGAGGATCGGGACGCGCGTGCGCGCGAGTTCCGCGACCAGGTCGAGGTCGATCACCGGTCTGAAGGGCGCGCTCGAGAGCCAACCTAGCGGTCGCGCGAAGAAATGCGCCGCGAAGTTCGCCACCACGGTCTCCGCGCGCACCGGCGCGATCAGGACGACCCCGGCGGGCTTCGCACCGTTCGCGAGCGCGATGCCGACGGAAAGCGTGCCGAGCGACAGACCGCGCAGCACGACGTGATCCGGGCCTCCGGCGCGGCGCACGGCCTCGTTCCACATCGCGTCGACGTCCAGGGCGAGCTGCGTCACCGAACGCTCGCCGTCGGAGGCTCCGATGCCGCGATAGTCGACCGCGAGCGACGCGAAGCCCACGTCCGCGAGGTTCTGAAGCAGCGAGTCGTAGCCGGCGAAACGGAGCGGCGAAGTGACCGAGCCGGACGATTCGAGCAGGTGCAGCACGACGGGTGCGCCAGGGTCGGACGGAACGAACACGCCGCGAAGCCGCTCGCCGCCGACGAGCGAGAGCTCGACCTGCTCGGTGCCCGGCGGATAATGATCCGGCGAGAAGTCGCGCCGTCGCGCGCCGGCCTCGAACAGCGCCGGCGGCGCGAACCGTCCCGGAGTCGGCAGTAGGAACGCGAGCGCGACGCCCACCACGACGACCCCGCCGAGGCGCGCGGACGAACGAACGAGCCGGCGGAGGAAACTCATGCTCTTGGGGGCGGCTCGGCGCGAGCGCGCGCTCATCCGATCATCGAGGACGACGTCTCGCACGTCCAGTTGGCGCTGTCGCTTCGCGTCCGACGTCGCGCGGGCCGGTGCGACGAGCTCCGACACGCGCGCTGCCATCCGCGCGGCGCATGCAGGGCTTCGGTGGCCGCCCCGACGCGGCGGCCACGGACCGCAACAGGCCGTACGCGGCGGGCGCAGCGTGCGCGGCGCCCGCCGGATCCGTGCGGAGGGAGCGCGGAGTTCGGGCGGATAGGGAGCCTGCGACACGCGGCTCCTGGTGGCGCTCGACCGATGGGCCTACTCTCGCGGAATGCTCACGAACTCACTCGAAGATCTGTCCGCGCCCAAGGCCATCGAAACGCGCAAGAGCGGCGTCTGGCTGCTCGACAATCCGTCGACCAACCAAGGCACGTCGTTCGAGCGATCGCAGCGCGACGAACTCCGCGTCCACGGCCTGGTGCCGTATCGCGTGACGACGCTCGCCGAGCAAGCGTCCGCTGCGATCGACCAGATCCGCGCCAAGGCGTCTCCGCTCGAGCGCTACATCGGCCTCGCGAGCCTGCAAGATCGCAACGAGGTGCTCTTCTACCGCGTGCTCGTCGATCACGTCGCCGAGCTGATGCCGATCGTCTACACGCCGACCGTCGGCGAGGCGTGCCAGAAGTTCAGTCACATCTATCGCTCCGCGCGCGGGCTCTGGATCACGCCCGACGACGTCGACGATCTCCCGGCAGTGCTGCGCAACGCGCCGTACAAGGACGTGCGCTTGATCGTCGTCACCGACAACGAGCGCATCCTCGGTCTCGGCGACCAAGGTTGCGGCGGCATGGGCATCCCGATCGGCAAGCTCGCGCTCTACGTCGCGGGCGCCGGCCTGCATCCGTCGAAGTGTCTGCCGATCAGCCTCGACATCGGCACCGACAACTCCGAGCTGCTCGCCGATCCGCTGTATCTCGGTTACCCGAAGCGGCGTTTGCGCGGCGAGGCCTACGACGACTTCGTCGAAGCGTTCGTGCGCGCCGTGCGCGAGGTCTTCCCCAAGGCGATCCTGCAGTGGGAGGACTTCCACAAGGACCGCGCGTTCAAATTGCTCGATCGCTATCGCCGCCGCATTCCGTCGTTCAACGACGACATCCAGGGCACGGCGAGCGTCACGGTCGCGGGCATGCTCGCGGCGCTCCGGATCACCAAGCAGCGGATGGCGGATCAGCGCGTGCTCTTCCTCGGCGCCGGTGAAGCGTGCACCGGGATCGCGCGGCTCAGCGCGCTCGCGATGCGCGAGGACGGCGCGAGCGATGCCCGGATCCAGCGCGCGCTCGCCGCGTTCGACAGCCGCGGCTTCCTCCACGGGGGCCATCGAATCGACGAGCCGCACAAGCGCGAGCTCGCGATGCCGCTCGACGTGATGGCGGAGTATGGACTCGATCCGTCGCGCGCGCTGACGCCGGTCGACGTCGTTCGCGCGATGAAGCCGACGATTCTGGTCGGCGCGACCGCCGTCGCCGGGACGTTCACCCAGCAGCTCGTCGAGGAAGTCGCGAAGCACGTCGAGCGGCCGCTGGTGCTGCCGCTTTCGAATCCGACCAGCAAGACCGAGTGCACGCCGGCGGAGGCGCTGCGTTGGTCGAGCGGGCGTGCGCTCGTCGCGACCGGCAGTCCGTTCGACGACGTCGTGCGCGAGGGTCGACGTCACGTGATCGGTCAGGCGAACAATGTCTTCATCTTCCCCGGGCTCGGGCTCGGCGCGACGATCGCGGAAGCGCGCGAGGTCACGACGGAGATGTTCTACGTCGCTTCGTCGACGCTCGCGAGCTCGGTGACCGCCGAGCGGCTCGCGCTCGGCGCCATCTATCCGAGCCAGAGCGAGCTCCGGCGCGTCAGCTTCGAGATCGCGTGCGCGATCGTGCGCTACGCGAGCGACCACGACCTCGGACGGCGCATTCCGGCGGACGAGATCGAGCCGCTGGTGCGCGCGTCGGTGTGGGACCCGAGCTACGTGCCGGTACACCGCATCGAAGGCGAGTCGCGCAGCCGCGGCTGATTCGGCGCGGCAGCGCGGCGGCTCGGCGGCGCGGTGTGCGCGGCGAGCGCGCGTCCCAGCGCGATGCGGGTCGCGTGACGCCTTCGTCCCCGACGGCGTGCGCGAGCCGCCGTCCGTCGGGGCGCCGTGCTCGGCACCTCCACGCTCCGCGCCGCGTGCTTGCGCAGTCTGTGCCGGCGTTTTGCGCTCTTTGGCGAAGGCCATCCGCGGCGTCGAGCGAGCGCATCGCTGATAGGTTGGCGGCTCGACGCGCGCGGCCCGATGGAACGGCTCCCGGAGCGGGAGCCGAGTGGGCACGCCTGCGAGTCCAACGCGCACGAACGCCGTCCGGAGTCCGCACCGATGAATACGTCCTCGCCGATCCACGAGCCCCACAAGATCAAGACCGTGCGTCCGGTCGCTTTCCCGTCGCTCGACGAACGCAAGCGCCTGTTGATGGACGCGCACTTCAACCTGTTCAACCTGACGCCGTCGCAGGTCGTGTTCGACATGGCGTCGCTCGGCACGAGCGCGTACAGCCAAGAGCAACTTTCCGGCGAGCTCGTCGGCGACGAGGCGTACGCCGGCGCGCGGACCTTCGAGACGCTGGTGAAGAGCGTTCAACGCGTGCTCGGTCACACGTACGTCTGCCCGACGCACAACGTGCTCGGCAGCGTCAAGCTGCTCGCCGCGACGCTCTCGACGCGTGGCAGCGTGCTCGCCAGCAACGCGCGCGGCCGGATCGACGTGCTGTCGCCGCGCGGCATCGAGGTGCGCGACGTCCGCGATGCGCGCGAGCCGCTGTTCACCGGCAACACCGACCTCACCGTTCTCGAGCGCGAGCTCGAGAGCGAGCACGTCAGCGCGATCAGCATCCACCTCTTCGCCGACGGTCGCCACCCGGTCAGCCTCGCCAACCTGACCGCCGTGCGCGCGGCGGCCGAGAAGCGCGGCGTGCGCCTGGTGCTCGACGCCTCGCGCATCATCGAGAACGCGTGGTTCATCCAACGCCACGAACCCGGCCAGGATTCGCGACCGATCGCCGAGATCGTGCGTCAGCTCGTCAAGACTTCGCACGTGATGCAGCTCGACGGCGCGCAGGATCCGAAGTGCAACACAGGCGGACTGCTGACCACCGACAATCCGGCCGACCACGAGCGCTTCATGAACGAAGTCGTCGTGTACGAAGGTCTGCACACGTACGGCGGGATGTCAGGTCGCACGATGGAGGTGCTAGCACGCGGTCTCGACGAGATGTGCGACGAGTCCGAGGTGCAGTGGGTGATGCACCAGACACAGCTCTTCAACGAGCGACTGCGCAAGGCGGGCGTGCCCTTCGAGGCCGGCTGCGACGGCGCGTACCTGGTCGCGAGCGCGTTCCTACCGCACGTGAAGGAGCATGCGCAGCACGCGCTCGCGGCGGCGCTCTACCAGATGTCCGGCGTGCGCGCGTTGGTCACCGGGCTGGTCGGTCGCGACGATCTGGTGCCGGTGCAGATCCCGCGCCTCGCGATGACCAATTGGCAGCTCGCGCAGGTCGCCGACGCGATCGTCAAGCTCTATTCGCAGCGCGCGCGCGTTGCACCGGTCGAGCTGCAGCACGGTTCGCGTTGGCACGACGCGCTGCGCTTCCGCTCGGTCTTCGGCGACCTCGAGAACTACGAGTTCGACTGCTTCCCGTTCACGATCCACACGATCGAGCGCATCGCCGAGAGCACCCGCGATCAGCGCGAGAAGCTGGTCCGCGACGCGGGCTACAACACGTTCCTGCTGCCGTCGTCTCAGGTCGCGATCGATCTCTTGACGGACTCGGGCACGTCCGCGATGAGCACCGAGCAGTGGGCCGCGTACTCCGCCGCGCGCTCGACGCCGGGCACCAGCGAGGCGTACCACGACTTCGTCGCCGCGCTGCGCGACGTCTACGGCTACCAGTACATCCTGCCGACGCACCAAGGGCGCGCCGCCGAGCACATCCTGAGTCAGACGATGATCAAGCCCGGTCAGCTCGTGCCGGGCAACATGTACTTCACGACGACCAAGCTGCACCAAGAGCTCGCCGGCGGCGTGTTCGTCGACATCATCGTCGACGAAGCGCACGACCCGGCGAGCAATCATCCGTGGAAGGGCGACATCGATCTCGCGAAGCTCGAGCGCTGCGTCGCCGAGCACGGGCCCGAGAAGATCGCGTACATCTCCTTCGAGCACACGGTGAACATGGCCGGCGGCCAGCCGGTGTCGATGCAGAACATGAAGGACGTGTACGCCTACTGCTCGGCGCGGAAGATTCCGGTCTTCTTCGACGCGACGCGCGCGGCGGAAAACGCCTACATGATCCAGAAGCGCGATCCGCGCTACGCGAAGACCAAGGTCAAGGACATCCTGCGCGAGATGATGCTCTACGGCGACGGCGCGACCGTCTCCGGCAAGAAGGACTTCCTGATCAACATCGGCGGCGTGCTCGCGTTCAAGGACAACGCGGATTGGGCACAGCGGTGCGAGGACCTGCTGCGCATCTACGAGGGCGGCGTGCACGACGGCGGCATGCCCGCGGCGGACCTAGCCGCGATGGCGAAAGGCGTCCACGAGATGCTCGACGATCGCTACATCCGCACGCGCGTCGAGCAGGCGGCGCACCTCGCGCAGCGCCTGATGGACGCCGGCGTGCCGATCGTGATGCCTCCGGGCAGTCACGCGATCTTCATCGACGTCAAGCGCTTCCTGCCGCACGTCGATCAGGACGAGTACCCGGCGCAGATGCTCGCCGCGCAGATCTACGTCGAGACCGGCGTGCGAGCGATGGAACGGGGGAACGTGTCCAAGGGCCGCGACGCGAAGACCGGCCAGAACTATCGGCCGGCGCTCGAACTCGTGCGCCTGACGATTCCGCGCCGCGTCTACACCAACGATCACATGCGCGCGGTCGCCGACGGCGTCATCCGCCTCTACGAACGACGCCACACGATCCACGGCCTGCGCTTCGTGTATGAACCGCCGATGCTGCGCTTCTTCCAGGGCCGTTTCGCGCCGATCGAACCGACGGCGAAGCCGCCCGAGCCCGAGGCGCGCGCCGCGCAACGTCCGGCGCTCTCCAGCGCCGGCCGCTGAACTCCGCGCGGTTCGGCGTCGGCCGTCCGAGACCACCCGGTCGCTCGCGTCGTGCTCGCGACGCCCGCGGGTGCGTCGCGGCTCCGGTGCGCGGGCGATGCGTGGCTTCGGGGCGTGGCTTCGGGGCGTGGCTTCGGGGCGTGGCACGGCCGCTGCGCAAGTGCTCGGGCGCTCGGGCTCGGCGCGAGCTCAGGCGCTACGCGCTGCGTGGGCTACGGCTGCGTGCGCGAGTCGTCGCCGGTCTCGCGCGGCGCAGTGGGGCTCTCCGACGGAGAGCACGACTTCGACATTCACGTCGAGACGCCGAGCCGCGGGAGAATGACGAGCTGGAACAGCAACCAGACTCCCAAGATCCCGGCCATCAGCAAGACGTCGCGCATCTGTTTTCCTTCGCGGCTCGACACGATCTTGGTCCGTAGCCGCGTGTGCCCGAACTCTCCAGCTCGAACTCCGGGCTCCGAGTGCGTACTCGGCGCGCGGTCACTTCGCAGGGAGCGCGCGGACCGCTCTCTGGCGCGCGGCCGCGCTCTAGCGCGAGGCTGCCTTCGCGAGCGGCACGCCGTAGGGATCGAGCTCGATCGGCTCGCCGTAGCCGAGCTTCGCGAGGTCCGCCGAGATCTTCGCCTTGTCGCCGACGACCAGGATCACCATCGCTTCGGGACGGATCGCGCGTTTCGCGAGCGCGTTGAGCTCCTCGGCCTTCACCGAGCGCAGGTACGCGAGCCGGCGATCGACGTAGTCGTCCGGGTAACCGAGCTCGCTCACGCGGTCGACCAACGTCTGGAGCGAGCGCGTCGACTCGTAGTCCTTGCTCGCGCTCGAGAGCAGCGCGTCCTTGGTGAACGCGAGCTCCTCGACGGTGATCCCGTCGCGGATCTTCGTGAGCTCCTTCATGAACTCGACCACCGACGGCGCCGTGTCGGCCGTCTTCACCGCCGCGGACGCTGTGAACGCGCCGGGCCGCGTGCCGCCGTCGAAGTTCGTGCGCGCGCCGTAGGTGTAGCCTTTGTCCTCGCGCAGGTTCATGTTGATGCGGCTCGAGAACGCCGCCCCGAGCGGATAGTTGAGCACCGTCGACGGATAGAAGTCCGGATCGAGCGCCGAGACGCTCGTGTGCCCGATGCGGAGCTCCGATTGCGCGGCGCCCGGCTTGTCGAGCAAGTAGACGCGCGTCTTCTCGATCGCGACCGGCTTGGGCTCGGCGCGCGCGGACGCTTCGGCGACCGTCGGTGTCGGCTTCCACTGCGTCGACACGGATCCGAAGAGCTGCGTGAGCTCCTGCTCGCCGTGCGCGCCGACGTAGACCAGCCGCGCGCCGGTCGGGACGCCGCGCGTGCGCCAGAAGCCCTTGACGTCGTCGAGCGTCAACGCGGAGACGCTCTCGCGCGTGCCGATCGACGGGAGGCCGAGCACGTGCTCGCCCCAGAGCAATCGACGGTACGCGTCGCCCGCGAGCGTGCGGATCTGGTCGCCTCGGGTGTCGATCGCGAGCAGGCGCTCCTTCTGGAGCCGCGCGAAGTCCTCCGGCGCGAAACGCGGCTCTAGGAGCATGTCGTGCAAGAGCCCGAGCGCCGCCGGCAGGTGCTTGTCGAGGCACGACAGCGAGAAGCTGATCTCATCGTCGCCCGAGCGCACCGAGATCGACGCGCCGAGCCCGTCGAGCTCCTCCGCGAACTCGACCGCGCTTAGCTTGCGCGTGCCCTGCTCCAGCATGTTCGCGACCAGCGACGACAGCCCGAGCGTGCGCGGCGTCTCGTAGCTCTGTCCGGCGGGCACGCTGAGCGTCAGCGTGCTGATCGGGAGCTCGTTCCACGGCGTGGCGGTGACCGCGACGCCGTTCGCGAGCTTCGCGTGCCAGAGCTTCGGCGAGCGGAACGTCGGCGCCGCGCCGGCCTGCGGCTTCTGCGTGCGATCGAGCTCCTTCGCGACCGCCGGCGCCGACCATTTCACGTCGCGCTGCGAGCCGGAGAGCGCGACTTCGAGCTTGCCCGTCGGCACCACCGAGAGCTCGAGCCGCGGACGGCCGAGCAAGTAGGTCTGCAGCACGCGCCGCACGTCGTCGGTGGTGACCGCGAGGTGCGCCGCGAGGTCGGTCGCGTAGTAGCCGGGGTCCTTAAGGAACGTGTTGTAGTTGGCGAGCATCGACGTGCGCGCCGAAACGGTCTCTTGACGGCGGATGAAGCCCGCCTCGTAGCGATTCTTGACGCGCTGCAGGTGCTCGGCGTCGATGCCGGTGCGACCGAGCTCGACCAAGAGCTCGTCGACGCGCTTCGCCAACGCTTCGAGCGTCACGCCGGGCTGCGGACGCACTTGGATCTGGAAGTTGCCGGCGATCTCGCTCGTCTGGTTGCCGGCGCCGACCTCGCTCGCGAGCTCGGCATCGATCGTCAACGCCCTGTCGAGCACCGATGCCTTGTTGGTCGAGAGGATCGAGCCGAGGAAATCGAGCGCCGCGGCGTCCGCGGAGTACGCAGGCACCGTCGGCCAGACCAGCGTGAGCTCGGGGAGCTTGACGCGATCCTCCATGACGATGCGCTTGCTCTCCGCGAGCACGGTCGGTCGCGCGAGCGGCTTGTCGACCGACGGCCCGCGCGGGATCGAGCCGAAGTACTTCTCGGCGAGCGCGAGCGCTTGGTCGGCGTCGACGTCGCCGCCGATCGCCAGCGTCGCGTTGTTCGGCCCGTACCAGCGCGCGAAGAACGCCTTGACGTCCTCGAGGCTCGCCGCGGTGAGATCCTCTTGCGTGCCGATCGTCAGCCACGAGTACGGATGGTCCGGCGGATAGAGCGCGGCCGCGATCGCGCCTTCGGCCTGGCCGTACGGACGATTCTCGTAGTTCTGGCGGCGCTCGTTCTTCACGACGTCGCGCTGGTTGTCGAGCTTCGCCTGCGTCACCGCGGGCAACAGGAAGCCCATGCGATCCGCTTCGAGCCAGAGCGCGAGCTCGAGCTGATTGGACGGCAACACCTCGTAGTAGTTGGTGCGGTCCTCGGTGGTCGAGCCGTTGAGCGTGCCGCCCGCTTCGGCGACCAGCTTGAAGTGTTGGTCGTCGCCGACGTGCTCCGAGCCTTGGAAGAGCATGTGCTCGAAGAGGTGCGCGAACCCGGAGCGCCCAGGCACCTCGCGGCCGCTGCCGACGTGGTAGTAGACGTAGACCGCGACGACAGGATCGGAGTGATCCTCGTGGACGATCACTTCGAGTCCGTTCTGCAGCACGAACTTCTGGTAGGGGATCGACACATCCTGGGCGGACGCGGTGAGACCGAGCGTGCAGAGCGCGAGGGCGGTGAGCATGCGCATGGGCGACCGTGCTTTCTGGAGGAGTGGACGGGGGACGCGCAGAGGATAGCTCCGCTCCGCCGGAGGCCGCGCCGCCGTACGTCTCTCTGACGGAAGTGCCCACAACGGCCACGGGCCGTTGGTCGTGATCCGTGTCGCTCGTGTCGTGATCGAACGGCGTCCGCGCGAACCGACGTGAAGCAACTCGGCGAACCAGGCGACGGCCCGCATCGAGCGAGCGCAGCCGACGAACGAGCTCGACGAACGCCGAGCGGTCGTCCGCGTGACTCGCGAGGCGGGCGGGAGCCCGCGCGCACTCTCGCGGTCGCTGCCGCGCGCGACCGTGTGCTCTACCCGCATTGGCGCTCTCGAAGAGCTCTGGGGCGCGGGCGACGGAGGCAGCCGACCGTACGGGTATCGATCGTCGGGCGACAGCGGCGGGCCCAGCGCCTACGCGCGTTCCGTGGTCGCGGTCCGACCAGGTGCGAGCTACTCGCTCACCGTCGGCGCCGGCGGATTCGGGGGCGCCTACCCCGCGCCGATCGGGAGTCCGGGTGAGGCCGGTGGCGCGACGACGTTCGCCGCCGGTTCGGGCCAAGTGCTCGTCTGGGCGGGCGGCGGCTACGGCGGCAACGACGCGAACGACGCGAACGATGGACACGGGGGTCCCGTCGATCCCAGCGCGCAGCTCGGTAGCGTCGGACGCGACGGCGGCCACGGATTCGGAGTCACGCCGGGCTCCGGCGGCAGGGCTTGGATCGGCAGCCTCGAACCGGTCGCTCCGCTCGTCGGCGGCCACGGCGGCGTCGGACAAGTCAACGCCTCGGGCGCCGATGGCTCGCCGGGCTACGCGATCGTGCTCTGGTGGAACGATCGGAACGGGTTGCGCGCGCCGAGGTCGTGGCGGTCAGCGCGGCCGGTTCCGACTCCGGGCGCGCGACGTGTTGCTGCGTCGTCGAGGCGGTGCGCAGGCGCGTTTCTCGATGATGTGGAGCTCTCGCGTCGCGGTCCGCGACCGCGGCACGTCGTCGAGGTCGCCGAGGTCGCCGGGCGCCGCGCGGGTCGCCGGCCGTCGCGGGCTCGTGTCCGTTGCAGTCGCGGCGCCGCTCGGTTTCGAGGCCCGAGTCCGACCGTCAGGCCGGCGCGTGCAGCGTGCTCGCGACGCCGCCGGCGAGCGGTTCGGCCTCTCGTGGTTTCGCGAACGGTGCGCCGACGGACAGCCCGCCGGATTTCGAGAATCCGGCGAAGTTTCCGCGGACCCGCCGCCTCCAATGCTCCCGCCATGACCGACTCCGCCCGCATCGAAGCCCTTGACGACGATCTACGTTGGCTCGGACGACGCCTGTCGCGCGCCGGGTTCGACCCCACGCGCACGCTCCGCCGGCGGCGGTTCGAGGAGTACCGGTACTTGGCCTGGGCCGTGGTCGTCGCGCTCGTTCTCGCGGGGGCCATCTACGCGGGGGCGTGGCGCGGCGTCGTGGTCCTCTCGCTCGCCGTCGTGCCGAACGCGTTTGGACGCTGGAAGGCCGCGCGAGCCGAGCGCTCCGCATTGACCAACGCCGAAGACTTCTTCGAACGGGAGATCGAGCACCTCCAGAGACGGCTGTCGAGCGAGCGCTTCTTTGCGTTGTTCAACGTGCTGTTCGCCGCAGGGTTCGCGTTCGCGTCCACCACCGAGCTGCGCGGCGCTCCGCTGTTCCCCTGGTTCGCCGCGTACTGCGCCCTCCACGGCGCGTGGCGATTCGGATTGCGCATCCCGGCGCTGACGCGTGAGCTCGAAGAACTCGGCAGCAAGGAGGAGCTCGGCTGGTTCGGTCCGGTGTTCATCCTGGCGTTCATCCTCATGCTGCCGGTGCTCCTGCCGCTGCGGCTCGCGTGGCGCGGAATCCAGAAGCTGCGCGGAGTCGAGGTGGCCGAGGACGATGCCGACGACGACGACGCTGCCGACGATGGGGGGCGCGAGCCTTCGAGCGATCGCCACTCGGTGCGCGGCAAGCGAGGCGACCGGAAGTGATCGATCCGCAAGTCGAAGCTTCGCTCGTCGCTCGCCTGAAGTCCGACGACGGGCGCGTGCGCGCCGCCGCGAAGACCGAGGCATTCAATCGGCTCGGAGAGCCGGTGTTCCAGCTCTGCCTGCGAGTGACTTGCGATCCCGCCGACGCCGAGGACGCGCGTCAGGAGGCGTTCGTCGACATCCTGCGTGCGCTGTCGAGCTTCCGCGGCGAGGCGCGCTTCTCGACGTGGGTCTTCCGCGTCGCGTTGCGAGCCGCGACACGCGTGCGCAGTCGACGTCGGCGCCACGACGAGTCGCGCGTCGATTGGACCGAGCTCACGAACGAGCCGGGCAGCAGCGCTGTGGGCGACGAGAGCCGCGGACAGGAGGATCCCAGTCGCGAACTCGAGCGTCGCGAGGGCGCGCTGCGGCTGCTCGCCGCGATCTCGCGCCTGCCGTTCGCTCAGCGGGCGGTGCTCGCGCTCGCCGCCCTCGAGGACGTGCCGCGCGCGGAGATCGCCGCCGTCCTCGGGATCCCGCTCGGCACCGTCGATTCGCGCCTCAACGCCGCCCGCGAGAGTCTGCGCCGCGAGCTCGAGTGATCGCCGGCGGCGCACGATTCGGTTCGTGTGACTCGACCTGGTCGTTTCGCGCACGACGCCGGACGCGCGGACGACGAAGGTCGTGCGCGGCGTCCGCTTATCCGAGCACGAACTCGGCGATCTCTCGCTCGAGGAAGCGCTCAGTCTCTTGGTCCGTGCGGACGTGCACGAGCACGAAGTCGCACTTCTCCAGGATGCGCCGCGAGCGCGCGTTGTTGGTCGCCGCGGTCGCGTGCAGCGGGCGACGGGGTTCGAGGTCGAGGAACGACTCGAGCGCGCGCGACGCGATGCCCTTGCCCCAGTGCGCTCGCGAGATCCAGTATCCGATGTGATCTTGCCCGTTGGCTTGGAAGCGCGCGATCGTGCCGACGATCTCGACCGCTCCGTCCCCGCGAGCTCCATCGAGCTCGATCACCCGAGCGTGGATCTCCGGGTTCACCAGGTTTCGTTCCCAGGCCGCGAAGAAGGCCTCGCGCGTCCGCGGCTTGGTCCCCGCCAGCGCATTCGATTCCGCGTCGATCTCGAACTCGAACAGCGTCGCCAGGTCGCGTCGCTCGACCGGACGAAGCCGAACGCCGGTCGCGTCGACGCGCACGTCCCGCCGACGGCGCGGCACGGCGGGGGTGGCTGAGTCGGAGGCGTCCGTCGGCACGTTGAGGTTCCAGGTGGCGATCGCCGAGACCCGCTCACTGCGAGCCGCCGACGAACGCCTTCGCGACCACCGTCCAATCCAAATGCGCGTGGCCGTCCGCGATCGAGCCGTCCATGCGCGCCGCGAACGCAGGCAGCAGCGACAGCGCGACGCCGGACGCATCCGCCTCGGCCTGCATCAGCCGCGCGTCCTTGCGCGCCATCGCGAGCTCCCACGAGGGATGGTCGAAGTCCGCGGCGAGGATCCGCTTGAAACGCGCGGGGACGGCCGCGCCCGGATTGAAGTGATCGAACAGGCCCGCGACCTCCGCGGGCGAGACGCTCATCGCCTTCGCGAGTGCGAGCACGTCGGTGAAGCCCGCGGTCAGCGCCATGAGGAAGAGGTTGCCGAGCAGCTTGTACGCGGCGGCGGCGTCGACGCGCGGACCCAGGTCGACGAGCTTGCCCGTCAGCGGCGCGAGCAGCGGCGAGACGCGCGCGACGAGCTCGCGATCGCCGGAGATCAGCATCACGCCCGTCGACTCCGCGGCATTCTGCGGGCCCATGAAGACCGGTGCGTGCTGGTAGCTCACGCCGCGTTCGCGCCAACGCGCCGTGCGCTCGCGCGCGCCGGCCGTCGACGTCGTCGAGTGGTCGAGCACGAGCGCACCGGGCGCGAAGCCGGGCGCGGCGGCGGCGAGCACGGCGTCGATCGCGGCGTCGTCGGAGACCACGATGTGGGTGCGCTCGGCGCCGCGCACGGCCTCGGCGGGATCGGCAATCGGCGTGGCGCCGATCGCCGCGAGCGAGCGCGCCTTGTCGGGCGAGCGATTCCAGACGCGGACCTCGTCGCCGCGCTTGCGGAGCGCGTGCGCGAAGCCGGAACCCAGGAGACCGGTGCCGAGGATCGTGATCATCGGTAGAGCGTACCGCCCCGCGTTCGCTCGTTCCCGCGCGGCAGTCCGGGGTTCGAACCGCCGGGCACGAGCTTGCCCCTCATCGTCGTGCCTCGGCTGAACGCGGCGGACGCGTCGCGCCTCCGAGGCGAGCCGTTGCACAGCGATGAGAGGCAGTAACCCCGGGCCTGAGCTTGCCGCTCATCGCTGTGCAACCGCTGAACGGCCGAGGACGCGTCGCGCGTCCAGCGCGTGCCGTTGCACAGTCATGCGAGGCAGTCGTTCCTCGACCGCTCCGGCGTCTGGTAACCTCGCGCGCATCGCACCTCCCGGCCTCTATCCCGAGCTCGAGCCGTTCCACACCGAGCGCCTCGCCGTCACGGCCCGCCACACGCTCTGCTTCGAGCAGTGCGGCAATCCCGACGGCGCGCCGGTGCTCTTCGTGCACGGCGGGCCGGGTGCGGGCTGCTCGACGACGGACCGGCGCTTCTTCGATCCGCGCGCGTTCCGCGTGGTGCTCGTCGATCAGCGCGGCGCGGGCCGCAGCACGCCGCTCGGCGAGCTCGCGGAGAACACGATCGACGACCTGGTCGCCGACTTCGAGCGCATCCGCGCGCGGCTCGGCATCGAGAAGTGGCACGTCTTCGGCGGTTCGTGGGGGAGCACGCTCGGCCTCTACTACGCCGAGCGCCATCCCGAGCGCGTGTCGTCGTTGTGCTTGCGCGGCATCTGGCTCTTGCGCCAGCTCGAGGTCGATTGGTGGTTCTACGGCTTGCGCGCGCTCGCGCCGGAGCTCTGGCGCGATTTCGCCGAGCACGTGCCCGCGCAGCGCCGCAACGATCTGCTCGAGGCTTACTGGGAGCTCCTTCACAGTCAGGACGAGCACGTCGCGCGCGCCGCGGCGAAGGCGTGGGCGACCTACGAGGGTTCGGCGTGCACGCTGCTGCCGAACCCCGAGTTCCTCTCGCTCTTGACGAACGACACGACGAGCTGGGCTCTCGCGCGCCTCGAGGCTCACTATCTGCGCAACCAGCGCTTCACGCCCGACGATCGCTTGCTGCGCGACTTGCCGCGTGTGCGCCATCTGCCCGCATTCTTCGTGCACGGACGCTACGACCTCGTGTGCCCGATCGTCGGCGCCGACGATTTGCACCGCGCGTGGCCCGAGGCGAGCTACGTGGTCGTCGACGACGCAGGCCACAGCTCGCACGAACCCGGACTCGCGAAGCAGCTCGTCGCTGCGATGGACAGCGTCGCGCGCACCGGCAGTCCGCGGCTCTAGCCCGCGACGGTTCCGTTGCTGGGCCGGTCGCTTGCGCCGAGGGCCGTCGCCAGCCCCCGCTCCGGGCGTCCGATGGCGGCGTCGGCGGCGTCGGCGGCGTCGGCGGCGTCGTATCTCGCCGTTCGCTCCGAACGAGCGTGTTCAAGCGCCGAGCGCGTCGATTTGTGCTGCGGTGGCCGGATGCAACTGGAGCAGGACGCGAAGCGCGCTTCGATGTGCGTCGGCGCTAGGGCTCTCGGCGACGTAGAGTTCCGCAGCGAGGTCGCGCCAACGCAGGAGCTCGCGCCGCAAGCTCGCGCTGTGCTGCACTTCGACCGTCAGGTCGACGAGCCGCAGCACGCGTTCGTACCCGGCCCGCGCACGGTCGGCGTCTCCGAGTCGCACCCAGCGTGTCGCGCGGTGCATCTCCGCAGCGATCTGCAGCAATTGCTGACCGCGATCGAACTCCGACCAGCGCTTTGCGGTGAGTTCCGCGTGTTGAGTCACGGCAGCGGCTCTCCCTTCCCGACCAGCGCGACGACGAGGTCGTGGATCCGCCGTCGAAGGTCGGGAGATTCCACGCCGATGCTGCGGTTTCCGGCCGACGGCCGGATGTTGATCATCGACGTGTACTCGATGCAGTCAGCCTCGCCGGCGCCGGGATAGTAGTTGCCGCCCCAGAGCGCATCCTGGCGCGAGCCTTGTTCGATCAACACCGCTTCCCCGTCGGCATGGAGCTCTCCGCCGAGCGCGATCACCCGTCGTTCGAGGTCGACGACGAACTTGATCATGTCCGGGAACGGTTGACCGAGAAGCGGCGCGAATTCGGTTTGCCCGATCGGCCGGTCGATCACTCGGATGTGGAACGACGGAGTCACCGCACGCATCGTCGTGCTCCGCTCACGCGCTGTCCACGAATTCGTTGTCGTCCGCTCAGATAGTGAAGTACTCGGGAGTAGGGCGGGGGACGACGAGCGCGCTGGTCGACTGCTCGGGCCAGAGTTGGAAGTCCTCGTGTCTCGTGAGGCCCAACGAGTCGGTACCGAGCAGCACGAGCGGTGTTTCCTGGCCCTCGCGGTTGAGGTTCGTCGGGAGTGCGAGAATCGCCGCGTCGCACGGTCACCCCAAACCGCGGCCGAGGCACGCGAGTGGGTCTGATGGAGCCCTCGCTTTCCGACCGCGATTCGTCGAGCCGCCGCGACTCGTCGGGGCAGGCGCGAAGCGGTCCGAAGTCGACTTTCGACTCGCACTCCGCGCGTGTAACCTTTCGCGCGCGGAGCGGGGGCGTCCGCGTCGAATCGCCCGAGTGGCACTCCGCGTCATGAATCATCTGCTCTTCCTGCCCCACGGCCACGCGCGGTTCTTCGCGTGGGGGGCCGATCGGGCCGCGGCGGCCAACGCAGGCGCTCTCGCGGCGCGGGCGCGCGTGGTCGACGAAGAGCACGCGGCGCGGGAAGTCGAGGGCGTCGAGATCCCGCTGCTCGACGCACTGCCGGCGCTGGCTGCGGTCGAGGCCGAGGAGTTGGAGCGCGCGTCGCCTTCGGTCGCGGTTTGGAGCTGCGCGGCGAAGCTCGCGCTCGAGCTGGTGGCGCGGGAACGGATCGTTCCGCGCGTGGTGGCGACCCCGGAGGGGACGCAGGCGCGGTGGGGTGTTGCGTGGTCGGCCCGCGAGGACGCCGAGCGGCTTGCCACGCTGGTCGCCGCGATGCCGCCGGCGGCGCACGCGGTACCGCTGGAGCGCGCTGCGACGTCAACTTCATCGGGTCCCGGTGCGCGAACGCGCAGGACCGCCGCGCGGCGCGTCGTCGTGTGGTCCCCCGAGGCATTGATGCGCACTTTCTTCGACTGCGCGGCGGACGCGCTCGTGCGCGCGGCGCTCCGCGCGGATGGTCGGCGACGCGAGCACGAGTCGCCGGTTCGGGCGCGACGGCGCGCACAGGCGAGCGACCTGCCGTGGCACCGACGGTTCGCGACCGCACTGCAAGTGCACGACACGAGTTTCGCACCGGTCGGATTTCGCGAGCGCACGCTGCTCGACGAGCTCGACGCGTGGGCGGCGCCCGCGCGGGGGCTCCAGTCGGGAGCACCGCGCGCGTGCCTGCGGCTCGAATTGCCTTCGAGCGCGGTTTCAAACGTCTCGTCACGCAAACGCACGAAGTCCGCAGACGACTTCCGATTGCGCTACTTCCTCCAGGCGGGCGACGATCCGAGCCTGCTCCTCTCGGCCGCGGATGTCTGGCGCGCCCGTGGCAAGCGCCTGGAGCACCTAGGTCGTACGTTTTCGGCGCCGCAGGAGCACCTGTTGCGCTCGCTCGGTCTCGCGGCGCGACTGTTCCCGCCGATTGCGCGCAGCCTGGACGAAGCGGCACCCTCGGAGCTCGTGCTCGACGCGACCGAAGCGTGGTCGTTCCTCGGCGCGGGCGCCGCCGCGCTCAGGGAGGCGGGACTTGCGGTCGTGCTCCCGGCCGAACTCACGCGCTCGGGCCGACGTCGACTCAAGTTGAAGATGCTCGTTGGCGCACGCGAATCCGCAACCAGAGCGAGCGCGGGCGCGAGCACCTTCGGCGAGTCCGACGTGTTCGCCGTGCGCTGGGAGGTTGCGCTCGGTGACGAGTCGCTGTCCGTGGCGGACCTGCGCGCGCTCGCCAGGTTCAAAGCGCCGCTCGTCCGCTGGCGCGGTCAGTGGGTCGCGGTGGAATCGACTGAGCTCCAGGAGGCCCAGCGACTGCTCGGCGAAGGAGCCGTGACACTGCCTGCCGTTCGCGCGTGGACCGCCGCGCTCGCGGGCGAGACGGAGCCTACGCCGGGAGGGCTCTCGGTCGCAGTCGTCGCCGAGGGCGCGCTCTCGGCCGCGATCGAGCGGCTGCGTGGCGCCGCGCTGCGCGAAGCCGCGCCGCCCGCGACGTTCCGCGGAGTGTTGCGACCGTACCAGGCACGTGGGGTCGCGTGGTTGGCCACGATGGCCGAACTCGGGCTCGGCGGGTGCCTCGCCGACGACATGGGGCTCGGCAAGACCGTGCAAGTGCTCGCGTACCTGCTGCTGCGACGCGAGGTCGATGCGCGCGACCGCCGTCCGGTGTTGCTGGTGTGCCCGACTTCCGTGGTCGCGAACTGGGAGCGCGAGGCTGCGCGATTCGCGCCGTCGATTCCGGTGGTGCGCCACTACGGCGACGAGCGCGCGCGAAGCGCGGACGCGCTCGCCCGGAACGCGGCCGGCGCGCTGGTCGTCACAACTTACGGTCTGCTGCGTCGCGATGCGGAGCTCTTCGGCGCTGTCGCTTGGTCGGTTGCGATCCTCGACGAGGCTCAGAACGTCAAGAATCCCGCCTCGCGGGGAGCGCGAGCGGCACGGTCGCTGCGCGCCTCGCACCGCATCGCGATGACCGGCACGCCGGTCGAGAACCGACTCTCGGAGCTGTGGTCGATCCTCGAGTTCACGACGCCCGGAGTGCTGGGTTCGATGGAGTCGTTCCGGCGGACGTTTGCTTTGCCGGTCGAGCGCTGGGGCGACGCGGCCGCGGCGGAGCGGCTCGCGCGCATCGTGCGACCGTTCTTGCTGCGGCGCTTGAAGAGCGATCCAGCGGTGATCCGCGACCTGCCCCCGAAGAACGAGATGACGGTGGCGTGCTCCTTGACGCGCGAGCAGGCGACGCTCTACCAGGCGGCGCTCGACGAGGCGCTCGAAGTGATCGCGGACTCCGAAGGGATCGCGCGCCGCGGCAAGGTGCTCGCGCTGATCACCGCGCTCAAGCAGATCTGCAATCACCCGGCGCAGTTCCTGGGCGAATCGGCGCCACTCGAGCAGCGCTCGGGCAAGCTGTCGCGCTTGACCGAGATGCTGGAAGAGGCGCTCGCAGAAGGCGACAAGGCGCTCGTCTTCACGCAGTACCGTGAGATGGGGGAGCGGCTGGTCACGCATCTGTCGCGCGCCCTCGCGGGCGAAGTGCTGTTCCTGCACGGCGGCACCTCGCTCCCGGCGCGTGAGCGCATGGTGCGGCGATTCCAGGAGGAGGTGCGCGGCCCGCGCGTGTTCGTGCTTTCGCTGAAGGCAGGTGGAACGGGTCTGAACCTGACCGCGGCCACGCGCGTGTTCCATTTCGACCGCTGGTGGAATCCGGCGGTCGAGGATCAGGCGACCGACCGAGCGTGGCGTATCGGACAGACGCGTGCGGTCGCGGTGCACAAACTCGTCTGCGCGGGAACCGTCGAGGAACGGGTCGCGCGCCTGTTGGAAAGCAAGCGCTCGCTCGCCGCGCGCGTCGTCGGAGCGGGGGAGAGCTGGATCACCGAGCTCGGGACCGCGGAGTTGCGCGAGCTGTGCGCGCTCGCAGGCGAAGTTGCCGTCGACGGCGAGGACACCGAGAGTGAAGCGTTCGCCGTGACGAGCGCGCCGCGCACGCGCCGCCAAGCTCGAAAGGAGCTCTCGCCATGAGCCGGAGGTCGGGATGGGATGACTTTTGGGGCTATGCCCGTTCGCGCCCGAAGAAGGCCGCGCCGAAGTCGGGGCTCGTCGTCGGCCGCATCGGAGCAACCTGGTGGGGAGCTCGCTGGATCGACGCGCTGCAACACATCTCCAGCGGCTACTCGAATCGGCTTTCTCGCGGCCGCAGCTACGCGCGCGCGGGGCGCGTGCACGACCTGGAGCTCGAGCGCGGATGCGCGCGCGCGCGCGTCACCGGCTCGCGCGTGTACGACGTCGAGATTCGCGTGTGCGCGCTCTCGGACGCAGAGTGGAAGCGCACGATCCGTGCGCTGGCGGCGAGGGCCACGTTCGCCGCGCAGCTGCTCGACGGTGCAATGCCGCGCGAGATCGACGAGGCGTTCGCTGCGGCCAAGGTCAGCCTGTTCCCCTCGGGCTCCGCCGATCTCACGACGACGTGCTCGTGCCCCGACTGGGCGAATCCGTGCAAGCACGTCGCGGCATTGCACTACGTGCTCGGCGAGGCGCTCGATCGCGATCCGTTCTTCCTGTTCGAGTTGCGCGGGCGTGGCAAAGCCGAGGTGCTGGATGCGCTGCGAGAAGCGCGAGCACCGGCCGAGATGCGACAACGGCGGACGCGCGCGCGAGGCTCGGCTTCGTCACAGCTCGCGAGCGAATCCGATTCCGTTTCGCATGGCGCAGTCGACATCGACTCCGTGGTCCTCGACGCGACCGGCACCGCTGCTGACTACGAGCTCCCGCGCACGCGGCTGTCCGCCATGAGTTTTCGATTCGACGCGCCGGCGTCGCCCGCGCTCGTCCTGCGCCAGCTCGGCCAGCCGCCGAGTTGGCCCGCCGACGAATCGATCTTCGATGCGCTCGGCCCGCTGTACGCCGCAGCAGCCGACTTGGCCCGTGCGCTGGCGAGTGCCGGAGGTGCCGACTCCGCCTCGACTCCGCTGACTTCGCGTCACGCGGACCGGCGTGGCGCGGACGCGTGAGTGCCGACGGCTCGGGCCGGGGTTGGAAGTCGTCGGACAGCGTTACGCCGAGCTGCTTCCGCGAGCCGAGCGCGAGCAGCAGCACCTCCTGGTCCCTCTGCCTCGCACACGGCGCGAAGCCGAGCGGGACACACGCGAGCCGCCGCGCGGAATGCGTCAGCGCAGGAGCATCAAACTCGAGAGCGGCAGCGCGATGATCCGCGGATCCGGGATCTCCGCGCCGTCCGATTGCGTCACCAGCAGGCCGAACGGTGCGTTGTTCGACGTGTTCTCGAGGAACGTGCGCAGGCCCTCGGTGTCGCGCAGCGGGTCGATGCGTCGCTGGTACTTCACCTCGATCGGGATCCGTTTCGTGCCGACCGTGATAACGAAATCGAGCTCGGGTTGGTCCTTGCGATCCGGTACGTGAGAGATGTCGAGGCCGGTGATCGTCGATAGGCACGCGCCGACCACGCTCTCGGCGATATGCCCGGCAAGCGTCGCGAGGTGCGGTTCCATGGCCAGGCGATCGGGCGCCAAGGGAACGATCTCCTGCAACCAGCTCGCGCGCAACGCATGGTCCGACAAACACAGTTTCGCCGCGCTGCGCTTCTTCTTGAGCCGGATCTCGAGCGGCTCGATGAGACGCACGAGCAACGTCTCGCCCAAGAACTCGAGGTAGTTGCCGACGCGTTGCTCGCCGATGTTGCCGTGAAGCGCTCGGTCGATCTCCCGCCTCAGCAGGGAGCGATCCGGCTGCTGTCCGGCATATCGGCAGACTAGGCGGAAGAGTTCTTCGAGCAGCTGCTGATCACGCTTGCGTCCGACGTCGCCGAGGCGGAGGTCGTGCTGGATCACTCGCTGGATCACCGTCTCATTCAGCTGATCGGCGATCTTCGGCCAGTCGATGTCGGCGCGATCGTGGGCGAGGGGATAGCCCCCGCGTTCGGAGAACCAGGCGAACACGCGATCGCGGTCGGTCGCTCTTGCACGTCCGTGGCGTTCGAGTTCCGCCCAAAAATCCCGCCGGGTCAGCGGCTCCAGTCCGTTGTCCGCCAGGAAGGGTTGCCCGAGGTCGATGCGCCGGAAGCGTGCGATCTCCGTCAGAGAAAGCACGCCGGCCTCCAACGTGGTGATGCGACCCGCGAGGCTGTCGCGACCACGCTCGATGCGCAGGGCGGAGCTGCCGGTCACGACGACCTGCGTGGAGTGCTGGTCGACGAGGAACTTCAGCTGCTCGGACCAGTGCTTCAGGTTCTGCACTTCGTCGAAGAAGACGTAGGTCGATTGCCCGTCGTGGGCGGCCTGGTTGAGCGTGCGCCCGAGGACGTTCCGCTCGTACCACTCGACGACCCTCAGGATCGGACTCTCCAGCTTGCCGAGTTTCTGGAGCTCGCCGAGCTCGTCCCATTGGACGCGGAGGATGCTCTTCGCCGGCACGCCGCGCGCGAGCAGTTTCTGGAGCAGCTGCTGCTGCGCGGTCGTCTTGCCGATCTGCCGAGGTCCGCGCAGCACCACGATCGGCGCCAAGCGGTCGCGCAGGCGACGTTCGAGTTGGGCGACGAGATGTCGTTCGGTCGTCGGGAGCGGCTTGGCGGGACGTCCCTCCCACCACGGGTTCATCAGTCGCAGCGTGTCGACGACTTCACCAGGCAACTGCAGTTCGGGATAGAGGGGGCGGTCGCTCATCGCTCCAGGCTCGGAGCAGATCCTACAGTCTCGAGGGGGCGCTCAGATCGTGAAGTACTTGGCGTTCGGGTGGTGGACGACCAGAGCGCTGGTCGACTGCTCGGGCCAGAGTTGGAAGTCCTCGGACATCGTGATGCCGATCTTGTCGGCGCCGAGCAGCGACAGCAGGAGCTCCTGGTCCTCGAGCCGCGGGCACGCAGGGTAGCCGAACGAGAAGCGCGAGCCGCGGTAGCCCTGCTTGAAGAGCTCGCGGAACTCGCGC
>JACRIN010000060.1 GCA_016220085.1 Planctomycetota bacterium
GGCGCCGAGGCGGAGCACCAAGTTCTCGCCGGCGAGCGTGAGCTCGTCCGCGCCGCCCGCGCCGTGGACGACGAAGGCGCGCTCGGTGCCGAGTTCGCCGAGCGCCGCAGCGACGCGCGCCGCGCGCACGCGCTCGCCGACGCCGACGATCTGGCGCGAAAGGTGCGCGGGGTGCGAGAGCGGCGC
Organism: Planctomycetota bacterium; assembly: GCA_016220085.1. GTDB lineage: Bacteria > Planctomycetota > UBA1135 > UBA1135 > JACRIN01. The sequence goes on from JACRIN010000060.1 coordinate 187, forward strand.
CGCGAGGTCGAGCAGCGTCCGCACGCCGAGCGCGCGGCGCAGGCCGGCGGTCGCCGCGAGCGCCGGGTGGTAGATCGGAGAATGGAGGAACGTGATTCCGACCTCTTCGAGCACCTGCGCCGACGCCTCGGGCTCGAGCTCGAGCGAGAGCCCCGCGGCTTCGAGCAGGTCGGCGCTCGCGCACGCGGTCGCGAGCGCGCGCTCGCCCTGCAGGATCACGCGCGCTCCGGCGGACGCCGCGACCAAGCCCGCGGCCGCGGTCACGTTGAACGTGTAGAAAGCGTCGCCTCCGGTGCCGCTGAAGTCGATCGCGTCGGGGAACGCGTGCTCGAAGCGCCTGCCGGTTGCGCGCAGCGCCTCGGCCGCGCCGACCAGCTCGTCGATGCTCTCGCCGCGGGTCGCGAGCGCCGCGAACAGCGCGCTCCGCACGACCGCCTCGTCCGCGGAGGCCTCGTCGTGCGCGACGGCGACCAAGAGCTCGCGCGCTTCGTCTCGGCCGAGCGTCTGGCCCCGCAGGACCCGACGCAGTGCATCGCGCGCGCTCATGGCCGCACCGCTGCGCCGAATCGCTCGCGCGTGTCGCTTGTCGTGGGCGTCGCGAGCGTCGAACCCGTTCGCGCGGCGCGCCACGCGGGCGAGGCGTTGCTCGGAGGGACGTTCAGGCGGCGCGCGGACGAAGCGAGGACGAGGTAGGACGGCTTCAAGGTGCAACTCCGGTTGTCGAGCAGCGAGAGGAGCGTTCGCGTTCGGAGCGAAGCTCGGGAGGGGCGACGCCGCGCGGGTTTCGCTCTGTGCGCGTCTGGACGCGCGAGGTCGACCGGGCGGAGGAGAACTCCATGGTGCGTGGATCGGGGAAATCGTGGGGGAAGACTGGATACGAAAAAGGCCTCCTGGTGGAGGCCCTCGGTGCGCGTAGGAGGTCGGAGAGGAGCGGGTCAGTCGCTCGGTCCTCGGGCCTCCGCGGGAACCGCGGGCCGCCGGGGCGAACACCAACAATGCGAGGGCGCCATGTCGGATCGAATCGTACCACGCTCCCGACGACTGGGAAGGCGCGGGCGAGCGACTAGAATCGAAACATCATGCGCACACTCTGCTTGCTCGCGTTGCTCGGGGGTCTCTTCGCGTGCTCGCCGGAGCAGGAGGCTCGCGCTCGCGAGCGTTTCGAGTCTGAGAAGGAGCGCGCACGTTCGGGGCTCGAAGCAGCGATCGAGCGGCTCGACCAGGAAGCGCGGGAGCTCCGGAGCAAACTCGACGAGCAGCGCGGTGAGGCCACGGAGCAGTGGCGCAAGGCCCTCGAAGACGTCGAGGCTCGCAAGGTCAAGGCTCGCGAAAAGCTGGACTCCCTGGCCGAGGTGGGCGCGGAGGCTTGGGCCGAGTTGCGCCAGGGCTTCGAGCGCGCCGCCGAAGATCTCCAACGAGCAGGCGACGCGCCTCGTACGCCGGCTCCCACGGAGGAGCCTGAACAACGATGAACACGCCTCGAAACCTGATGCGCTTCGCCGGGTCGGCCCGGTCCGCCCTCTCCGTCCGGTCGGCTCGGTCAGGCCGGTCGACTTCCGCTGAGGCCGTGAGGCGAGCCGGGCGTGCGGCGACCTCGGTGCTCTTCGTCGCCGTGCTCTCGCTGGCGCTGATCTGGCATTTCTCCGGCCGCGGCGACGCCGCGTGCGCGCTCTCGAGCGCCGAGCCGCGCCCGGTCGCCGAGCGTTCCGAACTCGAGCCCGACGAACGGCGCACGGTCGAGCTCTTCCGTTCGGTGTCCCCCGCGACCGTCAACGTCACGAACATCGGGCTCTACCGGACGAGCTACTGGGACATGGACGTCGCCGAGGTGCCTCAGGGCACCGGCTCGGGCTTCGTGTGGGACGACGACGGGCACGTCGTCACCAACTTCCACGTCGTCGCGAATGGCTCGCGGTTCAAGGTGACCTTCGCGAACGGCGACACGTTCGACGCCGCGGCGGTCGGAGTCGACCCCGACAGCGACATCGCCGTGCTCAAGGTCGACGCGCCGAGCGACAAGCTCGTGCCGCTCCAGCTCGGGCGTTCCGCCGATCTGCAGGTCGGACAGAAGGTGTACGCGATCGGCCACCCGTTCGGTCTCGATCAGACGCTGACCACGGGCATCATCAGCGGCCTGAATCGCGAGATTCGCTCGAAGAGCGCTCGCCGCATCCGCAACGTCGTGCAGACCGACGCGGCGATCAACCCGGGCAATTCCGGCGGTCCGTTGATGGACTCCGCGGGCCGACTGATCGGCATGAACACCGCGATCCTGAGCGCGAGCGGCACCAGCTCCGGCGTCGGCTTCGCCGTGCCGGTCGACACGATCAACCGGATCGTGCCCAAGCTGATCCGCGGCATCGACGTCGAGCGACCGGGCCTCGGCGTTTCGATCAACGAGCACGCGTCGCGCGTCCTACGCGCCGGCGGCCTGATCGTCGCGGGCGTCGAGAGCGGCGGGGCTGCTGCGCGCGCCGGCATCCAGGCGCCGCGCGTCCGCGACAACGGCGACGAGGTCTACGACGTGATCCTCGGCGTCGGCGAGCGGCAGGTGCGCTCGATGGACGAGCTCCGCGACGCGCTGGACGGCTACGACATCGGCGACGAGGTGCCGGTGTCCGTCCGCCGCGACGGCAAGGTCGAGACGGTGCGAGTGAAGCTCCAAGGGGTCGCGGCGCAGCGCCGCTGAACGCCCGTCGCGGCGCGTAGGGGGCTCTCGGCGACCCGCCGCGAGCTTTCCGGGCGTCACGGCTTCGCGCGGGGAGCGTTTTCCCCTTAAATGAGTAACGCTCGCGCGGCCGAAAGGATGTTGGCCGTCGTCCCATGTCGCTCCCTCCCCCGATTTCCCGCCGCCCCGGCGTTTTTTCCGGATCCGTTCCGGTCGTCGGGCTCGTAGTGCGGCCGGCGCCTCCGGCGCCGCGGAGCGCATGACCCCCGACGCCGTTCGATCGACCGACCCGCGTCTGAACTGGACGGCGGTCGGGGTGTTGGTGGTCGCCCTGGCGATCTGCCGCGTGATCGCGCTGCAGAGCTTTCCGATCTACGACGACGCCTTCATCACGTACCGCTACGCCGAGAACTTGGCGCAAGGCAAGGGGCTCCAATACAACCCCGGCGCGGAGTGGGAGCCGGTGCTCGGCACGACCACGCCGCTCTACACGCTGATCCTCTCGGCGCTCGCCGCGGTCGGGCTGCCGATCGTCAAGAGCTCGATCGCGTTCAACATCCTCTGCGAGTCGATCTCCGCGGTCCTGCTCGCGCACCTGCTCGGGCGCCGTCCGATGGTCACCGTCATCGCGCTCGGCGCGTTCGCGGCGGTGCCGCAGATCGCGCGGATCGCGATCGGCGGGATGGAGCCGCCGCTGCTCGTCGCGCTCGCGCTCGGCGCGATCACCGCGGCGCAAGGCGGCTGGGCGTTCGCGTCGGGCGTGCTCGGCGGACTCTGTTGCCTGGTGCGGCCGGAGTCGCTCTTCCTGCTCGCGGCGCTCGCGTGGATCCAGCGCCGCGATCGGCGCGCGCTCCTGCGCTTCGTGCTGCCCGTCGTCGTGATCGGCCTGGTGTCGACGTTGACGTTGCTCCAGGTCTACGGACAACCGATCCCGCAGTCGGTGGTCGCGAAGGGCAAGCACTCGACGTGGGCGACCAAGCTGACGCGCGTGCCGGAGATCCTCGCGCAGGGCTTCGGGCCGACGCTGCCGATGAAGCTCCTGGTGCCGTTCGCGGCGCTCGGCTACCTGCGCGGGTTGCTCCCGGCTTCGCGCGTGCGGCCGCTGCTCTTCCTCGGCGCGGCGATGGTCGCCTCGTACGCGTTCGTCGGGACCAAGACGTGGGGTTGGTACTACTACGTCGCGTTGGTGTCGTGGTGCGTCGCGCTCGGGCTCGGCCTCGAATCCGTGATCGAGCGCGTCGGCACGTTGCGCGCCGCCGGGCGCGGTCGCGCGGTGCGCTTCGCGCTCGCGCCGGCGCTCGCGCTCGGGGCGCTCGGCTCGATCTCCTGGGTCGCGACGAACCACAAGGACCGGATCACGCCGAACGTCTACGAGCCGCTCGCGAACTGGGCGCGCGACGCGCGGCTCGGCGAGCGTGGCGTCACCGTGCTCGCGTCCGACATCGGCGCGATCGGCTTCCTGAGCGGCGCGCGGATCCTCGACAGCGAGGGGCTGGTGTGGCCGGAAGCCCTGCACTTCGCGCATCAGTGCGACGTCCTGCGCGCGCACGCGCCGGAGTACGTCGTGTGGGTCGTCAACGAGTACCGCTTGGGCCGCTTCCTCGCGGATCCGGAGCTCGCAGCGCGCTATCGGCCGATCCAGCGCTTCAACGAGAACGGGAATGGCGACCTGCATCCCGATCCGATGCACCTGCCGCGCAGCTGGGAGCAGGACTACCTGATCTTCGAGCGCGTCGACCTCCGCACGGCCGACGCGTCGAGTCACGCGAAGCGCACGGAGTAGACCGGCGGCAGGTGGTGCGACAGCGCGCGCCACGATTCGCCGCGGTCGTCGCTCCAGTACACGTTGCCCGTGGTGCTGCCGAGCGCGAGTCGGGCACCCGCGAGGTCGAGCGCGTGACGATAGACGATGTCGAACGTCGGCTCGTCGGGGAAGCCGTTGCGGAGCGCGGTCCACGTCGCGCCGGCGTCGGTCGTGCGGCAGACCGTGAGACGCTCGGCGAACGCGGCGCGGTCCTGGTCGCCCTTCGCGGGCACGACCCACGCGGTCCGCGCATCGCGCTCGTCGACGGCGATCGGGAAGCCGAAGCGCGCGGGGCCCTCGGGCTGTGACACCTTGATCCAGTTCGCGGCGCCGTCGTCGCTCTTCCAGATGCCGAAGTGGTTCTGTTGCCACAAGCGATCGGGCGCGGCGGGGCACGCGACCAGGCAGTGGACGTCCTGGCCGACTTCGGCGTCGGGCGTCGGCGAGTAGTCGACGGTCGTGCCTCGGTTCCTCGGATTCCACGTCGCTCCGCCGTCGCGCGTCTCGAACACGCCCGCGCTCGAGATCGCGACGAGCACGTGTCGCGAGTCGCGCGGGTCGACGACGATCGAATGGATGCCCGGCTGGTCGCGCCCGCCGCCCGCCCACGCATCGAGACGGGAGGGGTGATCCCAGAGAGCGCGAACGAGCTCGAAGCTCGCGCCTTTGTCGTTCGAGACGAAGAGGCCGCCGGGTTCGGTGCCGAGGTACACGCGCTCGGGCTCGTCGCGGCCGCCTTCCTGGAAGACCCAGAGGTAGCGCAGCGTCGCCGGCTTGCGCGGTCGTTCGGTGCCGGGGACCGGGAAGCCATCCGAGATCTCGGTCCCGTCGGGGTAGCGCGGCGCGGCGAGCTCTTCCCAGGTCGCGCCGCGATCGCGCGAGCGCGAGAGCTTCTGGCCCCAATGCCCGTGATCCAAGCAGGCCCACATCGCGCCGTCGCGCGCATCCACCGACGCATACGCGACCGGCGTGCCCGAATGGGCGACGCGCGCGAGACGCCAGTCCGAACCCTTGCGCTCGTAGATCAACAGACCCTTGCGGGTCCCGAGGAGCAGCGTGTCGCCGCGCATCGATTCAACCTCCGGAAAGTGCCTGGAAGACGTACACCGAGCTCGCGGGGCCGAGCGGATCGCCGAGGGCCTCGCGGTCGATCAGCGCGCGCTCGTCGACGAAGATCACGACGTGCTTGCGCAGCGCGCCGCGTTCGTCGACGAGGTAGGCGGCGAGCCCCGGGAAGCGCCGATCGAGCTCCCGCACCGCGTCCCGAACCGACACCGCGTCGACCTCGCACTCGCGGAGGTCGGGGAAGAAGCGAACGAGGTGCGGAGTGAAGCGCACGCGAGCCATGGGCCGCGAGCGTAGCGTCCGCGCGCCGCGTGGACGTTCGAAGTCGGTCAGAGCACAATGATCTCGATGCCGATTCCCGCGTTGACTCGCGACGAGGTGCGCGAGCTCGATCGCATCGCGATCGACGAGCTCGGCATCCCCGGCGTCGTCCTGATGGAGAACGCGGGCCGCGGCGCAGCGGAAGCGTTGCTCGCTGCGTTCCACGCCGCGCACGGCCGCGCGCCGCGCATGGTTTCGATTGTCTGCGGACGCGGCAACAACGGAGGCGACGGCTACGTGGTCGCGCGCCACCTGCGCGCTCGCGGCATCGGCGTCCGGCTCGCGAGCCTGTGTCCCGGCGACGCGCTCTCCGGCGACGCGCGCACGATGCGCACGATCTGCGAGCGGCTGGGGCTTGGGATCGCGACGCTCGTCCGGCCCGAGGCCACCTGGCTCGACGCGGTCGGGGATGCGTGGGTCGACGGGATCCTCGGCACCGGCTTCGAAGGCGAGCTACGAGACGACGCGCTTGCGTGGGTGCGTGCGCTCGACGCATGCCCCGCGCCGCTGCGGGTCGCGCTCGATCTGCCGACCGGGCTCGACGCGGACCTCGGCGTCGTTCGTCCCGAGGCGCCGCACGTCGACTTGACGACGACGTTCGCCGCCCCGAAAGTCGGCTTCGCCACCGCCGAGGCGCGCGCGCACCTCGGGCGGGTCGAGGTGATCTCGATCGGCACGCCGCCCGAGCTCGTCGACCGCGTGCTCGAACGAAAGCGCCGCCCCGGCACGCAGGGTGCCGAGGCGGCGACACATCACCCCACTAGCATCAGGGAAGAATCGTGATCGGAACGGCGTTCGAGACGAAGAGCGACTGACCGCTCGCGTCGGTGATCGCGAACGCGTGGAAGAACGTCTGGCCCGCGAACGGCAGGTGCGTCGGAAGGACGTTGGAGTCGAACGCCGCGCTCGCGCGACCGTTCGCGTCGAGCTTGCCGCGGGCGCTCGTCATCGGCCCGCTGACGTTGCGGGTCGTGTAGAGGAAGTACCGATCGAACGCGAGCGGCAGCGACAGGCCGCCGAACGTCGTGTTCGGCGTGATGCCCTTCATCGAGCCGAGCAGGGCGTAGTCCTTGCCGGCGAAGAGGAACGGATCGGCGGAGAGCGTCAAGCTCTGCTTGCCGAGCGCCGCGAGCGACACGGTGTGCACGTCGGTCGAGAGCGAGAGCACCGTCGTCGACACCAAGCGCGCCGCGCCGTTCGCGCCCTCGCCGGGGGCGGACGCGAGCAGATCGCTCGCGCCGTCGCCGCTGGCATCGAAACCGCCGTCGAGGCGTTGGCCGAGCTTCGCGCCCGTCGACACGCCGAACTGGGTGAACAGCGCTTGGCCGCTGATGCCGGAGAGCACGCGCACCGAGCCGCACTCCGCGCCCGCATCGTCGTCGCCGGGTGCTCCGACCGCGAAGTCCGCGAGCCCATTGCCGTCGGGATCGCCCGCCGCCGCGACCGATGAGCCGAACGCGTCGCCGTTCGAGTCGCCGGCGATGTCCCACTGCAAGTTGGTGAGGCCCGTGGTCCACACTTGCAGGTAACCGCGCTTCTGCTTCTGCGTTTGAGGCGCACCGAGCAGGACGTCATCGAGCCCGTCGCCGTCGACGTCGCCCGCGTTCGCGCGCGCCGAGCCGTACCCGGCGCGCGCGAACCCACCGCGCTGCGTCTGCAGCGACGCGCCGATCGCGCCGGAGACCAGCCGCACCGAGCCCGCCTGCTGCGCGCCGGGAGCGCACGGGGCTCCGACCGCGAAGTCCGCGACGCCGTCGCCGTCCTGGTCGTCGAGCGCGGCGAGCGCGAAGCCGAACAGCGCGTTCGCGCTCGCACCGTCGAGCGTGTAGAGCTTCGCGCCGTTCTTGCCGCTGACCACGCGCACCGAGCCGGAGCTCGTTCCATTCGGATCGGCGTCGACCGCGCCGATCGCGAGCTCGGCGAGCCCGTCGCCGTCGAGATCGCCGAGGCGCGCGAGCGCGAAGCCGAAGTGGTCGCCCGCGAAATCGCCGCCGAGCGAGTAGAGCAACGCGCCGGTCGCTCCGGCGAACACGTCGACGCGGCCGGAGCCCGTGCCGTTCGGGCTCGCGAGCGGCGCGCCGACCGCGACCTCGCCGCGGCCGTCGCCGTCGAGGTCGCCGAGGTCCGCGAGCGCCGCGCCGAAGTCCTCGGCGACGCCCGAACCGGTGAGCGTGCGGATCGGCGTGCCGCGGAGTCCGGAGAAGAGGTCGACGTAGCCCTTGCCGCCGCCGCCTTGCGTGCTCGCGAGCGCGAAGTCGATCAGACCGTCGCCGTCGACGTCGCCCGCGCGGCTCGCGGCGGCGCCGAAGGCATCTCCCGCCGACACGCCTGCAAGCTGGAAGATCTTCGTTTGCGCGGACGCGCTCGAGCTCGCCGCGGCGGCGAAGGCGATCGAAACGCACGTCAAGGTCGTCGCACGGTGCATGGTTCTCCTCCTCAGAAGCTCCGCGCCGGGCCGGTCGGCCGAACGTCGGGGCGAGAGGGACTTCCGAAGGTAGGCGGGGCCGCGGGGCAGGAAACTTCTCGCGCCGGCGCGCACGGGCCCGCGAAGGGCGGGATCGCTATCCTGAGCGGCCCTTTTTCCGCGGAGGATTCGTATGTCGCGTGCCGTGCAGGTCGCGTTGATCGGCCAGAAGTTCATGGGCCGGGCGCACTCGAACGCCTGGAGCCAGGTCAACCACTTCTTCGAGCTCGCGCGCACCGCCGAGCGCCACACGGTCGCCGCGCGCGACGCTCGCGAGATCGAAGCGTTCGCGAAGCACTGGGGGTGGAAGAAGTGGACCGCCGATTGGCGCACGCTCGCCACCGACGACGAGATCGAGCTCGTCGACGTCGGCACGCCGAACGACGTGCACGCGGAGCAAGCGATCGCGATGCTCGAAGCGTCCAAGCACGTCGCGTGCGAGAAGCCCCTCGCGGGTTCGCTCGCCGACGCGCGCGCGATGCGCGACGCCGCGAAGAAGGCGAAGCGGAAGGCGAAGACTTTCGTCTGGTACAACTACCGCCGTTGCCCCGCCGTCGGGCTCGCGTGGAAGCTCGTGCAAGCCGGTCGCATCGGCCGCGTGTACCACGTGCGCGCGCACTACCTCCAGAGCTGGGGCGGTGCGGACACGCCGCTCTTGTGGCGCTTCCAGAAGAAGCACGCGGGCACCGGCGCCCACGGCGACCTCAATGCGCACATCGTCGATCTCGCGCGGTTCCTCGTCGGCGAGGAGATCTTCGAGATCCACGGCGCGATCGAGCGCACGTTCGTCAAGGAACGCGTGATCCCGGGCACGAAGAAGAAGGGCAAGAGCGACGTCGACGACTGCGTGCTCTTCCTCGCCAGCTTCGCGGGCGGCGCGACCGCGAGCTTCGAGGCGACGCGCCTCGCGCACGGTCACCAGAACGACAACTTCATCGAGCTGAACGGCGAGAAGGGCTCGCTGCGCTTCTCGTTCGAGGACATGAACGTGCTCTGGTTCTGCGACGGGACGCAGCCGCTCGAAACGCGCGGCTGGCAGCGCATCATGAGCACGTCCGCCGGCGGCGGGCACCCGTACGCGAAGCACTGGTGGCCCGACGCGCACGTGCTCGGCTACGAGCACGGCTTCGTCAACATGGCGGCCGACATCCTGCGCGTGCTGGGCGGCGAGGCGCCCGAGCTGCCGTTGCCGGACTTCGAGGACGCTTACCAGACCCAACGCGTGCTCGAAGCGGCGCTGGTCTCGGCGCGCGAGCGCTCCGCGATCAAGCTCTCCGACGTGCGCTAGACTCCGCTCCACTCCGAACCCCGCGAGGAATCGAACATGCCGCGTCCCGTTTCGCTGTTCACCGGCCAGTGGGCCGATCTGCCGCTCGAAACGCTCTGCAAGAAGGCCAAGTCGTTCGGCTACGAGGGCCTCGAGCTCGCGTGTTGGGGCGATCACTTCGAGGTCCAGCGCGCGCTCGCCGAGAAGGATTACTGCAAGAAGCACTGGGAGCTGCTCGCTTCGCACAACCTCGGTTGCTTCGCGATCTCGAACCACTTGGTCGGTCAATCGGTCAGCGATCCGATCGACGAGCGTCACAAGGCGATCCTGCCGAAGCACGTGTGGGGTGACGGCGATCCCGCGCAGGTGCAGAAGCGCGCGGCGAAGGAGATGATCGACACCGGCAAGGCCGCGCGGAAGTTCTTCGACGCGGCGCCGAAGAGCGTCAGGGAGCAGCTCGCTCGCAGCGGACGCACCGTCGTCGTCGGCTTCACCGGCAGTCCGATCTGGCATTTGCTCTACAGCTTCCCGCCGGTGCTGCCCAAGCAGCTCGAACAAGGCTTCACGAGCTTCGCGAAAGCGTGGAAGCCGATCCTCGACGCGTACGACAAGGTCGACGTCAGTTTCGCGCTCGAAGTGCACCCGACCGAGATCGCGTTCGACGTCGTTTCGACCCAGCGCGCGCTCGCGGCGCTCGGCGGCCATCCGCGCTTCGGCTTCAACTTCGATCCGTCGCACTTCGGCTATCAGGGCGTCGACTACCTCGCGTTCCTGCGCGCGTTCTCCTCGCGCATCTGGAACGTCCACGTGAAGGACGTGTGGTGGTCCGAGCGCCCGACTCCGATCGGCGTCTTCGGCGGCCACAGCGATTTCGGCACCGACGGACGCTTCTGGGACTTCCGCTCGCCGGGCCACGGCCGCATCGACTTCGAAGCGATCGTGCGCGTGCTGAACCACCTCGGTTACCAAGGGCCGCTGACCGTCGAGTGGGAGGATCCGATGATGGATCGCGAGCACGGCGCCACCGAAGCGGCGGCGTTCACCAAGAAGCTCGACTTCCCGCGCTCGAAGATCGCGTTCGACGCCGCGTTCGCGGAGAAGTAGCGCCGAACCGCACGGCGCGCAGCGTGTCGGCAGCCGCGTCGATCGGCCTCGCGCTCGGGATGATCTGGTTCGAACGGCGGCGCGCGGAGCCCGATGGGTCGGCGGGCGTCGACGCTTTGCCGGCCGACGCGCGCGCGGCGCTCGATGGGCTCTGGAGCCGACACGGCATCGCGTTCGAGATCCAGGGCGCGAAGAGCGGTGACGGCGGCAACGTCCACTTCGAAGCGGCGTACCCGGAAGACGTCGCGACGGTCGCGCGTTGGCTCTTCGAGGAGTGGTCGAAGTACCCGGACTGTTGGTTCGCGGTCGCGCGGGTCGAGAAGGTCGTGTTCTGCCGCTCGCTTCGGCTCGAGGGCGAGTTCGTCGGCGGCTTCGTCGACTCGGGCGCGCTCTTCCTCGACGTCGCGACCCAAGACGAAGCGCACTGTCGACGCCGGATCCACCACGAGTTCTTCCACGTCTTCGACGGCCACGACGACGGGAGCCTCGGCGAAGACGCAGCCTGGACCGCGCTGAACCCGCCCGGGTTCCGGTACGGCGACGGCGGTCTCACTCGGGTCTCCGACGCGGCCGCCGGAACGCTCGACAGCGCGTCGACGGGCTTCTTCACCGGTTACGCGACCTCGGCGCTGTCCGAAGACAAGGCCGAGCTCTTCGCTTGGGCGATGAGGTCGCCGGAGCTCGTGCGGCCGCTCGCGGCTCGCGATCCGTTCCTCGCGGCGAAGTGGGACCGGCTCGGTGCGATGCTGCGCGCGCCTTGCGCCGACGCGGCGTCGCCGTTCCCCGAGCGATGATCGCGGGCCGCCGCGCGCGTCTTGGCGCGGCGCGGCGTCGCACGGAGGCCGGCCGCTGGAGGTCCGCGCTCGCGCCTGGCAGGATGACGCGTCCACCATGCTCGTTCCGAAGCTCCTCGTGCTCGCGCTGTGCGCGGCGTTCGTCGGCCCCGAACGGCCGAGCGATCCATGGGTGTTCCGCGGCGCGTGGGATGGACACGAGCGCGTGCTCGTCGCGCGCCTCGATCGCGCGCTCGGCGTCGTGTACGACCTCGAGCACGCCTCGCTGGTCAGCGCATTCGCGGGCGACGTGCGCGAGGGCGAGCGCGGCTTCGAACTCGACGGCGCGATCCACACCCAAGGGCCGGAAGGCGCGGTGTGGTGGGTCGAGGAGGGCGGCAACGCGAAGCTCGCGGAGACGCACTTCAAGGGCCATCGCTTCCAGAACGGTCAGGTGACGTTGAGGTGGGAGCTCGTCACCGCGAGCGGCGCGAAGATCCAGATCGAGGAGACGCCGGAGTTCGAGCGCCCCGAGGATTTCGACGCCGATCCGACCAGCGTCGCGCCGTGGCTGGTGCCGGGCCTGATCGGCTTGCGGCGCAGCTTCAAGGCGTCGGGCCTTCCCGCGGGCGTGCGGCTCGCGTTGCTCGTGCGCGCGCGCTGCGTCGGTTACGTCGACTACGACCGGATCCTGCCCGAGGGCGAGCGCGAGGTCGAGGTCGACGGCGTCAAGCTGCGCGAGCTCTACGCGCGGCTCTTGATCGAGCCCGAGAACGGCACGCACGAGATCCACTTCTTCTTCACGCCGCCGAAGGAGGCTGCGAAATGAGCCGACGCCTCGTGTCCGCGCTGTGGGCGCGTCTCGCCGCGTACGCGTGCCTCGCCATGTGCGCGTGCGTCATCGGCTGCGCGCCGACGCGCGAGCCCTCCGCGCCGCGCGTCGCGTCGCCGAGCGCCGTCGCCGACGATCCCGCGCGCGAAGCGGACGCGCCGTCGTCGCAGCCCGCGCGCCCCGACGCGCCCGCGGCCGAGCCGAAGCGCGACGCGCCGGCGGCGGATTCGAAGCTCGCGCCGGGCGCGCTGGTCGAGGTGTGGGCGATCGAGGGGCCGCTCGCGCGCGGGTACGAGCCGCTGAACTTCGAACCGCCGTCGTGGAGCCTGGTGTGGCTCTCGAGCGCGAGTTCGCCGGAGCCGCTCGGCGGCACGAGCTGGGTCGCGCGCGTGCGCGGCGTGCTGCGCATCGATGACGCGGGGCCGCGCGAGCTCGAGCTCGACCTTCCCGCCGGTGCCCGCTTCGTGCTCGACGGCGAGGTCGCGCTCGACGAACTCGCCGCGAACGCGCGCGCGACGCGACGCCTCTCGCTCGGCGAGCTCGCGCGATGCGAGCACCCGTTCGAGCTCGTCGCGTGGGGCAACGCGGACGACGTCGAGCTCGGGCTCGCGTGGCGCACGGACGACAAGCACGACTGGCAGCCGCTGTCGCGCGCTGATTGGGCGCACGAACGCACGCTCCCGCGCACCGCGCCCGGCGTGAAGCGGCTGAAGCAGCCGCTCGCGCGGCGTTCGCCTTTCGCGCCGCCGCCGGAGCTCGATCCCGCGTTCACGCTGAAGTCCTTGCAGCTACCGGCTGCCATCGATCAGCCCGCGGGGATCGCGAGCCTCGGTGCGAGTCGTTGGCTCGTCGTCAAACGCGGTTCGCTCGCCGCGGTTCGGCTCGTCGACACGTCGAACGACGCGCCGCGCTCCATAGTGTTCGCGTCCGGGCTCGATCAACCCGGCGGCATCGCGACCAGCGACGGCCGAGTCTTCGTCGCGCAGAAGAACGAGCTCACGGAGCTCGTCGATCGCGACGGCGACGGCACCGCCGACGAATATCGCGTCGCGCTCGAGCTTCCGGGCCGCGAATTCGCACGTCCCTGCGGCCTCGCGGTCGAGCAGGGGCTCGCGGCGCTGCTCTTCGAGAGCGATTCGGGCGTGAAGGCGTTGGTTGCGTCGCTCGCCGAGGGCCGCACGACGCTGCACGACCTGCGCGGCGCGACGCGCGCGAGCGTGTCGCCGGGCTTCGGCGGCGCGTTCCTCGTGTGCGCGATCGCGAACGAGCCCTCCGCGGCGCGCTTGCACTGGCTCGGTCTCGTCGCGGAGCGAGCGTGGAGCTTGGATGGCCTCCCTGCGTTCTCGGCGCCGACCGCGCTCGCGCGCGTGCAGAGCTCGGAAGGCTCGGCGCGCTTCGCGCTGGCGGAGCGCGGCAGACTCGGGCGACTGTTCGTCGCCGCCGCACCGGGCGGATTCGAGCTCGCGTTGCAGGACGCGGGGCGCGTGGACGACGAGCTCGCGCTCTGCGCTTCGCCGGGCGACGGATCCGTCGCTTTGCTTTCGACCTCGGGTGGGCGGTTCGACATCGTGCGGCCGAACGGCGGCGTTCCGGCGTGGCTGGGCGCGCGCGGGTTCGCGAACGGGTTCGAGCTGGAGTTCGCCGAGCCGCTCGCTCTCGATCAGGGGTGGGAGTCGGAGAACTGGAAAGTCGGTCGCGACGGCGCGGTCGGATCGCCGGAGTGGGTCTCGATCGACGGCGAACGTCGACGCGTGTTCCTCGCAAGCACAGCGGGTTCGTCGGACGTCGCGCAGTGCGTCGCGGGCGTGCATGGCGTCCCCGATCCGCCGTGGTACGCGCCGGTGTGGTGCCGACGTGTGCAGACCCAGATTGGCGTCGACCTTCCGCGTTTCGAGCGCGTCCCGATGCCGGCAGGCGTGCGCAATTTTCTGACCGACGCCGAGCGCGAGGAGGGCTGGCGGTTGCTCTTCGACGGCACGAGCACGAGCGGTTGGAGGAATTACGGCAAGGAGGGCGCGCCGGCGGGTTGGGCCGCGGAGAACGGCGAGCTCGTGCGCGTCGGCGACGGCGGCGATCTCGTCACCGAGGAGCTCTTCGACAGCTTCGAGCTCGAGCTCGATTGGCGCCTGTGGTCCGGCGGCAACGGCGGCGTCTTCTTCCACGTCGTCGACGGCTTCGACACCGTCTGGCGCACCGGGCCGGAGTTCCAATTGCTCGACAACGCGGGTCATGCCGACGGCCAGAATCCGCTGACGTCGGCGGGCTCGAACTACGCGCTGCACGCGCCCGAGTTCGACGACACGAACCCGATCACGACCTGGAACCACGCGCGACTCGTCGTCGACGGCGCGCACGTCGAGCATTGGCTCAACGGCGTGAAGCAATGCGAATACGAGCTCTGGACCGACGCGTGGAAAGCGCGCGTCGCCGGCTCCAAGTTCGCGGCGATGCCGGACTACGGGCTCGCGAAGACCGGACGCATCGCGCTGCAGGACCACGGCGATCGCGTCGCGTTCAAGAACGTCAAGCTGCGGCCGATCGTGCGCTGACTCACTTCGCGCCGAGAGCGCGCGCGACGGTTTCGAGGAGGAGCTGCTCGCCGTTCGGCGGTTGCGCGAGCTCCGCGTACTTCGAGCCCCGCGCAGGTGCACGTCGCCGGCGACCGCGATCGTCCTGACCTCGAGCTCCCTGCCGAGTCCGCGGCGCCGCCGACGCTTCGGGCGGCGGAGCGAAACCGATGCCGAGTCCGAGCACGCCGGCGGAGGCCGCCGGCCCGGTCCGATGGGGTCCGACGAGGTGCATGCGGAACCCCGCGGTAACGGCCGGGACGGGGAGGGGTTAGGGCGATCCTGACGGGCTCTCGGCCGGTGGTTCTACCCGCGCGGTACTCTTCCGTGCTGGTCGGCGCTCGCGCGCTTCTCCCGGTCCGCGCCGGACCCGGAGCGAAACCTGCCGTGCACGGAACCGAATTCCGGGTTCGGCTGTCCAACTGCCTTCTCGAGAGCCACTTCCCAAAGCGCCCGCTCCAGCCCGCAACCTCGCATGAAGACGACCGCCTGCCTGGCCGCCCTCGCCACCTTCCTGATCGCCCCGTCCGCGTTCGCGCAGGCGGTGCCCGACGCGGGACCCGACCAGACGGTCGCGGCCTCGTCGCCCGCGACGCTCGCGGGCCAAGTCACCAACCGCTCGCCGCTCGATTGGTGGACCGCCGACGGCAACGGCGCGACCGAGAATCGCATCGTCAAGTGCGACGCGAACGGAATCGTCGCGGCGGTCGGACCGCTCTTCAACCACGACAACCCGACGGAGATCTTCGGCTGGCCGAGCGACCTCGTGTACATCGGGTCGACGGTTTGGGGCATCGAGAGCCTCAAACGCTATCTCTACACCGTCGATCCGAACACCGGCGAGTGCTTCCCGGTCGGGCCGCAGAACACGTGGCAAGACGTGTACAGCCTCGCATACGACGAGGCCGGTGATCGGTTGTGGGGCGTCGACCTGTTGAAGAAGAAGCTCCTGCGCTTCAACCGGACGACCGGCGTCGTCACCGCGCTGCCGAGCTCGATGAGCGGTTGGCAGTTGATGCGTTCGCTCGCGTACGAGGACACCACCGGTTGGCTCTACTCGATCGATCAGAACACCAACAAGATGGTGCGCATCGATCCGGCGACCGGTGCGGCGACGTTCTACCGGCAGATGACGATCGATCCGAGCTACCGGATCGAGGAGCTGCACTTCTGGCACGGCAAGATGTACGCATCCAAGGGCTACTTGGACGGCAGCGGAGCGTTGGTCGGCCACCGGCTGTCGGAGGTCGACATGCTGAACGGCACGTACACCGACATCTCGCCCTACATCGACGACGTGTCGCCGCACGCGTTGGTGATCAACAGCTTGCCGGAGGCGTACCGTTGGACGCAGGACTCCGGTCCGGCGACCGCGAGCTTCTCCAATCCGACCGATCTCGCCGCGACGGTCACGTTCCCGGTCGACGGCACCTACGTGCTGCGCTTGACCGTCGACAACTGGCCGACGCCGGCGTCGGACACGCTGACGATCACCGTCGGCGTCGATGCGTGCCCGGACGACCCGAACAAGACCGAGCCCGGCGCTTGCGGCTGCGGCGTGCCGGACACCGACACCGACGGCGACGGGACGCCCGACTGCAACGACGCTTGCCCGAACGATCCGGCGAAGCTCGCGCCCGGCGATTGCGGCTGCGGCGTGCCGGACACCGACACCGACGGCGACGGGACGCCCGACTGCAACGACGCTTGCCCGAACGATCCGGCGAAGCTCGCGCCCGGCGA
>JACRIN010000062.1 GCA_016220085.1 Planctomycetota bacterium
CTCCAGCGCGCGGCCGAGTGCTTCGAGCGCTGCCTGGAGCTGCGGCCGCGCTACGCGCTGCTCTCGTACAACCTCGCGTGCGCCCGCGCGCTCGGCGGCGAGCTCGAGTCGGCGTTCGAATGGCTCGCGCGCGCGGTCGAGTGGGGGTTCGGGAGCCGGGCCGATCGCGTGCGCACCGCGGAGACCGACGCGGACCTCGCCGCGTTGAGATCGGATGCCCGTTGGGCACCGCTGCTCGCCTCCGCGCGCGAGTCGGAGGCGGCGACGCGCGCGTTCGCCGAGCAGCCCGACGTGTACGTGCCGACGACCGCGGGTGCGCGACCGCTGCGGTTGCTCGTGTTGCTGCACGATCGCGATTCGACGCCGAGCCGCGTGCTCGACGCGAGCTGGCGCGCTCGCGCGGACGAGTTCGGCTTTGCGATCGTCGCGCCGTGCGCCTCGCTCGCGGCGGCGGCGGCGCCGGAGAGCGGAATGCACTGGCTCATCGAGCCGAGCGACCTGCAGCGTCGGCCCGATCTCTTCGAGACGCGCGTCGCGGTCGCGGTGCGGACGTTCTCGAGCGCGCACCCGATCGATCGCTCGCGGGTGTGGATCGCAGGCGTCGGCGAGGGCGCGTTGGTCGCGTTCGACCTCGCGACGCGGGCCCCCGGGCTCTTCCGCGGCGTGCTGGTGCTCGACGGGCCGATCCACCCCGAGACGCCGCTCGAGCGCGCGCGCCGCGCCGCGTCGATGGGGCTCGAAGTGCGCGTCGTGCTCGGCGCCGCTAGCGAGCGTTGGCGCCCGAGAGGCGCGCCCGCGGAATTCGAGTCCGGGCTCGCGGCGTTTTTCGCGCACTGCGGTTTCGCCGACCGGGCGAGCGTCGAGGTGGCTCCCGACGCGGAAGCGTTCGAGGCGGCCGCCGCCCGCGCGATCGGCGAGCTCGCGCGCTGATTCGGCCGAGGCGTGCGCCCGGAGCGCTGCGCCTCACGCGTGCGCGGTTCCGGCCGGTTCGTGGTGCATGGGCGGCTCGTGATTCCGGGTCGGGTCGCGGGTCCACGTCGGACCGCGGATTCGGGTCGGTTCGCGGCGAACCGTGACGAACTCGCGCGGCGGACGCGGGAAACCGGGGCGCGGGCGCTCGGTCCCGGGTGGCCGTGCTTGAACTCCCCCCGGCGGACGGTGCAATCGGCAACATGATCGCGGCCTTCCCGACGCAAGCGCTCGCGGGCGATGCGGCGCACGATCAGATGCTCTTGCGACTCGCGGTCGCGTTGCTCGTCGGCGGCGCGATCGGGCTCGAGCGCAGTTACCACGGCCGACCCGCGGGGTTCCGCACGCACGCGCTCGTCTGTCTGTCGACCGCGCT
The DNA here is from genome assembly GCA_016220085.1 of Planctomycetota bacterium. Lineage (GTDB taxonomy): Bacteria > Planctomycetota > UBA1135 > UBA1135 > JACRIN01. The sequence continues at coordinate 1,346 of JACRIN010000062.1, forward strand.
GTTGATGCTGATCACCGTCTTCGAGGATCAGTGGGTGCCGATGCGCGACGATCTGCGGATGATGCTCGATCCGACGCGGATGGCGCAGGGGATCATGACCGGGATCGGCTTCCTCGGCGCCGGCGCGATCCTCAAGGAAGGCGCGACCGTGCGCGGGTTGACCACCGCGGCTTCGATCTGGATGACCGCTGCGATCGGGATCCTGGTCGGGATCGGGTTCTACTTCCCGGCGATCGTCTCGGCGTTGATGACGCTCGGCACGCTCTCGGTCTTCCGCTGGATCGAAGCGCGGCTGCCGATGCAGTTCTACGCGCACTTCGTCGTCCGCTTCGCGCGCGAGCACGTGGTGCCGGAGAACGATCTGCGCGCGCTCGTCGCGATGCACGACTTCACGATCGCGCACCTCAACTACCGGCTCGACGCGCGCGAGGGCTTCTTCGAGTACCGCATGGTGATCCGCAGCCAGCGCGCGGAGAACGTGCGGACGCTGACCGAGACGTTGAAGCAGTTGCCGTCGGTGCTGCAGTTCCGCATCTCGCCGACCGGCGACTGAGCGACTGCACGCGCATCCAAGTCGGCTGCGGACGCGCGGGGCCGCGCCTCTTGCGTCGAAGCGCGTCCACCACGTCACGAGCGGACGTGCCGTCGCTGCTGCTCGTCGGACACGCCTCGGCACGTCCTCGGGCCGACGCAGCGGATCCTCCACGGACTCCGCGCCGACCGAGAAGGCGCGAGCGCGGCCCGCCCCGGGGCGGCACCGCGCTCGCTGGTCTGCGTTCGTCCGTCAGCGCGACGCGATCGGGACGTAAGCTCGTTTCGGCGAGCCGGTGTAGATCTGGCGCGGACGGCCGATCTTGAAGTCGGGGTCGGCGTTGAGCTCGAGCCAGTGCGCGATCCAACCGGGCAAGCGGCCCATCGCGAACATCACCGTGAACATGTTCACCGGGATGCCGAGCGCCTTGTAGATGATGCCCGAGTAGAAGTCGACGTTCGGGTAGAGCCTGCGTTGCACGAAGTACTCGTCGTGCAGCGCGATCTCCTCGAGGCGCATGCCGATCTCCAGCAGCTTGCTCGACACGCCGGTGCGCGCGAGCACGTCCGAGCACGTCTTCTTGAGGATCGACGCGCGCGGGTCGTAGCTCTTGTACACGCGGTGGCCGAAGCCCATCAGGCGCGCGGTGTCGTTCTTGTCCTTCGCGCGGGCGATGAAATGATCGGCGCTGCCGCCCTCGGTTTCGATCTGCTCGAGCATCTCGATCACTTGCTGGTTCGCGCCGCCGTGCAGATGACCCCACAGCGCGCTGATGCCGGCGGAGATGCTCGCGTAGAGGTTCGCCTTCGAGCTGCCGACCAAGCGCACCGTGCTCGTCGAGCAGTTCTGCTCGTGATCGGCATGGAGGATCAGCAGCAGATCGAGCGCCTTCGCGATCACCGGATCGGGCTCGTACTCCTCGCACGGCGTGCCGAACATCATGCGCAGGAAGTTCGCTTCGTACGCGCGGTCGTTGCGCGGGTACATGAAGGGTTGGCCGATCGAGTGCTTGTACGCGTAGGACGCGATCGTCGGCATCTTCGCGATCAAGCGCACGATGCTCGTGCGCGAGTCCTTCGCTTCCGCGGCGTCCTGGTAGAACGTCGTCAGCGCGGCGACCGCGGACGCGCACACCGGCATCGGATGCGCGGCCTTCGGCATCGCTTCGAAGAAGCGGCGGAAGTCCTCGTGCAGCAGCGTGTGTCGCGTGATCTCGTGCGTGAACGTCGCGAGTTGGTCCTTGGTCGGCAGCTCGCCGTACATCAGGAGCCACGCGACCTCGAGGAAGCTCGACTTCATCGCGAGCTCTTCGATCGGGTATCCGCGGTAGCGCAGGATGCCCTTGTCGCCGTCGATGAAGGTGATCGCGCTGCGACACGAGCCGCTGTTCGCGTAGCCCGGATCGAGCGTGATCAAGCCGGTCGAACTGCGCAGTTTCGCGATGTCGACGCCGGCCTCGCCTTCGCTACCGACCACGACCGGGAACGAAAACTCGCGCCCTCCGTAGTTCAGCTCGATCTTGTCCGTGTTGCCTTGAGTCATGGTCTCGGTATTCATGGCGATCCGTAGGTGGGGTTGGCGGCGCCCTTCGTCGCACAACGAGGTCTCCGGAACGCTGTGTCAGTGTGCGTAGAACCGCGGGATTCTATGCCCGCGAGCTTCCGGCGCACTGCCGGGGACCGAGTGAATCGTGTGCGACGTGGGTCGCACGCCGTCCTCGCTCCTATCGACCCGTCGACGAATCTCGTGGAGTGCGCGGGTCCCCGGCGGCGCGACCGTTCCCTGCGGCGAGGTCCCCGCACGACGGCGGCCCGAGCGAGCGCGGGCACAGCCGTCGGGGCCAGGTGGCCGGACCGGGCGCCAGGTTCAGGCGGCCGAACCCGCGCTCGGTCGGTCGGAACCCGCTCTGTAACGTCCTACGAGAGCTCGATTTGCAGCCACCTCGGGCGGCGAACTCGCGCGCGGCCGCCGCGCATCTGGCGCGCATCCGGCGCGCGACCGTCGCTCAGAACTTGCGGCTCTTGTTGAGCACGTCCTCGAGCGTCCCGGTGGTCGAGTCGCGCTCCTTGTCCGAGAGGTCGAGGATCTCCTGGAGCGCGATGCCGATGTGGGGGATGTACTTCTCGATGTACGAGCGCTTTTGGAACTCGGCCTGGAGGCGCTTCCCCTTGCGGATGTAGGCGGCGAGCTTGCGCCCGCAGTCCTGCAGGCCCAGGCGGATCTCCTTCTGGATCTCCGGGTAGTTCGCGATCGCTTCCTTCGACTCCGAGGTGAACGGCACCCAGACACTCGCGATGTGCACCATCACCGCGCACGGCCCGATCGGCAGCGCGCCCTTCGGTTGTTGCAGGCCGTACGCCTTCCAGTTGGTCGCGATCACCGACTTCGTGACGGCGCACGCGGACTGCTGGTAGAGCAGCGGCACGCGGTTGGCGAGGCGGAGCACGCGGATCGCCTCGTCCGCGTTGCCGACCAAGTCCTCGGTCGCGACCACGGTCTTCTTCTTCGTGATGCGGCCTTCGTCGCTGAGCTCGAGCCCTACGCCGCCCGGCTTGCCGTACGCGATGCCGACCTCGATCAGGAACGGGTTGCCGCGGTACACGGCGGCGGGACGCGTCGACGCGACGTAGAAGTCGGCCTCGATCTCCTTCTTGAGGCCCGAGAGCACGAGCTCCTCGCCGATCGGCGAGATGCAGTTGGTCGGCGGCGAGCTGATCTTCGTCTTCTGGATCGATTCGTGGAGCGCCGACGCCTCCTCGCGCGCGATCCGCGTCGGATACGCCTTCGACGAGACTTTCGCGGTGTCGCAGATCTCCTCGGCGACCTTCGGGCCGACGCGCGAGAACTCCTCTTGCAAGAAACCCGACAGCGAACGGCACGACGTCTCCTTGAGCATCGCGATCAACACGCCGAGCTCGACGCCGTGCGGGTGCGGTTTGATCTCGACGGTCTCGGGCGGCAGCGCCTTGGTGCTGCGCGCGTAGGTGACGCGCTCGGAGCCGCCTTCCTTGCCGAACGTCGGATCCTGGTAGTGCAGCGTCAGGTGCGGATTCGCGATCGCCGTCTGCTTCAAGTACATGTCGACCGAGCGCAGGCCCTTCTGGTACTTGGCCTCCATCTCGATCTCGACGCGCGTGCCGTGATCCTTGTCCCACTCGATCACCTTCTCGCCGTGCAAGTCGGGCTTGTTGCGCGCGGTGTCGACGGTCAGGAAGAACTCGTTCGCCTGCGCTTTCTTGCCGGTCTTCGACACGATGCGCGCGGGCTTGCCGGTGGTCAGTTGGCCGTACATCACCGCCGCGGAGATGCCGATGCCCTGCTGGCCGCGCGTCTGGCTGAGCTTGTGGAACTTCGAGCCGTAGAGCAGCTTGCCGAAGACCTTCCCGACTTGCTCCGCGACGATGCCGGGCCCGTTGTCCTCGACCGCGATGCGGAAGCGATCGGTGCCGGTCTCGGTGATCTCGACCGCGATCTCCGGCAAGATGCCGGCCTCTTCGCAGGCGTCGAGCGAGTTGTCGACGGCTTCCTTGACCGCGGTCAGCAACCCCTTCAGCGGCGAATCGAACCCCAGCAGGTGGCGGTTCTTCGTGAAGAACTCGCTGACCGAGATCTCGCGCTGCTTCTCGGCCATCTCCTGGGCCGTCGCTCGACGCTTGGTCTCGGCCTCGGGGGCCTTCTTCGCCGCTTGGGCGTCGGCGGTCTCGCTCGCTTGCATGTCGAACAGGCTCTGGCTGGCTTTGGGATCCACGATGCGACCTCGATCTTTGCGGCCCTTCCTATAGGAGTGCGAGCGGGGATGCAAGCCGCCGGAGCGACGCTGCGCGGGCGACGAGGCCCGTGTGGCGCTGCTCGCGCGACACTGCCTGAGCGACGCCACCCAAGCGACGCTGCCCGAGCGACGCTGCCCGAGCGACGCTGCGCGCGCGACGCTGCCCGAGCGACACAGCCTGAGCGAGCTTGCGCGCGCAATGCTGCCGGAACGACGCCACCCGAGCTGCGCCGCCCGCGCGACGCGACGCGGAGGCGAGCGCGTCTCCCCGGCGCGGCGCGGAAGTTCGAGGCTCGCGCGTAACGCTCGCGCGGCGCTCCGCATGTCGAGTCGGTCGGGCGCGACGTCCGCGCCTCGCAAGGCCCCCAGACAGGATTCGTCATGAAGCTCGGTCAAATCACTCTCGTCGGCGCGCTGTGCGCCGCTCCCGCCGCCGCTCAGGCCGGTCTTTTCGGCATGTGGGGGGCTCCCGGCGATCGGCTGGGCTCCTCGGTCGGTTCGATCGGCGACGTCAACGGCGACGGCCACGCGGATTTCCTCGTCGGCGCCGAGCAGGCGGACGGCGTGCAACCCGACGCCGGTCGCGTCTTCGTGATGTCGACGAAGTTTGGCGAGACCGGCCTCGCCGCGAGCACCTTCCTCGGCCTGCACACCGGCGACCGCGTCGGCGCGGCGGTCGCGGGGATCAGCGATCTGACCGGCGACGGCATTCGCGAGTACGGGGTCGGCGCGCCGGGGCTCGACAACGGACCGCAGACCGATTGCGGCGGCTTCTACGTCGTCAACGGCGCGACGAGCGCCGTGTTGTCCAGCAACGTCGGTGGGTTCAGCGGCATGCGGCTCGGTTCCGCGGTCGCCGCGATCGGCGACTGGACCGGCGACGGCAAGTCCGAGTACGCGATCGGCGCGCCGTACGACAGCACGGTCGCCACGGGCGCAGGCGCGGTGTATCTCTTCAACGGCGCGACGAACTCGCTCTTCAAGACGCTGTACGGTCAAGGCGTCAGCGACCACTTCGGTGCCTCGGTCGCCGGCGCGGGCCGGCACAACAACGACACGACTCCCGACCTGATCGTCGGCGCGCCGGATTACGACAGCGGTGCGCCGCTCTTCTGCGGTCGCGCGTACGTGTACTCCGGCGCGTCTCCTTACCCGCTGCTCTACACCTACACCGGCACGTACAGCGTCGGCCACCTCGGCACCTCCGTCAGCGGCGGCTTCGACGCCAACGCGGACGGATTCGACGAGGTGCTGATCGGCGAGCCCTTCGCCGACGTCAACGGCAACTTCTCCGGCCGCGCGGTCGTGTTGCGGGGCGGGACGTTCACTGTGCTCTACGACATTGCGGGCGCAGCCTCGGGCAATCTGACCGGCCAAGCGGTGCTCGGCCTCGGCGATGTGAACCAGGACGGCAAGGGTGACTTCGTGGTCGGCTCGCCGGAAGCGGACGGAGCGTTCGACGTCGATTGCGGACACGCCGACGTGTACAGCGGCGCGAACGGAAGCGTGCTCTACCACTCCGAGGGCTCCGAGCCTTCGCAGGGCTATGGTTGGAGCCTCGGTGCGCCGGGGCTGATCAACAAAGACACGGCGGCGGACGTGATCATGGGCTCGCCGTACGACTACTGGACGGCGCCGTACGGCGGCTCGCTGCACATCGGACTCTCGAACGTGCCGTCGCCGACCGAGTACTGCACCGGCAAGCTCAACTCGCAGGGTTGCTCGCCGCGCATCTGGCTCAACGGCTGTCCGACCGTCTCGGTCGCGGAGAACTTCCACATCCAGGCGATCCAGTGCTTGGTCAACAAGCCGGGGATCATGATGTGGTCGCTGCAGGCGGCGGCACTGCCCTTCGGCGGTGGCACGCTCTGCGTCAAGGCGCCGATCGTGCGCACGCCGGTGCAGTACTCGCAGGCGTACAACACGGGCGTGTGCGACGGTTGGTACGACTACCACATGACCAACGCTTACATGAGCGCGAACGGACTGGTGCCCGGCGTCACGTTCTACGCGCAGTACTGGATGCGCGACAACGGCTTCAGCGCGCCGAACAACATCGGCCTGACCAACGCGATGCAGACGCTCGTGTTGCTCTGACGCTGCACTCGAACCCTTGCAGCCTCGCGCGGGCCGCTTCGCTTCCGGCGCGGCGGCCCGCTTCGTTGTGTGCCCAGCATGTTCCCAGCCCTGGAGGTGGAAGTCCTCTGACGAGGAGGTCGGACCGAGTCGAGCGAAGCGCAAGGCGAAGGGTCGCGAGGCATCGCTGAAAGAAGCGTGGAGCGAAAGCGCGGGTCGA
>JACRIN010000007.1 GCA_016220085.1 Planctomycetota bacterium
CTCGAGGACCCCGCGCTCCTCGGTTTCGACGTCGAAGACCCAGACCAACGCGCGCTCGTCGAGCGCGGCGAAGATCCGGATGCCGACGCGCCAGCCGTCGCCCTCGTGGGTGAGCTCGAGCTCGAACGGATCGATGCGGACGTGCTTCGCGTGCTCGGCGAGGTCGACGCGCGAGCCGTCGGCGCGCCGCAGGACGACGCGCAGGTCGTGCGCGATCTTGAGCGGCCAGATCCAGCACTCGAAGACGCCGTCCTCGCGCCCGAGGAGCGCGATGCGCCGCCCGACGACCTCGACGAAATTCGCTCGCGTCGACGCGTCGATCGCGCGCGCGAGGTGCGGGAGCTCGGAACCGGACATCGGCGCGACGCTACGCCGCGGCCCGCGCGCGTACAAGAGCACGTTGGCGTACGACGGCCACGGATGTAGAACGTCACGCGATGTGGACCCTCGCAGCACTCGCGGCGCTCGGCAGCGGCGCGCCGTACGAGGGGCGGACGCTCGTCGTGATGGTCGACGAGAAGAGCTTCGAGTCCTGGGACGTCCTCCAAGCGATCGCGCGCGACTTCGAGCTCGCGCACCCGGGCCTCGACGTGCGCGTGATCGACCAGGGCGGCGCGGTCGGTCAGCAGGACAAGTCGCGGTTCATGCTGACCGGCGATCTGCAGCTCGACGTCACGCGCATCGACGTCACCGAGTTCGGCGCGTTCCAGCGCGAAGGCGCGCTCGTCGACATCGACGCCGCGCTGCGCGCGTTGCCGGGCTTCGACGAAGCGAACTACCTCGACGTGCTCGACGGCTTCCGCGCGGCGGACGGGCACCTCTACGGCCTGCCGTCGACGTTCACGCCGTACGTGATGTACTCCAACCGCGATCTGCTCGAGCGCGCGGGCCTCGCGCCGCCGACGGCGGGGTGGACCTGGGACGACCTGCTCGACGCGTGTCGCAAGACGACCGTCGACACCGACGGCGACGGCGCGATCGACCAATGGGGCATCTCGCTGACGCAATGGCTCCAGGCGGTCGTGCCGTGGATCTGGCAGAACGGCGGCGACGTGCTCGACGAGACGCTGACGCGCTCGCGGCTCGCCGAGCCCGAGGCGCGCGAGGCGTTCCGTTTCCTGCGCAAGCTGCTGCACGAGGAGAAGCTCGCCTCGTTCGACGCGACGTTCGAGAACCAGTACAGCCAGGGGCTCTTCCAGGCCGGCCGCTGCGCGTTCTACGGGCCGGTCGGCTACTGGGAGACGTACCGCTTCAAGTACATCACCGGCTTCCGCTGGGACGTCGCGCCGCTGCCGCGCAAGCTGCACGCGGCGACCGCGATCGCGATGACCGGCTACGTCGTGCCGCGCACGTCGCGCGATCCCGCGCTCGCCGCCGAGTTCGTCGCGAAGCTCGCCGGGCCGGAATACCAGTACACTCTCGCCGAGATCGGCAATGGCGTACCCGGGTGGAAGGCGGCGGCGCTCTCGACGAGCTTCTTGAACCCGACGCGCGCGCCCGAGAGCGAGCGCGTATTCCTCGACGTGCTCGGCGAGGCGCGTTTCATGCCGTCGCTCGCCAACTGGCGCAAGATCGAGGCGCTTTGCCAGGCGGAGCTCCAGGGCGCGCTCCTGCTCGAGCGCTACGACGTCGATCTGGCCGCGGCGCGCATGGCGGCGAAGACCGATGCGTTCCTGGCCTCCGAGGAGCGGCGCGCCGCGAAGCCTCTGCTGCCGAGCTTCGCGATGGAGGCGGTGTTCGCGCTCGCGCTGATCGCCTCGGTGGCGGCGTGGCTCGCGCACCGCGCGCGAGCGCCGGCGCGGGTGTACGCGCGCGACGAGCGCAGCGCGCTCGCGCTGCTCGCGCCGTGGGCGGTCGGTTTCCTCTTGTTCTTCCTCGGGCCGGCGGCGGTGTCGCTCGCGCTCTCGTTCTGCGCTTGGTCGCCGTTGCAGAGCTTCGACAGCGTCCGCTGGGCGGGCGGCGAGAACTGGGCGCGGCTCGCGACCGACGACGCGTTCCACGCGTCGCTCGTCGCGACGACGACGTACGCGTTCGCGAGCGTTCCGCTCGGGCTCGGGCTCGCGCTCTGGCTCGCGTGGTTGTTGCGCGCGGAGAGCACGTTCGCCGTGTTCGTGCGGACCCTCGTCTACCTCCCCGCGATCCTGTCGCCGGTGATCGTCGCCGCGACGTGGCGCTTCCTGCTCGATCCCGACCGCGGGCTCGTGAACCAGTGGCTCGCCGTCGTCGGCATCGAAGGTCCCGCGTGGACCCGCAGCGGCGCGTGGGTGATCCCGTCGTACGTGTTGATGAGCCTCTGGGGCGTCGGCGCGCAGATGCTGGTGTTCCTCGCCGCGTTGCAGGCGCTCGATCCGACGCTCGAGGAGGCCGCGCGCGTCGACGGGGCGGGGCCGTGGGCGCGCTTTCGCCACGTCGTGCTGCCGCAGCTCGGGCCCGTGTTGCTCTTCAACCTGGTGCTCGGGTTGGTCGGCGCGTTCCAGATCTTCGCGCAAGCGTACGTCCTGACCAACGGCGGGCCCGGCGACGCGTCGCGCTTCCTGGTGCTCTATCTCTACGAGACCGGGTTCCGCCATCTCGACATGGGGTACGCGTCGACGCTCGCGTGGGTGTTGTTCGCGATCCTCGGCGCGCTCTGCGCCGTGCTCGTCTCGACTTCGAAGAACTGGGTCCACTACGCCGCACGGAGCCGAGGATGAGCGCGCGCCTCTTCAACCGGAGCGCGCTCGCGGTCGCCGCGGTGCTCTTCGCGTTGCCGTTCGCGTTCCTGCTGGTCGTTTCGCTCGCGCCGGAAGGTCGCGGGCTCGAGGACCTGTCCGCGGGGCTCGTCGAGCCGCACCCGGAGAACTATCGGCTCGCGCTGGAGAAGATGGGCGGCTTCGGGCGGCTCTTCGCGAACACGCTGTTCGTCACCGTCGCGTCGATCGTCGGGCAGTGCGTCACGTGCTCTCTCGCCGGCTACGCGTTCGCGCGGATCCCGTTCCGCGGCCGCGACCTGCTCTTCGCGTGCGTGCTCGCGACGATGATGCTGCCCGAGCAGGTGACCGCGATCCCGCGCTTCTTGCTCTTCCGCGAAGCCGGCCTCGTCGACACGTTCGGGCCGTTGATCCTGCCGACGGTGCTCGGCGGCGCGCCCTTCTTCGTGTTCCTGTTCCGCCAGTACTTCCTGTCGCTGCCGATCGAGCTCGACGAGGCCGCGCGCCTCGACGGAGCGGGACACCTGCGGATCTACTGGAGCATCGCGTTGCCGCTCGCGCGGCCGATGCTCGCGACGGTCGCGATCTTCACGTTCCTCGGGACGTGGAACGACTTCTGGACGCCGTTGATCTACCTCTTCTCCGACGAGAACCGGACGTTGACGCTCGCGCTCGCGGGCTTCCAGCGCTCGTTCAACGTCGCGGTCGAGTTCATGCTCGCGGCGTCGGCGGTCGTGCTCGCGCCGTGCGTGCTCGTCTACTTCGTCGCTCAGAAAGTCTTCTTGCGCGGCGTCCGTGTCGCGGCGTCCAAGCACTGACATGCGAGCCACACGCGATCGAATCGCACGCAGCGGAGGGGCGTGAGCGATGGCCGCGCTCGACCTCCGAAACGTCACGGTCCGCTTCGGCGAGCACACGGTGCTCCGCGACGTCTCGCTGTCGGTCGCCGACGGCGAGTTCGTCGTGCTGGTCGGGCCTTCGGGTTGCGGCAAGTCGACGCTCTTGCGGGTGGTCGCCGGGTTGGTGCGGCCCGCGAGCGGCGAGGTCCGCATCGGCGAGCGGCGGGTCGACGCGCTGGAGCCCGCGGAACGCGACCTCGCGATGGTGTTCCAGAACTACGCCCTCTACCCGCACAAGACGGTCGCGCAGAACCTCGCGTTCCCGCTGGAGCTGCGCCGCGTGCCGCGCGCGGAGCTCGAGCGGCGTGTGCGCGAGACCGCGGAGACGCTTGGGCTCTCCGACTTGCTCGAGCGCAAGCCCGGGGCGCTCTCCGGCGGCCAGATGCAACGCGTCGCGCTCGGCCGCGCGTTGATTCGCGATCCGAAGCTGTTCTTGTTCGACGAGCCGCTTTCGAACCTCGACGCGAAGCTGCGCCACGAGATGCGCGCGGAGATTGCGCGGCTCCATCAACGGACGCGCGTGACCAGCCTCTACGTCACGCACGACCAGTCGGAGGCGCTGACGCTCGGCGGGAGGATCGCGGTGCTCGATCGCGGCCGGTTCGAGCAGGTCGGCGCGCCGCTCGCGGTCTTCGCGCGGCCCGCGACGCGCTTCGTCGCGGGATTCATCGGCTCTCCGGCGATGAATCTGCTCCCGGGCCGCGCGCGCGGCGGGCGTTTCGAGGTCGGCGAGCTCTCGCTCGCCGCGCCGACGGATGCGACGCGCGAACTGGTGCTCGGCGTGCGTCCCCACGAAGTCGCACTCGACGCCGCGGACGCTCGCGACGTCTCGCTGGAGCTCGACGTGACGTTCGTCGAGGCGCTCGGGACGCAGACGTTGGTGTCGTTCCGACTCGGCGAGCACGAGCTGCGCGCCAGCCTCGACGGTGACGCGCGCGTCCGAATCGGTGAGCGCAAACGGGTTTCGCTCTCACGTTCGAGCCTGCATTGGTTCGACCAAGGGACCGGTCTCCGTCTCGACTAGTCGATGCCTTCCCCGTATCGCTCGCTCGACGTCACGCGCTTGCGCCAGGATCTCCTGGAGGACGATTTCCTGTCGCGTCCCGGCGCAACCGAGACCTATGGCGTCTGGAGCGAGTTTTTCGTCGCGCGCTGGGACTCGGACGGGCGGCGGCCCGCGGAGTTCGCGCGCGCCGAGCTCGTCGACGCGTGCGTCGACGCGGCGGCGAAGTCCGGCGCGGAGTTCGTGCGCGCGGCGCGACCGCGCTGCGCGGCGAGCGGCGTGTCGCTCGGCGTCGGACTCGGGCACAAGCTGTGGCTCGCTTCGCCGCTGTGCCGCACGCCCGCGGAGTGCCACGTTGCATTCGAGCACGCGTGGGTTCGGTTGCGCGGCGCGTTCGCGGCGCGGCACCTCGACGTGCTCGCGGTCGGCGCGGATCCGTGGCGCTCGGTCGACGACTGCGGGCCGCCCGACGAGGCCGAGGACGTGGAGCGCGAGCGTCGTTTCGCGAGCGCGTCGGCGCTCGGGCTCGCCGCGCTGCGCCTGACCGCGCGCTCGGGCGTCGTGCTCGGTTGGGGCAACGCCGTGCAAGCGCCGCTGCGCTGGAAGGCGGCGCAGTTGGTCGCGCCGTTCGCGAACTCGCTCTTCGCGCACTCGCCGGTGGTCGGTTCGGCGCATCCGGGCACCAAGAGCTTCGCCGCGCGCGCGTGGCGACTCGCGGCGCCGGACCTCTGCTCGCCGCCGCCGACGTTCGCCGACGCGCCGGACGGTGATCGCGTCGCGCAGTACCTGACGTTCGCGCTCGAGGCGCGTTCCGGGGCGCTCGACGGAGCGCTGACGTTCGGCCGGTGGCTCGAGCACGGTCACGCCGGTCGATTCCCGGAGCATGCGGACTGGCGCCGGCACCTCGCGACGTTGGAGCCGCAGGTTCGACCGACGGGCGCGTTGGAGCTCGCGTGCTTCGACGCGCAGCCGCGCGTGTTCGCGCTCGCGCCGCTCGCGTTCTCGATCGCGCTGCTCGACGACGGATCGAGCCTGCCGCGCGTGACCGAGCGTTTCGGGCTGCGTGCTCGGGAACTGCACCGACGCTACGAACTCGCCGAAGGCGACGGACTCGGCGAGCCGTCGTTCGCGGCCGACGGTCGGGCGCTGATCGCGGTCGCCGCCGACGCGGTGCTGCGCGCGTCACCGAGCTGGTACGGCCCCGCGCTGCGCGTCGCGTTCGTCCACTTCGCCGAGCGTTGCGCGTTGCGCGGCCGCTCGCCGGCGGACGAACTGCTCGACGTCTTCCTGAGCCGCGGCGACGTCGATCGCGCCGCGCTCTACGAGCACGAGCGCAGGCTCTTGCAGCGCGTCGCATTCGCGCGCGCCGGCTGAGGCTCGTCCTACGCGAACGCCGCGAACACTCCGGCGATCGCGGCGACCACGAGCAGCGCCATGAGCACGGCGAACACGAAGAGCAGGATCTTCAGCCACGACAACGGCGCCTCGCCCTCGACTCGCCCGTTCTGGCCGTGGATCAGCACCGTGTAGCGCTTCGTCGAGTGCTGGTACGACAGGCTCCAGATCGGCAGCAGGATGTGCTTCCACCGCACGTCGCGCACGTCGTTCTGCACGCGCAGCGAACGCTGCGTGTCGCCGGGCACGTCGCCGCTGCAGCGCGCTTGCTGTGTCGCGACGATGCGCTCCTTCGCGAGCGTCCACGCATCGGCGAGGTCGAGCTGGTACTCCTCCGCGCGCCACCCCGCGAGGTACTCGGGCCGGTAGGGGACCAGCGCCTTCGTGTCGAACGCGCCGAGCTTCTTCGCGAGCGCTTCGGGCAGGCCCTTCGATGCGAGCACGAGCAAGTCGTCGTACGCGTCGTCGCGCTTGCCCCACGCCGGCACCCAGCGCACTTTCTGGACGCGGCGCAGCTCCATCCGCATCCGTCCGTTGCGCATCACCGGGACCATCTGCGTCTCGTAGTAGTAGTGCCCGGCGTCCGCCGACCAATCGGAGTGCACGTTCGCGTCGAACGTCCAGCAGGGGACGTACACGCCGACGGCGTCGAAGCGCGCGAGCTTCTTCAGCGCGTCCGGACGGAACCACAGGCCGCCGATCCATTTTTTGAAGCTCGCCTCCGCGTCCGCGCGGCCGACGTCGAGCGGGATCAGCGACTCCGGACGCAGCGCGTTGCGGTTCGCCTCCTGCGCGAGCACGTTGCCGGAGCCGCAGAAGACGCACGAGGCGCTGGTCAGCGTGCTCGCGAAGTCGAAGATCGCTCCGCACGTGCCGCAGCGGACCGCGCGCACGTCGACGCCGAGTCCGCGCGCGGCGGCGCCGGCGTGCTCGAGCGGCCGCTCGACGATCTGCGCCTCTTGGCGGGGCACCGGCATGCTCTTGCCGCAGTACTCGCACGTGAGCGCATCGGCGTCCGGATTCCACGTCATCGGCGCGCCGCAAGCGTCGCAGCGGAAGTCGACCTTCGCCGACGGTGACGCGTCCGGAGTGTCGGGCTGGGGCTCGGGAGCGGTCGGATTCAAGGCAGGCGCGCTACGACGACGACGCGTCGATCTTCACGCGGCGCGCGTTTGTAGCTCGCTCGCCTGCTCGCGCCAAGCGCGGCGCCTTGACACTGCGCGCTCCGACCGGTTCGATCAGGCGATGTCCAGCGCGCGATCCCACGCCGTCTTGCGAGCCGAACGCGGCTCCTCCCGCCCTTCGCGTCCGGGGTCGCCGAGGACGTGAGCTCCACCGAACCGCAGGAGGGTTCCGCCGCGCAACGGACTCCGGAGCCGAGCGCGCCGGAGACGCGCGCAGCCGATCGAAGCACCGCCGATCAATCGGCGTCCGATCGAAGCACCGCCGAACCGCGGACGCCGCGCGAACCGGAGCGGCCGGCGAGCTCGCTGCCTTTCGTGCCGATCCTGATCGCGTTCCTGCTCGCCGCGACGGGTCTGCACGCGTGGATCCTCGCGCAGGCGTGGGCGGAGAACCCGCTGGTCAACAGCCTGCAAGCGGACGCGAAGACGTACTGGACGTGGGCCGAGCGCATCGCGGGCGGGCAGTGGGTCGGCACCGAGCCGTTCCACGTGCCGCCGCTCTACGCGTACGCGCTCGCGCTGCTCCAGCTCGCCGGCGGCGGCTGGCTCGCGGTGTACGTCGTGCAGCTCGCGTTGCACGTCGCATCGATGGCGTTCGTCGCGGCGATCGGTCGGCGGCTCGCCGGCCCGGCGGTCGGTCTGGTCGCCGCCGCGCTCTTCGCGTGCTTCGAGGACAGCGCGTTCTTCGTGCAGCGGATCTCGCCGCCGAGTTTGCAGGTGTTCCTGATCGCGTGGACGTGGTGGGAGTGGCTCGGATGCGCCGAGCGGCCGAGCGTCGCGCGCGCGGTGCGAGCGGGCGTCGCTCTCGGGCTCTCGGTGCTCGCGAACCCGGTGATGTTGCCCGCGGCGGTGTTGCTCGTGCTGTGGCTCGCGTGGCGCGCGCGTGGCGGAGCGCTCGCTTGGTCGCGCGTCGTGCTGGTCGCGGTCGCGACCGGCGCCGCAATCGTTCCCGCGCCCCTGCACAACTGGGCCGCGGCTCGCGAACTGATCGCCGTGTCCACTCAAGGCGGCCTCGCGTTCGCGATCGGCAACCAACCCGGCGCGCTCGGCACGTACCACGAGCTCGAGGGCGTCAGCGTGCTCCGCGACCGCCAAGACAGCGACGCACTGGCGCTCGCGCGCGCGAAGACCGGCGACGCGAACCTCGGGTGGAACGGGGCGGACCGTTACTTCTACGGACGCGGCCTCGACTTCTGGTTCGGCGAGCCGGCTGCGGCGGCGAGCTTGCTCTGGAAGAAGGTGCGCTGGTTCGTCACCGGGCCGAGCATCACCGACTCGTACGTCCCCGCGCTGGAGATCGAGAGCGGCTTCGCATCGCGCTTGCGCGCCGCGTGGCTGAAGCCCGCGTGGGTGCTGTTGCTCGCGTTCGGCGGAGCGTGGTGCGTGAGGCGCGCGGGAGTCGCGTCGCTGCCCGGGCTCGTCGTCCTGCTGCTGCCGTTCGCGGCGGTGGTCGTCTACCACTACTCCGCTCGCTACCGGGTTCCGGCGTTGCCGGCGGTCGCGGTGGTCGGCGCCGCGGCGCTGGTCGAGATCGTGCGTGGGAGCGATCACGCGCGCCGCGTCGTGCTCGCGGCGTTGCTCGGGCTCGGCGTCGCGTCGACGTGGATCAACGCGAAGACCGACTTCGATCCGACCGAGCTCTACCGGATCGACTACGAGCGCATGGTCGGCGCCGCGTACGTCAACCGCGGCGACACCGCGCGCGCGGAGGAGCACCTGCGGCGCGCGAGCGAGCTCGGCGACTCGGGCGCGCTGTCGTTGCGCGCCGAGACGCTGCGCAGCGCGGGCAAGCTCGCCGAGGCGAAGCAGCTCGCCGAGCAGGCGTTGGCCGAGGACGCGGACGATCCGTACGCCGCGCGGATCCTCGCGCGGATCTCGGTCGACTCGGGCGACTATGCGAAGGCCGCGGAGCTCTTCGAGCGCGCGCTCGCCCGCGAACCGAGCGACGTCGAGTCGGAACTGGCGCTCGGCAGTTGCTACGTCGCGCTCGGCAACCCGGCGAAGGGGCTCTTGCACTACGAGCGCGGACTCGCGCTGTCGCCGGGCAGCGAGGATCTCGTCTACCTGCGCGGTCTCGCGCTCGAGGCGCTCGGCCGCGCGGACGAAGCGGCCGCCGCGTGGACACCGCTCGCCGACGCCGCGCATCTGCCCGGCCCAGGCGGCCAGCCGTCGCAGGCACGCTTCGCCGCGCGCGGGAAGTTGATCGAGCTCCTGATCCAGCAGACCCGCTACGGCGCGGCGATCGAGCGCCTGCGTGGCGCGTTGATGGCGAACTCGTCGGACGCGGCCGCGGCGATCTCGCTCGCGAAGCTGCTCGCGAGCTCGCCGAACGACGCCGAGCGCGACGGCGCGACCGCGCTCCAGATCGCGCAGGCGTTGCGCTCCGTCGCGCCGGACGCTCCGGAGGTGTTGGAGGTCTGGTCGCTCGCGCTCGCGGAAGGCGGCAACTTCGACGAGGCGGCGCAGGCGTCCGCGACGGCAGCGGAACGGGCGCGCGCGAGCGGCGCCGCCGATTTCGCGGCGGAACTCGACCGTCGGGCGGCGCTCTTCCGCGCGAAGACGCCGTTCCGTCTGCCGCGCGCGCGCTGAGATCACCGCTCGATCTTGGCGCGCAATGAAGGATCGCCTACCGTGCGCGTAGCGGGGCGCTACACCAGCCCTCGAACGGCTCACAGGAGACACACATGGGAGTGATGGATTGGCTCAAGCGCGGCGTCGGCGAGATGATGATCGCCCGACCGGACGACGCGAAGTCGCAGGTCGTGTGGAAGCACCCCGACCCGACGATCCCGATGAAGTCGCAGCTGACCGTCGAATCCGACGAGAAGGCTGTGTTCTTCCGGGACGGCAAGGTGGTCGGCACGCTCGGGCCGGGGCGGCACACGCTCGACTCGATGAACGTGCCGTTCCTGTCGAACCTGGTCGACAGCTTCACCGGCGGCAACGTCTTCATCACCGAGGTGTTCTTCGTCTCGACGCGTGAGTTCACCGGCGTCAAGTTCGGCGGACGGATCGGCCACGTCGAGGATCCGAAGAGCGGCGTGCCCGTCGAGACGATGGTGCACGGCGAGTTCTCGTTCAAAGTGCTCGAGCCCGAGCAGCTGATCGTCGGCCTGGTCGGCATGGGCCGCGCGGATCCGATGCACGTCGGCGCGTGGATGAAGGAGCAAGTGCTCAAGGTCCTGCGCGATCGGATCGCCGAGCTCTGCGTGAAGAACAAGTGGCCGCTGCTCGACGTCACCTCCGGCGCGTACACCGAGGAAGTCGAGAAGGCGGTGATCGACGCGCTCGACCAGCACGTCGCGAGCTACGGCCTCGACATCGTGCGCCTCGGCAACTTCGTCGTCGCGATCGACGAGGACGACGCGGCGAACTTGAAGCGCCTCTACACCGACGCGGCCTACCTGCGCACCGTCGGCGGCGTCGAGAACTACCAACGCTTCGCCGCGGGCAAGGCGATGATGGGCGCGGGCGAAGGCATGGCCAAGGGCGGCGGGGGCGGCGACGCGGGGGGCACGCTACTCGGCGGGGCGGGCCTCGGCGTCGGCTTCGGGCTCGCTCAGATGCTCGTGCGCGATTCCCACGGCGGGCAGACGCTCGCCCCGGCGGCGACCGGGATCGTCTGCGGCGCCTGCGGGCAGAGCGTGGGCGCCGGAAAGTTCTGCGCGGCGTGCGGGACCGAGCTGAAGGCGAAAGTCGCGGCGACCGCGGGCGCCTGCGCGGGCTGCTCGGCGCCGTTGGCGGCGGACGCGCGTTTCTGCGGCCAGTGCGGGCGCAAACGCGACGGCTGAGCGCACACGAATCGCGCTATTCGGAAGCGGTTCCGCGCGACTTCGAGGCAGCTCGAAGCTCCGGGGAGCCGCTTCGGTTTTTTTGCCGCGCGACCCCTTCCCAGGTGGGGCGGTTGGGGTAGCTTTGATCAAGTCCCGCCCAACCGAGCGGAACCCGGTAGCGACGACCCATCAGGTCGGGACGTCGGGCTGCCGGAAGTCGGACCGGCGGGACAAAAAGAAGGAACCTACCAGCGCCCAGCGGAGTCCTACAGCGTCGGGAATTCCGGTTGACGCTTTTTGCGCCAGCGCGCTAGAGTTCCTTCAAGGTTCTCTCCCCTTCACAACCACTTTTCAGGAGAAAGTTCATGCTTCGTTCCTCTCTGGTCGCGTCGGCCGTTGCTCTGCTTTGTGCCGCCGCGTCCGCGCAGCAAGTGAACCTGAGCCGTGTTCAACCGATCACGTCTCCGGTCAAGCACGCCGGCGTCTACAACATGAAGACCGGCAAGTTCCACGCTGCTTCGCAGTCCTCGCACGCCGCCGTGCAACAGACGATCTACAACAACACCTGCCAGTGGGGTAACTACTACCAAGGCAACGCGGAGTGCGAAGACCTGTACGACGAAGGTCGCATCCCGAACGGCAACGTGGGACCGAACCACGCGTCGAACCTCTGGGAAATCGCCTACTGCACGACGGCGGTGACCGGCACGGTCGACGTTGACTGGGAATTCTACGACACCCAATTGGCCGCGGGCGGCGGCGGCTCGTGCACGTTCGGTGGCGCGGGCGCTCCGCCCCCGTTCACCGCGGGTCTCGTCGGCTTCCAGAGCTCGGCCTCGGGTCTCCCGCTCCCGGGCAGCACCGCGGTGGGTTCGCAAGGTTGCTGGATCATCGGCTTCTCGGCCGGCACCGGCTTCGCTTGCGTCACCTCTGGCCAGACCTCGGCTGACCAGATCATGTACCGCTTCTCCACCAACAACACCCCGGCCAGCCTCGGCAACATCATCGCCGGTCAGCTGCTCGTTGGTAACCCGGGCGTCAGCCCGGTTGGTGGCGGCACGTTCGCGATCCCGAGCGGCACGGACCCGATCTCGGGCGGCCCCTGCGGTCACGGCCTGGACAACCAAGACCTCGAGTGGATCAACACCGACAACACCCCCCCGGGTGGCACTCCGCCGGCTACGTGCGGCGTGGGCATCGGTGGTGCTCTCTCGACGGGCTGCTACTGGTACGGTGGCTACCCGACGAACCCGTTCGCGGGCATGTGGTTCCGTGTTGAAGGTGACGGCGCCGGCACGTGCGGCGGCTGCACCGGCACGATCACCCCGTACTGCACCGCGAAGGTGAACAGCAAGGGTTGCACGCCGGTCGTGTCCTCGACGGGCGTTCCGGAAGTCGCCAACTGCGCCACGAGCGTCTTCAACCTGACGGCGTCCACGCTGATCGGCGCGAAGAACGGTCTGTGGTTCTACGGCACCAACGGTCTGAACGGCGCGGCCTTCCAAGGCGGCCACCTCTGCATCAAGCCGGCGATCAAGCGCCTCGCGGTCCAGAACTCGGGCGGCGCGGGCACGGCCTGCAACGGCTCGATGACGACCAACTTCAACGCTCGTATCTGCAGCGGCTCGGACGCGGCGCTCGTCGCCGGCGCCCTGGTCGGCACGCAATGCTGGTCGCGCGACCCGGCCAGCCCGAGCACGACGAACCTGACCTCGGCCATCAGCTTCATCATCTGCCCGTGATGTGATGCTGGTCGGCTGACGCCAAGTCAGTCACCAAGAACCCGGGGGCGTCGCTCGCAAGAGCGGCGCCCCCGGTCTGTTTGGCAGCGCGCTTCGCGTGCGGCCACGCGTTCCGCGGCTCGCGCCGACAGCACTCGCGCCGACTGCCGCTTTGGGACCCGCGCGGAGCTCCTCCGAACGACCGAAACCTGCGCCATCCGCGTGCGTGCGTGGCAAGTCATGCGACGTCGGTCGTGCGATGAGCGTCGGCCGCGAGGCGGCGCTGGCGGCACCGTGAGGGATTCGCGGCCGCTCGGGGAGCCGCGCGACCTCGACGTCCGCGCGCGCGACTACCGCGGCGGAGCTTCGACGGGAGCCGCGGGTCAGGCCTGCGTGCCCGTCCCCGTGCTTCAGCGCAACGCCGCGGCGAGCGTCGCGAGCTCCGGAGCCTCCGGGAAGCGCCGCAGCGCGCTCGCGAGCCGGGTCCGCGCGTTTTCGACGTCGCCGCGCTCGCCGTAGAACGTGATCACGCGCTTCCAGGCGTCGAGTTCGAAGCTCGGCGCGTCTCCGGCGCGCGGGGACGCGAGCGCTTGTTCCAGCGCCCGCGTCGAAGCCGCGGGGTCACCGAGCTCGAGCTCGACCAGCCCGAGCGCGTACGCCGCGCCGAACGCGAGCGGGTCCTTTCCGAGCGCCTCTTGGAACGCTTGCCGCGCGGCCGCGAGATCGCGCTCCGCGTAGCTCGCGCGACCGAGCGTGTAGTCGCCGCGCGCGTCGTACGGCGCGACTGCGAGCAAGCGCCTGGCGAGATCCGCGGCGAGCTCGGGGCGATTGCGCGCGAGCGCGAGGTCGGCGAGTTCGTCCAACGCCGTGGTGTCATCCGGGTGCGCGCCGAGCACCGCAAGGTACTCGCGCTCGGCGCCGTCCAAGTCGCCGCCGGTGCGCAACGCGAGAGCGAGCTGTCGGCGGGCGATCCAATTCGTCGGCTGGAGCGAGAGCGCGGCGCGGAAGTGCTCGATCGCGCGCTCGCGGCGCCCCGCGGCGAGGTCCGCACCGCCGACCACGAGGTGTCCGTTCGCGTCGTCGGTCGCGAGGCCGGCGGGCGGCAGCAGCGAGACCGCGAGCGAGCCCGCCGCCAGCGCTGCGGCCGGCGCGAACGCGAGCCAGCGCCGCGCGCGCAACGTCTCGAAGCTCCATTCGAGTCCGCGCGCGGCGAGGATCAGGAATATCGGTACCAGCGGTGCTCGGTAGCGCGAACAGACGAAGAACGCGACGACCCCCAAGGCGTACACGCCCGCGAACACCAGGATCGGCCACGCGCGCTTGCCGCGCGAACCGAAGAGACCGAGGCACGCGAGCGCGCCGACGATCGCGAACGAGTACGGGAGCACCCGCGTGATCGACGCGTAGGTCCGCGCGAGGAAGCGCGGCTCCTCGTTGTTGCCGATCTCCCAGTCCGCCCAGAAGAGCCGCAGCTTGTGGAGCGAGAGCTTCAGCGCCGCGACCGGCTCGTCGCGCCAGAACGCGAGCGCGCGGCCGGTGTAATGGGCGGAAACTTCCGAGGGCAGGAGCTCGCGTCCCTCCGCGTGCTCGGCGGCCGCGATCGCGTCGTGGTAGCCGCCCCACCAGTCGGCGCGCGTGCCGGGGACGATCGCGCTCGTTCCGTCGGAGCGAGGGTTGTTGCCGATCCAGAGGTTGACGCCCGCCTGGGAGCTGATCAGCACCCAGTCCTTGCCGACCAAGCCGTTGTAGAAGGTCAACGGCAGGATTGGCGCGGCGGCGCCGAGCAACGTCCACGCGAGCGCGCGGACCCGTGGTCGCCACGCGTCGTGTTCGACGGCGAGTTCCACGAGCGCGATCGCGACCCCGACGAGCAAGATGTTCGGCCGCGTGATCGCCGCGAGCCCGAGCGCGAGGCCGCAGGCGACGAAGTCGCGCGGACGACCGCCGGCGCGCGCGCGCAGGAAGCACCAGAGCGCGAGCAGGTTGAGCGGCGTCGTGAGCGACTCGAGCAGCAGCTCGCCGTCGTAGAACACCAGCACCCACGAGACGGCGGTGAAGAACCCGGCGAGTTTCGCGACCCGCGCGCCGAACGTGCGCGCGCCGATCAGGTAGACGAGCAGCACGGTCGCGCCGCCGAACAACGTCTGGAGGAGCCGCGGCACGAGCAGGCTCGGGCCGAAGAGCCGGAAGCAGACGCCGAGGAACCACTGGTAGAGCGGCGCGCGGAAGAACGGACCGGGTTGGAAGTCCTCACCGCGCGCGAACGCGTTCGCCCAATCGACGTGGTACTTCGCGTCCATCTGCGGCGCGTCGAACAGCGGGCTCGCGCGCATCTCCAGCACGTAGACGACCCGCACCGCGATCGCGAGCAACACGAGCGCCGCGAGGCACGCGAACTCGCGGCGGCGCGCGACCTCGGCGGTTGCGAACGGGCCGGAGCTCATCGCTTCTCGGCGCCGTCGGTGTCGCCGAGCGACTCCAGTCGCGTGCGTTCCTCCGGCGAGAGCTCGACCGACTCGCCGTGGGCGCGACGGAACGCCTTGTCGGCGAGTTCGAGTTCGCCCGCGAGCTCGAGCGCGCGCGCGAACTCGGCGCGCGACCGATCGCGGGCCTCCTTGGGATCGGCGGCGAGGTCGTAGAGTTCGAGGCCGCGCTCCTCGGACACGATCAGCTTGTCCGCGCCGTGACGCCAAGCTCGCCGCGGCGGTCCGAGGAACGCGCCCTCCGAGAGCGAGTTCTTGGGCTTCGCGCTCGGTCCCGCCGCGAGCCCGAGCAGGCTCGTGCCGCGAAACGTCGGCGGGGGCGCCAAGTCGGCGAGCTCGCAGAGCGTCGGCGCGACGTCGACGTGCCGCACGGGAGCCGCGATCGTGCCGGGCGCGAGCCGCCCGGGCGCCGCGACGATCAGCGGGACGTGGACGAGCTCTTGGTAGACGCTGTGCCCGTGCTCCCACGCGCCGTGGTCGAGGAACTCCTCGCCGTGGTCGGACGTCAGCACGACGATCGTGCGCCGCGTCGGATCGAGCGCGCCGCTGCGTTCGAGCAGGCGGCCGATCTCGGCGTCGACGTACGCGACCTCGGCGTCGTAGAGCGCTTCGGCTCGCGCGATCGTCGCGCGGTCGAGCGCGAGGCGGCCCTGGCGGTGCGCGATCAGCTCCGCGCGCGAGCCGAAGCGCCACGCCGTGTCGCGATCCTCGGGCTCGGCGAAGCGCGCGCGGAACTCCTTCGGCGGATCGTACGACGCGTGCGCGTCGAAGTAGTGGACGAAGAGGAACCAGGGCTCCTCGCCGCGCTTCCCGAGCCACGCGAGCGCCGCGTCGGTCGTCGCACCGGCGCGCCGCAGCTCTTCGTTGCTGTCGAACGAGACCGCGTCGAGGTGCTCGAAGCCGCGGCAGACGCCGTAGGTCGGACCGAGGAAGTCGACGTTGGTGATCGCCGCGGTCTCGAAGCCCGCCGCGCGAAACGTCTCGGCGACCGTCGGCGTCCTCGCGGAGAGGCCGCGGAAGTCCGGCAAGCGGCCGCCGGCGCCGTGCTCGGTCGGATACAGCGACGTGAAGAGCGACGCGAAGCTCGGCAGCGTCCACGGCGCGTGCGCGGTCGCGTCCTCGAAGCGCAATCCGAGCGCCGCGAGCCGATCGAGGTTCGGCGTCAGGCCGCGCGGATTGCCATAGCAGCCGAGCCGGTCCGCGCGCAGCGTGTCGACGGCGAGGAAGAGCACGTTCGGGCGCTTGGCGTCGCTCGCCGGGCACGCGCCGAGCCCGAGCGCCGCGAGCGCGGCCGATGCGGCGAGCAGCAACGTGCGGAGGACCTTCATCATGGTGCGCGACGCGAGCATCGGACCGTCGCGCGGCTAGACTCTAGATTCGGAGGCGCTCGCTGTCCCCGGGATTCCCGGAGCGCGCGCCGTCGGCGGCGAGGAGCGAGCGATGGACCTAGGACTGCGGCAACGGTCGTGCGTGGTGTTGGCGTCGACGCGGGGGCTCGGGCTCGCCGCGGCGGAAGCGTTGCTCGCGGAAGGCGCGCGCGTCGCGCTCTGCGGGCGCGATCCGGCGCGGGTCGCGGAGGCTCGCGCCCGCCTCGCGCACGAGCACGGCGACCGTGCGACCGTCGACGTGCTCGACGTCACCGCGCTCGCCGCGCTGCGCGCGCACCTCGAGGCGGTCAAGGTGCGTTGGGGCTCGGTCGACGTGTTGGTCGTCAACTCCGGCGGTCCGGCGCCGGTCTCGGCGGCCGATCTCGACGCCGAGGCGCTCGCGCGCGGGCTCGACGGCACACTCGGTTACGCCGCGGAAGCGATCCACACCGTGCTGCCGTGGATGCGCGCGCGGAGGTGGGGGCGGATCGTCGCGATGACGTCGCTCGCCGTGCGCCAGCCGATTCCGGGGCTCGCGATCTCCAACGCATTGCGCGCGGGCCTGACCGGCTACCTGAAGACGCTCGCGACCGAGGTCGCGGCGGACGGCGTGCTCGTCAACTCGATTTGCACCGGCATGTTCGACACCGATCGGCTGCGCGAGCTCTTCGAGAAGCGCGCGGCGAAGAGCGGACGCACCGCCGCGGAAGAGCGCGCCCGGACGATCGCCGAGATCCCGGCGGGCCGCATCGGACGCCCCGAAGAGTACGGCGCGCTCGTGGCCTTCTTGGCCTCCGAGCGCGCCGCGTATCTGACCGGCGTCGCGCTCGCCCATGACGGCGGCGCGAGCCGAGCGTTGCTCTAGCTCAGTTGCAGATCGTGAAGCTGACCGCGTCGGTCAGGCTGGTGGTGAAGGTGTCCGCCGGATCGCGCGCCCAGTACTGCGCGTAGACCGCGGTGCCCGCGAGCAAGCTCGGATCCGAGCCGCCGTTGATCCACGCGTTGAAGTCGAACGTGTAGGTGCCGGTGCAGTCGGTACCCGTGGACGAGCCGTTGGAGTTCTGCACCGCGGTGCGCGTGATCGGCAGCTTGGCGCAGAGGTGGCCGCCCTGGAACGAGCCGCCGTTCGGCTGCAGGCCGTAGAACAGCAGGCCCGACTTCTTGTTGAGCATCTGCGAGGCGGAGATGTCGAACGGGATCGTGCTGCCGACCTTCGGCACGCCGGTGAAGGCGATCGACGGCGAGCAGAACTGCGAGTTGACCTTGCCGGTGCAGTAGATCGCCGGAGCGATCGGGCACTGGCACTCGTCGGGAATCCCGTCGGCGTTGACGTCCTGCGAAGTGCCGTTCGCGATGTCGCACGCGTCCTGGACGGTGTTCTGGTTGCAGTCGACCAGCGTGACGCTCGGCACGACCTTGAAGACTTCGCCGCCGAGATCGCAGATGTAGAGCTCACCCGCGCCGTCCTCGCCGAACGAGGAGATGCTGGCGATCGAGAGCCCGCCGCCCGGGGCGAGTTCCGCGGTGCGATCGGTGAACTCGGAGACCGTGCCGCCGCTGTACTTCAGCGTCCAGATCCGGCCCGCGCAGTAGTCGGCGTAGAAGTAGGTGCCGTCGAAGCCGCAGAGGTCTGCGCCGCGGTACACGTAGCCGCCGGTGATCGAGCACTGGCCCGACGTGTGACCGTAGTCCTTGATCGGCAGCGTGATGCCGACGCCGTTGCACACGCAGCCGGCGAGGCCGGTGCAATTGAAGCCTTCCATGCAGCGCCAACCGTAGTTCGCGCCGCCGGCGAAGCCCGCGGGCTCGAAGGAGACTTCCTCGCGCGCGCCCTGACCGACGTCGCCGATGTACATGTCACCGGTCGTGCGGTCGAAGCTGAAGCGCCACGGGTTGCGCACGCCGAAGGCCCAGATCTCGTCGAGGACGTTCGGATCGCTGACGTACGGGTTGGTCGCCGGGATGTAGGTCGGCGGGTTGTTGACGTCGAGGCGAAGCAGCTTGCCGAGCAGCGTGGTGCCGTCCTGCGCGTTGCCGATCGTCGCGGTGTGGCCGGCGCCGGTGTCGTTGAAATTTCCGCCGTCACCCATGCCGACGTAGAGGTAGCCGTCGGGCCCGAACTGCAGACAGCCACCGTTGTGGTTCGATTGGGGCTGCGCGATCGGACCTTCGATCGTCACCGCGCTGGCCGCGTCGGCGAGGTCGGGGTTCGCGCTGACGGTGAAGCGCACGACCATCGTCGCGGCATCGCCGGTGCGCGTGTAGTTGACGTAGAAGAAGCCGTTGGTCGCGTAGTTCGGATCGAACGCGAGTCCGAGCAGCCCTTGCTCTTGGCCGCCGGAGGTCAAGAGCGTGGTGATGTCGAGGAACGAAGTCGCGTTGATCGCGCCGTTCTTCAGGATCTCGATGTCGCCACCGCGCTCGACGATGAAGAGCCGCGTGGTGTCGCCTGGAGGCGCGGTGCAGTACACCGGGCTGGCGAGTCCGTTCGCGACACGGATGGTGTCGAGCGGAACTTTTTGGGCGATCGCCGATCCGGCGGTGACGAGGGCGACGAGGCCCGCGAGGACGAGTTTGGAACGCATGGACGGACTTTCGGCGCGAGCCAAGAGGGGGGACGGAAGCTCTTCGCGCTCATCCTGCCGATGCGCGCGGACCGCGGGAAGGCCACGATCTTCGACGGGCCGCGAGGGGCTGTCAAGGCGCGCGCGACACCTTCCGCGCGAGTCCCAAGCGGATCCGCAGCGCTCGCCAGTAGTGACGTGGGTCGGTGAGGAGAGCTCGGTAACTCGTCCGTCCGGCGATCACGTCTCCCATCGCATCGACGAGTTCGTTACCGAAACGTTCGAAGAGCCACTCGCGCGTGGAGCGCCGGTAGAGCACGCGCGCGAGTCGACGCGCCCACACCAGATCGGCGAGCACGTGCTCGTTCACCAACGCTCGATAACGTCGCGCGAGCTCGTCGACGCGGTCGCCCGATTCCGCGAGCGCGCGCGCCGCGAGCCGCGCGCTGTGCGCCGCGTGGCTGATGCCTTCGGCCGTGATCGGATCGGCGAGCCCCGCGGCGTCGCCGAGCAACAACACCGGCCCGCGCGCGACGCCTTCGGGCCGCGGCGCGAGCGGAATCACGTAACCGTGCCGCTGGACGGCGGTCGGGACGATCGCGAGGCGCGCGAGGTAGCGCTCGAGCTCGCGCGCGAGCGCGGCGTGGCCGCGCACGGTGGTCAGGATCCCGACGGAGAGTCGCTCGCGCTTGCCGAACACCCACGCATAGCCGCGATCGACGTCGCCGAAGTCGAAGCGCGCGCGGTCGCGCCAACGCGTTTGCGTCGCGGCGTCGGTTTCGAGCTCCCACTCGAGCGCGGCGACGCCGGAGTGCGCCTCGGTCCAGCCCGCGCGCCGCGCGGTCGAGCCGGTCGCGCCATCGGCGACCAGCAGCACGCGCGCGCGCACCGCGCCGCGCGAGGTCGCGAGCAGGACGCCGTCGCTGTCGACGCATTCGCGCACCTCGACGCCGTCGCGCACGGTCGCTCCCGCGCGGACCGCGGTCTCGACGAGCGCGTGGTCGAGCGTCGCGCGCATCGCGAGCGAGACCGGGATCGGCTCGCGCGGTTCGAAGTCGAGCTCGCGACCGTCCCCGCGAAGGAGATGGAGCGACGCGCGCGCGTTCGTCGACTCGAACACCGCATCGTCGAGCGGCGGCAGCCAACCTCGCGCGCGCACGACCACGCCGCCGCCGCACGTCTTGTAGCGCGGCAAGCGCTGCTTCTCGAAGAGCACCACGCGTCGGCCGTTGCGAGCGAGGTCCCAAGCCGCGGTGGCGCCGGCCGGTCCCGCGCCGACGATCGCGACGTCGAAGTCGATGGAGCTCACGCGGGTCTCGCGCGCATTGTCGAGCGGCGCGCGCCGCGGTGCAAACGAGTCAGGGGAGTTCGAGCCCGAGCGTGTCGCCGGGCGCGACGCTGGCTTCGGCCAGCCGCTCGGGATCGACGGGCCGAGCGGCCGAATTGGCGACGAGCGCCCATTCGCGGACGCCGACGCGACCCGCGGGGATCGCGAGCGGTCCGTACGAGCCGTCCTCGGCGAGCGCGAAGCGGCGCGTGAACTCGGTGCCTTCGCGCGGCACGAGCTCGGCGATCAAGCTCCTGCCGGGTGTCGTCGTCCGCGCGCGTCCGCGCAGCGTGGCGACTTCGAGCTCGAACCTCCAAGTGGCTCCGCGCGCGTCGGTGACCACTCGCTCACGGAGCTCCGCGCCCGACCAGTTCGCATCCAAGCCCACGAGTGTGAGCCTGTACTCGGTGTGCGGCTCGACCCGCACGCGGAAGCGGCCGTTGGTGCCGATGAGCATGCGACGGAAGCCCGCGCCGGGGGCGACGAGGAACAGCTCCCACGCGCCGGCGTCGGCGCCGCGGACGACGAGCTCGCCGACGAGTTCGATCGGCGCGTCGTCGACGACGAGATCGAGGCGCGCGGAGCTCCCGGCGGCGAGCTCGACGTCGGGCGCGCGCCGCTGACCTTCGTTGGGCGACCAACCCGTGCCGTGCAGCGTCGCGCCGGGCGGGGCGGCGCGAACTTCCCACGCACCGGCGAACAGGTCGGCGAGGCGATAGGTGCCGTCGTCGGCGACCGCGGTGCTGCGTTCGGTGCCGTGGGCGTCGCTCGCGTGGATGCGCCAGCCGGCGACGCGGGCGCGAGAACCCAACACGACCGTTCCGGTGAGCACCGACGGCTCCCCGAGCGCGATTTCGAGCTCGCGCTCGAAGGCGCTCGCGGGTTCCGGCCCGAAGTAGGCAGCGCCGTGGCCGTCGTGGTCGGCGACGAGCAGCAGCGAGCTCGCGTTCGACGACGGCGTCGGTAGCTCGAGCGCGAAGCGACCGTCGGCGCCGGTGAGCACGCTCCGCGCCACGTCGCGCGCGACGTCGGCGACGAACGGCGGACCGTGACCCGTCCACGCCGACGCGGCGGCGAGGCGTTGGTTCGCGAAGGTGCGGCATATTGTGACGCGCGCACCTTCGATCGGTCGGCCGGCGGCGAGCACGCGGCCGCGGACGCCTCGCGCCGGTTCCGCGACGAAGTCGAGCGGTTCCCGGACTTCCGCGAGCGCGTACGGCCCGCGCACCGTCGGCGCAAAGCCCGCGGCATCCAAGCGCAAGCTGAAGTCGGCGACCGGCCGCCGCAAGCGGGCGCGACCCTTCGCGTCGATGTCGGACATCGCACGCGTGAGCTCGTTGCCGGTGCCGGCATCGAGCACGCGCAGCCGCCCCGCGGTCACCGGCAGGCCCGCGGCGTCGTGCACGCGCGCCCAGAGCCACGCGGACTCGCGGAAGCGGAACTCGTGCTCGTCGGGGCCCGCCCTCACGCCGTCGACCGCGATCGGATCCCACTCCCAGCTCGGCGGCGCGATGCGGACGCGACACGGCACGCGGTCGGCGAGCTCGGCTTCGAAAAACCCGAGCTCGTCGGTGCGGACCTCATCGTGGCGCGCGCGCTCGTCGGCATCGACGAGCACCTGCACGGTCGCGCCGCCGACCGGAGCGCCATCGGGACTCCGCACGCGGCCGCGCAAGAGTCGGGTCGGATCGAGCGGCGCGAGCACGAGCTCGAGCTCGACGTGCTCTTCGCCCGCGTGCAACGCGAGCGACGGCAGCGCTTGCCAACCGTAGCCCGGCGCGCGCGCCCAGACCGACCAGTGCGTCGCGCGCAAGCCGTCGATGCGGAAGCGGCCGTCGGGGTCGGTCGTGAGCTCGAACGCGTCGTCTTCGCCCTGAGTCCAACGCAGGCGCTCGCGGATCGGGCCGCGCGAAAGTTCGCCGACGTCCTGCACCGGACCTTCGACGACGACCCGCGCGTTCGCGAGCGGTCGTCGGAATTCGTCGAGCACGCGTCCCCCGAGCGCTCCGCCGTCGTCGAGCGCGAGTTCGCCGAGCTCGGTGCTCGCGTCGGCGCCGCGCGGACGCGTGCGGTGCAGGCTCGCGTGCGCCGGCGCGCTCGCGACGAACGTCAGCTTGCTCGCGCCGACCTCGGCGTCGAGCGCGCACTCGACTTCGCCTGATGCGTCGCTCTCCGCTTGCGCACGCGCGTCGCCGAGCTCGATCGCGAGCACCGCGCCGGCGAGCGGTCGGCGTTCGGCGTCGACCAACCGCGCGCGCACCCGATGGAGGCTGTGCGCAGCCGCGTGGTCGCTCGCGTCGCCGCCCGTCGCGGTCCGCGCGTCCGTGAAGAGCATGCTCTCCCTCGCGTCCGTGCCGCTCGGCGCGCGCCCCTTGTCGATGTCGCGACTGGCGGCGACGTCGCGACCCGTGGCGTCGAGCTCGGCCGCGGTCTCCGCCGTCGTCCTCACCGCCTGTGGCGCGCGATGGAGGAGCCACGCGGAGAGCGCCGCCGCGACGCAAAGCAGCGCCGACACCGTGAGCAACCGTTTGGACGTCATGGCGAGCTCCGGAAGTCCTTTCCGAGCGCGCGATTCTGCCACCCGGCGGGTCTGACGCGCTGGGGAGCCTTGGGTAGCATGGGGGGATGCTGTTCTCCCGTCTCGCGCTCCTCGCACCGCTCGTCCTGTTCACCGTCGCAGCGCGCGACGCCGCCCAAGCTCCGACGACCCCGCTCGATGCTGGGTCGCAAGCCGCACCGCAAACTCCGCCGGCGAAGCCCAACGGCGGAAAGGGTCAGGGCGCCAACGCGGGGAACCAGCCCGGCGCGAACGCGCCGAACGCACCAGGCGCGAACGCGCCGACTGGCCCCGGCGCGCAACAACCGGGCGCGCCCGGCGCGGGCAAACCGCGCGGCGGCGGCGCGGCGAAGGGCGCCGCTCCTGCGGGCGGAGCGCAAGTGCCCGCGACGTCGCCGGCTGCTCCCGGCGCGCAAGCGCCCGCCGGAACCGGCGCGCAAGCGCCTGGCGGAACCGGCGCGCAAGCGCCTGGCGGAACCGGCGCGGCTCTCGATCCGCAAGCTCCGGCACAACCGAAGCCCGTTCCCGAGGAGCCGAAGCCGCCGCGCGAGCTCAAGACGCTGACGCCGACCCGATGGATGGTGCTCGAAGCGACCGACACGAGCGGCCGCCGTCCGTTCCGGCCCGACGCGGTCTTCGCGAGGTACCTCGCGTTCCCCGGCGCGGCGACGCCGACGCCTGACGACGTGCTCGTTGGCGAAACCGGTGTCGAGCAACGCTGGCAGCAGCGCGAGCCGGTCGAAGGCGCGCTGCAAGGCGACTTCGGCTACGCGTTCACGACTCTCGAGCTCGAGGAGAACGGGGTCTGGATCGCGCAGTTGAACGGCGCGTCGAGCTTCTTCGTCAACGGCATCGGCTTCGTCGGCGACGGCTACGACTACGGGTTCGGCGGCGTGCCGATCGCGCTCAAGAAGGGGCCGAATCACATCTTCGTCCGCGGGCGCCGCGGCGATGTGCGCTTCCTGCTGCGCGAGCCGGAGGCTCCGGTGATGTTCGCGGGTTGGAGCAGCGTGCAGCCCGACCTCGTCGCCGGCCGCGACGTGCCGTTCGACGAGTTCGGTTCCGTGTTGATGATCAACGCGACGCAAGAAACCACGCGACCGATGGACATGTCGCTCGCCAGCGGCGACGGATACTTCAAGGAGCGCAAGTTCCCGGTCGCGCCGATGGGGCCGCTCTCGATCCGCACCGCGTTTTTCACGCTCGATCGCAAGGCCGCGCCGGCGCCGAACGAGAAGCCCAATCGCCATGCGGTGACGTTGTGGCTCTCTCCGCGCGGCGGCAAGCCCTTCACGAGCCAGCGCCTGACGATCGAGGTCAAGGACGCGACCTCCGCGCGCCGCGCGACGTTCGATTCGTTGATCGAAGGCTCGATCCAATCGTTCGCGGTGCTCCCGCCGACCGATGCGAGCGCGCGCGACTCGGCGGTGGTGCTCTCGCTGCACGGCGCGAGCGTCGAGGCGCTCGGCCACGCGCAGTCCTACTCGGCGAAGCCCGGGATGTGGCTCGTCGCGCCGACCAATCGCCGGCCGTACGGCTTCGACTGGCAGGATTGGGGCCGCGAGGACGCGTACGAGGCGCTCGCCGCCGCGCTCGAGCTCTCCGGCGCCGATCCGGCGCGCGTGTTCGTCACCGGGCACTCGATGGGCGGTCACGGCACGTGGCACCTCGGAGCAACCGATCCGTGGCGTTTCGCCGCGCTCGCCCCGAGCGCCGGTTGGTCGAGCTTCGACACGTACGGCGGTCGACCCGAGGGCCAACTCGCGTGGCTGTGGCGCGCGGCGGACGCGAGCTCGCGCACCGAGGACCTGATCGCGAACCTGCGCTCGACGCCGACGTACATCTTGCACGGCGACGCCGACGAAAACGTGCCCGCCAAGGAAGCGCGCGATCTCGAGGCGCTGCTGGTCGGCGCCGGCGGGCGACCGAGCTCGCACTACCAGACCTCGGTCGGTCACTGGTGGGACGGCGATGCGTCCGCGGGCGTCGACTGCGTCGATTGGCCTGGCATCTTCGAGTTGTTCGCGGCGACGCCGGCGCGCGTGCTCTCGCCGCAGTTCGATTTCGTTTGCGCCGATCCTTCGGTCAACGCGACCTACGGACCGTTCGTGCTCGATCAGCCGCTCGAGTACGGCGCTCGATTGCGCCTGGTCGGAACGTGGCGCGCCGACGAGGGTGTGCTCGCGCTCGAGACGACCAACGTGCGACGCCTGCGCGTCGACTTCGCGACGATCGAGTCGGTCGGCGTGCGCGTGAAGTCGTTCGTGATCGACGGACACGTCGTCGACGTCTGGAACGATCTGCGCGTCGCGCAGATCGGCGATCCGACGTGGTTCGTGCGCGAGAGCGAGAGCTGGGCGCAAGACGCCGCGCGCGGCCGCGTCGCTCTCGCGTCGACGTGGCGCGCGTATTCGGTCGAGGGCTTGCCCCGTTACGACGGCGAGAAGAGCTCGGAGACCAGCGGCCCCTTCAAGCGCGCGTTCGCCCGTCACTTCGCGCTCGTCTACGGCACCGGCGGCTCACCGCAGGAGAACAAGGCTCTCTACGAGCGTGCGCGCTGCGACCAACAGGTCTGGTGGTATCGAGCGAACGGCACGCCCGCGTTGCTCTCGGACAAGGATTTCCTCGCGGACGAGGCGCGCAAGGATCGCCCGGTCCGCAACGTGATCCTCTACGGCAACTCGCGCACGAACCAAGCGTGGTCGACGGTGGTGCCCGCGGACGCGCCGATCCGTGTGCGCCCCGGCTCGATCGAACTCGGCGCGCAGCGCTGGACCGGCAGCGATCTCTCCGCGCTCTTCGTCCTGCCGCGCGCCGACGCGAAGCGCGACCGTCCGCCGTACCTGCGCGATCCCGCGCTCGATCCGAAGCTCGCGCACGAAGTGCCCGCCTGGCCGTTGGTCGGCGTCGTCGCGGACACCGGGCTCGCCGGCATCCGCGTGGGCTACCAACTGAGTCCGTTCGTTTCGGGCGTCGGCTATCCCGACTACGCGGTGTTCTCGAGCGAGGTTTCGCATTCCGGTGACGGTGGGGTGCTCGCCGCCGGTTGGTTCGACCACCGTTGGCGTTTGCAGCCTGGTGGTTTCTTGCGTGCGAGTGCGGTCGCGGGCGAAGCCTCTCGCTGAACGCGGAGGGTCGCTCGCCAGGCGAGCCGGCGGTTGGGGATTCTGCCTCTCATCGCTGTGCCAAAACGGAGGGAAGACGAGCCTCGGTAGACGAACGGGACTCCGGGCGCGGGCTCACGCCGACCTCCGACCTGGGACTTGCGCGCAGGACCGGCGGTCCGGACGCGGACAGGAACGAGGTCGGAACTTCATGGCGAGTCGACCTTCCTCTGGAGTCCAACCCGCACAGACCGCACGACCTCCGCCGTGTTGGCGGAGATCGCGCGTTTTCGGCACAGCGGTGCGAGGCAGTGTCCGGTTAGGCTCCGGGCGAGATGACGAGAGTCCGCAGTGAACCTCGAAGCTCGGAGCGCGGCCTGGTACCGACGCTCGGGCTGCTCGACGTCACGCTGATCGGCATGGGCACGATCATCGGCGCGGGGATCTTTCGCGCGCCGAGCGAGATCGCGCAGCGCATCCCGTCGGTCGAAGGCATCCTGTTGCTCTGGGCGCTCGGCGGCGTGATCGCGGTGTGCGGCGCATTGGTGTTCGCGGAGCTCGGCGGCATGTTCCCGCGCACCGGCGGCCAGTACATCTTCATTCGCGAGGGCTTCGGTCGCTTCGCGGCGTTCGCGTTCGGCTGGATCCTGCTCGCGGCGATCGTCTCCGGCGCGACCGCGTGGGTCGCCGGTGTCTTCGTCGGGCACGTGGAGAAGCTCCAACACCTCTACGCCGGCGGCGAAGCGTGGTCCGACACCACGAAGCGCCTCGCCGCCGTCGGTGTGATCGGCGCGATGACCCTGCTCAACATCCGCGGAGTCAAGCTCGGCGCGATCGTGCAGGACCTCAGCATGGCCGCGAAGATCGGCGGCATCCTCTTGATCGTCGCCCTCGCGGTGTTCGCGGCGCCGGGCGATGGCATCGCGAGCGCGGTGAGCGCGGTGAGCACGGGGAGCACGGGGAGCACGGGGAGCACGGGGAGCACGGCGCGGAGTTCCGACGGCGGCAGCGCCGTGTTCTTCGGCGCGTCGCTCGCCGCGACCGGCGCGGCGCTTTTGCAGATCCTGTTCTCGGTCGGCGGCTGGCAGAACATCGCCGCGGTCGCGAGCGAGATCAAGGAGCCGCAGAAGAACCTGCCGCGCGGCACATTGATCGGCACGTTCGTCGTGATCGCGCTCTACATGGCGGTCAACTGGGCGGTGCTCTCGATACTCGGCGTCGAAGCGCCCGCGAGCACGGCGACGCCCGCGGCCGATGCGGCGGGGCGAGTGGTGCCCTGGGGCGAGCCGCTGATCGCGGGCCTCGTCGCGTTGTCGACGCTCGCGTTCGTGCAAGCGATCCTGCTGGTCACGCCGCGGATCTTCTACGCGATGGCGCGCGACGGCGTGTTCTTCCGTTCCGCGGGCAAGGTGCACGCGCGTTACGGGACACCGTGGGTCGCGATCCTCGTGCAGGGGCTCTTCTCCTGCGTGCACGTCGCGTTCGGCAAGCAGCTCGACCTGCTCGAGATGGTCACCGTCTGCGACTACCTCTTCTTCATCCTCTGCGCGCTGACGTTCTTCAAGCTGCGCATCACGCGGCCGGACTTAGAGCGGCCGTACCGCGCGTTCGGCTATCCCGTGTTGCCGGCGATCTTCCTCGTTGCGACCGTCGCGGTGCTGGTGTGGGGCGTGTCGAGCGCCCAAGGCGCGGCGGTGCTCCGAGCTGCGATCCTGCTCGGCGTTGGCGTCGTGCTCTACGTATTCTGGAGCCGCGGCGCGCCGCGCGCGGGCGGCGGCTCACCAGGTCGGACCGTGGCGTAGCAGCGCACGCGTCGCGTCGACGTCGACCGGCTTCGAGAAGAGGTAGCCCTGCGCGGACTCGCAGCGCATCGCGCGCATCTGCGCGAGCTGCTCCAGCGTCTCGACGCCTTCCGCGACGACGACCATGCCGAGGTTGTGCCCGATGTCGATGATCGTGCGCGCGATCTCGGAGTTCTCGCCCTTCGTGCCGATGCCGCTGACGAACGAGCGGTCGATCTTCAGCGTGTCGATCGGGAAGCGCTGCAGGTACGCGAGCGACGAATAGCCCGTGCCGAAGTCGTCGATCGAGAGCCGGACGCCGAGCTCGCGTAGTTGCAGCAGCATCGCACGCGCGTTCTCGGGGCGCTCCATGACGACGCTCTCGGTGATTTCGAGGCGCAGATCGCCGGGCTGGAAGCCGGTTTCGTCGAGCGTCGAGCGGATCTGACCGACGAGGTCGGCCTGGCTGAACTGGCGACCGGAGAGGTTGACGTGCAGCGCGAAGTTGTCGCGGAAGTCGAACTCCTCGCGCCACGCTCCGACGTGGCGACACGCCTCGGCGAGCACGAAGCGACCGATCGGCACGATCAGGCCGGTCTCCTCGGCGAGCGGGATGAAGTCGTTCGGTCGGACCAGGCCGCGCTGCGGGTGGTTCCAGCGCACGAGCGCCTCGACGCCGGAGATGCGGCCGGAGTCCAGCGACACGATCGGCTGGTAGTAGACGGTGAGCTCGGTGCGCTCGATCGCGCGACGAAGGTCGGCCTCCATCGTCAGCAGCGCGACCGCGCGCTCGTGCATCGCGGTGTCGAAGATCGCGTACTTCGCTCGGCCGGCGGCTTTCGCGCGGTACATCGCGGTGTCGGCGTCGCGCAGGATGTCCTCCGGGTTCTCGTAGCCCGTCGAGCTGCGCGCGATGCCGATCGAGACCGACGTGACGATCTCGTGGCCGTTGATGTCGAACGGCGTCACCAGCTCGCGCTGGATGCGGTCGGCGACGCGCGTCGCGTCGGATTCGTCGCGGATGTCCTCGAGCAGCACCGTGAACTCGTCGCCGCCGAGGCGCGCCACGGAGTCGCCGGGCCGGAGCGAGAGCTCGAGCCTGCGCGCGGCCATCACGAGGAGCCGATCGCCGGCCATGTGCCCGAGCGAGTCGTTGACCGTCTTGAACCGGTCGATGTCGAGGAACAGCACCGCGAACTGGTAGTCCTTGCGTCGCTGCGCACGGCGCATCGCGTGCCGCAGGCGATCGATGAACAACGCGCGATTGGGCAGGTTGGTCAGCGGATCGTAGAAGGCGCGGTGGTTGAGCTGTTGCTCGGCGAGCTTGCGGTGCGTGACGTCGCTTTGCGAACCGGCCATGCGCGTCGCGCGGCCGAGCGGATCGCGCACCGCGAGTCCGCGACACAGCACCCAGCGCCACGCGCCGGTCTTGTGGCGAATGCGGTACTCGTTCTCGAAGTGCGAAGTCAGCCCGTCGATGTGCGCGGCGACCGCGGCGCGGACGCGATCGAGATCCTCGGCGTGCACGCGCGAGAACCACTCCTCCGGCGAGTCGCCGATCTCGTCCTCGTCGTAGCCGAGCATCGTCTTCCAGCGCGGCGAGTAGTAGACGCGGTTGATCGACACGTCCCAGTCGAAGAGTCCGTCGTTCGCGGCGCGCGCAGCGAGCGCATAGCGTTCCTCGCTCTCGCGCAGCGCTTCCTCGGCGCGCGCTCTCGCCGTGATGTCGCGCAGCGAAATCAGGAACACGGTTTCGCCGGACCACACGGTTTCGAGACTGAAGAGTTCGGCGACCGCGAGTTCGCCGTCGGGTCGCCGCACGTCGATCTCCGGCGTGTCCGCGCCGTGCAGCGGGATGCCGACCGCGCGGCCGACGAGTTCGGACGCGGCGCGCCCGAACAGCCGCTCGGCCGATGGGTTCGCGTGGCGGATCATGCCCTGCAGCGAGACCACGAGCGCGGCATTGGCGTCGCGATGGATGATCGTCTCGAGCCGGCCGTCCGGCGGGCGCGGTTCGTTGGAGCGCAGGAACGGCGTCGAGCCTTCGCCCGTCGAGTCGTTCATGATCGGCCGTTCTCCGGATGTGTGCCGAGCGCGGGCGCGAGCTCGTCGAAGCGTCCGATGATCCGTCGCTCGATGCCGCCGACGCGCGCGACCAAGGTCGGCGTCATCAACACTTCGGCGGCGGACGCCCTCGCTCCGGGTTGCAGCACGTCGACGACTTCGAGCTGCCACGCTTCGTCGCGGCGTTCCTCGACGAAGCGACGCAGCTCGCCCATCGCGCCGAGCGCGCGCCGGGAATTGCCCGCGACGTAGAGGACGAGCGATCTCTCCGCTCGCTGGGCGGCCTCGGGAGGCGTCATGCGCGGCTCAAGGTATGGGAAGGGGCAGGGGCCTTCAACGGGCATCAGCGTATGCTCTTCCGCCGGCGATGGGAGGGAAACCGCCGACACGGTGGGATCCGACTCCGCAATGGGCCGGGGAGCGCCGAGAGCGCTCGCGAGCGCAGGCGAGCGCCTCCGCCGAACTCCGCAGTTCCGCGGTTCCGTGCTGTCGCCGGTGTCGATTGCGGGAGTTGGAACGGACACGTGCGCGCGAGGATCGCGGTCGATCGCCGTCCCGAGTCGGAGCTCGTCGAAGCCCTCACGCGCGAGCGCGAGCTCTGCGCCCCGCAGCAGTCCGAACGGCTTGCCATCCGCGGGTCATCGTCGATCGAGGAGGCTTGGAGCGCGCTCGGGGGGCAGTCCGATCGGGTTCGGGGCGCCTGTCACGGCCTTGCGCATCCGCACCGCTGCGGGCTCGCGTCGCGCCGCGGCTTCGTCGTCGAACGGCCGTCGATCCGCGGTCGGCCCGCCGTCCTGCGTGTGCGGTGTGTCGCTGCTCGTCGGCGAGCACGCGCACTGCGCGGTCGCACGCTGCACGCGGTGTCGCACGCTGCACGCGGTGTCGCACGCTGCACGCGAGGACGCACGCTGCACGCGAGGACGCACGCTGCACGCGGTGTCGCACGCTGCACGCGGTGTCGCACGCTGCACGCGAGGACGCACGCTGCACGCGAGGACGCACGCTGCACGCGAGGACGCACGCTGCACGCGAGGACGCACGCTGCACGCGGCCACGCACGCGACGTGAGCGCGCTGGTGGTCGGTCGAGAGCGTGACCTAGGCCTCGCGCGGCGCGCTCGGGCGCGCGCGAGGCTGGTCTGCGTCCCGATCGGGCAGCGCGTCGACCTCGGGTTCGCCGCGGAACCCGCGCTCGCGTGCGCCGGGCGCTATCGCTTGCCCGCGCCGGTGCGGCGCGCGGATGCGCGCGCGGGCGACGAGCTCACTCGAAGAACGGCGCGTCCTTCGCGATCAGCACCTGGCGCTGCGAGCTCGAGATGGACATGTCCATCTCGAAGCCCTTGCCGGACTCGCCGCCGGCCGACATGTGCATGTCCATGGTCGTGTCCATCAGCATCTCGACGAGCCGCCCGTTCTCGAGCGCGAAGTACATCACGCCGCTGATCGTCGGCGACTCGATCGAGAGCTCCATCGGGACCGCCTGATCGGCGGAAGGCTCGAGCGACATCGTCCCGGCGACCGAGATCTTCGCGCAGCGGCTGCCGGCGTGCTCTTCGACGCCCGTGAACGTGTTGTCGAGCGAGATCTTCAGGGAACCGAACATCGGGAGCTTCTGCTCGACCGTCCGATTCCACGCGTGACCGGCCTCGATCGCGTCGGTGGGGAAGACGTTGAGCTCGACCAGCTTGCGCATCGAGTCCTCGGTGAACATTTCCTTGAGCATCGCCGTCGGGTCGCCCGGTTGCGCGGTGCCGAGGCCGTCGAACGCGTCCGCGAGCATCGCGTCGACGCCGGAGAGCGCCGCGACCCGGCCGGTCGGCTCGAGCTTCATGCCGAGTTTTGCCCCGAGCATCGGTTCGAAGATCTTGGCGAGGCGCGAATCGTTGCGCTTCGCGGCTTCGCCGGTCAGCGTCGAGTCGTAACTCATCGCCGCGGGCCCGCCGTTCTCGAGGCGGATCGCCTCGTAGCGCAGCTCGAGATCGGCGGTGCCGTCGGTCGCGACCGCGCTGACGTCCTGGCGGATGACGAACGCGGAGTTGTTGGTGATCTCGCCGATCATCTCGCTCTCGATCGTCTGATCTTGCGTGATGCGGTAGCGGAGGGACTCGCCCGTGGCGAGCTTCCAGCGCAGCGCGACCCGATCTTCGAGGGAAGAGGCGGTCGCACCGAGCGCGAGGACGGCGAGCAGCGAGGCGGAACGGAGCACGGTGTTCATGGTCGGATTCTCCTGGGAACGACGAGGCATGCTAAACGCGCGGCGATCGGGAAGCGAACCGACGCGCGTTCAACGGCGGTAGACGGCCCGGAAGCGGCGCAGCGGCATCTGCTCCCCGGTGACCACGTCGAGGAAATCGGTCCGCGCGAGCCCGAGCGCCTCGAAGCGCGCGAGTTCGGCCTGCGTCAGCGGCAAGGGGAGTTCTTCGACGTTTTCGTGCACGTCGGTGCCTCTCGTGACGACCAGCAGCGTGCCGCCCGGGGCGACGAACGTCGCGATCGGCTCGAACGCGCGCTCGCGCACGCCGAGCGGCAACGCTTGGAGCGTGTAGCACTCGAACACGAGATCGAACGCGCTGCGCCACTCCGCGGGCGCCGCGAAGAGATCCGCGACGCGGTATTCGACGCGCGACGTCGGGAAGCGGCGGCGACACCACTCGATCGCCGTCGGCGAGAGGTCGAACGCGGTGACCGCGAAGCCGGCGCGCGCGAGGCCCTCGGCGTCGTCGCCGAGTCCGGCGCCGACGACCAGCGCGCGGCGTCCGGTCGCGCCGATGCCGTCCACGCGCTCGCGCGCGAGCCAGTCGGCGAGCAACGGGTGCGGCTCGTCGTCGGCCCAAGGCACGTGCTCGGCGTCGCCACGCGCCTCGACGTACAGCTTCTCGAACCAACCGAGCGCGTCGCCGCGCGCGCGGTGTTCCTTGGCGAGCTCTCTCGCGCGTTGGCGGGCGTCGTCGCGGGTCATTTGCGTTCCTCGGAGAGCAGTCGTTCGATCCAACGCTCGAAGTCCAGGCGCAGCTTGTCGTGCGCGGGCCCGGTCGCGGGTCCGCTGTAACCCTGGTGGACGGCGAGCACGCTTCCGTCGCGGCGCACGAACAGCGTCGTCGGATACGCGCGCACCTTGTCGAGCAGCGGGAACGCCTTCGACGCCTCCGCCTTGTCCGACAGACCGCCGACGAAGAGCGGGTACTCGAGCTTCCAACGCTCGCGGTAGCGCTTCACCTGCTCGGCGTCGCGCGCGAACTCGCCGGTGAGCTCGAACGCGATGCCGGCGACGCGCAGACCGCGGTCGCGGAAGCGGCGGTCGAGCTCGGCGAGGTACGGTGCTTCGTCGTTGCAGTTCGGACACCACGTGCCGAAGAGCTGGACCAGCCGCGGCGCGTCCTTCAGCTCGCCCTCGTCGAGCGAACGCACGCCGCCGTCGAGCCCTCGGAATCGCAGGTCCGCGAGCTTCGCGGTCGCGTCGACGCGCGTGAGGCCGAACGGATCGGGCAACCGCGCGTCGGGATCGAGCGTCGCCGTCCACGTGTCGTGCCAGGTCGCTCCGGACCAGAAGTCGCCTTCGAGCGTGCGCTCGCCGGTCCACCGCGCACGGAAGAGGAACGCGTGTGCGCCGTCGAAGCACGAGAGCGTGACCGGTTGTCCGCGTGCGTTCCGCGCGTCGTCGAGCACCGTCAAATAGCGGTAGTCTCCTGTCGTCGTCAGCACGGTCGCGCGCAGCGCCGCGGATTCGCGCGAGAACGTCAGCACCGCTGCCTCTCGCTCGGAGGCGAAGTGCATGGCCCAGCGGCTCGCCTCCAACTCGCGACGCACCGTGCCGGGCGGACCGGCAGGGTTTTGTCCGCCGGGACCGCCGATGGTGACGGCGCGGAACGGGAGCTCGGTGACGCGCTCGGGGCCGGAGCGCTTCGTCCACTTGCCGGCGAGCGCTTGCTCGTGCCCGAGCCGCGCGACGACGCGCGAGTCATAGTGGGGGAACTCGATGCGGAGCTCGCCGTCCTTCCAGGTCACGTCCTCGACGGCGATGCGCTCGTCGGCATTGACCAGGACCGCCGACCAATCGTCGCCGTTCCTGGCGAGCTCGAGCCCGAACTCGAGATCGCCGCCCAGGGTCTCTAGCGCGCCGCGCCACGCGCCGGTGCGCGGCGCGGGATCTTGCGACGCGACGCACGCCGCGAGCAGCAACGGGATCCACATGCGCACGAGCCTAGCCGAACTCGAGCACGGCGCTCAATCGCGCCCGAGCTCCGCGAGCGCCGACGGCGGCCAGAACGCGGCGAGGCGCATCGCGCCGGGCGCGAGCTCGCCCTCGAGCTTCGCGACCGCGCCCTTCTTGAACGCGAACGAGCTCGCGTACGCGCGTTCGCCGACGACGAGCCACGCGGCGAGCTCGCTCATCCACGGCTCGTGGCCGACCAGGCCGACGCGCAGGCCGGTGCAGCGCGCGAAGAGCTCGGTCGACGGATCGCGCGCGAGCTCGCTCGCGACGCGCGTCTCGCCCGCGACGAGCTTCGAGAGCAGATCGGCGGTCTCCATCGCGCGCAGCAGCGGGCTGTGCAGCAACTGGTCGAACTCGACGCCGAGGCGCTCGAGCCCGCGGGCCGCGCGCGCGACTTCGCGCCGTCCGCGCGGCGTCAGCGCGCGGGCTTCGTCGCGGCCGCTCGGCGCGCGCTCCTCGGCCTCCGCGTGACGGATCAGGTAGAGCTCCATCAGACTTTCTCCTTGCGTCGGTAGTGCCGCGCGAGTTCGAGCCGCGCGCGCGCGACGCGCCGTTCGAGGTCGCGGTCCGCCGCGGCGAGGAACTCGGCGAGCTGGGACGCGCACGGACACTCGCACGCGAGGCGGCGCGCGACCGAGACGTCGTTGAGCAGGCCGAGCGACTCCTGCAACGCCTTCAGCGCGTCGACGTCGCGTCCGAGCCACTCGTCGGCGTAGCGCAGGCGCCGCAGCGCGCGCCGCACCGCGTGGAACGCGTCCGCGCCCGACTTCGGATCGAGCGCGCGGTGTGCACGGCGCTCGGCGCGCACGGCGAGCCGCTCGCGGCGCTCCGCGGCGTCCTCGCGCGCGAGCTCCGGCACCCAGCGCCAGCCTTCGAGCAGCGCGCGC
This sequence comes from Planctomycetota bacterium, assembly GCA_016220085.1. Taxonomy (GTDB): domain Bacteria; phylum Planctomycetota; class UBA1135; order UBA1135; genus JACRIN01. Next base: position 35,012 of record JACRIN010000007.1, read on the forward strand.
AACCGGGGGCTCTCCAGCGCCTCGATCAAACCGGCGCGCGCGACCAGCCGCTCGCCGACGAGCCATTCCGCGAACGGGGCGGGGAGCTCGCGCTCGAGCAACACGTCGAGGTCGCGCACCGCCGACGCGCGTTCGCGCAGCCAGCGCAAGTCGTCGCGCAAGCTGCGGCGCGCCGCGAGCCGCAGGTACGTCTCGAGCCGCGCGGCGGAGACGCGCACCTGGTGCACGCCCTCGCGGTTCAGGCCGGCCCGCGCGATCGGCAGGTGCCGGTTCAGGTGCTCGAGCCAGCGCTCGGGCCGCAGGGCTTCCGTGGGGCGGATCGACTTCTGCACGGTCCTGCAGTTTCTTCCCTTCGCGCACCGTCCGCAAGGTCGCCGACGCGCGTTGGAACAAGGGAAGATCAAGGCGGCGCCTCCTCGTGTCGATGCGGGGCCCCCGTGCGTCGTTCGGGGACCCGAGCCGATGCTCGGACCCGAGCTTCGCCTCGATATCCTCTTCACTATGCCGCAACTGTCGTCGTCGGACCTGCGCGACCCGAGCCTGTACATCAATCGCGAGCTCTCGTCGCTGGAGTTCAACGCTCGCGTGCTCGAGCAGGCGAAGGATCCGACCGTGCCGCTGCTCGAGCGACTGCGCTTCCTCTCGATCTCGTCGACCAACCTCGACGAGTTCTTCGAGATCCGCGTGTCCGGCCTGAAGCAGCAGATCGCGCACGGTGCGACCGCGACCGACGCCGATGGGCTGTCGCCGCAGCAGACGATGGAGCGCATCGGCGAAGGCGCGCACGGTCTCGTCACCGAGCAGTATCGGGTGCTCAACGAGGTGCTGCTGCCCGAGCTCGAGCGCCAGCACATCAAGATCTGGCGCCGCGGCGTTTGGACGCCGCGCCAACAGAAGTGGATCCGTCGCTTCTTCCTCAGCGAGGTGCTGCCGGTGCTGACGCCGGTCGGGCTCGATCCCGCGCACCCGTTCCCGCGCGTGCTCAACAAGAGCTTGAACTTCATCGTCTCGCTGCAAGGCCAGGACGCCTTCGGTCGGACCAGCGGCATCGCGGTGGTCCAGGTGCCTCGCTCGCTGCCGCGCCTCATCCCGCTGAAGGGCGGCGATGGCGTCGGGCACGACTTCGTGTTGCTCTCTTCGATCGTGCACGCGCACATCGGCGAGATCTTCCCGGGCCTCGAAGTCACCGGTTGCTACCAGTTCCGTGTCACGCGCAACAGCGACCTCTGGGTCGACGAGGAAGAGACCGACGACTTGATGCGCACGCTGAAGGGCGAGCTCACGTCGCGCAACTTCGGCGAGACCGTGCGCCTCGAGGTCGCGAAGAGCTGCCCGGACGAAATGGCGCAGTACCTGTTGTCGACGTTCGACCTCGAGCCCGGCGACCTCTACCGCGTCGACGGCATCGTCAACCTGCACCGCGTCGCCGCGATCTACGACATGGTGCCGCGCCCCGACCTCAAGTACGCGCCTTTCATGCCGCGCGTGCCGCGTCGGATCGAGGAGCGCTCCGACCTCTTCGAGGCGCTGCGCAAGGGCGACGTGCTGCTGCACCATCCGTACGACTCGTTCACGCCGGTGGTCGAGCTCGTGCGCCAAGCCGCCGCCGATCCCGCGGTGCTCGCGATCAAGCAGACGCTCTACCGCACCGGCGCCGATTCGCCGATGGTCGACGCGTTGATCGAAGCGGCGCGCGCCGGCAAGGAAGTCACCGTCGTCGTCGAGCTGCGCGCGCGCTTCGACGAAGCCGCGAACATCAACCTCGCGACGCGGCTCCAGGCCGCCGGCGCCAGCGTCGTCTACGGGATCGTCGGGTACAAAGCGCACACGAAGATGCTGCTGGTCGTGCGGCGAGAAGGACATCGGTTGCGCCGCTACGTGCACCTCGGCACCGGCAACTACCACTCGAAGACGTCGCGCGCGTACACCGACATCGGGTTCTTGACGTGCGACCGCTCGATCGGCGACGACGTGCACAAGCTCTTCAATCAGCTCACCGGCCTCGGCAAGGTCGGGCGGATGAAGCGCGTGTTGCAGTCGCCGTTCACGCTGCACAAGGCGCTGCTCGGAGCGATCGACCGCGAGGCGAAGTTCGCCGTCGCGGGCCGCCCGGCGCGGATCATCGCGAAGATGAACTCGCTGACCGAGCCGCGGATCATCCAAGCGCTCTACCGCGCGTCGCAGGTGGGCGTGCAGATCGACTTGATCGTTCGCGGCATCTGCTGTCTGCGTCCAGGCGTCCCTGGGATCTCCGAGGGCATCCGCGTGCGCTCGATCGTCGGCCGCTTCCTCGAGCACAGCCGCATCTTCTATTTCCGCAACGACGGCGACGAGCAGCTCTTCTGCGCCAGCGCCGACTGGATGCAGCGCAACTTCTTCTGGCGCGTCGAGACGTGTTTCCCGATCGACGACCAGCGTCTGCGCCAGCGCGTCGTCTCGGAATGCCTCGAACCGTATCTCGTCGACAATGTGCAGGCGTGGCTGCTCGGCCCCGACGGCAAGTACCGGCGCGCGCGTCCCGGCAAGGAGAAGGCGCGGATCGCGCAGGAGCTCTTGCTCGAGCGTCTCTGCGGCCTAACGCACGTCGAGCTGGATCCCGACCGTTTGAAGAAGGCGGACCTCCTCCTCGAGGTCGGTCCGCGTGAGCGCGTGGTTCTCGAGCCAACGCTTGGGAAAGGCGAGCTCGAGCGTGCCGCGTCGCGCCGCAAGGTGAACGACCGGAAGCGGCTTGGGACTCCGACTCCGATTGAGGCGGACCGCGAGGCGGAGCACGACGACGAGGCGCAGGAGCAACGCCGCGCGTGACGGCTCGAAGGCGGCGAAGGCCTCCTTCTCCAGCTTGCGGCGATGCGCGCCGAGCAGCGCGGCGAGCTCGGCTTGATCGCCGCGCGAAAAACCCGGCATGTCGCCGTTTTGCGCGAGGTACGCGCCGTGGCGGTGGTAGCCCGAGTACGCGACGGACAGCCCGATCTCGAACAGGCGCGCCGCCCAAGCGAGCAGCCGCCGCGACGACTCGACGGGCAGGTTCCAGTCGTCGGCGACCTGCTCGAGCAACGCGAGCGCCGTGCGCTCGACGCGCGCCGCGTGTTCGAGGTCGACGTTCCAGCGCTGTTGCCACGCACGGATCGTCCGCTCGCGCGCGTCGTCGTGCATGCTGCGGCCGGCGAGGTCGTAGAGCACGCCCTCGCGCAACGCGCCTTCGGCGACGTCGAGGCGCTCGAGGCGGAAGCTCTTGAAGATCGCGTTGACGATCGCGAAGCCCCCGCCGATCAAGCCCGCGCGATCGGCCGCCAGGCCCTCGAGCTCGAGCTTCGAGGCGTGGCCTGCGGCGAGCAGTTCCTTCCGCAGTCGCTTCAAGCCCTTGCGCGTGATGCCGCCGCCGCTCCAACCGTTGGTGCGCAGCACTTCCTCGATCGCGAGGATCGTGCCCGAGGAACCGACGCACGTCTCCCAGCCGAGGCTCTTGTAGCGGCGTCGGATCGGGGAGAGCTCCAGGCTCGCGGCGATCTGCGCGCGCTTCAAGCTCTCGCGCGTGATCGCTCCGTCGGAGAAGAATCGCGACGCGTACTCGACGCAGCCCATCGCGAGCGAATCCATCGCGAGCGGCTCGAAGCCGTCGCCGAGGATGCACTCGGTCGAGCCGCCGCCGACGTCGACGACCAACCGCCGCCGATTCTCGTCCGCGAGCGAGTGCGTGACGCCGAGGAAGATCAGGCGCGCCTCCTCGCGGCCGGAGACGACTTCGATCGGGTGTCCGAGCGCCCGTTCCGCGCGCTCCAGGAACTCCGGCGCGTTGCGGGCGACGCGCAGCGTGTTGGTGCCGACCGCGCGCACGCGCGACGGCGAAAACTCGCGCAGGCGCTGGCCGAAACGCTCGAGCGCCTCCAAGGCGCGCGCCTCGGGCTCCTTGCGGATCTTGCGCTCCGGTCCGAGGCCTTCCGCGAGGGCGACGCGCTCGCGCAGCCGATCGAGGACCAGGAGCTGGCCGTGGGAGAGCGCGGCGACCAGCAGGTGGAAGCTGTTCGACCCCAGGTCGACCGCCGCGAAGGAGGCCTCGTTCTTCCTGACTGCCACGTGTGACTCGCTCGCTCGTCTATACTGTGAAGCTCGCCTTCATACAACGCACTTCGAATCCGCCATGCCGCTCTACGTCTACGTCTGTCCGCGCTGTCAGCACCGTTTCGAGGAGCTCGTCTTCGGGTCGGAAGAGGTTCGTTGCCCCGAATGCAGCTCGAAGGACGCCGAGCGACAGCTCTCGACGTTCTCCGTGCGCGGCCAAGCCTCGCAGCCGGAGTTCGAGTGTCCGCCGCAGGGTTCGTGCGGCAGCTGCGGCGATCCGCGCGGCCCCGGCGCGTGCGCGATGGACAACTGACGGACACTGCCTCTCACCGCGGTGCCAAGTCGGGCGGGAGAACGCGTCAACGAAGGAGCTCGCCGACGCTCCACGGATGGTGTTCGAGGCCGAGCTTCCGCGCCGGAGTCTCGGGCGGCTTGCGGTTGATTCTGGCGCGGATGAAGTTGCGGTAGCAGCTCCAGGATCGCGAGGTGGCCCTTCAATCCGCGCAGCTTCCTCGCCATCGCCCAGGTGCTGCGCACGAAGCGCACCGAGTGCACCGAGCACGCCCGGCGCAAGACGCGATCGCGCGCCGAGGCGCACCGGAATCGCACGGCGAGTCGAGCTACGCGCGAAGTCCAACCCGCGCAGACCGCACGACCCCGCCGGGGAGACGGAGACCGCGCGTTTCGGCCCAGCGGTGAGAGGCGGTGCCTCAGTCGAGCGTCGCGACCCAGCCGCGCCAGCGCTCGTACTTCGCGCGCAGCCAATCGTCGGCGAGCGCGGGTTCGACTTGCACGGGCGGGTCGCTCTCGCGCGGCTCGAGTCCGGCCGCGAGCCGTCCCGCCGCCGCCAGACCGGCTTCGAAGCCGCCGACGAGCTCGATCGGACGCTCGAGGATCGCCACAAGCGCTCGCGGCACGAACGGATCGTGCGCGAGCCCTCCGGCGAGCGCCACGCGCGTGACCGGCCGGCCGAGCGAAAGGTCGGCGAGGATCGCCGCGGCGCGAAAGCACAGGCCTTCGACGACGACTCGACGCAGGTCGGCGTGCGTGCCGACGCGCGTCGCGCCCGAGAAGCGCAGCGAGCGCTCGGCCCGCCAGAACGGCGCGCCCCAGCCGTTCTCGTCGGGCATGCAGAACTCGTCGGGCGTCGGATCCGCGATCGGCCAGCGAGTCGGCGGCCGCGCGAAGCGGTCGGCGGTCGCGCCGCCGCCGTTGATCGTCCCTTCGAGCACGTAGCGCGCGTGCTGCGCGTCGCGTGCGAGCACCGGAGCGCCGAGATAGGGCGGTCGAACGACGGGCTCGGCGCCGGTCGCGACCAGCACGAAGCCGCCGGTGCCGAGGCTGATCAGCGCGCCGCCCGGCGACTCGCCGAGCACCGCGAGCGCCGCCGCCGCTTGGTCGGCGACGTGCGCGCGCACGCGTCGTGCCCGTGGCTCGACGCTCGGCGCGAGCGGCGCGAGCGCGATCCGCGGCACGCCGAAGAGCTCGAGCAGCTCGTCGGAGTAGTCGCGCCGCGCGAAGTCGACCAGCGCGGTCCGCGCGGCGCACGAAAGGTCGGTCCGCGCGGCGCACGACGGATCGTTGCGCGCGTCCTCGCAGGGCTCGAGCGCGGTCTGGATCCAGGCGTCGAGCGTTCGCACGACGGTCGCGCCGCCGGCGCACGCGGCGCGCAGCGAGGGATCGAGCTCGAAGCGCTGAGCGAGCTTCGGCCCGACGTAGTGAGGCGAGAGCACGAGCCCCGACAGCGCGGACACGCGCGCTGCCGCCGCGTGGTGCGCCTGGCACCACGGTGCCGCGGTGCGATCTTGCCAGGAGACCAGCGGCGACGCCGCGGCGCCGGTCGCGCGATCGACGAAGAGGAAGCTCGAACGCTGCGAGGAGAGGCCAATTGGCAGCTCGCGGCCCAGCTCGAGATCGAGCTCGCGAACCAACGCGAGCGTCACTTCGCGCCACGCTTCCGGATCGCCGTTGCGAACGAGCCCGGTGCCGAGCGTCGGCGGACTGTCGACGGCGCGGACGCGCGAAAGTCGCCCGTCGGAGTCGACGACGCCGACCTTGACGCGCGTCGTGCCGAGATCGAGCGCGAGTGCGACCGGTTCCGATGCCACGCGCACACGATGCCCTACGCGCGGTGCGGGCTCAAGTCGCTCAGCGCTCGTCCTCGCGCCGATCGCGCTCCAGTGCATGCTCCAACCACCGAACCTCGTCGCCGCGCGCGAAGAGCTCCGGATGCGCGCGGCGCGAGAGCCGCACGAACTGGATTTCGAGCATCACGCCTTGTCCGTACGGCACGGTGCGGCTGGTGAAGAGCGCTCCGTCGCGCGTCGCGGCTTCCGAGAGCTCGCGCAGCCGCGCATCGAGATCGGCGGGGGCGACGACGAACGACTCGTACAGGCCCGCGGCGAGCGCTTGGTCGACCGCGGCGGTGCGGTCTGAGTGCCACGTCTGCGCGAGCTCGTCGACGGCGGCTTCGAGCTCGCTCGCCGTCGCCGCGGCGTACTTGCGGGCGTACGCGGCGTCGTCGCTCAGGTCCGCGTCGTCCTCGCCGCCGTCGGTCGGTTCGGCGGGCGCCGGCGCCGTCGATGGGGTCGCCGAACCGATCGGGGCGCGCGAGGTGTCGCCCGAACGCCCCGCCACCTGCTCGGGCGCGCGTTCGACGGCGGTCGACGTCGGGTCGGCGTTCGGTCGAGCCGCCGCGGGCCCGGACGGATCGGCTTCGAACGCGAACCAGGCCCAAGTCGCGAGCGCGACCAGGCCGAGCCCGAGGACCGCGATCACGGCGCGCATCGCGCCATGCTACGGGATCACCGGGTCGACGGGCGAGCCGGCGCCGCTCACTTGACGTAGCCGATGGCGCGCAGGTCCTCGACCTCGTCCTTGCCGAGCGTTCGCTGCGCGGCATCGAGCGTCGCGCGGCCCGAAAGTTCCGTCACCAACAGGTCGGCGGCGCGCGAGAGACGCTCGCGCGTCGCCGCGTCCTCGACGGGCGCCGTCTCGCCCGGATCGCGCGCGAGTTCGAAGAGCCGCTCTTCGACCGTGAAGCCCGCGGCTCGCGCGCCCGACGCGCCGAGCGCCTGCGCGCGGCGCACGTCCTCGCGCGTCATGTCGCGCGACGCGTCGTCCTTCCAGGCGGTGTCGGGTCCGAACTCGACGCGCAGCGGGCCGAACCACGCGTAGAACGAGTCGCCGCGGACCTCGACCTTGGTCAACGTGCCGCGCACTTCCGCCTTGGTCTCCTGGCTCGCGGCGTACAACTTCACCTTCTCCGCGACGAAGTCCTGACCCTCGAAGCGACCGCGCGCTTTCACGCCGAGACCTTCGACGAGCATCGCGCCGCGCGCGTTAGCCTCCGACATCTCGCCGTAGAACTCGCAGTCCTTCGCGAGCCGGACGCGGACGCCGCCGAGCTCGAAGCCCTCCTTGTCGAGCGAAGCAACGACGCCCTTCAGCTCCATCGGATCGGTCGCGGGATCGTCGCGCAGCGCGAGCTCGGTCGCCTCCCAGTCGCCGACGCCGCCGTCGCACTCCGCCTCCCAGCGCGTGCCGGGCTTCAGGGCGTCGAGCAGCGAGCCCTGCGCGCTCGAAGGCGGCGCGACGAAGCGTCGCACGAGCTTCAGCGAGCCCTCGACGTACGCTTGCACGTAGGCGCCCGGTTCCTTGTGCTCGGAGAAGATCGGCGCCGGCGCGAGGTCGGAGAGTCGATCGCGGCCTTCGAGCGGCCCGCCGCATGCGACGTCCGCGGCGGCGCACAGCGTCGGCACGAGGTCGACGAGCGCGACCGGCGTCCGCACGCGGCGAGGCGCTTCGCCGGGGACGTGCAGGACGAACGGCACGCGGAGGAGGTTGTCCCAGAGTCCGTGGCCGTGGCCGACGCGCGCGTGCTCGAGGAACTCCTCGCCGTGGTCGGCGACGATGCACACGATCGTGTCGTCGGCGAGTCCGCGTTGCGCGAGCGTCGCGAAGAGCTTGGCGAGCTGATCGTCGATCGAACGGATCGCGCCGTCGTACAGCGCCGCGAGCCCGACTTGCTCGGCTTCGTCGAGCTTGCGAGTCCCGTCGTTGAGCGCGTCGCGCAACGCGCGCGAGTCCTCGCCGCGGAAGACGTCGATCGACGTGCCGGCGGAGAACTTCGACGCGTACTCGTCGGGGATGTCGTACGGCCAGTGCGCGTCGAGGAAGTGCATGTACGCGAAGAAGGGCTTCTCGCCGCTCGCGCGCTCGTCCAACCAGTCGGTCATCCGCCAACGGATCTCCCGCGCGTCTCCCGCTTGGTCGTGGTACTGGCCGCCGAAGCCCTGCTCGAAGCCGAGGCCCTTGCGCAACTGCGCGTTCTGCACGAACGCGACGGTTTCGTAGCCCGAGGCCTGGAAGCGCTCCGCGAGCGTCAGCGCCCGGTCGGGGAGCACGTCGGAGACGGTGCCGGCGACCGCGCGCGCGCTGCCTTCGTAGACGCCGTGCTGGAGCGGATAGGTCGACGTGAAGAACGTCGGCACCGAGGGTTTGGTCCACGACGCGGCGGAACGCGCGTCCTCGAACACGATCGAGCGCTCGGCGAGCGCGTCGAGCGCCGGGGAGGTCGGATGCCGCGTGTAGCCGTACGCGCCGAGTCGGTCGGCGCGCAAGGTGTCGATGCACACGACCAGGACGTTCGGCCGCGCGCGCGCGGTCGAATCCTGGCAGGCGGGGGCGATGCAGAGCAGCGCGAGGCACAGACGTCGCATGGGGGAGCTCAGAACTTGAAGCGCAGTTGGAGTGCGGCGAGCTGCGAAGTGTCGGCCTCGCCGAACGCCGCGCCGGGCTCGAACGTGCCGAGTACGACCTCGACTTGCCAGTTGGGTGAACCGCGCCAGCCGAAGATCAGGTCGATCTCGCGGCCGATCTGCGGGTGGACGCCGTCGGTCTGGTGCTTGATCCGCGAGCGGTAGAGTCCGTCCGCGGCGTGATCGAGCTCGAGGTGGTGCACGACGAGGTCCAGCGAAGTCCGGCCGGGGAGCTTCGCGCCGACGCCGAAGCTGAACACGCCGAGGTTCGCGAGCTCGGGATCGACGATCTCGCCGTAGTAGTGGAACGGAGTGACTCCGCCCCACTTGTCGTTGTTGTTGTGGAAGCCGGTCTGTCGAAACGTGTCGGTGGTGCCGTCGCCGGGCGAATCGTCGCCCGAGCCGTACGCGTAGCGAACCGTCGCGTTGAACGGACCGGCGAAGTCGGGCATCCAGGTCAGGCCGGCGTCGAACGCGGTGCCGCGCGCGTCCTCGCCGGCGAGCGTGCCGCGCTCGAGCGCCGCGTCGAGCCAGCCCTTGGTCGTCGGGATCCACTTCCCGTAGAGGCGGCCGCCGACGATCGTGTAGCTCTCCTCCGCGTCGTGATCGCGATGGAAGACGAACAGCGCCGCGTGGCGGTCGTCGTCGTTGTTCGAGAGGTACGTCGAGAAGTTGTTCGTGTCGCGGTCGAACTCGTTGCCGTCGTCGAGCACGGTGCTCGCGGATACCTCGATCGCGTAGCGGGGCTCTTCCCAGCGGACGCTGACACCGTCGAGGCTGCGGTGGTAGAGCCACTCGCGCTGGTCGTCGAAGAACGTGCGGCCGACCTGGACCTCGAGCGGCTTGCCGAGCACGTTCGACCAGCGCCCGTAGCCCTCCTTCAGCGTCCACGAATCGCCGCGCCAGTAGCCGGAGTCCTCGTCGTCCTCCCACGCGACGGTCTCGCGCGCGGACAACACGCCGAGGAAGTCCGCGGTCGGCGTCCACACGAGCTCGACCTTGGCGGTGAGCTCCGTCGTCAGCCGGTCGCCGGGCCGTTGGCGGTTCAAGTCGCGCTCGTCCTCGAAATCGGAGTTGAGCTCGAGCTGCGCGCCGAGCGTCAGCGACTCGGCGAGTCGGAACTTGCCCGGCACGCGTTCCTCTTCCTTCTGGCGCAGTCGCGGTCCGTCGAGCCCGCCATCGTCGACCGGAACGACCCGTGCGGGCGCGAGCTTCATCGTCGCGAGCGGCGCCGCGCATTCGACTTCGAGCTCGGCGCGAGCACGCGCCTCGAACGACAGCACGCGGAAGACGACGTCCTCGCCGCGGAGCTCGATCGCATCGATTCGGCCGGTGAGACGATCGCGCCCGGGTCCGCGGGTCTCGACGCTCGACGCGGAGAAGTTGCGCGCGCCGTGCCAGTCGCCCTCGACTTTCACGCGCGCCCCCGCGAGCGACGAGAGCGTCACTCCCTTGTAGCGCGTGTCGCGATCGACGTGGATCTCCTGGCCGAGCAGGAAGAAGCGCTCGTTCGCCGCGCGCTCGACCACGGTGCCGAGGATCGCGTCGTCGTCGGGCTCCAGCACGGCGATCTCGGTCGCGCGGAACACGCCGTGCTCGTCCTGCGCGCCCTTGATTTCGACGAAATGGCCGACCTGGAGCGCGTCGGCGCGCTCGCCGGACCACGCGGGCGACGCGGAGAGCGCGCAGAAGAGCAGCGCACGCGGTGAAAGAGCATCAAGCATCGGATTCGAACTCGTCGAAGGCGGCGCGGGCGCGGGCGAGGAGCTCCGGGCAGTGCCGCGCGAAGCGGGGCCGCGCGTGGTAGACCCACGCGAGCCTTAGGAACGTCGCGCCGCGGTAGAACAACACGCGGCGGTGGAACTCGCGGTCGCCGTTGCGACCGAGACCTTCGAAGAGGGCCTCGCCGCAGGCTCGCGCGGTCTCCTCGGTGGCCCCGGCGTCGCCCAGCAGCGCGCGAAGCTCGAGGTGAGCGCCGAGGTTGGAGACGTCGAGCGCGGAATCGGCGAGGCAGAGGAGGTCGAAGTCGAGCAGCACGAGCTCGTCGTCACGGACCAGGAACTGACCGTCGTGCAGGTCGCGATGCGCGACCACCGGCGCGGAGGCCCGGACCTCGCCGAGCACCCGTGTGAAGCGTTTGAAGACCGCGTCGGCGCCGGCGGGCTCGTCCCCGACGATCGCGAGCGTCCGTTCGCGCATCCGAACGAGGACGCGCTCCTCGTCGCGCGGGCCGTGCAGCGCGAGGTAGACCGCGGGCGTGCGCTCTTGCAGCGCCCGCAGGCCCTTGCCGATGCGCCGGAAGCGCTCGGTGTCCGCGGGTCCGATCGTCAACGCTCGGGCTTCGAGGCGTTCGAACACCAGCACCGCGTGCTCGCGCGAGTGGGCGAGCAACGGCGGGCACGTGAAGCCGCCTTCGCGCATCAGGAGCTCGGCGCCGACGTGCACGGAGAGCGCCTCGGCGTGAGCCGAACGTCGGCGCGCCTTGTAGATCGCGCGTTTCGCGCCGTAGGCCGCCGCGAGCGTCAGGCGACGTCCGGGCTTCCAGCTGAGCACGTCGATCGGACCTTCGAGCGCGAGCGCGTCGAGTTCGGTGGCGAACGGCAGTTGCTCGTCATCGCGCGGGCGGATGCTGCGCCAGCCTTCGCCCTCGCGGCGGAGCCAGCGCTGATCGGGCGTCTCTCCGACCGTCGCGACCAGGCGTTGGTCGCGGTCGAGGTCGAAACGCTCGACGTCGGCGAGCACCACGTCGGTGGTGCGGAGCGAGTCGAGGATCTTCATGCGGTGGCGCCGCGCAGAGTTGCGAGTTCGAGAGCGCGTTCGCAGAGTGCGTCGGCCCGAGCGCGGCCGCCGGCTTCGAGCCGGCGCAGCGCGGCGGCTGCGCGCAACGCGAGCTCTTCCGCGGTGTGCGCGCGCACGCGGTCGAGCTCGTGCGCGAGCCCCGCGGGCGAGCACAAGTCCCGAGCGACGGCGTCGAAGTCCGCGCTCGGGTCCGCGGCGAGCCGATCGGCGAGCCAGCTCGCGCAATCGTCGGCGGGGTCGCCGCGGCCGAGCGCATCGAGGTCGAGCAAGCGCCCGTGACCGTCGCGGTCGAGCGCGAGCTGGTCGGGGTGGAAATCACCGTGCACCCAGCCGGTGACGCGGCGTTCGGGCGACGCGACGCGCTGGAGCACCTCGCGGCCGGGGCCCGAGAGCTCGAGGAAGTCGCGCACGCCGTCGAGCCTCGACACGTGCGCGAGCGGCGCGCCGACCGCGTCGAGCGACGCGAGTCGCGCGAGCAGCTCGCCGGCCTGCGCGGTGCGCGCGAACGCGTCGCGAGCGAGCGGTGCGACGTCGAGCCAGGCCTCGAAGAGCGTCCCGGTGCGCGCTTCGCCGCCGAGGAAGCGCGGCGCGAACGCGCCGAGGCCCGCGCGCTCCGCGGCCGCGCGGGCGCGCAGCACGCGCTCGATCTCCGAGAGCGGTAGACATCGCGCGCCCATCGGCAAGCGGCTCTTCGGCCCTTCCTTGGAGCCTTCGCGCACGACCCAATCGATCCGCAGCACCGCGCGACGCTCGGGCTTGTAGCGCAAGCGCTCGACCGAGCTCGACTGCCAACGCAGGACCCAGTCGCCAAGCGTGTCGAGCTCGCGCAGCACCTTCGCGGTGCGGTGCAGCTCGAGCACTCGGACGGCGCCGGGCAGTTCGCGGTCGGCCGGGAACGCCCAGAGGTGCAAGCGTTCGTCGGGGAGCACGGCTTCGTGGAGCTCGCGGTCCTCCTCGCGGCGGCGCGCGGCGAGCGAGCGCGCCTTGTCGCCGAGGTAGCGCTTCGCGACGACGATGCCGGTCGCGCCGTCGTCGAACTCGACGTCGTACGCCGCGCAGAGCGCGACGCGCGGCTTCCAGCGCGCGAACGACCAGCGCGCGGCGCGGACGGCGCCGCGGAACAAGTGCTCGTTCGCGAGCGCGACGAGCTCGCTCTCGGTCGGCGGCGCGAGCTCCGTCTCGCCGAACTCCGCGGGCAAGCGCGCGTCGCGCGTCCACTCGGCGAGTCCGGTCACGGCTTGTCCTCCACGGGGTCGGTCATCACCTGGCGGTAGAGCGTGTGGTCGCGCAGCAGCTCGCCGTGGCGACCGTCGGCGACCACGCGCCCTCCGTCGAGGAACACGACGCGGTCGAAGTGCACGAGGTCGTCGCGATCGTGCGTGATCACCAGCACGATCGCGTTCTTCGCGTACGCGGCGAGCGTGGCGCGCACGCGCTCGGCGGCGGCGCGGTCGAGCCCGTTGAACGGCTCGTCGACGATCAGGATCGGCGCGCGACGGAGCAGCGTGCGCGCGAGCGTGATGCGGCGGCGCTGGCCGCCCGAGAGTCCGACGCCCGAGGAGCCGAGCGGCGTGTCGAGGCCGCGCGGGAGCTCTCGGACGAAATCGGCGGCCGCGGCGTCCTCGAGGGCGCGCCACAGCCCTTCCTCGTTCGCCTCGGGATCGCCGAGCAGGAGGTTCTCGCGCAACGTGTCGCCGAAGAGCGTCGTCTCTTGCATGCAGAGCCCGAAGCGGGCGCGGAGCGCGCCGACGTCGTAGCGGGCGAGCGAGACGCCGTCGATCTGCACCTCGCCTTGGTCGGGATCGAAGAGCCTCAGCGCGAGGCACGCGAACGTCGACTTGCCGGCGCCGCTCTTGCCGACGAGGCCGACGAACTCGCCGCGGCAAAAGCGCGCGGTGAAGCGCTCGAGCGTGGAGCGGCGGCCCGAGCTCGTGCCGTAGCCGAAGCGCACCTCCTCGAATGCGAGCAGCGCCGGCGCCTTCGGCATCGGCACGGGATCCGACGGCGATTGGATCTGCACGCTGTGGTCGAGCACCTTCAGCACGCGCTCGCCGCACGCCGCACCCTTCGACATGCGCTCGGAGCCGCGCGAGCCGGCGCGCACCGGTTTGGCGAGGCTGCGGACGTACGAAACGAACACGATCAGGGTTCCCGCGCTGTACGCGCCGCCGAGCACGCGCCACGCTCCGACGGCGAGCGCGATCGCGACGGCGAGGCCGAGCGCGATCTCGACGGCGCTGGAGAGCCGCGCCGACCAGCGCGCGGTCTTGAGCCCCGCGCGAGCGCTGGTGCGATTGGACCGCGCGAAGCGGCGCACGGTGTCCGCGCCTCGGCCGAGCGATTGGATCAGCGGCGTCGACGCGATCGACTCGTACATGTAGTCCGCGAGCTCGCCTTCCTTGCGACGCTGCTTGCGGACCGCGCTGGTGATGTTGCGGCCGACGAACGTGACCGCGAAGAAGAGCAAGGGCGCGATCACGAGCAGGGACGCGGTCAACACCGGGTCGATCCAGAAGAGCATCGCGAGCGTGCCGACGATCAGCAGCGAGCGTTGGAGGAGCTCGACCAAGGTCTCCGTCATCATCGACGCGACCACGGAGACGTCGCCCATCAAGCGCACGAGCAGATCGCCCGACTTGTTGCGTGCGTGGAAGGCGGGGCTCAGCGCGACGAGGTGGCTGAACAGCTTGTAGCGCAGCGAGCGGGTCAGTTCCTGATTCGAGCGCGCGGTCTGCACGGTCGCCACGTAGTCGAAACCGGCGCGCAGCACCGAGATGCCGAGGTAGGCGCCCGCGCCGTAGAGCACGACGCGCGTCGCGCTCGTGCCGAGGGTCGCGCCCGGGGTCAACGCGTAGTCGACGATCCACTGCAGCGGCCACGGCCTCAGGAGCTCGAGCGCGGTGCTCGCGACTCCGCTGCCGAGCGCCGCGAGGAAGCGCCAGCGCTGCGGCGCGAGGTCCGGCAGGAAACGCCGGGCGATGCGCGTGTTGAGCGAGGCTTGGCCGAGCAGCTTCGAGAGCTTCATCGCGCGCGCTCCGTCGTCGCGGCCGTCAGCACGTCGAGCGCGATCGCGTCCCACGAGTGCCGCGCGGCGAGCTGCGAGCCCTCGCGCACGAGGCGGCGACGCAGCGGCTCGTCCGTGGCGACGCGCGTCAACGCGCAGGTCAACGCTTCGACGTCGCCCGGCGGATAGAAGAGCGCGTCGTGTTCGTGATGGAGCAGGCCGGTCAGGTCCCCGGCGGTCGGCACGACGGCGGCGGCGCCGGCGGCGAGCGCTTCGAAGAGCTTGAGCGGCGAGAAGTAGCACGCGTCTTCCGCGCGATAGCCGAGCGCGAGCACGTCGAAGCAAGCGACGTAGCGCGCGACCGAGTCGTGGGGGACCCACGGCACGTGGGTCCAGCGCTCGCGCGCGAGCGACTGCAACGCCTGCGGGAAGTCGCCTTCGCCGACCGCGAGCACGTGCGA
>JACRIN010000065.1 GCA_016220085.1 Planctomycetota bacterium
GCAGTCGGGACGCGGGCAGAAACGGGGTTGGAATGCCATGGCGAGTCGACCCTCCTTTGGAGTCCAACTCGCACAGACCGCACGAGCCCGCCGTGGTGGCGAAGTTCGCGCGTTTTCGGCACAGCGGTGAGAGGCAGTGTCCCGAGCGGCTCAGGCGAACAGCGCGAACGGCTCGGCCGAGGTCGACGGCGTCACGTCGAGCCAGCCGCGTTCGAGCGACGCGTAGAGCGCGCGGAAGTCGGTGGTGAACGCGATGTCGCCCTCGACGAGCTTCGCGAGGTCCGGCGGAGTGCCGTGGAAGCCCGGACGCAGCGATCGGCCGAGGAAGAGCACCGGCGCGGCGGCGCCGTGGTCGGTGCCCTTCGAGCCGTTCTCCTCGACGCGGCGGCCGAACTCGCTGAACACCATCGTCGTGACGCGCGAGCCGACGCCCTGGGCGTCGAGGTCCTGCTGGAACGCCGCGAGCGCGCCGGCGAGCTCGGCCAGGAGAGCCGCGTGAACCGGAGCTTGGCGCGAGTGCGTGTCGAAACCCGCGAGCTCGACGTGGAAGAGCCGCGTGCCGAAGCCGCCGGCGACGAGCTTCGCGACCAACGCGAGCCGCTCGGCGAGGCGCGAGTTCGGATAGTCGCCCTTCGACGCGCGCGACGCGATCGCGCCCATGCGCTCCGCGGCGCTGTAGGTGGTGCTGGCGGCGCTGCGCAGGAACGCGAGCTCGCCGCTGCCGCCGAGCGTGAGCAAGCTGTTCCGCGCCGCGCGCGTAGCCGCGGCCGAAGCGTGCAGCTCGAGTCCGTTCTTGCCTCGCAGCGTCGGCGTGAAGCTCTTCTCGGCTCGCAACGCGAGCGGCAGGTCGCCGTCGCCGATGTGCAGCGCGACGAGCGAACCCGGCGCGCGCGCCGCGAGCTCGTCGGCGATCCTGCCCATCCAACCGCGCGTGCCCGGAGGCCGGACGGGGTCCGCGGTGTGCCAGATCTCCATCGAGCGGAAGTGCGAGCGATTCGGCGTCGGATAGCCGACACCGTGCACCAAGGACGCGCGGCCGTCGGCGAAGAGCGGCGCGAGAGCGCCCATGCTCGGGTGCAGGCCGAAATCGTCGTCGAGCCGATGCAGCGTGCCGCGTGCGAGCGCGAGCGTCGGCCGCAGCTTGAAGTACGCGTCCTGACGGCCCGGCACGACCATGTTCAAGGCGTCGTTGCCGCCGCTGAGCTGCAGGACGACGAGCACGCGCTCGTCGGCGTCCGCGCGCGCGCCGAGCGATCCGAGCGCGCTCGCGGCGCGCGAAGTGAGCGGCACCGCGGCGGTGACGGCGAGGCCGCCGATCAGGAACTGGCGTCGAGTGGTTTGCATCGTCGTCCTCAGGCGAGGTGGTATTCGGGAGCGGTCAAGACCAGCGCGAGCGCATCGCCGAGCGCGGCGTTCGGCGACGCGGCGGCTTGCGCGGTCGCGGAGACGGCGCGCGCGAGCTCGGGATCGACGGAATCGACGAGCAGACGCTCCAGCGCGGTCCGCGCGGCGTCGGCCTGCGTGCGCGGCGCGGGGGAGAGCTCGCGCGCGCCGTTCGCGAACGATTCGGCGACCGCGAGGCCTGAGTTGACGCGCTCGAGCCACGTTCCCGCGTTGATCCACGTGCGTCCGCCGTCCCAACCCTTGACGCTAGGCGGCCGGAAGAGCGCTTGGCCCATCCTCGCGGCGGCGTTGGCGGCTTCGAGCGGCGCGAGCGAGAGCTCGAGCGCGAGCTTGGTGCCGACGACGAGCTCGACCGGGCTCGCGATGCGCGCGCGACGCGCGTCGCGAGCGAAGAAGAGCTTCGACGCGAGCAGCGTGCGCAGCGTCTTCCGGATCGACCAACTGTTGGCGACGAGCTCGCCGGCCAGAGCATCGACGACCGCGCGCTCGGGCTCGACGGCGACGAACTCCTCGATCAGGCGGCGCGCGACGAAGCGCGGGCATGCGGGATGCGCGAGCACGAGCTCGAGCACGTCGTCGCCGTCGAACTCGCCGGTCTTGCCGAAGATCGTCTTCGCGCCTCCGTCGTGCCAGTCCTTGCGCACGACGAAGCGGCGTCCGTCGGCGCCCCAGCCGGTGAACGCTCGCGCGGCTTCCTGGATGTCGTGCTCGTCGTAGCTGCCGATTCCGAGCGCGAAGAGCTCGAGGACCTCGCGCGCGAAGTTCTCGTTGGGCTGGCCGCGGCGATTCTCGTTGCCGTCGAGCCACACGAGCATCGCGGGATCCTTGGCGAGCGTGTGCAGCAACTCCCGGAAGTCGCCGAGGCCGAGCTGGCGCAGCGCGAGGTTCTGGCGGTGCATCAGCCGCACGTCGTCGACTTTCGCGATCGAGGTCGCGAAGTGGTCGTGCCAGAAGAGCGTGACGCGCTCGCCGAGCGGATCGCCGTCGCCGAGCAACAGCGCCATCCACCAGGCTCGAAGGAGCTCCTGATTGCCCGAAGCGAGCAGGCTCTCGATCCCCGCGAACAGCGCCGGATCGTGTCCTCGCGGCGCGCAGAGCCGTTCGAGCGTCGCGTCGACCCCGTCGGCGAGCGCGCGTTCGAGCGTCCTCGGGCTCGCGCCGAACCCGGCGCGGCGGAGCAGGTGGGAAGCCGCGGAGAGATCCCACGGATCCTCGCGCGTCGGTTTCCAGCGTTCGAGCAGTGCGTGTCCCACGGCGTCACTCCTTCGGCGCGGCGACGTCGAGGGCGAGCTCGAGAGCGAAACTGCCCGCGTCGAGGCGCCGCGCTTCGAGCTTCACGTGCTCGAGGAGCTCCGCGACGGCGAGCGCGCCATCGAGATCACGTTCGGCCTTCTCGCGGGTCTTGCCCTCGCTGAGGACGGCGTTCATCACCAACGCTTCGCGGTTGGCGATGAGCGCGGCGAGCACCGCGTCGCCGGCGATCTCGAGCGTCTCCGCGGTCGGCGCGCGCGCGTCGAGCTCGCCGGCGGCGAGCTCCCGGACGAGCTCCTCGACCAGCTTGCGGTGCGTACCGATCACGAAGATCTCTCCGCGCAACGCGCACGCCGGCTCGAGGTTGTAGACGACGTCGACGCCCTCGCCGGGTTTCGGCGCCATCAGCTTCGCGTAGGAGACCTGCACGTCGCCGACGAGCTCGATCTGGAGCTGCATCGGCGATTTGCCTTGCTGACCGCGCTCGACGTTCATCAAGCCGACGACGGTCTGGAACGCGCTCGGGAACAGCGGCCCGACCTGCGTCGGGTCCTCGACCCGCACGATCAACGCGGCGGCGGGGAAGGCGAGCTCCGGCTTCGACGCCGCGTCGAACCCGATGTCGCGCACGACGACGCGGCCCCACGGCGCGAGCGCCGGGATCACCGTCTCCGAGATGTCGACGCCGCCGAAGAAGATCGCGAGGTTGGAGAGCGCTTCCGAGAACGCAGGCAACTGCTCGGGCTCGAACAGGTCGGCGCGTTTCGCGAACAGATCGGCGAGGTCGCGGTGCAGCACCCACGTCGCGACGTTCGCGCGGCCGTTCGGAGCGGGTGGGAACGCCGCGCCGGCTTCCGGCAGAAGCGCGACCGCCGCGCCGCAGTCGACGCCGTGGCCGACGAGCGACAGTCGCACGTCCTCGCGCTCGCACGCGATCGACAGCGACGCCGAGCGCGCGCCGCCGAGCGCCGCGAACGTCGGCCCGAGCAAGAACTGGACGCCGGGCTCGCGCGCCATGTTGCGCAGCTTCTTCCAGCCCTCCGGATCGCCGAGTTGGCCCTGTTCGGCGCGCCGATCGACCTCCCCGAGATCGGCGAACGCGAACACGAGCTCGTTCGGAGCGCGCGACTTGGCTGCGGCCGCGAAGTCTTCCGTTCCGGCGAGGCCCTTCGCATCGGCGGACGCGGCGAGCGCCAGAGCGTCGCGCAGGAACGCTTCGTCGTTCGACACGAACGCGAGCGCGTCGCGCCGTGCGATCGAGAGCTCCTCGCCGATGCGCCACACGTCGGCGCCGAGCACGCGCTCCATCGGCTGGTCGAACGCGCCGGCGTGGCCCGCGCGTTCCGCGGCGAGCGCGAGCAGCTCCTCGACCTCCTCGCCGAACGCCTTCGCGTCCGCGCCGCGCAGCACGAGCAGCGCGCTCGGTTTCGCGCGCCGGAACGCCAGCGAGAGCGCCGCGCCGCGCTCGGAGAGCTTTGCGACCGTCGGCAGCACCTCGAAGCCCGCGACCGCGTCGAGTCCGGCGAGCAGACCCTCCGGATCGGTCTTCCCGGCGGCGAGCAGCGCCCGCACGCGCGGTTCGGCGAGCACCGCTCTCGCGAGCGGATGCTCCAGCCCGCGACGCGCGAGGTCGGCGAGGCCCGGCGTCTCGACGTAGACGGTGCAGTCGGTCGGCGAAAGTGTCGCGAGCTCCCGCTCGGGCGCCAGCGGCTCGATCGGCCGAGGCTTCGGCCAGACGAACGGCAACACCGGCAACGCGAGCAACGGGATCAGGATGTCGAGGCGCACGGGCAACTCCTTTCGGGTCGTTCTCCGCCGCCGTCTCGCGAAACTCCGCGGCGTGAAGCGGAAAGCTCCGAGTAAGCGCGTGGAAAATGCAGCCGCTCCACGCCGCGCGGCGCTGACAGCCTACGCCGGCCGGGGCACAATGCGCCGCCCTCGCGTTCCGGAGCTCTTTCGCGCATGAAGTTCCTGCCGTCCCTCTCGTCGCCGACTTCGTCGGCTGCGTGTGCCGTCCTGCTCTCGGCGTCGATCGCCTTTCCCCAAGCGCCGCGCACCGCCGAGCCTTGCGTCGTCACGCCCGTGAAGACGAGTCTCGCGGCGGATGCGCCGTCGGTGTCGATCGTCGTCGAGCACGGCCGCATCGCGCGCATCGTGCCGGTCGGCGATCCGTTGCCGGCCGCGGTGCGGGTGATCGACGGCAAGGACCAGCTCGCGGTGCCGGCGTTCGTCGACGCGGCGAGTTGGAGCGGCTGCGTGACGCCCGAGCCGCGGATCGACCAGGACTTGCCGACGGATCTGGAAGCCGACGTGCAAGTCGACATGCGCGCGGCGAATCGCAAGGGCATCGAGCCCGCGTTCCGAGCCGCCGGCGCGCTCGACTTCACGCCCGACGAGCAGTCCGCGTGGCGCGAAGCGGGGTTCGGGCTCGTGCTCGCCGCGCCCCACGGTCAGATCCTCGGCGGGACGAGCGCGTTGATCGTCACGCGCGCCGCCGCGTCGCGCGACGCGGTGCTGATCCCAGAAGTCTTCGCGCACGCGGCGTTCGCGGCGACCGGACCGGGCTATCCGAGCACGCTGATGGGCTACACGGCGCAACTGCGCCAGCTCTTCCTCGACGCGCAGCATCACGACGAGCTCGCCGCCCGCGCGCTGGCCGGACGGCCGGGGCCGCGGCCGGCGTTCGATCCCGAGCTCGAGGCGCTCGCGCCGGTGTTGCGCCGCGAGCGACGCGTCGCGTGCGAAGCCCAGGTCGCGCGCGACATCGACCGTTGGCTCGCGCTCGGCGACGAGCTCGGCTTCGACGTCGCGATCGTCGGCGGCAACCAGGCGTTCGAACGCGCCGAGGTGCTCGCGGCGAAGCGCGTGCCGGTCATCCTGACGCTCGAGTGGGGCGACGAGCCCGACGATCCGGACGCGAAGAAGCCCGACGCAACAAAGGACGACGCGACGAAGCCCGACGCGAAGAAGGACGACGCGACGAAGGACGACGCGACGAAGGACGACGCGACGAAGGACGAGGCGAAGAAGGACGAGGCGAAGAAGGACGAGGCGAAACCCGGCGACGTGAAGGCCGGCGACGCGAAGGCAGGCGAAGCGCAAGGTGAGCCCGCGAAGGGCGCCGAAGTGGGTACGGACGCGTCGAAGCCCGCGGAGACGCCGACGGGCGCCGCGACCCAGCCCGACGGGAAGCGCTACGAGTACGAGGAGCCGCTCGGCGTCCGCCGCGCCAAGCGCGCGCGCTGGGTCGAGCGGCGCGACTGCGCGAAGGTGCTCGCGGAGAAAGGCGTGCGCATCGCGTTCGGCACCGCCGGCGGCAACGCGTCCGATCTGCTCGGCAAGGTGCGCAAGATGGTCGAGGCCGGCCTGCCGCGCGACGTCGCGCTGCGCGCGCTCTCCTCGGGCGCGGTCGAGGTGCTCGGCGCGTCGAAGCTCGGCGCGCTGGAGCCCGGCAACGACGCCGACTTCGCGCTGTGGACCGCGGATCCGCTGTCGAAGGACGCGCGGCTCGCGTGGCTGCTCGTCGACGGCTTCGCGCACGAGTTCGACTTGACCGAGGCGCCGCCGCTCGAAGGCGCGCCCGACGAAGGCGTCGATGCGAGCGGCGTGTGGACGGTCGACGTGAAGTCGCCGGACGCGCCGATGCCGCCGCAGAAGCTCGACCTCGAGATGAAGCCCGACGGCACGGTCACCGGCACGTTGACCGCGACCAACCCGATGGATCAGCAGCCGATGATCTCCAAGCTCACCGGCCGCGTCGCGAAGAAGCAGATGCGTCTGTCCGCGAAATTCGACCTGGGCGAGCTCCAGATCGACGCCGAGTACGACGGAGAGCTCGCGGGCGACTCGTGGAGCGGAACTTTGAGCGTCAAGGGCTCGTTCGGCGAGCAGAAGCTCGAGTTCAAGGGCACCAAGAAGCCGCAGTGAACGAGGACCACGCCATGCAACGCTCGACCATCGCTTCGTCGCTCTGCGCGCTCGCGCTGCTCTCGTCCGCCGTGCTCGCGCGCGGCGAGCATCCGTTCGAAACCGACGCGGAGCGCAAGCCGCTGCTCGTCACGCACGGCTCGTGCGTCGTGCGCAACGTCACCATCCACTCCGCGGTCGGTCCGGCGACCGTCGGCGACGTCCTGATCGAAGGCGGCAAGATCCGCGCGATCGGCGAGGTCGAGGTCGGGCCCGACGTGCTCGTGCTCGACGGCACCGGCAAGCACCTCGCGCCCGGCGTCGTCGACAACCACTCGCACATCGCGATCGACAGCGGCGTCAACGAGGGCACGCTCTCGATCACGGCGGACTGCGACATCTCCGACTCGCTCGACCCCGACGATCTGTCGATCTACCGCGCGCTCGCCGGCGGCGTGACGACGGCGAGGTTGCTGCACGGCTCCGCGAACGCGATCGGCGGTCGGCACGAGGTGATCAAGCTGAAGTGGCGCGTTCCGTACGCCGAGCTCGTGATGCGCGGCGCGCCGGAAGGCGTCAAGTTCGCGCTCGGCGAGAACCCGAAGCGCTCGAACTCGGCGCCGGGCTCGCGCTTCCCGGACACGCGCATGGGCGTCGAGGTGGTGTTCGAGCGAGCGTTCGCGCGCGCCGCCGAGTACAGCGCGGAATGGAAGAACTACCGGGACGCGAAAGCGCGCGGCGAGGACCTCGCGCCGCCGCGCCGCGACGTGCGGCTCGACGCGCTCGCCGGCATCCTCGACGGAACGATCGACGTGCATTCGCACTGCTACCGCGCGGACGAGATCCTGATGCTCTTGCGTGTTGCCGAGCGCTTCGGGTTCAAGGTCAAGACGCTGCAGCACGTGCTCGAGGGCTACAAGGTCGCGAAGGAGATCGCGGCGCACGGCGCGGGCCCGTCGACGTTCGGCGATTGGTGGGCGTACAAGATCGAGGCCTACGACGCCGTGCCGCAGAACGCGGCGCTGATGGACCAAGCGGGCTGCGTGACGTCGTTGAACTCCGACTCCGCCGAGATGATGCGTCGGCTCTACGGCGAAGCCGCGAAGTCGGTGCGCTATGCGGGGCTCGACGACGTGCGCGCGCTCGCGCTGGTGACGATCAACTCCGCGCGCCAGCTCGGCATCGAAGCGCGCACGGGCTCGATCGAGGTCGGCAAGGACGCGGACCTGGTGCTGCTCGACGGCGAGCCGCTGTCGTCGCTCGCGAAGCCGCTGTGGACGATGGTCGACGGCGAGATCCAGTTCCAGCGCCGCGATGCGTTCGAGCTCGAGACGAAACCGGTGTCGATGAGCGCGCTGAGCGAGCCCGATCGCTCCGCCGGTGTCGCGTGGAATCCCAACGGCGGCGAGACGATCGCACTGGTCGGCGGACGCCTGCACCCGGTGACGTCGAGCGACATCGAGAGCGGCGCGCTCGTGCTGCAAGACGGCCTAATCGTCGCGCTGGGAGCGAACGTCTCGATTCCGGCGGGCGCGACCGTGATCGACGTGACCGGACAGGACGTGTGGCCGGGCGTGATCGCGCTCGGCACGCCGCTCGGGCTCTTCGAGATCGGTTCGGTCGCCGGCACCGACGACGTGTCCGAGATCGGCGGCGATCAGCCGGACCTGCGCGCATCGGCGTCGCTCGCCGCGGACTCCGCGCACATCCCGGTGACGCGCACCAACGGCATCACGCGCGCCCAGACCGGTCCGAGCGGCGGAGGTCCGCTGCGCGGCCAGTCGTGCGTCATCCGCCTCGCCGGCGACACGTGGGAGGAGCTCCTGGTGAAGGACCGCGACATGCTCCACGTCGACTTCCCGCGCGTCGCGAACGATGCGAAGGAGAAGGCGAAGAAGGGCGACGCGCTGAAGGCGCTCGAGAAGAAGTTCGTCGAGGCGCGCGAGTACGCGCGGCTGGTCGACGAAGCGCGGATCCAAGGCGTCGCCGCGCCGGCGTTCGATCCGCGCAAGGCGGCGCTCGCGCCGTACGCGAACGCCGAGCGAAGGGTCGCGGTGCACGCGCAGAACGCGCAGACGATCCTTGCCGCGGTGCGCTTCGTTCGCGAGCAGAAGCTCGACGCGGTGCTCTACGGTTGCAGGGAAGCGTGGAAGGTCGT
Organism: Planctomycetota bacterium; assembly: GCA_016220085.1. Taxonomy (GTDB): domain Bacteria; phylum Planctomycetota; class UBA1135; order UBA1135; genus JACRIN01. The sequence goes on from JACRIN010000065.1 coordinate 8,720, forward strand.
CGACGTGCTCGCCGCGGAGAAGATCCCGGTGGTGGTCGGGCCGGTGCTCGACCTGCCGACCGACGAGTTCTCGCCGTACGACGCGCCGTACGCGAACGCCGCGGTGCTCGCGCGCGCCGGCGTACCGTTCGCGATCGAGTCCGACGACGCGGAGAACCCGCGCAACGTCGCGTTCCACGCCGCGATGGCGAGCGCGTACGGGCTGCCGCACGCGGAAGCCGTGCGCGCGATCACGATCTACGCGGCGCAGATCCTGCGGATGGAGCACGAGGTCGGTTCGCTCGCGGTCGGCAAGGTCGCCGATGTGATCGTGACGCGCGGCGACTTGCTCGAGATCCGCTCGCCGGTGACGTACTCCTTCATCGGCGGCGTTCGCCAGGACCTCTCGAACCGCCAGACGCAACTGTACGAGCGCTGGAAAAAGCGGCTCTCGCGGCACTGATCGCGGGAGATTCCGGGCAGCGCTGCCCGTATCGCCCGGCGCCCCGGCGCCCCGGCGCACCTGCGCTCGACGTCGGCGCGGTCGAGCGCCTCCCGGCTCTCGCGTTTCCAGCACCGCCCGAGCGCGTCGACCCCGCTATCATCCCCGGCTCCATGACGGAACCGCGGAAACCGGTGGACGACGACGCCGAGGACGTGCTCGCGCGCTGCGCGAATCGACGCAACGCGTTCGAGCGCTACCGCATCGCCGGTGAGCTCGCGCGCGGCGGGATGGGCTCGATCCTGAAGGTGTGGGACGAGGACCTCCGTCGCGAGCTCGCGATGAAAGTCGTCCTTACCGAGCGCACGGACGCGTCGTCGAGCACGGACTCGCGCGAGCGTGCACGGCTCGCGCGCTTCCTCGAAGAAGCGCAGGTGACCGGGCAGCTCGAGCACCCCGGCATCGTGCCGGTGCACGAGCTCGGCTGCGACGCTGAGGGGCGCGCGTACTTCACGATGAAGCTCGTGAAGGGCATCACGCTCGCGGAGGTCTTCGCGCGACACCGTGACGGCAGCGACGAGTGGAGCACCACGCGCGTCCTCGACGTGCTCTTGCGCGCGTGCGAGGCGCTCGCCTACGCGCACGCGAAAGGCGTGATCCACCGCGACCTGAAGCCGCCGAACGTCATGGTTGGCGCGTTCGGCGAAGTGCACGTCATGGATTGGGGTTTGGCGCGGATCCTCGGCCAGCCGGAGACCTCCGGTCCGAGTGTGGCGCCGAGCGACGCGCCCGTGCGAGGCGTGCGATCCGAGCAACGCGGACGCACCACGGAGACGTCGCTGCACACGCTCGACGGCGACGTGCTCGGAACGCCTGCGTACATGGCGCCGGAGCAAGCTTCGGGGCGGCTCGGCGAGATCGGACCGCAGGCCGACGTCTACGCGGTCGGCGCGATGCTCTACGAGTTGCTCGCCGGCCATCCTCCGTACCTGCCGCACGCGTCGAACGCGACGCAGCTCGAAGTGTGGGAGGCCGTCCGCAGGGGGCCGCCCGCTCCGCTTGCGGCGCAGACCGGTCGCTTGCCGCTCGAGCTCGTCGCGATCTGCGACAAGGCGATGGCGCGCGATTGGCGCGACCGGTACCCGGACATGTCGGCGCTCGCCGCGGACTTGCGCGCGTTCCTCGAGCGCAGAGTCGTCTCCGCCTATCGGACGGGTACGTGGGCCGAGACCGTGAAGTGGGTGCAACGCAATCGCGCGCTCGCGGCATCGTTGGCGGCGGTGTTGATCGTGCTCGTCGTCGGGCTCGTCGCCTCGATGACGCTCAAGCGAGAGGCCGACGAGAACGCGGTTCGCGCCGAGTCGAATGCGTTCGAAACGCGCATCGTGGCCGACTTCCAGTCGCGTTTGATAGCCGACGTTCCGGTCGACGAGTTCGGGCGATCGATGGTCGCGAGCCTGCGGAGCGAGGTCGAGGAGTCGTTGCGCCGCGGTGCGCGCTCAGCCGACGAGATCGCGGCGGCGTTGACGCGGTTCGACGGCGCGTTGGCCGGAGCGAATCCGACGAACGCAGCGCGGCGAGTGCTTTCGGAGCAGATCTTCGAGCGCACGCTGGCGAGCCTCGAGGTGGAGTACGCCGACCGCCCGAAGCTCAAGGCGCAGTTGCAGCTTCCGTTGGCCAGGTCGATGTGGGACCTCGGGTTGTTCGAGCTCGGCGAACGCACGGCGCGCGAGTCGCTTGCAGTCCTGCGGCGAGAGGCCGGCGATCGCGACACCGACACGCTCTCGGCGATGAACATGCACGGGCTGCACCTGCGTGCGCTCGGCCGCGCGGCGGAAGCCGAACCGCTCTACCGTGAAGCGCTCGACGGTTATCGCGAGGTGCTCGGCCCGGACCATCCGAACACGCTTTCGTGCATGAGCAGCCTCGCGCTGCTCTTGCAGCAGATGAACAAGCCCGAGGAAGCCGAACGGCTCGCGCGGGAGTCGCTGACGCAAAGTCGCGCCGCGCACACGGACGTGTTCCAGCCGTTGGTGAACCTGGCGACGGTGCTGGAGGCGCGTGGCAGCGTTGAGGAAGCCCAGACGTGTCTGCGCGAGGCGCTCGATCTGCGGCGCGAGCAACACGCGAGCGAGCGGCCGGACGCGCTGACCGCCGCCAACAACCTGGGCTTGATGCTGCTGCGCGCGGGTCGGCGCGACGAAGCCGAGGAGCTCCTCCGAGCGACGGTCGCGAGCCAGCGCCGGCTGCTCGGCGACCGGCATTCGAGCGCTCTTTCCGCGATCCACAACCTCGCGCTCGTGTGCCAGGCGCAGGGCAAGCTCCCGGAAGCCGCGGCGCTCTTGCGCGAGACGATCGCTGGTTGGCGGGCCAGCGTCGATCCACACGACTCGCGTCTGTTGGGTGCGCTGCGCATCCTCGGCGTCCTGCTGATCAACTCGGGGCACGCGGACGAAGCCGAGCCGTGCCTTCGAGAGGCGTGGCTCGGCTACCGCGCGATCCTCGGCGATACGGACCGCACGACGCTCGCCGTCGAGAGCAATGTGGAGGAAGCGGTGCGTGCGCAGCGTCGGCTCGACGAAGCCGAAGCCCTCGCGCGAGAGTGGACGGCCGTCCGCCGCAAGGTGCTGGGTGAGCGCGATCCCGACACGCTCGAGGCGATCCGCGCGCTCGCATCGACGCTGCGGTTGGCGGACCGACCCGCGGACGCCGAGCCGTTCTATCGAGAAGCGCTCGAGGGCCTTCGCGCCGTGCGCGGCGAAGACTACGTGTTGACGCTGCGAGCGCGCATCGGTCTCGCGCACGTGCTCCGTGCTCGTGATGCGTTCGCGGAGGCCGAATCGTTGCTCGACTACGTGATCGAGCACGGCTCGCGCGCTCGAGACGTGCCCGCCGCGATCGTCGTGGAGGCGATGCAGCTCTTGCGCGACGTGCTTCGCGCTTGGCAAGAACGCGAGCCCGACGGTGGCCACGGCGCGCGAGCGGACGAGCTCGAGCGCGAGCTCGCGAAGTGACCGCGGACGTCGTGGGCCCGCGGCGTCGAAGCGTCAGAGCCCGACGACGTACTCGACCGCGTCGGTGAGCGAGATGTTGTTCGGCGCGGAGAAGCCCGGGTCGCGGCTCCAGTACTGGCAGTCGACGACCGAGCCCGGCGCGGAGAGCAGCGGCGACGGACTTCCGCCGAGCACGCCCGCCGCGAACGCGTTGAGGTCGACCGCGAGCGCGCCGGAGCAATCGTTCGGCGGAGGATTGCCGCCGGTCGCGAGCAGCATCGAGCGCTTGATCGGCGCCGCGAAGCACAACGTCCCGCCGCCGAACGCGGTCGTCGCTCGGCCGTTCAGGCCGTAGATCAACAGCGCGTTCTTGTTGTTGAGCAGCTGCGCGGCGCTGACGGTGAAGCCGGCGGTCGCGCTCGCGCTCGAGGCGCCGCTGAACGCGATCGCGGGCGTGCAGCCCGAGCTGTTGACCTTCGCCGCGCAGTAGACGACCGGCGTCGGCGTGCACTCGGTGTACGTGAAGTGCGAGTTCAGCGCGCCGAACGACGCGCCCGGCGTCGCCGCGCCGAACGTGCCGTGCAGCGCGAGCCGCGACGGCCACGGATCGAGGATCCCGTACGTGCCGCCGAGCGGCGTCGCCGCCGATTGCTTCGCGACGATCGTGATCGCGCCGGAGGCGTCGATCAGGAGCTCCTCCTCCTTCGAGTTGCTCGGCCCGTAGTAGACGCTGGTCCAGATCGCGACCGTGCCGTCGTTCGAGATCGCTTGCAGCGGATTGCGCGACCAGCCGAAGCCGAAGCAGATGCCGCCGTCGATCGGATCGTTGAACGCGAGCAGCTTGCGCCAGTTCCCGGGCTTGCCGGCGAACCAACCGCCGCTGAACTGCGTCGGCGACACTTTCACGTCCGCGTAGAACGCGATCTCGCCGGCGTCGGAGAGGTGCGCGGCCGGGATGTCGAAGAAGTTGCCGCCGATCGGCGTCGCGTCGTTGACGGTGACGTACCACTGCGGCGTGCCGTTCTTGACGAGCACGATGCCGCGCGAGACCGCGCCGGACGCCAGCGGCCGGAACGTGATGTCGCCGCTCGCGTTGATGTCGGGCAGCGGGCCGACCGGAATCGTCGTGCCGTCGGTGAAGCCGAGCGATTCGCCGCCGACCTGCGTGTAGTTGCCGCCGCCGGGCGCGGCGTCGCCGTTCGCCGCGACTTTGGTGAGCACGCCGTTCGACCATTTCAGGATCTGGTGCGCGGGACCGCCGCTGCCGAGCGCGAGGAAGACGACGTCGCCCGCGTCGTTGACCGAGCCAGGCCCGACCGCCGACAGCGTGCCGCCGGCCGGCGACACGTCGCCGGGCGCGGCGACCTTCGCGAACGAGCTCGTGCCGCGCCGATACAGGAACAGCGCGCGATTGACCGGGCCGTTGTCGATGTCGGACATGAAGAGCACGTCGCCCGGCCGGTTGGTGCCGGGGACGAAAAACGTGCCGCCGAAGAAGCCGCTGTACGTGCCGCCGATCGGCGTCGGGTCGCCGAGGCCGCCGCCGAACGTGCCGCTGCCGCCGCCGGAGCCGCAGCCGACGGCGACCGGCTGCACGCCGCTCGCATCCGCCGTGAAGATGCCTTGGTTGCGCGCGACGCCGGTGACTTGCGCGAAGAACACCGAGCGGCCGGAGCCGTCGATGCTCGCCGAGTACGCGAACGCGACCGGGCTCAACAGGCCGCCGCCGGGAACCGCTTGGTTGTGCCAGCCGGCGGCGGTGTTGCCGCAGACGGTTGCCGCGGTCGTCGCGAGCTTGACGGGCTCGACCGGAGCGTCGACGACGCGCACCACGTCGTCGTGCATTCGCACGAACGGACGGTCTTGGGCCAGGGCGAGGAAGGTGAGCGGTTGGACGATGAGCGTGAAGAGCATGAGGACCTCCGAAGGAATGCGAGTGAGTCCTGCGAGCCTAACCCGAGAGGCGATTCGCCGCTCTGCGCCGCAAGTCGGAGGGTGACGCAGGTCGCGCGGCGCTCGGAAGGACATTCCGTGTGAACGGTCCGCCGAGTCGCGCGCTCCCCCCGCGAGCGAGACTCCGCAGGCGAGGCAACCGCTCGGCGCGCGCGTGCTCCTCGCCGCGGCGCGTGCAAAGATGCGCATCGAAGGTTCCGCGGAATGGACGAAGACCATGTGAGGCAACGCGCGGCGACCGAGCCGCGCGCGCGGCGGCGCAAGCTCGCGGCGCTCGGCTGCGGGATGTTGGTCGCGTTCGCGCTCGGCGAAGTCGCGGCGCGAGCTCTCTATGGCGCGCCGCTCTCCGAGCGCTTGCCGCTGATGACGGTGCGCGCGCATCCGACGCGCGGTTTCGAGATGGTGCCGTCGAGCGAGCACTTCACGTATCGCGAGTCGGTGCGCATCAACGCGCTGGGCTTGCGCGGCGCCGAGCTCGGGCCCAAGGCGGACGGTGAGCGACGCGTGTTCGTCGTCGGCGACAGCACCACGTTCGGCCAAGGGGTCGCCGAGGACCAGACGCTGCCTGCGTGGCTCGAGCGCGAGCTCGGCGCGCCGGTGCGCGCGATCAACGGTGGTGTGCGCAGCTACGACACGGCGCAGGAGCTCGCGTTGCTCGAAGAGCTCGCGCCGCGCGTCGAACCCGATGTCGTCGTGCTCGCGTGGTACTTCAACGACCTCGAGGCGTACGACTTGCCGGCGCTCGCGGCGCGGTTCGAGGCCAGCGGGCCGGTCGTCTTCGACTTCGGCGCGCCCGATGGCTTCGTCGCGCGGACGAAGTGGCACGCGAAGCAGCTCGCGCGGCGCAGCGCGTTGCTGATGCGGCTGCACGACGTGTGGCGCGAGCTCGTGTTCGAGCCGCCGACCGCAGCGGAGGTCGAGCAGGCGTTCGCGAGGCTCGAGCGCGAGCTCGCGCGGATGAAGGAGCTCGGCGCGGAGCTCGATTTCGACGTCGTCGTCGCCGTCGTGCCGGCCGCGCGGGCGTTGCGCGAGTCCGACGCGACCGATCCGCGGACCACGCGCGTGCTCGCGGTCGCGCGCGACCAGGGATTGGCGGCGCTCGACTTGCGGCCGGCGATGCGCGCGCTCGCGCTGGAGCTCGGCGAGGCGCCGATCGTGCCGTACGACGGCCACTACGACGGCCGCGCGAACCGGGCCATGGCGCGCGAACTCGCGTCGCACCTGCGCGCCCACTGCGCGGCTCGCCTCGCGCCGGCGAAGTAGCCCGCCGCTCGCCGCGGGAAAGGCGATGCCGCGCGTTGCCCGCGTTCGGCCCGCGCGCGCCCGAAAACGCCGTCGAAACGGCGCGCGACCGGCCCTTGGTCGTATCGGCGACGCGGCCCGGGATCGATTACGCTGCGCCGCACCCGATGCTGACGCTCACTCCCCGGACGAGGACGAGGACGATCGCGCTCGCGCTCGCGGTGTCGGCGATCGCCGTCTACCTGCGCGTCGGCGGGCATGCGTTCGTCGATTTCGACGACGGCGCGTACGTGTACGAGAACGAGGCGGTGCGCGGCGGGCTCTCGCTCGAAGGCGTCGGCTGGGCGTTCACCGCGACGCACTCGGCGAACTGGCATCCGCTGACGTGGCTGTCGCACATGCTCGACGTCAGCCTGTTCGGGCTCGAGCCCGCGGGTCACCACTGGGTCAACGTCCTGCTGCACGCGGCGAGCACCGTCGCGCTCTTTTTCGCGCTGCGCGCGCTGACCGGCGCGGAAGGGCGCAGCGCGTTCGTCGCGGCGCTGTTCGGGCTCCATCCGCTGCACGTCGAGTCGGTTGCGTGGGTCGCCGAGCGCAAGGACGTGCTCTCGGCGTTCTTCTGGATCCTGACGGTCGGCGCGTGGGCGCGCTGGGTCCGCGCGCCTTCGTTCGGGCGCCATTGGACGTCGGTCGGACTCTTCGTGCTCGCGCTGCTCGCGAAGCCGATGGCGGTGACGCTGCCCGCGGTGCTCTTGCTGCTCGACGTGTGGCCGCTGCGACGTTGGTCGCCGTTCGAGCCCGGCGGCTTCGCGCGCGTGCGGCCGTTGGTCGCCGAGAAGTGGCCGTTCCTCGTGCTCGCGTTCCTGTCGAGCTACATCACGTGGGCGGTCCAAGCCGCCGGCTCCGCGACCGGCAGCCTCGCGACGTTCCCGTTCGACGAGCGCGCGGCGAACGCGGTGGTCGCGTACGGCACGTACCTCGCGAAGCTGGTGTGGCCGGCGTCGCTCGGCGTGTTCTATCCGCATCCTTCGACGCTCGCGCGCGGCATCGAGCTCGCGCCTCTCGCGCTCTCCGCCGTGCTCTTGCTCGCGCTCGCGGTCGCCGCGTGGCGCGAGCGCGTGCGGCGGCCGTACCTGTTGATCGGCGGGCTCTGGTTCCTGGGCACGCTCGTGCCGGTGATCGGGCTCGTGCAAGTCGGCTCGCAGGCCTATGCCGATCGCTACACGTACCTGCCGTCGATCGGCGTCTTCGTCGCGATCGTCTGGGCGGTCGGGGAGTGGCTCGAGCGCAAGCCCGATCAGCTCGCGACCGTCGCGTCGGTCGGCGCCGGCGTCCTGATCGCGCTCGGCGTCGTCACGTGGATGCAGACCGGACACTGGCGCGACAACGACTCGCTCTATCGACGCGCGATCGAAGTCGACGAGCGCAGTTGGCTCGCCTGGAACAGCCTCGGCAAGCAGCATCTCGGCCGCGACGAGCTCGAGCCCGCGCTGCGTTGCTTCGAGGAGGCCTTGCGGTTCTTCCCGGACTACGCCGCGGCGCACTACAACCTCGGCAACGTCCGGATGAAGCGCATGGAGCGCGACGAGGCGGTCGCGGCGTATCGGCGCTCGCTGGAGCTCGACGACTCGAACCTCGACGCGTGGAACAACCTCGGGGTCGCGTTCCTGAACCTCGGTCGCTATCCGGAAGCGGTCGCGCAGTTCGAGCGCGCGTTGGCGCTCGAGCCTCGGCACGCCGACTCGCTCGAGAACCTCGCGCTCGCGTTCTCGCTGCAGAAGGACCGCGCGCGCGCCGAGGAGGCCTGTCGGCGCCTCGCGGCCATCGATCCGGCGCGCGCGGCGAACGCGAGGTCGCAGCTCGGGCTCGGACCCTGAACGCGCCGCGCGGAAATCCGCCGACGCCGTTCGCGCATAGACTGGCGCACCGAGTCCCCAAGTTCCGCCGAGCCGGCCGCTCGGCCCCACAGGATCCTCCCATGCGCGCACGATCGCTCCCGCGTCCGTTCTGCTTGCGTCTTCTCGCGTTGGCCGGCTTCGCGGCGTTCTGCCTGCCGAGCTGCGAGTTCCGTGCGCTGCATCGCGTCGGCGGCGAATCGATTTCGATCACCACCGGCGACGACGAGCTGCGCGTGTGGGTGTCGCGCAAGGACTACGAGCTCGCGGTGAAGTGCGACGGCGCCGTGACGTTTCTCGCGGACGAATCCGACGTCGCGACGCTCGGTTCGGGCGCGATTTTCGAGCTCGAGGAGACCGTCGACGGCGTCGAGCGCGCGTACGAGGTCCGCGCGAGGCACTCCGGCGAGCTGCTGCGCACCTACTCGCACGACGGCGAGGAGCAGCCGTTCGAAGACGAAGCGAAGCGTTGGCTCTCCGCCGCGCTGCCGCGGATGTTCCGCGAGTCCGGCTTCGACGCCGAGGCTCGCATCGGTCGCCTGCTGGCGCGCGGCGGGGCGGACGCGGTGATCGACGAGATCGAGCTCGTCCGCGGCGAGCACGCGAAGGTCGAGTACGTCGCCGGGCTCGTGCGAACCGTCGATCTCGACGAAGCCCAGTTCGGCCGCGTGGTCGCGTCGACGCAGTCGTTCGACTCCGACTACGAGCTGCGCCGCGCGCTCGGCGCCGTGTTCGTGCACGAAGCGATCGACGGCGCGCGAACGAAGCAACTGCTCGACGCGGCGAAGCGAATCGACTCCGACTACGAGCTCGCCGAGCTCCTGATCGATGCCGCCGAGCTCGCGGGCGCCGACGCCGCGGCGGCGAGGGCCTGGGACGAAGCCGCGACGCTGCTCGAGTCGGACTACGAGCTGCGTCGCGCGCTCGAAGCGGCGCTCGCCCGCGACGGCGGAGACGCCGGCTCCGGCGCGCGACGAATCACGCTCGCGGCCGAGCGCATCGACTCGGACTACGAGCTCGGCACGGTCCTGAAGTCGGTCGCTCGGCGCGGCGGATCGCCGGAGCTCGCCACGGCGTACGTCGCCGCGTGCAGGTCGCTCGACTCCGACTACGAGCGGCGCAATGCGCTGGTCGCGCTGCTCGACGCCGCCAAGCTCGATTGCGAGCGGCTCGCGGCCGTGCTCGCGGCGACCGCGGAGATGGACTCGGACTACGAGAAGCAGCTCGTGCTCGCCGCGACCGCCGATCGGGCGGCGAAGGATCCCGAACTCGAGCGCACGTACCGCGAGGTCGCGCGCGCGCTCGGCGACTACGAACGCGGCAAGGCGCTCGCGGCGCTCGACGACGCGATGCGGCGTCGCTGAGCTCAGGCGAAGCCGGTGCCGGTCGTCGTCGCGTCCGGCACGACCTCGCCGAAGCCGCCGGCGGCGTTGCGCCGCAGGCCGAGCGTCACCAAGAGGCGTTGGAAGAGCGCGCCGTACCACGCCGGCTTCGCGACGCGGATCGGCACGAGAGCGGGCGGCGTCGCCGCGAGGTCGATCGCGTGGATCGCGAGCCCGGCGGTCTGCCAGCGCAGCAGCACGTGCGCGAGGTCGGTGCTCGGCGTGCTCGCGCCCGCTTGGACCAAGACGACGGTTCGGATCGAGCGCGCGAGTAGCACGTTCGCGGACGGGAAGTCCTGCGCGAAGACGCGCCAGCGATTGTCGAACATCAGCGGCTTCGCGCCGCCCTGGCTTCGACGCGAATCGAGCACGAACGCGGGCGCCGCGTCGCGGTGCAGCCGGGCGGCGGCGAGCGCCCCGACGCCGAGCTCGAGCCCCGCGCGCAACGGCTCGTTCGGCACGACCGCGTTGCGGCCGAGGCACGAGTTGAACAGCGGCACCGGTCGATAGGCGTGCGCGGCGCACTCGACGGCGAGCGCGAGCGCATCCGGACCCGACAGGTCGAGCACAAGCGCGGTGTCGCCGGCTCGCGGCGGCGTCCAGCGGCCGCGCGCGCGCTCGGCGGCTGCTCGCCACGCCTCGCGTTCCTCGTCGGCGAGCGTGTGCGGCACCGCGAAGAGCACGGGCTTCACCCACGGAGTCCAGGCTCCGTCGTCCGGCGCCCAACGCGCGTAGAGCTCGAGTTCGTTCATGCGTTCACCAACACCGCGATGTCCTGCGCGCGCGCATCGATCAGCGGGCGGCGCGCGATGCGACCGTAGATCCCGGCGCGTCGGCCGTCGATCACGTACACGCCGAGGCAGGGGTAGAGCCGCTCGCCGCCGGCTTCGACCGGCAGCGCGGCGAAACGCCGCTGCGCGGCCCAATGCGACGGAAACCAACGCGCGGCGCGAGCGATCGCACGCCACTCACGCGGCGCGACGACGTCGCGCAAGCCGACTCCGTCGCCGACGCGGCCGAGCGCGGGCTTGACCAGCCATTCGTCGTTCGAGCGCCAATCGACGTCGCGCGGCGAGCGCGTTTCCGGCAGCAGCGCGCGCCAGGTCGGAAGCGGCGTCGCGAGCTCGTCCCACACCAAAGGGAAGCGCTTCGATTGCACCAGCAACGATGCACCAGGATTGGAGAGCGGCGTGCGCGCGCCGCGGAAGAAGTGTCGCCACCGCGAGCTCACGGGCAAGTTCGGGAGCCACTCGGCGGGGAAGAAGCGCGCGAGCGCGTCCAACGGTCCGGCGAACCACGCGGTCGCGGCGCTCGCGCGGCCGTCGAGCCAGACGAGCTGCGTCGGATCGAGCAGGCACGTGCGCCGGCCTCGCGCCTCGAGCGCGCGCGCGACGTGCAGCATCACCTGGCGATCGTCGGTGAACGCGGTCGCGTGCACGAGCCCGATCGCGCCGCCCGGCGGCGTCGCGCGCGCGAGCGCGTCGGCGAGCTCCGCGGTCGGATCGCCGGCGAGCGCGAGCCCGAGCGTCTCCGCGGCGAGCCGGCTCAAGCCCGAGGCCTCGATGAAGCCGCCGGGTACGTCGCTGTTGACCTCGGAGATGCGCCAACCGTCGGTCGTCCAGTGGAAGTCGAAGCGCTGGACGCGCGCGACGCCGGGCGAGAGCCCGAGCTCGCGAGCTTCGCGCAACGCGCCGCGGATCGCGCGCGGGAGCCCGAGCTCGGCGTGGAGCTCCGGACGCGCGGCGAGCTCCGCTTCGGCGGCCAACGCTTCGCGCGCGAGCGCTTCGGCGAGCTCGCCGAGCTCGTCGCGCACCTCGGGCGTCAACACCAGCGCGAACTCCGCGAGCACGCAGCCGTCCTCGTACTGCGGATCCCACTTGCCGCACTCGAAGATCGTGCGGCGACGGAGCTCCGCGTATTCCGCGCTCGAGAAGCGCGGCGCGACCGCGAGCGGCGAGTTCACGGCAACGCTCCGAGGCGCACGACCCAAACGCACGCCGCGGCGAGCAGCGCGAGGCCCGGCACGACGCCGCACGCGAAGACGCTGCGCCGCGGGCTCTCCGGCGTCGGCCGCAAGCCGCGATCGAGCACCACCGCGACCAAGCCGAGCGCGAGCGCCGGCCAACCACGCGCCGCGAGGTCGATCAACGTCGCTTCCGCCGAGACCCAATTGCCCGCGGCGGCGCGGCCGAGCACCAGGCCCTCCGCGATCGACACCAGCGCGAAGCGCACGCCGGTCGCGACGTCGCGCTCGACCGTCAAGCTCTCGCCCGCGCGCCCCAACGACAACGACGCGACCACGAGCACCGCGAGCACGAGCGTCGCGACGCCGGAGCTGAAGAACACGACCCACCAACCCGGTCCGTCTCCGATGTTGCCGCCGGCGTACGCGAGCGCGAGGGCGAACGGCAGCCCGAGCAGCGCGAGCGCGGCCGCCGGATTGCGTCGCTCGACGACGTCGTCGACGGTGCTGAGACCGAGCAGCGGCGTGAAGAGCATTGCGAGGCCGACCCACGCGCCGCCGATCGCCGAGTACATGTAGAGGTAGCGCGGGTCGTCGCGCGCGTCGCTCGCGGACCAGAGCTCGAGCACGACGTAGACGACCGCGACCGCTTGGAGCCCGCTCCATTGCAGCGCGCGCTTCCACGGCGTCGCGCCGAGCACGTGCTTGCGATTGCGCAGGCGATAGACCCACGTCCACGCAGTGATGAGCCACGCGATCGAAGCCATCACCGTGATGCCGACTTCGTCGTCCGACATCGGTCCGTCGTAGGGGAGGAAGAGCGCGAGCGGCGAACTCATGACGAGCGCGAGCCTACGCGGTCTTCACGGCCGCATTCCAGTCCGAATCCGCGAGGATCGGGCTCGCGGGGACGAAGTGCTCGCGCTCAGAAGCTCGGCAGCTCGAAGCCCGGTCGATAGTTGCGGCGCACCAGCGTGTCGGTCGCTTCTTGGTCGTTGGTGAACACGAGCTTCGACTTGTCCCACAGGAGCTCGCGCCCGGGGAAACGCGCCGCGCGCGAACAGAGCAGCCCGCCTTCCGCCATCCGCACGGCGACCGAGAACGGCGACTGCAGGTACGCGCCCTCGTAGCCTTGGATCGTGTCGACCCACGAGCGCCAGTGATTGCGCTCGGTGCACTCGCCGAGGCCGCGCAGCGTCTTCCAATCGACCGGTTGGCCGTCGCGCCAGATTTCGAGCTCGCCTTCGGGCTGCACGTAGAGCACGCCGTCCTCGCAGACGACGAGCGTGCCCGTGCGCGCGAACTCGCCGGCCGGCAAACCGAGCGCGGTGCGCGACGGGAACTGGCCCTTGTCGCTGTAGTGCACGGGGAAGATCGGTCGCGCGAACCGCTTGCCGCCGCCGGCGTAGGAGAGCACCGAGTGCACGTGCTGGGCGTGATAGAAGTCCGACGGCGAGCGCGTGTGCGAGAGCACCGCTTGCGGCGAGCCGAGGTCGTACGCGTAGTAGAGGACGTCGAGCAAGTGCGTGCACCAATCGCCGAGCTGACCGGTGCCGTAGTCCCACGACGAGCGCCAACGCAGGCCGACCAGACCCTCGCGGTGCGGCGCGTCCTCGGCGCAACCGAGCCACAGCGGCCAATCGACGTTCTCCGGCGGCGGCGTCGGATCCTTCAAGCCTCCGTAGTAGAAGTAGCCGTCGCCCTGATCGGGCGGGCCGTTGACCCAGACGTGCGCTTCGATCGCGCGCCCGAGCAAGCCGCGCTTCAGGATGTCGACCGCGTACTGCCGACCGGTCGGGCCCATGCGTTGGTTGCCGACTTGCGTGACGAGGTTCGGCCGCGCGGCGAGCGCTCGCTCCATCGCGACGACCTCGGAGAGCTGTTGCACGAGCGGCTTCTGGCCGTAGACGTGCTTGCCGGCCTTCAACGCGGTGAGCATCACGACCGCGTGGTTGTGGTCGGGCACGCACACGAGCACGGCGTCGAACTCGTCCGCGTGCTTCTCGAACGCATCGCGGAAGTCCTTGCACGTGAACGCCTCGGGGAACTCCTTCGAGACCTCGGCGAGAGCGCTCGAATCGACGTCGCAGAGCCCGGTGAAGACGACGTCGGGGTGCGCCTTGAGCTCGTTCCGATCCCACGGCGCGATGCTGCCGCCGACGCCGACGTGGAGGATCCGGAGCTTCTCGTAGCGACCCTTGCGCTTGCCGGCGGGAGCCGCGAGGGGCTTGGAGCTCGCGCACGAGCTCAACGAAGCCGCCGCGAGCGTGCTCGCGACCACCGCACCCGACACCAAGAGCTGTCGACGATCCCACATGGCGTGTCCTTTCGCTCCTCGGAGAACGCGCCGAACGTAGCACCAAGCGAGCGCGCGGCCATCCGTACGGTGCCGGACGTTTCGAGTCGCGACGGTCTTCCCGGGCTCGAAGCAGCGACCCGGTGAGCTCGACGAGCTCGACGCGCTCGACCCGCCGTGCTGGACGGACCTCGCAGCCGTCGTGCGAATGCGGGCGTCAGGCGAGCGCCCGCATCCGCGCGTCCGCGACGATCGCGTTGACGCCCGCGCCGCGCAGGTAGTTGCCGACCAGCTCGAAACCCGGCAGCACCGAAACCATCGCGTCGATCGATTGCACCCGTCGCGGGTGGTCGAGGTCGTAGCGCGGCAGCACCTTCGGCGAGCGCGTCGTCGCGAGCAGAAGCGGGTCGCCGGTGAGCCCGAGCAGCGGCGCGACCTCGTACATCACCACCGCGGCGAGGTCGTCGTCGGAGAGCTCGGCGGCGAGCGGATTGCGCGCGCCGCCGACGCGGGTGCGCAGCACGACGGTGCCGTTCGGCGCGCTGGTCGGATCGATCGAGGTCGAGAACTGCGTCGAGATCTGGAGGTCGCGTTCGCCGCGCGAGACGAGGTAGCCGAAGCCGTCGAGCGGATGCGCGACGCTCGCGCGCGGCCACCCGTGGGTGATCGCGGCGAGGCTCTCGTGGACGATCGCGGAGAGCTCGGCCGCGAGCTCCGGCGCGAACGGCGTGACGAGCTCGGCCGCCGCCGCCGCCGGCGTCGCGAGCACGACGCGCCGCGCTTCGATCGTCGCGCCGTCGAGCCGCGCGCGCCAACGCATGTCGACGTGCTCGAGGCTCCTGACCGGCCGCGCGAGGCGCACGCGAGGCCCGAGCTTGCCGGCGAGCGCCGCGGGCAGCGCGCCCCAACCGCCCTTCGGTCGGATCGGCGCCGGCGGAGGGCCGCGGCGCGCGAGCAACGCGCTCGTCAGGCTGCCGTGGCGTTCGATCATCGCGACCAACTGCGGCAGATTGGCGCGCAGCGAGAGCTTCCTCGCGTCGCTGCACCAGATGCCGGCCGCGACCGGATCGGCGAGCGCGTCCGCGAGCTCGGGCCCGAGGCGCGCCGCCGCGAAGTCCCAGAGCGAGCCGTCGAGGCCGGCGCTCTTCGGCCGCAGCCGCTCGCCGAGCGCGAACAACTTCGCGCGGCCGCCGACGAGCTCCGTGCGCAGCAACGCGCCGAGCGTCGTCGGCAGTTCGTGCAACGCGCCCTCGTGGACGACGAAGCGTTTGCGCGCGTTCTCGGGCACGACGACGAATTCGACTCCGAGCTCGCGGCCGAGTTCCAACGTCGCGGGCGCGTCGTCCGAGACCGCTTCGGGGCCGACCTCCCAACGCACGCCCGCGACCGACGAGCTCGCGACCGTCCGCATCACGCCGCCGACGCGCTCGGCGGCTTCGAGCACGACGACGTCGGCGTTCGGTCCGAGCGCGTGCGCGTACGCGAGCCCCGCGATGCCGGCGCCGACGACGAGCGTGTCGACCCGCTCGGGCTCGTGCACCGACTGGATCATCAGACCGTGCGCGAGAAGCGTTCTTCGCCGCTCTTCGGTTTGTTCTTCAGGTACGCGTCGAACACCATCGCGAGGTGGCGCAGGAACAGGCGGCCCTTGGGCGTCACGTCGAGTCGACGCGGCCCGACGGTGCAGAAGCCGAGCTTCTGGAAGCGCTCGAGCTCCTTCCACTCGCTCGCGAAGTGCGCGGCGAGGTCACGACGGCGGAAGCGCACTTCGAGCTCGTCGAGGTCGAGGCGCATGCGGCACATCACGTCCTGGATCACCGCGCGGCGGAGGTCGTCCTCGGCGCTGCGCACCATGCCGCGCACGATCGGGAGCTCGCCCTTGTTGATCCGCGCCTCGTACTCCTCGGTCGTGCGCGCGTTCTGGAAGAAGGCGTTGCCGACGTCGGAGATCGAGCTCATGCCGAGCGCGATCATCTGCTCGGCCGGCGCGGTGGTGTAGCCCATGAAGTTGCGGTGCAGGATGCCGCGCTCGATCGCGAGGTAGAGCGCGTCGGTCGGCAACGCGAAGTGGTCGAGGCCGATCACCTCGTAGCCCGCGGCGCCGAGCTTCTCGATCGAGAGCCCGAACAGCCGCGCGCGCTCGACCGGCGTCGGCATCGTGTACTGCTCGAGCGAGCGCTGCGCTTCCTTGTGCCACGGCACGTGCGCGTAGCCGTAGACCGCGAGGCGGTCGGGCCGGATCGAAGCGATGATGTCGAGCGTCGAGCCGAACGTGCGCTCGTTCTGCTCCGGCAGGCCGTAGAGCAGATCGAGGTTGACGCCCTCGAAGCCGACCTTGCGCGCGTACGCGACGAGGTTGACGGTCTCTTCGGTCGTCTGGTCGCGGTGGATGATCTTCTGGACGTGCGGGTCGAGGTCCTGCACGCCCATGCTGATGCGGTTGAAGCCGAGCTTCTTCAGGACGTCGATCTGTTCGAACGTCGTGACGTGCGGGTGCGCTTCGAGCGACACCTCGGCGCCCGGCAGGATCTCGAAGCGGCTCGAAATCATCCCGAACACGCGTTGGAGTTGGCCCGGATCGAGGTGCGTCGGCGTGCCGCCGCCCCAGTGGAGCTGCGCGAGCTTCTTGCGCGCGCCGAGGCGCTGCGAGACGAGCTCGAACTCGCGTTCGAGCGCTTCGAGGTAACGCTCGACGCGATCGCGACGCTTCGTGATCTCGACCGTGCAGCCGCAGAAGAGACACATGCGCCCGCAGAACGGCAGGTGCACGTAGAGCGAGAGCGGTTCGTCGGGCCGCTCGGCGGCGCGTTCGATCGCTTCGAGCGCGTCGTTCGAACCGAAGGCTTCGTTCCACTCCGGAACGGTCGGGTACGAGGTGTAGCGCGGGCCGGGACCGGAGAGGTCGAGCAGCAGCGCGTCGTCGAGCTCGAAGTCGGCCGATCTCATCGCGCACGTTCCTTCGCGCAGCGCACGAACGCGCCGACGCTCTCGGGATCGGTCTCCTTGAAGATGCCGTGGCCCAGGTTGAGGATGTGCCCCGGCCGTCCGCCGACCTCGTCGAGCAGCGCGTTCGTGCGCCGCGCGACTTCGGAGGGACTCGCGAGCAACGTCGCGGGATCCAAGTTGCCCTGGAGCGCGACGCGATCGCCGTAGCGGTCGAACGCTTTGCCGATCGGCGTGCGCCAGTCGAGCGCGACGGCTTCGACGCCGCTGCGGACGAGCTCGTCGAGCAAGTGATCGCCGCCGTGCACGAACAAGACGCGCGGCGCGACGCCGGCGAGCTCCTGCAGCACCGCACGCGACCACGGCGCCGCGTAGCGCAGGTAGTCTTCGTGGCCGAGCGTGCCGGCCCACGTGTCGAACAGCACGACCGCTTCGGCGCCGTGCACGACCTGATAGCGGAGGTGCCGCGCGACGACGCCCGCGAGCTTGTCCATCAGCGCGCGGAACGTGCTCTCGTCGCGATACATCATCGCGCGCGTCGCCGCGAACGACTTGGTGCCGGCGCCTTCGATCGCGTACGCCGCGAGCGTGAACGGCGCGCCGCAGAAGCCGATCAACGCCGTTTCGTCGGGCAGCCCGCGGCGCGTGCGACGCAGCGCTTCGCCGACGAAGCCCATCGTTTGGTCGGGATCGACGTCCTGGAGCGCGTCGACTTGACCGCGCGAGCGCACCGGGACGGGGAACGAGGGCCCGTGCTCGTCGAAGACGAGGTGCATGCCCATCGCCTCGAGCGGCACGAGGATGTCGCTGAACAGGATCGCCGCGTCCATCCCGTAGCGCCGCACGGGCTGCAGCGTGACCTCCGACGCGTACTCGGGGTTGCGCATCATCTCCAGGAAGCCGCCGGCCTGTTGGCGCACCGCGCGGTACTCGGGGAGATAGCGGCCGGCCTGGCGCATCAACCAGACGGGAGGGCGGGGGAGCGGCTCGCGGCGGAGCGCGCGCACGAGCAGACGGTCTTCGGAGCGCATCGTCATGGCGTCAATCGGTAGCCCGTGCCGCGCACGGTGTGGATGTAGCGCGGGCTCTGCGGATCGGGTTCGAGCAACCGACGCAGCCGCACGATGAAGTTGTCGATGGTGCGTTCCGTGGGGAACGCTTCGTAGCCCCACACGCGGTCGAGGATGTCGGCGCGTGAGATGACCTCGCCGGGCCGCTCGGCGAGCGTGCGCAGGATCAGGATTTCCTTGGTCGAGAGCGTGTAGACCTTGTCGCCGACCTGAGCGGTGTAACCCTTGAAGTCGACGCTCGCGTCGCCGAGCACCAGCGTGTCGCCGAACGTCGCGCGGGTCTGCGCCCACTTCGAGCGCTTGAGGATCGCCGCGACGCGCAGCATCAGCTCGCGCAGCTCGAACGGCTTGCCGAGATAGTCGTCGCCGCCGAGCTCCAGCCCGCGGATGCGATCGTCCGCGTCCGAGCGCGCGGTCATGAACAGGATCGGCACGTCGACTTTCTCGGCGCGCAGTCGTTCGCACACCTCGAAGCCGTCCATGCCGGGCAGCATCACGTCGAGCAGCACCAGCGCGGGCGGCTCACGGCGGATCTTCTCGAGCGCCTCGCGTCCGTCGCCGACGACCTCGACGGCGTAGCCTTCGAGCTCGAGGTTGTCCGCGATGACCTCGGCGAGGTGGACCTCGTCCTCGACGATCAAGAGCTTCTCGCCGCTCATGCTTTCGACTCCGCGAGCGCGAGCTCGATCTCGATCTGGGTTCCGCCGCCTTCGAGGCCGTCCTTCGCGCGCACGCGGCCGCCCATCGCGGTCACGAGCTCGCGCACGAGGTACAGACCGAGCCCGACGCCGCCCTTGGCGCGCACGTTGTCGTCGTCGCCGCGGACGAAGGGCTCGAAGATACGCTTCGGATCCGCGCCGGAGAGCCCGGGGCCGTAGTCGCGCACGAAGAGCAGCGCTTTCGAGTGCGTGTGCTCGGTGCGGACGACGACGCGCGGGTCCTTGCCGCCGTACTTGACCGCGTTCGAGACCAAGTTCGAGATCACGGTGTCGAGCGCGCGCGTGTCGGTGCGCACGAAGACGCCGGAGGCCGCCTCGAGCTCGATCTTCGCGCCGCGCACGGCGTGTTCCTTGGAAAGCCGTTCGACGACGTCGCGCGCGATCCTCGAGAGGTCGGCGGGCTCGAGGTCGAGCGAGGGCTTGGAAGAGTTGACGCGGGCGGTCTCGAGCAAGTCGTCGACGCGCGTCCGCAGGCGATCGAGGTCCAGCATGACCCGCTGAAGATAGCGATCGCGCTTCTCACCGTCTGCCCGTCCGAGCAGCACGCTCTCGACGTAAAGGCGCGCCGACGCGATCGGCGAGCGCAATTCGTGCGTGATCGCGGAGAGGAAGTTCTTCTGTTGGCGTTCGAGCGCGAGCTCGCGGGTCATCGTCCGCAAGATCGACCACATCCCGCCGAGCAGCAGCACGCACAGCGTCCCGCCCTCGGCGATGAACATCTTCTGCGATTCCGCGGCGACCGCTTGGAGCGCCGCGATCTGCTCGTCGGTCAGCGGCGTGCCCGCCTGCTGCATCCGGTTCGCGAGCAACGTGCCTTGCCGTCCGAAGAAGAATGCCCACCACGCGAGCAAGGCGACGACGAACGCCGCCGAGCTCGCGTAGAGGACGAACGCCTTCTTGCGGCTCATCATCGGCCGAGCTCCGAGAGCGACCGATCGAGCGCCTCCGCCGCTTGCTTCAAGTGCGACTCGTCGTGCGCGAGCGAGACGAACGCGACCTCGTAGTACGACGGCGCCGCCCACAAGCCGTGCGCGAGCAAGCGCGGATGCAGCTCGCCGTAGACCTTCGCCGCCGAGCCGTCGATCAGGTGATAGGCGCGCGGCGCGGGGCCCTTCTGCATCGAGATCCACAGGATCGAGCCTTGGCGCTCGACCGTCGCGACGACCTCGCGTTTCGCGAGCACGCGCTCGAACTGCGCTTGCAGCGCCGCGCCGAGCGTTTCGAGTCGCTGGTACGCGCCCGGTCGCTCGAGCTCGCGCAACGTCGCGAGCCCGGCCGCCATCGCGACCGGATTGCCTGAGAGCGTGCCGGCTTGGTAGACGGGCCCGAGCGGCGCGACCTTGTCCATGATCTCGCCGCGCGCGAGGTACGCGCCGACCGGCATGCCGCCGCCGACGATCTTGCCGAGCGTGACGAGGTCGGGCTGCGTGCCGCTGAGCTCGCTCATGCCGCCGGGCGCGACGCGCAGGCCCGAGATCACCTCGTCGAAGAGCAGCAGCGCGCCGTGCTCGCGCGTCAACTTGCGCAGCAGCGCGAGGAACTCCGGACGCTGCTTGAGCAGGCCGACGTTCGCGGGCAGCGGCTCGATCAACGCTACCGCGAGCTCCTTGCCGCGCTCGGCGAAGTACTGCTTCAACGCGTGGTCGTCGTCGAGCGGCAGCACGTCGGTCAGCGCGGTGAACTCCGCGGGCACGCCCGCGGACGAAGGCGTGCCGAACGTCGCGAGGCCGGAGCCGCCCTTGACCAGCAGCGCGTCCGAGTGGCCGTGGTAGCAGCCGTCGAACTTCAGGATCCGCGAGCGTCCGGTGAAGCCGCGCGCGACGCGCACGGCGCTCATCACCGCTTCGGTGCCGGTCGAGACGAAGCGCACCTTGTCGCAGAAGGGGAAGCGCGAGAGCAGCGCTTCGGCGAGCTCGACTTCCGCCGCGCACGTCGCGCCGAACGACAACCCGTCGCGAGCCGCGCGCTCGACGGCGTCGATCACCGCCGGGTGCGCGTGGCCGAGGATCAACGGGCCCCACGAGCAGACCAGATCGACGTACGTCTTGCCGTCGACGTCGGTGATCGTCGCGCCGCGGCCGCGCGCGACGAACGGGGGCTCGCCCTTGACGCTGCCGAAAGCGCGCACGGGGCTCGAAACCCCGCCGGGCATCACTTTGCGCGCACGTTCGAGGAGTTGATTCGTCACAGCCAGCGTTTCTCCAGGGCTTCGGTTCCGTGGTAGGTGATGACGAGGTCGGCGCCGGCGCGCACGATCGCGGTCAGGATCTCCTTCACGACGCGTCCTTCGTCGATCCAACCGTTCTTCGCGGCCGCCTTCACCATGCTGTACTCGCCGGAGACGTTGTACGCCGCGAGCGGCACGTTGGTCGCCTCGCGCACGGCGCGAATCACGTCGAGGTAGGCGAGCGCTGGCTTGACCATCAGCATGTCGGCGCCTTCGTGCTCGTCGAGCACGCTCTCGCGCACCGCTTCGCGCCCGTTGCGCGGGTCCATTTGATAGGCCTTGCGGTCGCCGCTCTTCGGCGCCGAGTCGGCGGCGTCGCGGAACGGCCCGTAGAAGCCCGACGCGAACTTCGTCGAGTAGGCGAGGATCGCGGTGTCGGTGAAGCCAGCTTCGTCGAGCGTGTCGCGGATCGCGGCGACGCGTCCGTCCATCATGTCGCTCGGCGCGACGACGTCGGCGCCGGCGCGAGCGTGGGAGAGCGCCATCGCCGAGAGCAGCGGCAGCGATTCGTCGTTGAGCACCTTGCCGTCGTGCAGGATCCCGCAGTGACCGTGATCCATCGACGCGCACATGCAGACGTCGGTGATGATCGTCAACTTCGCGCCGAACTCCTTGCGCAAACGCGCGACGGCGGTCGAGACGACGTTGTTCGGCTCGTAGGCGGACGTGCCGCGGTCGTCCTTCTTCGAGTAGAGGCCGAAGAGCAGGACGCTCGAGAGCCCGAGCTCGAGATCCTTGCCGACGCGCCGGACGAGCTTCTCGACGCCGAAGCGCGCGACGCCGGGCATCGAGAGGATCGGCTCCTCGCCGCGCGGGTCCTCGATGACGAAGTGGGGCTGGATGAGCTGGCTCGCGTGGACGCGCGTTTCGGCGACGGCCTCGCGCAGGACCTCGGTCGTGCGCAGACGACGCATGCGGATCTTCATCGTTGGTTCTCCAAGCGGCAGAAAGTGCGTGCGATGCGATGGACGACGCCCTCGCCGTCGTCCGAGGACGGGTGGAACACGCCGTCGACCTCGAGGTCGGCGGCTTGCATGGCGCTCGCGGCGGATTCGCCGAGCGCGAGGCGCAAGCGCGGGTTCGTGCCGAGCGCTTTCTCCGCGCCGGCGACAGCGCGGACGGCCGACGGGCTCGTGTAGATGCGGACGTCGGCGTTCGGATCGAGCGCCGGCGCTTCGACGGGCTTCGTGCGATAGACCGGGACGCGTTCGAGGCGCACGCCGCGGGCGATGAGCTCGCGCTCGAGCTCGCCGACGGTCTCCTCGGCGCACGGGAAGCACACGCGCGCGCCGACTTCGACCTCGAGCGAGCGCGCGAGAGCCGCCGCGCCCTGCTCGCCGACGACGTCGACGCGCCAACCGGCGTGCTCGAGCGCCGCGGCGGTCGCGCGGCCGACCGCGGCGACGCGTGACTTCGGTCGGGGGTTGCCATGCGCGCGAGCTGCGGCGTGGGCGCTGGTGAAGACCACCGTGTCGCGCTCGCCGAGCGCCGCGAACGTGCGCGCGAGGTCGGGCGTCGGCAGGTCGACGAACTCGATCGCGAGCTCGCGCACCACCGTCGCGCCGAGGCCTTCGAGACGATTGGCGAGGTCGACGTTCGATTCCGCGGAGCCGCAGAGACTGATGCTCTTGCCGCCGAACGGACCGTGGCGGGTCGCGTTGCCGTCCATCAGCTTCGCGAGCGCGAGCTCGGAGGCGTGGTCCGGCGTGTCGGCGGCGGCGCGCGCCCAACGCGCGGGCGTTCCGAGCGTCGGCCGATCCTTGCCGAGGAACGCGAGCGCGGTGAAGGGCCCCGCGCCGACCAGCGACGCGCCGAGCGGCAACGAGCAGCCGCCGCCGGAGCGGATCAGGAGCTCGCGCTCCGCCGCGACCGCGCGTTCGACGGAGTCGTCGTGCAGCATCTCCTTCAAGAAGGCGATCAGCTCGACGTCCGCCTTGCGCGTCTGGATCGCGAGCGCGCCTTGCGCGGGAGCCGGGACGAACCACTCGATCGGCAACGCGATGTCGACCAGGCCCGACAGATCGAGCGCGAGCCGATCGAGGCCGGCCGAGGCGAGCACGATCGCGTCGTACTTGCCGTCGCGGAGCTTGTTGACGCGCGTCGGCACGTTGCCGCGCAACTGCGTGATCTTCAGGTCGGGCCGCAGCGTTTCGAGCTGCTCCTGGCGGCGCGGCGAGCTCGTGCCGACGGTCGCGCCGAGCCGCAGCGGCAGGAACGCGCCGTCTTTCTCGAGCGATTCGCGGCGGACGAGCAAGCGCTCGTGCATCGCGGCGCGCGGAGGGATCGCGGCGATCGTCAGCTCGGGCCGCATCTCGCTCGGCAGGTCCTTGTGGCTGTGCACCGCGAGGTCGACGCTCTTCTCGACGAGCGCTTCCTCCAGCTCGGCGGTGAAGAACGCCTTGCCCTCGACCTCGACGAGCGACACGTGGTCGA
Source organism: Planctomycetota bacterium (assembly GCA_016220085.1). Lineage (GTDB taxonomy): Bacteria > Planctomycetota > UBA1135 > UBA1135 > JACRIN01. The sequence goes on from JACRIN010000065.1 coordinate 32,257, forward strand.
TGATGTCGCCGCGGGTCTTCAGGATCACGAGCTCGCACTCGGCTTCGGGGGCGAGCGTGGAGGCGACGTAGCGCGCCTGCCACAACGCGAGGTCCGAGCCGCGGGTTCCGATGCGCAGTTTCATCTTCATGGGACGCTGATTCCGACTCATGTCGTTTTCACTCCGACTCACGTCGCGTTCATTCTGGCGTACTTCGCTTCCACTCTGACTTACGTCGCTTCCGCTCCGACTCGAGTCGCTTCCGCTCCGGCCTGTGTCGCGTTCGCTCGGGGTCATTTCGTTTCCGCTCCGCGGGCGGCGATCTCGTGGACCAGCCGCTTGATCGTGGCGATCGGCGCGTGCTCGATGCGCCCGAAAGTCTGACGAGCCCAGCGCTCGATCGCGCGGCGGCGTTCGTCGTCGAGGTCGGCCAGCGGACCGGTGAACAGGCCGCCGAGCTCGCGCTCGAAGATGTCGTGGGTCGCTCCGGAGAGCTCCGCGAGCGCTTCGGCGGCGCGTTTGCCGACGTCGCGTTCCGCGTAGACCTCGACCTGGCGCTCGACGAGCCGCTCGGCGTCGCGCGCGGCCGCAACGCGCGCCAAACGGTTCCGTTCGGCCGTTTCGCGCAGCTTTTCGAGGTCGACGAGCTCGACCTTCGGGTCGCTGGTCGGCTCGAGGTCGCGCGGGAGCGCGAGGTCGACCGCCAGGAGCCCGGTGCCGAGCGGCGAGCGCGCGGCGTACGCCGAGAGCTGCGCGGTGGAGCGCACGAAGCCCGGCGAAGTCGTCGCCGAGATCAGTGCGTCGAGCGCGAGCTCGTCCGCCGCCGGCGAGCGGGCGTCGATCCACTGTGCGCCGAACTCCTTCGCGAGCGGCTCGCCGCGTTCGCGCGTGCGACTCGCGACCCAACCGATCTGGAAGCCCATCTCACGCGCGCACAGCGCCGCGAGCCGCGCCATCTCGCCCGCGCCCCAGAGAGCGAGCGCGGGCTGCTTGCCGCGGAAGCGACGGACGACGTGCTCGACCGCGAGCGTCGACACGGAAATCGGCCGGCGCGCGAGCTCGGTCTTCGAGCGCACTTCCTTGCCCGCGTGCTCCGCGGCTTGGAAGAGCGTGCCGAGCAGCTTGCCGACCATCAGCTCGTCCTCGGCGCGTTTGTGCGCGTCGCGCACCTGCGCGAGGATCTGGTCCTCGCCGAGGACCAGCGAATCGAGCGACGCCGCCACGCGGAAGAGGTGGCGCACGGCGTCGCGGCCGGTGAAGAAGTGGAAGCGTTGGGCGAGCTCGGGCTCGATGGCCAGCGTGCTCGCCAACTCGTCGACGTCCGCGCGGCTCGGCAAGTGGCCGGCTTCGCGGGCGAACGAGATCTCGAGACGATTGCACGTCGAGATCACCACCAGCTCGGAAGCCCCGAGCCGATCGGCGATCTCGCGGTCGACGCCCTTCGAGCCGACGAGCCTGGCCTTGGCCTGCTCGAGCCCGGCGACGTCCGTCTCGTGAACCGAGAGTCCTGCGATCGCGATGCGGTGCATACGTGCGGCAAGTTATCGGCCCTACGACTGCGCACTGTCACCGACGTGTCATGCGCACCGGTCGCCGAACCGCAATCTCTTTCCTAGAGTGCCCGGCCGCATGTCCGCGCCCCACGGCCCCGTCGGTGTCCTGCTCGTCAACCTCGGTTCGCCGAGCGAGCCTACTCCCAAGGCCGTACGCGCGTTCCTCGACGAGTTCCTCTCGGACACGCGCGTCGTCGACCTGAACCCGCTCTTGTGGCGCGCGCTGCGACGGCTGGTGATCTTGCCGCGCCGCTCGCCGAAGGTCGCGAAGCTCTACTAGTCGATCTGGACGAGCGAGGGCTCGCCGTTGATGGTCTACAGCAAGCGCCAAGCGGCTCTGCTCGCGACCACGCTCGGGCCGAGCTATCGCGTCGTGCTCGCGATGCGCTACGGACAACCGTCGATCGCGAACGGGCTCGCGCAACTCTCGGGTTGTCGCGAGATCCTCGTGTTGCCGCTCTTCCCGCAATACAGCCGCACGACCACCGGCACGATCGAGGCCGCGGTGTCCGACGAGCTTGCCGCGTTCCATCCGCGCCCGACGGTGCGCGGCATTGCCGACTTCCACGTGCATCCCGCGTACATCGATGCGTTGGTCGAGCGCGTCGAGGAGGCGCTCGAAGCCGGGCCGGTCGATCACTACGTGTTCACGTTCCACGGCTTGCCGGTGCGCTACGTCGAGAAGGGCGATCCGTATCGCACCCAGTGCGAGGCGACCGCCGAGGCGCTCGCGGTCGCGCTCGAGCTCCCGAAGGAGCGCTGGAGCCTCGTCTATCAATCGCGCTTCGGTCGCGAGCCGTGGCTGCAGCCGTACGCCGACAAGTTCGTGCCGCTGCTCGCCGACACCAAGCCGCGGATCCTCGTCGTCGCGCCGGGCTTCGTCAGCGATTGCCTCGAGACGCTCGAGGAGCTCGGCAAGCGCCTCGCGGAGAGCTTCCGCGCCGCCGGGGGCAAGGAACTGCGCATGGTGCCGTGCCTGAACGACCATCCCGCGGCGATCGAGATGCTCGCGGCGCTCGTGCGCGGCGGCTGACGCGGGTTCGGCACGCGCTCGCACGGTTGCGGCGCGGCGAGCTCGTCCGCGCGCACCTCGCGATCACACGTCGCGATCACGACTCGCGACCACAACTCGCGATCACAACTCGCGATCACAACTCGCGATCACAACTCGCGATCACAACTCGCGATCACAACTCGCGATCGGCGGCCCGGTCCCGCACCGAGCCCGAGCTACTCGCGCGGTTCGATGCGCCGAGCCGCCGCGCGCCAACGCGCCGCGGCCGCTCCGTCGCCGAGCGCCTCGCAGAGGTTCGCGAGCGACTCCGCGACGTCGCCGCGCGGACGAGAGGCCTGGAGCGTCTCGAGGTCGGTGCGAGCGCCGGCGAGCTCGCCCAGCGCAGCGCGCGCGCGCGCGCGGTTCAGCAGCGCCGCCTCGGCGTGCGGGACGCGCTCGAGCAACGGATCGAGCAGCTTCAACGCCTCACCGTGCCTACCGAGCTGATTCAGCACGCCGGCGAGGTTGGTCTGCACCGCGGGTTCCGTCGGATCGAGCGCTCGCGCGCGTTCGTAGCATGCACGCGCCTCCTCGGCTCGACCCGCGCTCGCGAGCATCCCGGCGCGTGTGAATTGATACGCCACCGTGTTCGCGATCGTCGGATCGCACTTGGCGTCGAGCAAGCGCGCCGCGCCCTGGTTCTGACCAATGCTGCGCAGCGCGAGCAGCCGCACGCCGGGATCGTCCGCGAGCGGCACCGGCTTGCCCGGCCACGCGACGCGCGCGAGCGGGCCGCCGTTCGCTTGCGTCGCGCGCACGCGCTCGTAGCTCGACGGCGGCGGGTTCACGACGCGGATACTGTGATCGTGGATCTCGACGCCGAACACGTCGAACGGCGGCGTCTTGCGCATATGGCAGTCGACGCAGTCCTTCTCGCCGCGGAGCTCGAACTCGAGGCTGCACGCCGGCGAGCGACCGACGGGCGGCGTGCCGGACTCGACGTGGCAGCGCATGCAAGCGTTACGGACGCGCGCGGTTTCCGACGGCTCGAAGAGCGTGCGATGCGGATCGTGGCAAGTCTCGCACGTCATCGGCTTCGAGCTCCGCATCGAGGCTTCGAAGCACTTCGACTCGAGCATGCGCTCGCCGGCGCTTACGAACCCGATCTCGTCGCTCTCGCCCGCGCCGATGAAGACGGCGTTCACCGCGAGCAGATCGCAACCCGGCGGCGGCAGGCCGACGAGCCCGGGCTCGAGCACGACGCGCGCGTCGCCTTGCATGTGGCAGCGAGCGCAGAGCGACACGCGCTGCTCGAGCGTCATCCGGCTCGGAGCGAGCAGCGGATCCGGGCTGTCGGGTGTGCGGCCTCCGAGCTCCGCGTCGCGCCACTCGGCGTGCTCGGGCCCATGCAGGTGGCAGCCGGCGCAACCGATTCCGCGCGGCGTCCACGGTTCGGTCGGCACGGAGTTCTGTGGGTAGCCGCGCGAGGGCAAGCGTTCGGTGTGACACGCGAGGCAATCGTCGGGCACGGGTGAAGTGAAGCGCTGGCCGGCGCGTTGCATGTGCTTCGGGGAGAGCTGTGCGTGGCGCGAGGCTCCGCCGTGCGCGCTGATGAGCTCGAGAGGCGCGAACCACCACGCGTCGCCGTGCTCCGCCGCGAACGCAGTGTCGAAGATCCCCGCGCCGATCGCGAAGCGCAGCGGAACCTCGGTGCGAGTCTCGGGCCGCGGCTGACCGTCGCGACCGAGCCACTGCTCGACGATGCGCGCGTCGGCGCCCGCGCCTTCGAAGTGGTAATGAAAGCGACTCGGCGCTTCGAGCACGCGCTCCAGGCCGGAGAGGTCGACGTCCTCGATCGGCCGCAGCGCGCGCGCCATGCCGGTCTTCGCGTAGCTCGCGACGATTTCGTCGTGGCAGTCGGCGCAACGGGCTTCGTCGTCGACCGCCTGATTGAGGTCCGGAGCCTGGGTCTGCGGGCCGGCGACGAGCGCATGGCAGGCTAGCAGCACGGCGGGGACGAGCATGCGCTCAGTCTATGCTGCCTTGGTCTCGCGAGTGCTCCGGCCGGGGGGCCGAACGCGCGCTGCGGCGAATGCGAGAGTCCGTCGCTTGGCGGCGTTCGATGGAAGTGGGCGACCGTTGGTGGCAGGCGGCGGCAGTTGGTGCTGTGTGCCGCCGCGATCACGCTTCACAATGCTCGGCCGCCGTTCCAGACCCGCACCTTCTACTACCGGGCTTCGTCCCCGTTCCGTTTCGAGCATGGCCCTCAGCGCAACCATCCACCGCTTCGAGCTCGCGCTCGCTGACTCCGATCGCGGCGTGTACGAGAATCTCGAGCTGCGCGTCGCGCGCCACCCGTCGGAGAGCAACGCGTTCCTGCTCGTGCGCGTGCTCGCGTACTGCCTCGAGTACCGCGAGGGAATCGCGTTCTCGAAGGCCGGCGTCAGCGACGTCGAGGAGCCCGCGATCTCGATCTCCGACCTGACCGGGCGACGGCTCGCGTGGATCGAGGTCGGCGCGCCGTCGGCGGATCGTCTGCATCGCGCGGCGAAGGCGACCGAGGTCGTCAAGCTCTACACCGATCGCCGCCTCGACATGCTGCGGCCCGCGTGGATCGGCGAGCGCATCCACCGCAGCGACGAGATCCGCGTGATCGCGTTCCCGCAGGCGTTCCTGCGCGCGCTGGAGACCAAGCTCGATCGCAACGTGCGCTGGGACGTCTCGATCGGCGACGGGCACCTCTACGTGACCGCGGGCGGCGCGTCGTTCGACATGGCAATCGAACCGGCGCCGCTGCTCGAGAGCTCGTAGCCCCCGAACGGCGGCGCCGGTCGAAAGGTGCGCGGCTCAGCGCGAGATCAACACGCGATCACCGCTGCCGAGCTCGACGCAGCTCACGCCTTCGAGCGGGAAGTACTGCGTCACGTACGCGACGTTGCGTTCGGCGTCGAGATCGATGCCGAGCGGCTCGAAGAACGTCGGACCGGTGCCGACGTCGCGCGCGGATTGGCCGAGCGGGTCCACGGCCTTGCCGTCGCCGGTCTTGGTGAGCACCCGCCGCTCGAGCGTCGTGAGGTCGATCGCGAGCAGCGCGTCCCAACCGCCGTCGGCGACGATCAGGCGATTGCGGGCAAGGTCCAGCGCCGTGCCGCGTGGCACGAGGGGCACCGGACCGCTGCCGACCGTCTTCGACGCGATCGTCGTGCGCGCGCCGGTCGTCGGATCGATCGTCAGCACTTGCGCCGTGCTCTGCTCTTCGGTCGCGTAGAGCACGTCGTGCACCGCGTCGTAGGTGAGTCCGTTGAGCCACACCAGCGCCGGGCCCGTGCCGACGGACGAGCTCGACACCGTCGACCATTGTTGGCTCTGCCCATCGAAGGCGACGACGCGGTCGTAGTTGGAGAGGAACACGCGCTCGCCGTGCGGATCGAGCGCGAGCTGTGTGCTGATGAACGCGTCGGGCGTCGACAGGTCGACGGTCGCCCCGGTGATCGGATCGAGGCCGACGAGCACGTACGAGCCGTACGTGACCTCGCGCTGCAGCACGACCAGCCCGCTGCGCGACTCGAACGCGACTCCGCCCGGGAAGCGAAGTGTCGTGACGGAATCATCGACGGGCAGGTCCGCGCGATCGCCGGTCAGCGGGTCGACCGAGAGCAATTGCCAACGCACTTCCGGCTGGCACGAGACGAGGAAGCGCTCGTTCCGCGTGTCGCGAACCGGCCGCGACGTCGCGGGCATCATGCGCGGGGCTTGGCCGAGCCCGCGTGCGTTCGACGTCAGCCACGTGTGCTGGGAAGTCGCGAGGTCGATCGATTCGATGCCGTCGAACTGAAGTGCTTGAACCGTGCCGCCGTTCGCGTCGGCGAGGAGTCGTTGCGCGCAGTTCTCCGCGTCGTAAGCGCCGCCGGACGTACCCGCGGAAGTCGACGCGATCGTCGTGCGATCGCCGGTGGTCACGTCGACGGCGAGCACCGCGTCGGTGACCGAGTCGACCACGAGCACGCGAGCGTGCTGCGCGTCGAACTCGACTCCGTAGACGGTTCCGAAGGTCGGTCCCGTCCCGACCAACGGATCCGAGATCGTCGTGCGGAAGCCGGTGAGCTCGTCGATCGCGAGCAGACGTCGTTCGAGCCGATCGACCGCGTAGAAGCGCTTCGCGCCCGCGTCGTACGCGAGACCGGCGAGCGCCTTGTACGGCACACCGCCGCCGACCGTGCTCGACGTCAACACGGCACGCGCGCCGGTGTTGACGTCGACGGAGATGATGCGGTCCGGCTGCTGCGTCATCACGAACGCGCGGCCGAGCGCCGGTACGTAGTCGACGGCTCGCGGGTGGAGCATCGACGTGCCCGAACCAATTCCGCCGCTCGTGATCACGGTGCGATCGCCGGTCGCGAGATCGACGCGGATGAGCTCGTCGGGATCGTCGGCGACGAGCAAGCTCTGTCCGGACTGGAGGATCGCGAGTCCCTGGGGATTCGTCAGCGGCGCACCGTGGCCGAGCGTGGCCGACGAGACCGTGCGGCGCCAACCGGTGACGGGATCGATCTCGATGATGCTCCGCGACGTGCGGTCGGCGGCGTAGAAGAGACCGCTCTGCGCATCGCGAGCGAACGCGCTGGCGAACAGCAGGAACGGACCCGAGTTCTCGATCACGACCGACGCAGCGTGCAACTCGACGTTTCCAGCGCGGTCGGCGGTCGCGACGACGAGTTGTTCGTGCCCGAGCGCGATCGGGACTTCGGCGGTCCAGTGCGCGAAACCGTCGGCGCTCGTTGCCGCGATTCCGGCGACACGCACCCACGCAACGCCGTCGGGATCCGTCGCGCTACCGGTGACGTGACTCGTCGTGGCGTCGGTCGCGGTGTCGGCCGGCGGGAAGTGCAAGGCCACGCGCGGCGCTTCTCCGGCCGCGAACGAAATGGAGGAACAGAGTAGGAGCGTGTGCAGGGACATCGCGAATCTCCAAGGCACTCGAGGTACAGGAAGCGTCGATGCGCAATCGCGACCGGGTGTGCCGCCCGGTCCGCGCGGGGATGCGACCGCGCCAATCGCGGACGCGTTCAGGATAGGCTCGAGTTCGCGCGAGTAGACACTCGAAGTGCGGCTATCCGCGACTGACGATCTCGAGCGATTCGAAAGCGCTCGATTCGCACCACGCCCAGTTCGCTTGCGCACTCGCGATCTCGAATCGAACGCTGCGAGTTCTCGAATCGCTCGCGGCGTGCCGCGCGTGCGCGGTTGCGCACGCACTCTGCGCCCCGCCTCGGCCCCGCGGAACTTCGCGGCGCACTGCGAACTCGTGCGATCACCGTTCTCGTCGTCGTTCGTCCGCGCGTCTTCGAGGAGCTCGTAGCCGAGCGCTCGCGCCGACGAGCGTGAGCGTGTCCTCGTCCGCGCGCCACGTGCCATGGGTCTCGTGTCACCGTCGTTCGACGCGCTGTGCGAGTCGCTCGAGGAGCGCAAGCGGACGAGCACCACGGAGTTCGTCCGAGCGTTCGCGCGCTCGCCCCGTCGAGCCGTCGTTCCGGCTCGTGTGTTCCGATCGACGGCGTTCACGTCGAAGCGGTGTCTTACGACCGCGCGTCGCGCTCGACTCTCGGCGCTCTCGCGCGGGCCGCGCGAGTGCGCAGCTCGTTCGCGGCCCGCGCGAGCGCCGCGAGGCGCTGCGAGGTTTCGATTCGGCGGTGGCGACTCCGTCCTCGGCCATCGCCGCTCTGCGTGACCCCGGTGCGCGAACGCACGAGGCGGCGCGGCGACGCCCGGAGTCGGATCGCGTGCGGCCCGCGGTCACCTGCGCGCGCGCGAAACCGCTCGGCCGAGCAGGACGTTCCGAGCTTGCGGCCCCGATCGCCGGGACTCGCGTGTTCCGCGCCCGCCTCCCGCGTTTTCGCGCCGGTGCTAGGCTGGTGGGCGACGCGCCTGGTTCAGGGACGAGGCGCGTTGGTCGTGCTCGCGGACACACGCTCCGAGCGAGCCGATCGATCCACGTGCCTTCGATCCACCACAGGAGTTCGTTCATGCAGCATCGTGTCCAACCCACGCGCCGCGCCTCCGCGCTCGCGCTCTGGGCGCTCGCCGCCGCGGCGACACCGGCGTTCGCCGGCGAGTCCGCGCAAAGCTTCGACGTCTCCGGCCGCGCCTACGTGCGCGCCGAGGCGCAAGCCAACACGTTCACCGCCAGCGCGCAGGAAGCGGTGACGCTCGCTCGCGACGCCGCGGGACGCACGCTGGTCGTGTGGCAGAGCCGCAAGCAAGAGGACGGCAACTACGGGCTCTACGCGCAGCGCTTCGGCGCCGACGGCGCGAAGCTTGGAGCCGAGACGCACTTGAACCAGTTCACGCGCGGCGCGCAGACCCGGCCCGCGGTCGCGCTCGACGCGAGCGGTGCGGCCTGGGTCGCATGGGAGTCCGACGGACAGGACGGCTCGTTCGGGACGATCGTCGCGCGGCGCTTCGACGCCGAGCTCGCGAGCTCCACCAACGAAGTGATCGTCAACGACGACTTCATCGGCCACCAGACCGACGTCGCGCTCGCGTGCGACGCCGACGGCAACGCGGTGATCGCGTGGGCCGGGCCGAACGCCGAGAAGACGCGCTCGGTGTTCGTGCGCCGCTTCGGTGCCGACGGTCAGCCGCTCGGCGCGTCCGTGCGCGTCGATCAGGGCTCGAACGTCCAGGACGGGCTGCCGACGGTCGCGATCGATCCGCAGGGCGGCTTCACGGTCGCGTGGGGACGCGCGGACGTCGCTGGCAAGCCGACGCAGATCGTCGCTCGCAGCCTCGACGCGCTCGGCGCGCCGCTCGGAGCCGAATTCGTCGTCAGCGCCGCTGACGGTCGCATGCCGATCGAGCCGGTCGCGGACGTCAACGCGAAAGGCGAGCTCGTCGTCGCGTGGATGAACTCGTTCGGCGACGGCGATCACGTTCCGACCGCGCGTCGCTTCACGCCGAAGGACGGCGCGTGGTCCGCCGGCGAGTCGCGCGAGTATCCGACGTCGAAGGGCGGCTACACCAGCGGTCTCGACCTCTCGCTCGCCGATGATTCGCGCTTCGCGCTCGTCTGGTCGAGCGTTCAGGGCGAAGACAAGAAGGGCGACCTCTGGGCGCGCATCGTCGAGGCCGACGATCGCGCGGGCGAGCCGTTCCGTGCCTCGCTGCAGACCGAAGGCCGTCAGAAGATCCGCGCCGGCGGCTCGTCGCGCCGCGTCGTGCTCGAGAAAGACGGTCGCCTGACGACCGCGTGGCAAGGCGACGCCGGTTTCGGCGACGATTTCGCCGCGTGCGTCAGCTTCTTCGCGCCTGCTGACCTCGGCGATCTCGGTTCGGTCGCGCTCGTCGCGCTGCCGCCGTCGCCGAAGTTCGTCGCTGACGAGCAAGGCGCCGCGCCGAGCCATGAGCCGCCGATCTACGACCCGGACGGCGCGAAGACGATCGCCGACCTGATGGACTTCAAGAGCACCGCCGGGCCGGACTTCGGCTTCACCGGGATCGTGCAGACGACGCTGACGCCGCCCGACCCGCACGGCGCGATCGGTCCGAACCACTACGTGCAGGTCGTCAACGACTCGATCGCCTTCTACACGAAGAGCGGCACGCAGACCTTCCTCCAGACCTACAAGGGGCCCGCGGGCTTCATGAGCGGTGTCGCGACCGCGAGCGACTTCCCCTTCGACGCGGAGGTGATCTTCGACCCGTACTCGCAGCGCTTCATGTTCATGACGAACGTGCGCGTCGGCGCCGCGGGCAAGTTCGACCTCGCGGTGTCCGACGACTCCGATCCGAACGGAACGTGGTTCAAGTACCGCTTCGACGTCACCGCCGCGGCGGGCACCGACGGAGGCATCGACTCGCCGAACATCGGCGTCGATCAGAACGTGATCTACCTGTCGGCCGACTTCTTCAGCGGCGGCACCAAGTTCCTGATGTTCTTCGTCGAGAAGGCCCCGTGCCTGACCGGCGCGGCGCCGATCACGAAGAGCTTGTTGATCAACGGCACGCAGTCCTACGGCGCGCCGGTGATGTACGACAGCTCCGCGCCCGCGTTCTACTACCTCGAGAACCTCGAATCCGCGTCCAACACCGCGGTGAAGATCCACGCGATCCGCAATCCGCTGACGGCGCCGTTCGACACGATCTTCACGCTGACCGTGCCGAGCTACACGCCTCCGGAGGATCCGCCGCAGCTCGGCACGTCGATCCGGCCGGAAGCCTTCGAATCGCGCTTCTGGAGCTGCACGTACCGAGCGGGCAAGCTCTGGGGCGCCGCGCACTGCAACAATCCGGTGCGAGCACGCTGGTACGAGATCAACGTCGGCAACTGGCCGGTCAGCGGCACGCCGACGCTCGTCCAGTCCGGTGACATCGTCCCGGCCGCGAACGTGCGCACGTCGTTCGTTTCGATCGGCGTCGACGCGCAGAACAACGCGGCCTGCGTGTTCGCGCGCTCGAGCCCGTCCGAGTTCTTCTCGATGGGCCGCACGTTCCGACTGAACGGCGACGCGGCCGGCACGATGACGCCCGCGGTGACGATGAAGTCGAGCACCGGAGCCGACACCTCCGGTCGCTGGGGCGACTACTCCGCGTGCACCCCCGACCCGGTGCACCCGAAGGTCTGGTGGGGCACGCACGAGTACAAAGCGGGCATCTGGTCGACTTGGATCGGGATGTTCGGTCCGTGCGAGACGCCGACGACGTACTGCACGGCGAAGGTCAACTCCGCCGGGCTGACGCCGCAGATCGGATTCCAGAACGAGGCGTCGTTCGCGACCAACAACTTCAAGGTGACGATGAGCAACGGGCTCGCCGGCAAGCCGGTGATCGCATTCTGGGGCACCGGTCAGCAAGCGGCTCCGTTCCTCGGCGGCACGCTCTGCGTCACGCTTCCGATCGTGCGCAGCGCTCCGACGACCTTCGACGGCTCGGGCTTCGTCGCGATCCAGCGTCCGATCGCGATCGCCGAGATCGGCGTCGACCTGTTCGCGCAGGTCTGGTATCGCGACCCGGCGCACCTCGACGGCACCGGCGTCGGGCTCTCGAACGGGTTGCAGTTCCGCGCCTGTCCGTGAGCGACTGACCGTCCGTTTCCACGCCCCGCGACGCTCCGAGCGCCGCGGGGCGTGCCCTTTCTGGGACGCTTTCGGGTGTTCGCGCCGCGTGCTTAGAATCCGGGCATGAAGCTCCAGAACCTCGTTTCGTTTGTCATCGCCCTGTCCATGCTCGGTGCCTGTCGGTCGAGCTGGTATCCGCATCGCTTCGCGCCCGCGCCGCTCGAGGTGTCGCTCGATTCGCCGCGGGTCGAGGACGCGAAGGGGCGTGCGCTGGTCACCGTGCTCGGTATCCGTCGCGAGGACTTCTCGAAGCGCAGCCCGGCTCAAGTCGAGATCCGGATGCGCGTCGAGAACGCGGGCGAGCGCAAGCTCGCGGTCCAACCGGAGAGCTTCCGACTCGTCAGCGCGACGCTCGAGGACTTCGGCGCGCCGTACGTCGTCGGCCTGCCCGATCAGCCGCTCGCGAAGGATCAGAGCGCGGTGTTCGAAGTGCAGTTCGCGTTGCCGGATGGCAAGGAGCCGAACGATCTCGGGCTCGCCGGACTCAACCTGAAGTGGGAGGTCGACTTCGAAGGCGAGCGCGTCGGCACCGGCATCACGTTCGAGCGCCGCAACGAGTCCTACCCGTACACGTGGTACCACGATCCGTTCTATGCTCCGTACGGCGATCCTTGGTGCGTCCACTCGCACATGACCGTGATCGGACACGCTCACGACGACTGATCACTTCGGCCACACCCACGCGACCAGGCCGACGTCGACGTACTGACCGCCTGCGGTCTGCTTGCAGTGCACGGCGAGCGTGTTGGCGCCGCTCTTCAGCGCCGCGCGCGCGGCGGGCGACAGCGGCACTTCCTCGTAGCTCGTCGTGTAGCCCGCGAGCTTCGCGGCGAGCACGCCGTTGATCCAGACCTCGCAGTCCTCGTCGTGATGCACCGCGAGCAACACGTCCTCGGGCGCGGTCGACGGGTGGAACTGGAACTCGCGGCGCAGCCATAGGTCGCTGGTCGTCCATTCGGTGCGCACCCACGAGCCCGGCGTTTCGCGCGTGCCGAAACCCGCGAGCCCGCTCTCGAAGCCCGAGACGTCGAAGCCGGGCCGCTCCCAGCCTTCCGCGGGCGCGGTCAGCGTGTAGCGCCATCGGAGCTCCTCGCGTCGGCCGTCGGGGACGAGCACGCGCAACGCCGGATGCGGCCCGCGGTTCGCGCGCGCGAAGAGCCGCGGCTCGGCCTTGAACACCCGGTCGTACGTCAGCAAGCCGTTGATCTCGCCCTCGACGTCGGTGAGCTGCGTGTAGACGACCGCGGCGAGCCCGGCGGTCTTCGCGAAGTCGTGGCAGCGTCGCAGCATCGACGTGTAGCTCGTCACCAGCATCTCCGCGCTCTCGTCCTCGCGGTAGCCCCACGAATCGGCTTGCCAGAGATGGTCCTTCACGCGCAGCGCGATGCCGCCGAACTCACCGAGCACCGCCGCGAAGCCGGTCGGCACGATCTGCGCCGTCGGAGCGGGATAGTGGTGGAAGTCGACGACGTCGCCGACCGATCCGTGGGTCCAACCCGACGCGTCGGTGATCGGACGCGTCGGGTCGAGCTTGCGGACGAGCTCGACGTAGCGCGCGGTGTCGTGCTGGCCCCAACCCTCGTTGAAGACGATCCAGTGCACGATGCTCGGGTGGAAGGCGCGTTCGCGCAGCAGCTCGACGAGCTCGCGCTCGAACGCCGCCGCGTCCGGCTCGCCGCCGTCGCGCGGGCTCGGCATGTCCTGCCAGACCATCAAGCCGAGGCGATCGCAGTGCCAGTACCAACGCTCGGGCTCGACTTTGACGTGCTTGCGCGCGAAGTCGAAGCCCAGGGCCTTCGTCGCCTCGACGTCGGCGGCGAGCGCGGCATCGTTCGGCGCCGTGTAGAGTCCGTCCGGCCACCAGCCCTGGTCGAGCACGCCGATCGGGAAGAGCTGCGCGCCGTTGAGGTAGATGCGCGTGAACGCGCCGTCCGCCTTCAACTCGATTTCGCGCAACGCGCAGTAGCTCCTCACCTCGTCGAGCACGCGTCCGTCGCGCAGCACGCGCACGACGAGTTCGTGCAACACCGGCGTCGCGGGCGACCACGACGCGGCGTCGCCGAGTTCGAGCACCGCGACGGTCGCCGCGACGCGCACCTTGCGCGCGAGCGCGGGAGCCTCGACCTCGAGCTCGTCGCCCGCGCGCCAGCCGCCGACCTCGGCGGCCAGAGCGACGCTCGCGGGCCGGCCGTCGCGCGCGATCCGCGTCACGGGCGTCAGTCGGTCGACGTGGGCTTCGCCGAGCGGCTCGAGCCACACCGTCTGCCAGATCCCGGTGACCGCCGTGTACCAGATGCCTCCGGGTTTCACGCGCTGCTTGCCGAGCGGCTGTCCGCCCGCATCGGTCGGGTCGAAGACGTCGACGACGAGCTCGTGCTCCTTCCTCGCCAAATCGAGCGCGCCCGCGAGGTCGAAGCCGAACGCGTCGAAGCCTCCCTCGTGCACGCCGACCTCGCGCCCGTCGACTACGACGCGCGCGCGCCAGTCGACCGCGCCGAAGTTCAAGCGCACGCGCCGGCCGCTCCACGCCGTCGGGATCTCGAACCGCCTGCGGTAGACGACGCGCTCGGCGTGCGCGCCGATGCCGGAGAGCGCCGACTCGATCGCGAACGGCACCACGACGCGGCGGTCGAACGCGAGCTCGCGCTCGTCCGCGGACTTCGGCAGGGAGCACTCCCACGTACCGTTGAGATTCAGCCAGTCCCCGCGCACCAAGCTCGGCCGCGGGTACTCCGGCCACGGCGCTCGGGCGTCGACCGCGGCCGCCCAGCGGGTGCTCAACCGTTGCTGCGGCGCGGCGTCCTGCGCGCGCGTCGGCGTCGCGGAGGCGACGACGAGAAGGGTCCCTAGGAACGAAAGGAGGGGCGACATCGCCCCTCAAGGTATCGGTGCCCGGTGCTCGCCGCCACGCGGCCGCGGCCCGGCGATCGGCGTGTCGAGCTCAGTTGCTCGCCGCGATGAGGACCGCCAGGAAGGCGCCCCAGAGGACGATCCCGATCCAACGCTCGAGGGCGAGGGCTTGACCACGGTAACCGACGACCGCGACCGCTTCGGGTCGTTCCGCGCGGTGGCGAGCAAGGGCCTGCATGATGGATTGGCGTCGCATGGCGGTGAATCGGACGAGGGGGACTAGCCGTCGGTCCAGACTCTTCCTACGAAGCATTTCCCCAAAACGATGGAGCCGAGCCCGTCATTACGGTCCGGCGAGCTCTTTCGGGGCCGCACGATGGCGCCGAGCCCGTCATTACGGTCCGGCGAGCGCTTTCGGAGCCGTACGACGGCGCCGAGCTCGTCATTACAATCCGGCGCGCCCCTTCGGAGCCGTCGCCCGCCATGGAAACCCGTCAGATCGAGGTCACGTGTCCGTGCTGTCAGAAGCGCCTAGCCATCGACGTCCGCACCGAGCGCGTGATGCGCGCGTGGTCGCCGAAGGACGTCGACGAAGCGGGCAAGCCGAAGGTCGAGGAGAAGGACTGGGACCAGGCGCTCTCGAAGGTCAAAGGCCGCGAGAGCGCCGGAACGGGCAAGCTCGACCAGTTCCTCGATTCGGAGCGCGGTAAAGCCAAGCGCCTCGAGGAAAAGTTCCTGGAGGCCCAGAAGAAGCTGGAGAAGCCCGACGCCGAATGAACGGCGTCGCGTTCAGGAGCCGGCGACCTTCTCGTTGGTGAGCTCGCTCTCGAGGTTCTCGATCACCGGCTTGAGCTCGGCGAGCAGCGACTGCGCGATCTCGAATTGATGCGCGTGCGCCGAGAGGGAGTCGCGGTACTTCTGGATCTCGGCGTCGGCGCGCTCGAGCTTGGTCGCGGACTCCTGCAGCGAGCGGTCGCGTGCAAGCAGGGTCTCGCGCTCGCGCGCGACCTCGAGGTCGAGCGCCTCGACACGCGCCGAGACCTCGGAGAGACGTTGCTCGCGATCCGCGAGTTCGCCGCGCTTCAGCTCGAGCTCGCGCTCGCGGCCGACGCTGCGCTCGGTCCAGTGCGCGACCGAAGCCTTCAGTGCGCGACATTCGTCGATCGCGCCGGTCAGCTCTTGGGTCAGCGACGCGACGCGCTCCTCCGAGGCGCTCAGCGCTTGCTGGTGCTCGCTGCGCAGCGCCTCGAGCTCGCCGGAGAGCTCGGTCTTCTTCACGTCGAGCTCTCGCGCGAGCGTCTCGGACCCCGCGAGCAGCCGCGACTTCTCGGTCAGCGTCGTCGCGAGTTCACGAGCGCGCGCCTCGAGCCCGACGATCGTCGCGGCGCGTTCGTCGGACTCCGTGCCCAGCTCGCGGCAACGCGCACGCAGGGCGTCGAGCTCGATCGATTGCGTTTGCGCGCGGCTGTCGAGCTCCGCGAGCTGCGACGCGAGCGCGAGGCCCTGCGCTTCGGTCGTCCGTTGCGCGGAATGCGCCTTGTCGAGCTCGAGCTGGACGCAATCGAGGTTGCGGCCGAGCTCGTCGGCGCGCTCCGTCAACCCGTTGTTCGCGGCGACCAGCGCCTCGAGGTCGGCGCACGCCTTCGCGAAGCGGCCCTCGAAGTCCGCGATCTCGCCGCGCAGGTGCTGGACCTCGTCGTAGTGCGCTGAAGCCGCTTCAGCGGCGCGCTTCTCGAGCTCGGTGTACTCGCCGCGCCACTTCTCGGCGTCACGACGGCTCTCGGTCGCCTGATGCAGCAGGGGATCGAGGCTGCTCAAGCGCTCGCTGAGCGCCGCGACTTCGGCGGTTTTCGCTTCGGCGAGCTCGCGCGCCTTCGCCTGCCACTCGCTGACGACCGCCTTCACCCTCGCGAGGTCCTCGATCAGCGGCTCGACCGAACCGTTGGCCTCCGCCGTCGGCGCGCTCGCGGGCGCGGCGCGTTGCTCGAGCTCGGAACACTTCTGCTTCCAGCCGTCGACCTCGGCGCGCGCGTCGACCAGCTCCGCCTCGACGTTGCGAAGCGACTCCTGCAACGGTTGCAGGCTCGCGATGCGCATGCGGGTCTCGGACAGCGAGCGTCGTTCGCGCTCCAGCACCTCTTCCTGCTCCGCGCGGCCGCCGTCGAGCTTCCGCTGCAGCTCCGCGACCGTCTGCGCGCCGCCGTCGTCGGTGACGACCTCGATCGCGTCTTCGTCCGCGTCGTCCATCCACGCGAGGGTCTCCTCGGTGCTCGCCGCTTCGGCCGGCGCCGGTTCGCCGACGTGCGCGGACAGGGCGGCCTTCAGTTGCTCGATGTGCTCCTTCTGGACCGTGAACAGCTCCTTGAACGTCTGCTCGTGCTGCGAGAACGACTCGACCACGGTCTTCACCTGGACTTCGAGCTCCTCGTACGCCTCGAGCCGCTCCTCCAGCCGCTCGGTCATGCCCGCCTCGGTCTTCTTGCGGTCGTCGCGGTAGCGGCGATCGAGCACGATCGCGGCGACCGCGCAGCCGCAGCACATGAAGAACCCGGCGACCAGGAACCACGGAATCGAATTGAAGATCATCTGAGCTTTCCGACGGGGACGGTTCTCTGCACGAGCACGCGGAGGTTTCCCCGTGATCGGCCCATCCGGCGACGCTTCCGTAGCTCGATCGGTCGCCGCCCGGTTCGGAGCTCGCGATCGGGAAAGTCCTTCCCGCCTCCCGCGAACGTCGGAGCGCGGCGCGAGAAGCAGCGCGGCCGCGCGGGCCCCGAATGGGGCGCCGCGCGGCCGTCGCGAGCGGGGTGGGAGCGAGCTCAGTTCTGGATCGTCCACTGCACGCCGGACGAAAGCCCGATCGTGCCCTGGCTCGCCGGATCGCGGTACCAGAACTGGCCGAAGAGCGTGTTGCCCGCGCCGATCGCGGCGAGGTCGGTGTGGCTCCAGTGGTAGTAGAGC
Organism: Planctomycetota bacterium; assembly: GCA_016220085.1. Lineage (GTDB taxonomy): Bacteria > Planctomycetota > UBA1135 > UBA1135 > JACRIN01. The sequence continues at coordinate 49,708 of JACRIN010000065.1, forward strand.
TCACCCGAGCAATCGCTCGTCGGCGGCGCGGAGCCCGCGGAGAACTCGACCGGCGTGCGGATGATCGGCGGCATCACGCAGAGCTCGCCGCCTTGGAACGGCTTCTGATCCGGCAGCGTGCCCCAGAAGAACAGTCCGTTCTTGTTGTTGAGCACGTTGAGGACGCCGAGCGTGAAGTTGTCGGGCCCCGAGAGCGTCGGATGGCCGTACGCGACGATGTCGGGCGTGCAGCCGAGCGAGTTCACCTTCGCATTGCAGTACGTGATCGTGTCGGAGCCCGCGACCGGCAGACAACCGGCGGCGACCACCCAGTTGCGGATGTCGGCGACCGACAGCGAGTGGAAGTAGTTGTTGATGTTCACCATGCCGCCGCCGCAGAGGTGGCAGTAGCTCATGATCGTGCCGCTGCTCGTGCAGACCTGCGCGGTCTGGCAGCCGCCGAAGTAGCCGTTCGGCGCGCACTGATCGGCGGGCGGGCAGTAGTCGTGCGTGTGCGGCGCGCCGAAGTTGTGGCCGAGCTCGTGCGCACTCACCATGTAGTCCCACGTGCCCGGGTTGACCGTCGGAGGGAAGCTCACGCCGCCGTAGATGTTGCCGGCGACCGAGAAGTTCCAAGGCTGGTTGCAGAGCCCGGGCAACCACGCGACGCCGCCGCCGAGGTTCGCGCCGGACAGGAAGTGCGCGACGTGCGCGCCGCCGGGCACGGCCCATTGCCACGCGGCTTGGAACTCGCCGAGGAGTCCGCCCGCGCCGCCGCCTTGCTCCTGCGTGACCCAGGGGTCGTTCGCGGTGGTGTAGAACTGCATGTAGGGGAACGTCAGGCGGACGCTGATCTGCTCTTCGTAGCGATAGCTGACCCAGCTCATCAACGTCGCGACGTACGTCATCTCCGCGTTGAGGTCGCCGAAGACCTGGAAGAGCTGGTAGTCGGTCTCGATCGCGATCTTGGCTTCGAAGAGCGACGTCGGAACGTACTTCGGCGCGGACGGCGGCGCGTACGTGTGCGGACCGACGGTCAGCTCGTCGAGCTTGCAGAACTCGCCGAGCGCGCGGCCCGCGCGATTCAAGCTCGACTCGGTCGTGAAGTACGCGCGGCTCTTCGACCAGCCGCCGAGCTCCGGCGCGTTCGCTTCGGCCATCAAGTGGACGATCTCGCCGCCGCTCGAGATCCAACCGCGCGAGCCCCAGCGCGAGAGCGCGAGCGCGACGTCGGAGTTCGGCTCGCCGCGAACGCGGCCGGTCCAGACGCTGAGCCCGAGCTCCGAGATCGCGCGCGGCGCGGGCACGCCGTCGACCTGCGCGGCGATGTTCCGCGACTCGAGGTCGACCTGCGTGAGCTCGAGGTCGACCGTGCGCCCGTCGGGGAGCTCGACCGCGGCGAGATCGACACGCCCGAGGTTCGCGAGGTCCTCGAAGTCGTCGTAGCGCGGCGTGAGATCGAGTCGGTCGCCGCTGCGCTCGTCGACGTCGAAGGGGAACGCGCGCAACGGCACGATCTGGGCGGAAGCGGACGTGGCGCAGAGCGCCATGGCGATCACGATGGTCGTTTTCATGGTGGGATCCTCTTGGACGAGCTCTCCCAACCTAACCCGAGCACGCCGCGAGTTGCGCGGTGCGGGTGAAATCGCCGACGGGCGCGCTTTCAGCCCAAGCGGCGCGAAACCAGGCGCAGGCTGTTGAGCACGACGATCACGCTCGAGCTCGCCATCGCCGCCGCGGCCCAGTGCGGAGGCAGCGCGCCGAGCCCCGCGAGCTCGAACAACCCCGCCGCGGCCGGCAACGCGACCACGTTGTAGCCGAAGGCCCAGAACAGATTGCCGCGAACGATCTTCCGCGTCGCGCGGGCGAGGTCGAGCAAGGTGACGAGCTTCGCCGGATCGTCGACGAGCAGCGCGGCGTCCGCCGCTTCGAGCGCGACGTCCGCGCCGCCGCCCATCGCGATGCCGACATCCGACGCAGCGAGCGCCGGCGCGTCGTTGACGCCGTCGCCGACCATCGCGACCGCGCCGTGGCTCGCGCGCAGCTTTGCGATCGCACCCGCCTTCTCGTCGGGGCGCAGCTCGGCGCGCGCGTCGTCGAGCCCGAGCTCGCGCGCCAGTCGCTGCACCGCCGCCGGATGGTCGCCCGAGAGCAGCGTCAGCGCGCGTCCGCGCGCACGGAGCTCGGCGACGGTGCGCGCGGCGCTCGGACGCGCGGGATCGACGAAGCCGAACACGGCGACGAGCGCGCCGTCGACCAGCAGCACGACGCCGGTCTCGCCGCGCTCCGCGAGCGGCGCGAGCAGGCGCGCGAGCTCGCGCTCGTCCGCGCCGCGTTCGCGCGCCGCGCGCGGGCTGCCGAGCCAAACCGCGCGACCGCGCACCTTGGCGGACGCACCGCGGCCGGGCTCGCTCGCGAAGTCCATCACGGCCCTCGGCGCGAGCCCGCGCGCCTCGGCGGCGGTGACCAGCGCGCGCGCAAACGGGTGCTCGCTCTGCGCCTCGACGGAAGCGGCGAGCTCCAAGCGCTCGCGGTCGCGCGCCCCGTCGTCGCCCAGCGAAGCGGCGGCGCCATGGGGCGAAGCCCTCGAGTCGGCAAGCGAAGCACCCGCGCCGCGAGTCGGCGCACTCTCGCCGCCGAGCGACGCGCCTGCACTGCCGAGCGACGCGGCTGTGCTGCCGAGCGAAGCGGGTGCGCCGCCGGGCGATGCGGCCGAGTCGGCGTGCGCGATCGTCGCGAGCTCGGGCTGGCCGCGGGTCAGCGTCCCGGTCTTGTCGAGCGCGAGCGTTCGCAGGCCCGCGAGCGTCTCCAAGACCTCCGCATCCTTGACCAGAAGCCCTTCGCGCGCCGCGCGCCCGCTCGCCGCGACGATCGCGGTCGGAGTCGCGAGCCCGAGCGCGCACGGACACGCCGCGACCAGCACCGCGACCGCGTGGGCGAGCGCTCGCGACACGTCGTGCGAGCCGAGCCACCAACCGACGAACGTCACCGCGGCGATCGCGAGCACCACCGGCACGAAGACGGCGCTGATGCGATCGGCGAGCCGTTGCACGCGCGGCTTCGAGCCCTGCGCTCGCCGCACCCATGTCGCGATGCGCCCGACCGCCGAGTCGGCGCCGATCGCGGTCGCGCGGATCGACAGCGCGCCGGTGTGGTTCTGCGTGCCGGCGTGGACGCGGTCGCCGACGCGCTTCTCGATCGGCGCGCTCTCGCCGGTCAGCAGCGATTCGTCGACGCTGGAGCCGCCGTCGAGCACCTCGCCGTCGACCGGGATGCGCTCGCCCGGCCGCACGCGCACCAGCGAGCCGAGCGCGACCTCGGCGAGCGGCACTTCGACCTCGACGCCGCGTTTCAGGACGCGCGCGGTCGGCGGCGCGAGCTCGACCAACGCTCGCAAGGCGTCGCCGGTCTTGGCACGAGCGCGCGCTTCGAGCCAACGCCCGAGCAGCACGAACACCATGATCATCAGCGCCGCGTGCAGGTGCGATTCGCCGCTGCCGAAGCCCGGCGCGAGCCAAGCGGCGAGCGCGGAGCCCCACGCGGCGAGCGTGCCGATCGCGACCAGCGTGTTCATGTCCGGCGCGCGGCGCGAGAGAGCGCGCAAGCCGTCGCGCAGGACGTCGAAGCCGGCGACGAACTGCACCGGCAGCGAAAGCGCGAGCGCGGCGAGCGCCGGCGCGGTGTGCACGCTGCCGTGCGGCGCGTGCTCCGCGAGCGCCGAGGCGACGCCGAAGCCGATCGCGATCATCAAGTTGCGCTGCGTGCGCGCTCGGGACTTGCGCTCGCTCTCCTCGGCGAAGCGCACGTCGTTCACCAGCGAACCGGCGGCGCCGAAAGCCTCGTCGGGCACGCGATAGCCCGCCGCGCGCACCGCGGCTCGGATGCGCTCGTCGTCGGCGAGCTCCGGGTCGCGCGAGAGCGTCGCGCTGCGCGAACCGAAGCTCACTTCGGCCGCCGCGACGCCGGGAACGCCGCGCAGAGCTCGCTCGACGCTCTGCGCGCACGCCTGGCAAGTCATCCCTGCGATGGGGACGACCAGGTCCTCAAGCGCTCGCTCCGACATGACGATCAGGGTAGCCTTCCGCGTTCTCGCATCGCGCCGAGCGTCCGTGAAGTCCCCCCGCGAGCGACGACCACCAGCATGAATTCCGGCCGCTTCCGTCCCGTCAAGGCATACAAGAACGACGCTTTCATCGCGAGCTCGGATGCGCGACCGCTGCGCATCCTCGCGGAGTACCTAGAGCCGCAAGCGCGCTTTCGCGAGCTCGCGGTCAAGGACACGATCGTCATGTTCGGGTCCGCGCGGATCCCGTCGCGCGAGCAGGCGCTCTCCGAGCTGGAGAAAGTGAAAGCCGACGGCGGCGACGTCGCGCGCGCCGAGATGAAGCTGCACATGTCGCAGTACTACGAGGCGACGCGGGAGCTCGCTCGACGCTTGACCGAGTGGTCGAAGTCGCTCGAAGGCACGACCGAGCGCCGTTTCGTGATCTGCTCGGGCGGCGGGCCGGGAATCATGGAGGCGGCGAACCGCGGCGCGTCCGAGGCGAAGGGCGTCAATATCGGGCTCAACATCTCGCTGCCGTTCGAGCAGAACGAGAACCCGTACATCACGCGCCGCCTCGCGTTCGAGTTCCACTACTTCTTCATGCGCAAGTACTGGTTCACGTACTTGGCGAAAGCGATCGTCGCGATGCCGGGCGGGTTCGGGACGCTCGACGAGTTCATGGAAGTGGTGACGCTCGTGCAGACGCTGAAGATCAAGAAGCCGATGCCGATCGTGCTGTTCGGCAGCGAGTACTGGAACGAGGTGATCAACCTCGACGCGCTGGTGAAGTTCGGGACGATCAGTCCGGAAGATCTGCACCTCTTCTACCGAACCGACTCGGTCGACGACGCGTACCACCACATCACGACGTACCTGCAGAAGCACTTGCTCGACATGGACGTCGGCTTCCACAAGCCGGCGTAGCCGCGCGAGACGCGCCGTGGGCTCGCGAGCGAGGTCGGATCGCGGCAGGTACGCCTACCGTGTGGCGCTGCGACTCGCGCGTGCCACGCGATATCGACGCGCTTTGCCTTGGCTCGAGCGCGCCGCGCGCGAAGGCTACGGGCCCGCATGGGCGGCGCTCGCGAGTTGGTACGTGCACGGCCGCGCAGTTCGTCGCGATCGTCGGCGAGCGTTCGAGTGCTTCCGCAAAGGCGCCGCGCTCGGCAACAGCGACGCTCTGGGCGGACTCGCGCGCTGCTACGAGCTCGGCTACGGCACGCGCCGAGATCTGCGACGCGCGTTCGTCGGGTGGCGTCGCGCGGCGGCGCGCGCTGGGCGCGAGTACTCCGTCGACGTTGCGCGTTGCCACTACTGGGGCATCGGCACGCCGGTCGATCCGCGCGCCGCGTATCGGAACTTCCTGCGAGCCGCGAAACGAGGCAACGTCGAGTCGCAGTACGAGGTGGCGCGCATGCGCGAGCTCGGCGATGGAGTCCGACGTCACCTCGGGCTCGCGAAGCACTGGTACACGCGGGCCGCTCGCGGCGGCCACGACCGCGCGAGGCGCGCATTGCGCACGCTCGGCCAGGGTAGGCGTTGACGCCTAGTCGCCGAGGCTGGTGTGGTCGCTGACGATCCGCCAGCCGTCGGGGAAGCGGCGGAAGATCAGGGTGAAGAGGCCCCAGATCGGCGGCTTCGATTCGAAGTCGAGTTGCCATCTGCCGCGGACGAAGCCAGCGTCCGGCCCGAGCAATTGGGGATCGAGTTGGCTGAAGGAGAGCTTGCCCATCTCCTTGCCGCTCGCCGTGTAGCTCGCGCGATAGCGTTCGAGCGTCGGCTCGTAGCCCTTCGTCCACGAGCCGCCGGAGAGGAAGCTCATCTCCGGCGAGTTCCAGTAGCCCTGCGCCATGAAGCCGTCGACGTCGCGCGCGTTCCACGCGGCCTCCTGCGCGCGACAGACGGCGACGAGCTCGTCGGGCGACGCGCTCCCCTGCGAAGTCGAGCGGCACGCGGAAACGCAAATCGAAGCGCAGACGACGAACGCGGCGAGGAGCTTCATGCGCGCGAGTCTACCGCCGCGTCACACGACCGAACGCACCATCACGGCCAACATGTCCTGCGCCACGTGAACCACGACACTGAGCGCCAGGACACCGCCTTTGCGGGGCGTGACGAGCGCGAGGCAGAAGCCGAAGCTCGCCGTCAGGGCAACACGCATACACAGGCGTGCGACCTGCCACACGTTCCGCCACTCGTTCGCCACGCACCTCCTGGAGGACGGCCGCGACATCCGCGCCATCCCGGAGTCTCTCGGTCACAAGGACGTCGCGACCACGATGATCCAAGCGCGCGTCTGGCATCGCAGCCCCGCGGACCTGTGCTCGCCGGCCGACTGGCTGCCGGATTCGAGGTGAACGAGTCCGGTGGGACCGAAGGCGTCTCCGTTGGAACCGCGTGCCGCGCCCCCAGCCTCGCCTGGACACGGCTGCCTAGAGCCGGCTAACATCCTCGCTCGCGCGATCCCGTCCCCACGCATTGAAGCGGCTTGCGTTCACCGAGGTTGAGCATGACCACTCTCGATAGACAGACTCGGCCACTGGGTTCGCCTGAGTATGCGGGTCTGTCCAATACGCGTTGAGCGGGCCGACATCGACTCGCGTAGCATGAAGGAGTAGAGGACATAACCATGGCTAGCTCGTTGCCCTACGTTCCGTCGAACAAGAACGTCGACACCCTGTTCGCGAAGATCGCGTCAGCAAAGGTCCCGTCGAAGTTCAATCACAACTTCTTGCAGCAGACGATCGGCCTCAAGGGCAGTAACGATCGTGCGTACATCCCGCTGCTTCGGACACTTGGTTTTCTCGATTCGTCTGGGACGCCAACTGATACCTACAGGCAGTTGAAGAACACTGTCGCGGCCAAGGCTGCAATTGCGACTGGCATGCGCACTGCGTACGCCGCCGTGTTCGCGGCCGACGAAGCAGCGCAGAGCTTGTCCCCTGAGAAGCTCAAGGGGCTGGTCGCGCAAGTCGCCGGGACCGACGAGGGAATGACGGCCAGAATCGTGTCAACCTTCAACTCCTTGGCCAAGCTCGCCGACTTCTCGGCGGCCCCTGCGGCCGGTGCGGACGACGAGGCGCAAGACGAGGAGAAGGCGGAGGATCACGACCGAGAAGAGAAGCCCAAGGGCAAGGGACTGAGGCCCGAGTTTCACTACAACCTTCAGATTCACCTGCCTGGCAATGGAACCGAGGAGGTCTACCTCGGCATTTTCAATGCGCTTCGCAAGGTGTTTCAGTGAGCGCGGATGCGAGGACAGCGCTGTTCGTGATGCTCGGCCAGACGGCGGAGCGAGCGGTTGCTGGGCTCGAGAAGGTTGCGCCTCCTCAGCCATTGCTGCTTTCGAGCCGTTACGATCTTGCGGAGATCATTCCAGACGGAGTCAAGAAGGCCATCGGTGCCGCCGAGTCCTACAAGCTGTTCTTTGTCTTCGAAGGATATCTTCGCGAGTTCGTGGTCGAGGTCTTGTCTTCTGATCCAGCCGTATCGTGGTGGGATAAGCTCCCTCAGGACGTGAAGGACGAAGTCACTAAGCTAGAGGAAAACGAGGAAGCCAAGAGCTGGATGGCACTTGGGTCTCGCGACAAGTCAGCCTTGCTCACCTACCCGCAGCTGCTTCGCATCATGGAGCACGCGTGGAAGGAGGCATTTGCAGATCAAGTGCGCGACAAGGCGTTGCTTCAAGAAGCACGGGTCATCGGACACCTGAGAAACACTATCTGTCACATGACTGCGATCCCGGAGGAGGAGTCTGAGCGCGTCAAGCAGGTCATGAGGGACTGGTTCCGTGTTGTCGCGCCTTAGCAGCCCACCAAGACCATGCAGCCGACTGGCGCCCCAAGCGGCGCCGGCCGCTGATGCTCAAAGACGTTAGACGGTCGTGTGCTTGTGATCGGCCCGAGTTGCTTCAGAGTGCTCCAGACCGCGAAGCGTTCCACAGGGCGGCCCACCGTGATCGCTACGCTCCCGATCGGAGTGTCAGACCCAGCGTGTCCTGCGCTGCGTGCACCAGCATCGCGAGGATCAAGTTCCCGCCCTCGCGGCGCGTCACCAGTGCCAGGTAGAGGCCGATCGTCGCCGTCACGGCGATCACCGCGGGATCGATCCCGTGCAACAGGCCGAACGTCAGCGACGACACGACGTTCGCCCACGCGACCGCGCCGCTGCTCCCCAAGCTCGCGAACACCGTCGTCAGGCGCCGCAGCACCAGGCCTCGGAACACGATCTCTTCCACGAACCCGACGACGCCCGCGATCGCGAACCACATCGGGATCCATGCGGGCGACGTCGGCTCGATCGGGAGCTGCTCGTCGAGCGCGTCCGAGCCGCGTAGGAACCACGCGAGCGGCAGCAGCACCATCCACATCACGATCAGCGTCGGCGCCGCGAGCAGCAGCGTTCACCGCCATCCGCGGGCCGGGCGCGTGCAGCCCAACTGCGTCAGCGTCTCGCCTCTCCTGCGCAGGATCGCGATCACGCCCGCGAGCATCCCGCCGTGCGCGACGACGACGAGCGCCGCCAGCTCGAGAGGGCCGAGCGACTCGCCGAACCACACGCCCAGCGGCACGGACGCGAGTTGTGCCGCGAGCACCACGAGTGCGCACGCTCCGAGATCGCGCCACGCTCGCCGCCGCTCGTCGGGACGGCCCGCCGGCTCGCGCTCTTGCTTCGCCGGCGCACCGGGCTCACTCCCCGGCTCGGCTGCGCTCATGACCGAGGCGCGTTCGGGGTGGACGCGAGCTGCATCGACGCGAGAATACCGGGCCAGCCCGTTCCGTACGGCGGCGCTCTCCGAATCCTCGACCACGAGTCATCCATGGCCAGCAGCACCCTCAACTACCGCATCGAAGGCGACGACTTCCAGGCTCTGTTCGTGCACCTGCAGCCGGCCGCGACGATGCGCGCCGAGCCGGGCTCGTTCATGTTCATGGAGCCCGGGATCCAGATGGACACCTCGACCGGCGGCGGGATCATGGCCGGACTCAAGCGCGCGATCGGCGGCGAGAGCTTCTTCATCACCACGTTCCGCAACGAGGGCTCGCGTCCGGCGACCGTCGCATTCGCGGCGGCGTATCCGGGCAAGATGATCGTGCTCGACCTCTCGCACGGAACCGTGCTCTGCCAACGCGACGCGTTCCTCTGCAGCACCACCGACGTCGACGTGTCGGTCGCGTTCACGCGCAAGCTCGGCGCGGGCTTCTTCGGCGGCGAAGGCTTCATCCTCCAGAAGCTCCAGGGCACCGGCCAAGCGTTCCTGCACGCCGGCGGCTACATCATCGAGCGCGAGCTCGCGAACGGCGAGGAGCTGCGCGTCGACACCGGCTGCCTCGTCGCGTTCGAGGCGAGCGTCGACTACGACATTCAAATGGTCCGCGGCATCAAGACGATGCTCTTCGGCGGGGAAGGCCTCTTCTACGCGCTCTTGCGCGGCCCCGGGAAGATCTGGATGCAGACCACGCCGTTCTCGCGCTTCGCCGACAAGGTGATGTCGGCCGCCGGTGGGGGCTCCGAGCGCGTGCAGCGCGGCGGCAACTTCCTCGGCGGGATCCTGCAGGGCGAGTGAGGCCTTCTCGGCCCAGTTGCCGGCGCGAACGCTCGGTGGACTCGCGCGTGTCGCGCGCTCAGTCGTTGCCGAGGTAACCCAGGTTCTTCAGCGCGCCGACCGCGTTCTCGTTGCCCGCGTTCGCCGCGGCCTGGGCGAGCGAATGGCCGAGCTCGTCGAGCTTCGGATCGTCCGGGAAGCGTCTCGCGCCCGCTTCCAGGACGCCGGTCGCGGCTTCGTAGTGTTGGCGGCTCGAGCTCCCACGCGACGGATCGCACTCGCGACGAGGTGCCGGGACACGGCCGTTGGCGGTTTGAGCACCCGATCGTCTCTCGGTCTGTATCAGGCGACACGTCGGGCCGCGCGGCCGAGGTCGTCACCGACCGAGCAGCCCCAGGTGTCACGCCGACGGGCGGAGGCGCTTGATCTTTCGCGAGGGGCGGACCGCCGCCAGGTCGTGGGCGGTCTGGAGGTGGATCCAAAACTCCGGAGTGGTTCCCAGCGCTGCCGCGAAGAGCCAGGCGCTCTCCGGCGTCACGCCGCGCTTCTGGCGCACGACTTCGTTCACGCGCTGGAGCGGAACGCCGATGTGCTCCGCGAACGCGACCTGGGAGATCCCCATGGGCTCGAGGAACTCTTCACGGAGGACTTCGCCGGGATGAGCCGGGATGCGGTTCTTGGGCAGCATGTTGGTGCTCAGTGGTAGTCGACGAGGCTGACGTCGGTCGCGCCCTGGGTGGTCCAGCGGAAGACGATTCGCCACTGGTCGTTGACGCGGATCGACCAGAAGCCGTTCCACTCGCCACGCAGTGTCTCCAGCCGGTTCCCGGGTGGCGCGCGTAGATCGAGGACCAGTTGGGCGGCTTCGAGCATGTCCAGCTTGCGCAGTGCGGCACGGTGGATGTCCGCCGGGAAACGCCTTGTCCGGCGGTCCTTGTCGCCGTGGTACAGGGCCTCGGTCGCGGCGTCGCCGAAGGAGACGATCACGCCCCGGATCGTAGCTCCGCCCTGGTTGCACGGCAAGCAGGCAATTCCTCGTGGACCGAGACCGCCCTCGCGGCGGTGCGGGACTGCATCGTCGGCACCGGCGAGTCAAGAGCTTCGAGTCTTGGGCACGGGCTACGAGTGCGTTCGTCGGGCATGGGCGAGCGGGCAGCCGACATCGGTCGTCCGTCCGGCGGAGCCTGCATCGAACGCGGGACCTCTCGCACGGAACCGTGCTCTGCCAGCGCGACGCGTTCCTCTGCAGCACCACCGACGTCGACGTCTCGGTCGCGTTCACGCGCAAGCTCGGCGCGGGCTTCTTCGGCGGCGAAGGCTTCATCCTCCAGAAGCTCCAAGGCACCGGCCAAGCGTTCCTGCACGCCGGCGGCTACATCATCGAGCGCGAGCTCGCGAACGGCGAGGAGCTGCGCGTCGACACCGGGTGCCTCGTCGCGTTCGAGGAGAGCGTCGACTACGACATCCAGATGGTCCGCGGCATCAAGACGATGCTCTTCGGCGGGGAAGGGCTCTTCTACGCGCTCCTGCGCGGCCCCGGGAAGATCTGGATGCAGACCACGCCGTTCTCGCGCTTCGCCGACAAGGTGATGTCGGCCGCCGGTGGGGGCTCCGAGCGCGTGCAGCGCGGCGGCAACTTCCTCGGCGGCATCTTGCAGGGCGAGTGAGGCCCTCTCGACCTGCTCGTCGGCGCGAGCGCTCGCGCGATGCGCGGACGTCGGTCGTTCAGTCGTTGCCGAGGTAGCCCAGGTTCTTCAGCGCGCCGACCGCGTTCTCGTTGCCCGCGTTCGCCGCGGCTTGGGCGAGCGAATGGCCGAGCTCGTCGAGCTTCGGATCGTCCGGGAAGCGTTTCGCGCCCGCTTCCAGGACGCCGGTCGCGGCTTCGTAGTGTTGGCGGCTGGAGAGCTTCGCGATCAGCGACACGTACTCGCGCACGCCGACCCGCTCCGGCTGGTTCCCGGCGAGCGAAAGGAACTCGGTTGCCGCGCGCGCGCCGTCGAGACCGCACCACGCTTCGCATTCGCTGAGCCTGAACGCCACGAACTCGGCGGAGCCCGGGGTGGAGAACTCGGCAGCCTCGTGGAAGCTCACGATCGCCGCGCCGTGATCGCTGCGGCCGAGCGCAAGGTTCCCGGCGTCGCCGAGTTCCTGCGCGCTCTTCTGCGAGCAGCTCGCGCACAGGAGCGCGAACGCGAGCACGCCGGCGCATGCGTGCGCGCGTGCGCCAGCGAGCGCGCCGGCGCATGCGCCCGCAAGCCCGTCGAGGGACGCGACGACGACGGTCTTCATCGCGCCGACCGGGCTACAGGTATCCGAGGCCCGCGAGGCTCGACAGCGCGTTCTTGTCGCCCGCCTTCTCCGCCTCGGCCTTGATCAGGTGGCCGAGCTGCTTGACGTTGGCGTCGTCGGGATAGCGCTTGAGGCCGTCGTCGAGCAGCGCGATCGCGGACGTGAACGACTTCGCGCCGGTCAGCTTGTTGGCGACCTTGACGTAGTCCTTGGCGGTGACCGCGTCGCGGTGCTTCGCCGCGAGGTCGAGGAACTCGGCCTTCGCCTTCTCGCCGTCGATGCCGGTCCAGGCCTCGATCTCGGCGAACTTGAACGAGATGTAGTCCGGGCTACCCGCGTCGGTCTGCTTCAGCGCCTCCTGGAACTTGGTCAGGGCGGCCTGGTAGTCGCTGCGGCCGAGGTCCTGGTAGCCGGCGTCGGCAAGCTCCTTCGCGGACTTCGACCCGCAGGCCGACAGGGTGAGGACCAGGGCGAGAGCGCCCAGGGCGCCAAAGGTGGACGGGGCGCCAGCGCTGGACGGAGAGAACGATCGGATGCGTGCCTTCATGGTTGGGGAATCCTAGCGCGGCTGTTTTTCGGGCGTCTCGCGGCGGTCACAAGTCTTTGTGCAATAGGGCTCCAGCGGACGTCGGCCGGCCGCCGATCTTCCCGCACGCCGAGCTGAGGCTCCATTCGGGCTCCGATCGGAGTACGATTGGAGTCTTATTGGAGCGTCCACGTGCTTCGCGAGAGCAAGGTCACCGTCAAGATCCCCCGTCCGCTGTACCGCAAGATCCAACACGTGATCGACGGCTCGGGCTTTTCCAGCCCGACCGACTTCATCGTGTTCGTCCTGCGCGACCTGGTGGGGGAGGCCGAGGCGGAGAAGCCCCTGAAGGCCGACTACAGCCCCGCCGAGCTCGACGAGATCAAGCGCAAGCTCAAGAACCTCGGTTACCTCTAAGCCCCTTTCGACTCAGCCCATGTCCGTCACCACCGCTACGAAGATCTCCCCCGTCCACGGCGGCCTCGATCGCCCCGTCAACCGTCTGACCCCGCGCGATCGCGTCAACTTCGGCGCGTGGCGCAAGCTGCCCGCGATCGAGGTCAACGAGAACGACCAGACCAGCCTCTACCGCATCGCCGACGGCACGCTCTCGCCGCTGAACGGCCCGATGACGGAAGCGGACTACCGCACGTCGCTCGACAGCCTCTACATCGAGCGCGGCGGCAAGAAGTGGGCGTGGTCGATCCCGATCATCCTGCCCGTGACCGACGCGGAAGCCGCGACCTGCGAGAAGGGCAAGGAAATCGCCCTAGTTCGCGATGGCGAGGTCTTCGGCATCCTGCGCGTCGCCTCGGTGTACGCCTGGGACAAGACGGAGTTCGTCACCAAGGTCTACGGCACGCCTCGCGTCGATCACCCGGGCGCGCGCCTGTGGCTCGGCGATGCGCGCACGAAGTGCGTCGGCGGCGACATCACGCTGCTGCCGTTCAACGAAACGCGTCCGTTCGCCAAGCGCATCCTGCCGCCGATGTCGACCCGCGCGCTGATCGAGCGCAAGGGTTACGAGCACACGGTCGCCTTCCAGACGCGCAACCCGCTGCACCGCGCTCACGAGTACGCGTTGGTGTTCGGCGCCGAGAAGGTGCTGCGCGAGTCAAGCAAGAAGGTCGGCGTCATCCTCAATCCGTTGGTCGGCCAGCTCAAGGGCGACGACGTGCCGGCGGACGTCCGCATGCAGACGTACGAAGCGCTCGTCGACGGCCGCTTCCTCGGCCAAGGCGACATGGACGAGGCGCTCTGGAAGAAGCACAACCAAGTCCTGAACGACCAGCTCGAGCTGATCGGCCTCGACATCCGCATGTACTACGGCGGGCCGCGCGAAGCCGTCATGCACGCGATCTACCGCCAGAACCTCGGCTTCACGCACTTCATCATCGGTCGCAAGCACGCCGACGCGCCGTACGACGACAAGACGGCGATCTGGGGCGACTTCGACGCGCAGACGATCTTCCAGAAGCTCGAAGGCTCGCTCGCGATCAAGACCGTCAACGTCGGCTTCGCCGCGTACTTCCAGGAGATCGGTCGCGTCGGTCTCGTCGAGGACAACCAAGGCAAGACGCAGGTCACGATCTCGGGCACGAAGATGCGCGAGATCCTCGGCGCGGGCGAGATGCCCGACGACCGGATCATGCGCCCGTCGACCGCCAAGGTGCTCGCCGCGTTCTACCAGTCGCAGGCCAAGGCCTAGGACCGAGCCATGGGTCTCTTCGACCTCTTCAAGAAGAAGCCGGCTCCCGCTCCGAAGCCGCCGGTGCGCCCGATCGTGCGCCCCGGCATGCTCGGAGCGCAGCCGGACCCGAAGGCCGAGAACAACTTCATCATCGTCATCCTCGACTCGTGCCGCTGGGACTCGTTCATGGAGGCCGCGCCGAAGACGATCACGAAGCTCTCCGGCGGCAAGGTCGAGAAGCGTTACACCTACGCGTCGTGGACGGCGCCGTCGCACTACAACTTGCTGACGGGTCTCTTGCCGCACACCACGCCGCCGAACGTGTACGCGTCGGAGTACTACAAGGAAGACTTCTTCAACTACAACACGCGCCTCGGCGCCAAGGGCATCGAGTTCGCGAAGATGGTGCCTTCGTTGTGGTTGCCGGGCTTCCTGCGCAACACGCTCGGGTACTCGACGCACGCGCGCGTTTCGTTGCCGGTGCTCAACCCGAAGACGGGCATCAACCGGGACTTCGACACGTTCCAGTTGATGGATCACCACAACGACATGCGCTCGATGCTCCCGACGTTGAAGTTCGACGAGAAGCGTCCGGCCTTCTACATGCTGAACGTCGGCGAGACGCACTATCCGTACGCGCTACCCAACGAGGACTCCTCGATGTGGCCGCGCATCTCCGGCGTCAACGGCGTCTTCAAGAAGATGGAAGAGTCGATCGACGACAAAGGTCAGTTGATCAAGGACGACACGCAGTTCTTCGACGCAGACAAGATGGAGCAGCTGCGCCAACGTCAGATCAACACGGTCAAGTACCTCGACGGCGTGTTCGCCGAGCTCTTCGACCTGGTCCCCAAGAACACCCACATCATCGTCACCGCCGACCACGGCGAGTTGTTCGGCGAGATGGGTTACTTCGGCCACGGGCCGATCATGCACGAGAAGTGCTTCGAGGTTCCGTTCCTCGAAGGCAAGATCCGCTGAGCAACCTCCCCACCACTATGTCCGACAAAGGTTTCATTCTCTGGTTCACTGGTCTCTCGGGCAGCGGCAAGAGCACGCTCGCCAGCTTCCTCATCCCGCTCTTCAAGGAGGCCGGCAAGAAAGTCGAGCTCCTGGATGGCGACGAGGTCCGTGAGAACCTCTCGAAGGGTCTCGGCTTCTCCAAGGAAGACCGCGACACCAACATCCGGCGGATCGGCTTCGTCGCCGATCTGCTCGCGCGCAACGGCGTCGTCGCGATCACCGCGGCGATCTCGCCGTATCGCGACATCCGCGACGAGTGCCGCAAGAAGAGCAACGCGGCGTTCGTCGAGGTGTACGTCGAGGCGCCGCTCGCGGTCGTCGAGGAACGCGACACCAAGGGCCTCTACAAGAAGGCGCGCGCCGGCATCATCAAGCAGTTCACCGGCATCAGCGATCCGTACGAGGAGCCGACGAACCCCGAAGTGGTCGTCCACACGGGCTCCGAGTCGATCGAAGAGTCCGCGAAGAAGATCTTCGCGTACCTGAAGAGCAAGGGCCTGGTCTGATCCAGCCCGTCTCCTGAACGCGGCGCGCCCGATCCTCGAGATCGTGCGCGCCGCGGTGCTCTTCTGGAACCTCGCTTCAGTCGCACCGTCGACTTCGACGTGCGGCGGCGTGGAAAGAGCTTCTGCGGTTCCTACGCATCCGGGCCCGGACTGCGTGTCGCAGACGCGTGCGACGTTGTCGGTGGGCGCTCGGTCGCATGGCGGGTTCGCGGAGAGCAGGAGTAGCGTGGAGCTGTTCGGCCGCTCGCACTCGGGTTCGACCCGCTGCGCCGAGACGTTCCGCACTTCGACTCTCTCGAGCAGGCCAAGGAGGCCCCATGAAGCCCTCGTTCCGTACTCGATTCTTCCGCTTCGCCGCACGCATCGCGGCGTGGCTCACCGGCGCCGCCACCGCATTCGCGGCCGGCCAAGTCCAGGTCACGGTGCTCGATCCGACGCCCGGGTCGACCTTGCTGAGTTGCACGACGACGGGCTACGAGACGCGCGCGGTCGACATCGGCGGCGCGAGCTTCACCGAGCTCTCGCTCGCGGACGAAGGCTACCTCGACCTCGTCGGCGCGCCGCGCCTGCCGCACGTCTGCCGCAGTGTGATCGTCCCCGACGACCAGGATGTCCGAGTCGACGTGGTCAGCGCCCGTTGGCACGACGTCACCGGCGTCGATGTCGCCCCGGCGCGCGGCCCGATCGCGCGCACGCAGGATCCGGCGCGCGTGCCGTACGTCTTCGGCGCGAGCTACGCGCAAGACGCGTTCTTCCCGGGCGTGCTCGCGACCGCTCGCGACGCGTACGTGCTGCGCGAACGGCGCGGCAGCGTCGTCGAGCTCAACACGCTTCAGTACAACCCGGCGACGCGCACGCTGCGCGTCTATGACGAGCTGCTCGTCTCCGTGACCAGCGCCGGCGCGGCGAAAGCCAACGTGCTCGTGCGCAACGTCGACCGCAGCGACGCCGAATTCGAGCGCCTGTACTCGCACCACTTCGTGAACTACGTCGCTTCGAAGGCGATCGCGTTCTCGCAGTCGGGCGGGATGCTGATCATCGGTGACGCGACGTTCCTCACCGAGCTCACGCCGTTCGTCGCCTGGAAGCAGTCGCGCGGCATCGAGGTCACCGTGGTCAACGTCGCGACGATCGGCAACAACGCGACCGCGATCAAGAACTACATCAAGAACGTCTACAACGCGGGCAACCTCTCCTACGTGTTGCTCGTCGGCGACGCGGCGCAGGTCGCGAGCGGCTCGTACTCCGGTGGTTCGTCCGATCCGTTCTACGGGCAGATGACCGCCGACTACTACCCCGAAGTCCTGGTCGGTCGCTTCTCCGCGCAGAGCCTCAACGACGTGCGCACGCAGGTCGAGCGCTCGATCGTGTACGAGCAACAGAACCACGCGCTCGCCGCCGGCGGTTGGAACGCCTGGGGCATGGGCATCGCGTCGAACCAAGGCCCGGGCCACTACGGCGAGTACGACAACCAACACATGAATCTGATCCGTCAGGACTTCCTGACGTACGGCTACGGCATCGTCGATCAGATCTACGACCCGACCGGAACGAAGGCGATGGTGTCGAACGGTCTGAACGCGGGTCGGCGCACGATCAACTACTGCGGACACGGCAGCGACACGAGCTGGGGCTCCACCGGCTTCAACAACAACGACGTCGCCGCGCTGCAGAACGAGCTGCGTCTGCCGGTGATCCTCAGCGTCGCGTGCGTCAACGGCAACTTCGCCGCTGGAACGTGCTTCGCGGAAGCGTGGTTGCGCTCGACGCGCAACGGCGAGCCGATCGGTGCTGCGGCGGCGTACATGTCGTCGATCAACCAGTACTGGAACGAGCCGATGTACGCGCAGGACGAGAGCGTCGACCTCTTCGTCGCCGAAACCTACTGGAGCATCGCGGCGAACTGGACCGCGGGCTCCTGCAAGATGGTCGACCTGATGGGCTCCTCCGGCATCGACATGCTGATGACGTGGGTGTGCTTCGGCGATCCGTCGCTGCGCGTGCTCGGTATCGCGCCGCAGCCGCCGACCGCGTATTGCACGGCGAAGACGACCTCGATCGGCTCGACTCCGGCGATCGGTACGTTCGGCACGACCAGCGTCGCGGCCGCCGACTTCTTCCTCACCTGCAACCAAGCGATGCCCGGCAAGAACGCGATCAACTTCTTCGGCGTCGTTCCGGCGTCGACGCCGTTCCAGGGCGGAACGCTCTGCGTGCAACCGCCGCTGATCCGGTCTCAGGTGAAGACGTTCGACGCCTACGGCACGCTCGTCGAGCAGTTCGCGCTGCAGCCGAAGGACGTTGGTCAGACCCTGTACTTCCAGTACTGGGGTCGCGATCCGCAGCACCCGGACGGAACGGGCGTGATGCTCTCCAACGCGTTGAGCGTCACCGTCCTCCCGTAGTTCGGGCGGCACTCCGAGAGAGTCGCGGACCGCCCCGGGGCGAGAGCTCCGGGGCGGTGTCGTCGTCGCGTCAGCGTCCGACGATCCACGCGACGAGTCGCGCGGTGTCGTCGAGCTCCCGGACGGCGAGATCGGAGCCCGCGCGGCGGAGCGTCTCGACGTCGTACCGCCCGGTCGCAACCGCGAGCGACCGCGCGCCGTGGGTCTTGGCGCATTCGACGTCCCACGGCGTGTCGCCGATGACGACGACGCGATCGGGCGGGAGCTCGACGCCGCTCGTCGCGCGATGGCGCGCGAGCGCGATCGGCAGCAACGCGGGCCGGTTCGGCGCGTCGGAGCCCCACGCCGCGGTCGGGAAACGCGCGGGATCGAATCCGGCGGCGACCAGCTTGCGCGCGCCGGTCTCCGGATAGTTGCCGGTGAGCACGCCGAGCGCGACGTCGCGTTCGCGCTCCAAGGCGTCGACGAGTTCGAGCGTGCCCCGCAGGCGCTGCGTGCGCGCGGGATCGGCGAGCTTGGTCGCGAGGCGAGCCGCGTACGCGCGCCGGAAAGGCTCGTGGTGACGATCGGGATCCGCGACGTCGTTTTCCGCGCAGAGTCCGCGCCAGATCACCGGATCGAGATTGCCGTCGATGCGCGTGTGCTGGTGGCGGAATGGGCGGCCGAAGAGCTCGTCGCAGGCTTCGAGCATCGCTTCCCAGCCGGCGCGACGCGTCAGGAGCAGCGTGCCGTCGAGGTCGAAGAGCACGAGCCGCGCCGCCGAGGTCATCGCCGAGACGTTAGCGCGCCGAGCGACGCGCTCAACATTGAATCGTTCGATCAACCCGCCAGGGCAACCGGGCAAACCGAGTCGATCGAGCTCGACGAGCGCGCGGTCGCCGGCCATCCGATGCCGCAACGCGGGCGGGTACGCATCGCTCGGCCCGAGCATCGGGCCCGAGCCGATCCGCGGTCTCGCCGGACTCACGCGGCACGAGCGGTCCGGTGCGGTCGAGGCCGTTCCGATGGGGGAGCGCAGCCTTTCCTCCCGCGAGGGAAGCGGCAGAGGTCCGCCTCGGGCCGGGAAGCAGCGCGCGAGGCGGACGTGCCGATCGACTACACGCCCCACGCTCGCAACTTGGTTCAACGCACGTCCTCTTGTCGGACGACATCGAACCGGAAAGGGTCTCCCTGCACCGCACAGCGTTCGTGTTGCAGGTCGACCAGGCGGCCTTGCGGCTTTCGGGCGCCGTCGCATCGGTGAGCGTCTGCTCGTCGTCGAGTTCGACCAGGTCGAGAACCTGATCCACAACGTCGACTTCCGCTCGCTGTACGCGACGGTGCTCGTGCGGTGGGTCGGTGCCGACGCCGATCAGGTGCTGCCGGCGCGGTACGAGACGCTACCGGTGCTCGCCTGAGGTAGGCGCGAGCACGAGCTCGCGTCGCGCGCGCGCGTCGAGCGAAACGGTGCGCGGCGCGCCGAACGGCAGCTCGCCCGCGGCGCTCGCGCCTTCCGCGAGCGGTGCAGCGCGCCAGTTCAGGCTCCACGTCTCGCCGTCGATCGGCAGCGAGACCGGAAGTTCCGATTGGAAGGCGTGCGAGCGCACGCGCACGCCGCCCGCGACCGTCTCGAGCCGCGCGGACACCGCGGTGCGCGCGTCGCCTTCGGCCCGCAACTCGATCGAAGGCGGCGTCCAGCGCAGCTTGCCGAGCTCCAACACCTCGCCGGCGACCAACTGGAAATTGCCGAGCTTGCGCCAGCCGCGGGCCGGACCGCCGACTTCGAGCTCCCAACCGCCCGGCGCGAGCGGAGGCGTGGTCCACGTCGAGCTCGGCTCCGCGCCGCCTTCGTCGTGGTCCTGGCGCTCGACGCGCGCGCCGAAGCCGTCGTCGCCGAAGAGGACGCGGACCTGCGCGTCGCGGATCGGCGCGCCGTCGTCGTCGACGAGCTCGAACGCGATCTTCGCGGTCCGCGGATCGACCCGCAGCTCGAGCGCGTCGTCGAGGTTCGACGGAAGCACGCTGCGCAGCGCGACGAAGCGCGTCCCGCCGTCGGGGTTGCGGGCGACGAGCGCGACGGACGCGATCGGCGCGTGTCCGCAGCGGAACTTGCCCTGGTCGTCGGTCGTGCAGAGCGCGACGCAGTTCTTGGTGTACGAGTCGAGCACCTCGATCGTCCAGCCGGCGAGCGGCGTGCCGTTCGGCGTCGCGAGCGAGCCCGAGAGCGCGCGCTCGGCGTAGAGCGTCGCGTTCCATTCGACGGTCGCTCCGGCCTCGACCTCGAAACGCTTGCGCGCGAGCGGTCGATCGAGCCCGCCGACCGTGATTTCGAGCGCACCGGGCGGCACGCGCGCGGTGTAGCGGCCCTCGGCGTCCGTCTTGCCGTCGGTGCGCGTGTCGCTCGCTGCGGCGGTCACGGTGACCCGCGCGTCGGCGAGCGGCGCACCGCTCGCGTCGAGCGCGACGACGGCGATCTGGACCGCCGGCGCCTCGTCGACCTCGGCCGGTCCGCCTTCGACGGAGAGCACCTGCTCGAACGAGATCATTCCGCCCGACATGTAGTCGATCTCGCCGAGCAACTGGTGCGATCCGGCCGCGATCGACATCGGCGTGGCGGACGCCGGCGTGATCCACGGATCCTCGAAGACGGCGTTGCCGAGCTCGTCCGGCGCCCACTCGAGGTCGGTCAACGCGTTGGGATCCCGAAGCGAGATCTCGAACGTGCCGTCGTTGCCGCCGACGAGCGCGAAGCCGACCGCGTTCCTCACCGCGCCGTGCGACTGGACCAGCGCGGGCGAGAATTCGTTCGGCTCGCCGGCCTGCAACCGCACGCGGCGGAGCGGTGCTCGGCCGAAACCGGTCCGCTCGGCGGCGAGCAGCGCGTCGAAGCTCGGCGCGAACGCGCGCCACTTCACGCGCAGGTGTCCGGTCCAATCGGTGTTGCCGATGCGCGAGAACGGCCGGCCCTCGGGCGCGAGGTACACGTCGACGTGCGCCAGCGGACGCTCGTGCTCGTCGAGCGGCGCGACGTCGAGCGCGAACACGTACGGGCCGGCGGCGAGCGGGACCGGAGCCTCGGTCGTCGGCTCGCTCGCGCTCGCTTCCGCGCCGATCGCCGCTCGCTCCGAGGAGTACGGCGCGGCATGCGCGATCGGCGGGGTGTCGAGCGAGCGCACGTCCGATTTCGTTTCGGCCGCGACGCTCGCCGCGGGTGCCGCGGGCGCTCCGTGGTCCGCGAGCCGTTGCCATCCGAGCCATGCCAACAACCCCACGGCGGCGGCGACGACGATCTTGGTCTTCAAGCTCACGAGTCCGACTCCAGTCAAGCCAACCAGCGCACCGCCGAGTGCGGCGCGCGTCGATCCGTCCAAGCCCGCGAACGCGAGCAACGCGCGGCGCGCTCCGCCGTCGCGCGAACCGAGCCGCCGTTCGAGTGCGACGCGCAACTTGACGTGCGCGCGCTGCAAGCGGCTCTCGATGGTCGCGAGCGCGACGCCTTCGCGCTCGGCGAGCTCGCGCGGCGAGAGGTCCTCGAAGTAGCGCTGGAACACCGTCCTGCGATACGGCTCGTCGAGCGCGAACAGCGCTTCGATCACCGCGCGCAGCGTGTCGGCGTGCGTCGGGTCGTCGGCGTGCTCGAGCGAGCGCTGGGCGGCGTACGCGCGCTCGTGCTCGCGGCGGCGGCCTGCGGAGCGCCGTCGCTTCGACGCGAAGCCGCGCGCGACGGTCGCGAGCCAACCGCCGAAGCGCTCGAAGCTCGACGGCGGCGCGACCAGCGCGCGGAGCCAGGTCTCCTGCTCGATGTCCGCCGCTTCGTCGCGGTCGGCGGCGACGTCGATCGCCAGCGCGCGTAACGCGCCGGCGTGCGACGCGATCAGCGTGTCGGGGAGTCGTCGGGGAGCCATGGTGCGCTCGGGAGCATTGTCGGGGACTCACCCCCGGCCGGACCGACCGCCCTGCAAGCTCGCGCGGAATTCTCGAGGTACCGGCCGTCCCGGGTATGAGCGGATCGTCACCCGGTCCAGGCAGCCCTCGCGCGTCTTCCGCCGCTCGGCATCCAAGCCGTCGCGCGCGGGTGAAGTAGCCTCGTTCGACCGCCAGGCCCGAGCACACGCGAATCCCCGCGACTGGCCCGCTAGAATGGGCCGTTCGTCCGCCAGGCTGCGGCGCGCCGCGTCCCCCAAGGCTCTCCAGCGGTCCGAAAGCTCGTCCGATAAGGCCGGACGCGCCCTCCGGGCCACCTCTGACCGTCCACACCGTGAAACGCTTTCTGTCGATCTATCCGCGCTCGCTCGGGCGGGCGGCCCGCGTCGCTGTTCTCGTCGCGCTCGGCGCTTGGCTTTCGGCCCGGCCCGCGCACGCCTACATCGGGCCGGGCGCTGGCATCGCCGCCGCGGGTTCGGTGCTCGTGCTCGCCGGCACCTTCTTGTTGGCGATCGGCATCGTGCTGACCTGGCCGCTGAAAGCCGCGGTGCGCTACGTCGCGAAGCGCGGCGCGACCAAGCCGAAGGTGAAGCGGGTGATCGTGCTCGGCCTCGACGGCTTCGATCCGGGCCTCGCGAAGAAGTACATGGACGAAGGGCGGATGCCCAACTTCGTGCAGCTCGCGAAGGAAGGCGTGTTCTCGCCGCTCGACACCGCGTGCCCGTCGATCTCGCCGGTCGCGTGGTCGACGTTCGCGACCGGCGTCGACGCGTCGCGCCACAACATCTACGACTTCCTGACGCGCGATCCCTGCTCGTACTTCCCGATCCTCTCGTCGACCGACATCCGCACGGTGCCGCGCACGCTCAACCTCGGCTTCGCGCAGGTTCCGTTCGGCCAGAAGCCGGTGTATCGCAGCCTGCAGAAGAGCCAACCGTTCTGGAAGCTGCTCGGCCAGCGCTACGTCTGGTCCTCGATCATCCGCGTGCCGATCACGTTCCCGCCGCAGCCCTTCAAGAACGGCACGTTGCTCTCCGGCATGTGCGTGCCCGACTTGCTCGGCACGCAGGGCACGTTCTCCTTCTATTCGACCAAGGCGCGCGTCGCCGGCACGCGCATCGGCGGCCAGCAGTATCAGATCCGTCGCAAGGGCAACGTGATCGAGTCGAACCTGACCGGTCCGCGCGGCGGCGACGGGCATCCGCTGAAGTGTCCGTTGAAGGTCGAGCTCGACGACGCGACGAAACGCGTGACGATCCGAATTGGCAAGACCGGCAAGGACGTGGCGACCGTCGGCGTGCGCGAGTACACGCCGTGGATGGTGATCCCGTTCGGCAAGCTCCAAGGCATCGCGCGCCTCTACGTGCAGACGTGGGAGGGCGAGGACTTCGAGCTCTACGTCACGCCGATCAACATCGATCCGGACGCGCCGGTGATGCCGATCAGCCACCCGTTCGTCTATTCGATCTACTTGGCGAAGCTGCACGGCCGCTTCGCGACTCTCGGGCTCGCCGAGGACACGTGGGCGCTCAACGAACGCGTCGTCGACGAGGAAGCGTTCCTGAAGCAGGCGTGGTTGATCTACGAGGAGCGCAAGAAGCACCTCTGGGATGCGATCGAGAAGACCAAGTCGGGCTTCGTCACCGTCGTGTTCGACACGTCGGACCGCATCTGTCACATGTTCTATCGCTACCTCGATCCGACGCACCCGGCGAACGCGGGCAAGGACACGACGAAGCACGCGAACGTGATCCCGGAGATGTACGCGAAGATGGACGAGCTCGTCGGCGAGGTCCGCGCGAAGCTCGGGAACGATCCGGACACCGTGCTGATGGTCATCAGCGACCACGGCTTCTGCAACTTCCGCCGCGGCGTCAACCTGAACACGTGGTTGAAGGAGAACGGCTACCTCGTCTTGAAGGACGGCGCCGAGACTTCGCCCGACTGGTTCGCGAAGGTCGACTGGACGAAGACCAAGGCGTTCACGCTCGGCCTGACCGGCGTCTTCATCAACCGCAAGGGCCGCGAAGGCAAGGGCATCGTCGAGAAGGGGCCCGAGCTCGACAAGCTCTGCCACGAGCTCAAGGAGAAGCTCGA
The DNA here is from genome assembly GCA_016220085.1 of Planctomycetota bacterium. GTDB lineage: Bacteria > Planctomycetota > UBA1135 > UBA1135 > JACRIN01. The sequence goes on from JACRIN010000065.1 coordinate 73,716, forward strand.
GGCGCTGCGCGATCCGATCGACGGCCAACCGGTGATCAAGGAAGTCTTCCTGACGCGCGAAGTGCACAAGGGGCCGTACGCGGACATGGCTCCCGAGCTCCTGATCGGCTACCACCGCGGCTTCCGCCACTCGTGGGAGTGCGCGACCGGCTCGGTGACCAAGGAGACGTTCACGGACAACACGCGCTCGTGGTCCGGTGACCACTGCGTCGATCCGCGGCTCGTGCCCGGCGTCTTCTGGTGCAATCGAAGGATCGACAAGGCGCAACCCGCGTTGATCGACATGGCGCCGACGGTGCTCGACCTGTTCGGCATCGAAGCGCCGAGCTACATGCAGGGCAAGCCGCTGTTCGGCACGACCGCGCCGGCGAAGAAGCCCGCGACCGCACCGCAGAAGGTGAGCGCATGAGGCTGCCGCGCTGGACGACGTATCCGGCCCTCGCGATGATCCTGGGGATGATCGTGATCGCGGTGCCGACGCGCCGCGACGCGGGGCTCGATCGCACGGTGACCGCGCCGGATCATCCGCGCGTCGTCGTCATCGGCATCGACGGGATGGACCCGGAGATCCTGCAGGAGACGATCCAGCTCTTCCCCGATCGGATGCGGAACTTCGCCAAGCTCGCGGCGGAGCAGGGGATTCATTCGCTCGGCACGTCCAACCCGCCGCAATCGCCGGTCGCGTGGTCGAACTTCATCACCGGACGCAATCCGGGCGGCCACGGGATCTACGACTTCATCCACCGCGATCTGACGACGCGCATGGCGTTGCCGTCGACGACCAAGTCGACCGAGGCGCACGAGCTCTCGCTCTGGTCGGATTGGCAGCTCCCGCTGTTCGGCGGCGACACGCTCTCCAACCGCACCGGCGACACGTTCTGGGGGCTCTTGGCGAAAGCCGGCATCCCCGCGGACGTCTGGCGCATCCCCGCGAACTTCCCGGTCGAGGAATCGCTCGGGCTCTCGTTTTCCGGGATGATGACGCCGGCGCTCGACTCGGCGTACGGCAAGTTCACCTTCTACACGACCAATCCGCCGACCGACTCGCGCATCTCCGAGCACAAGATCCAATCGGTGACCGTGCGCAACGGCGTGATCAGCAACGCGCGCGTCGACGGCCCGCCCAACGCGTTCAAGGAGCTCGACGAGAAGACCCACGAGCCGCCGGCGGTCACCGTGCCGCTCAAGATCTTCGTCGACGAAGCGAACGACGCCGCCGCGGTCGAGCTCGACGGCCGTGTCGTCGTGCTGCGCCCCGGCGAATGGAGCGAGTTCGTCCCCGCGACGTTCAGCTCGCTGCCGATGAGTCTCGCCGACGTCACCGGCATCGTGCGCTTCTACCTGCGCAGCGTGACGCCGGAGTTCGAGATGTACGCCTCGCCGGTGAACATCGATCCCTCCGCGCCCGCCGCGCCGGTCAGCGAACCGGCGGACGCGAGCGCCGAGCTCGCCGCTCCCGCGCCCGAAGGCATCGGTCCGTACTACACGCAGGGCATGGCCGAGGACGTCGGCGCGCTGAAAGCCGAGGTGCTGACGCCGCCCGAGTTCATGGACCAAGCGCAGCTCGTCCACGACGAGAGCACGCGCATGCTCGACTACGCGCTCGACCACTACGTCGAGAAGCAGGCGGGCGGGTTGCTCTTCTTCTACTTCTCGTCGGTCGACCTCTGCTGCCACATGATGTGGCGCCACTCCGACGAGCAGCACCCGCACCACGACAAGGTCTTCGCCGCGCAGGACTCGTCGAAGTGGTCGCAGCGTCCCGGCAGCACGTGGAAGGACACCGTCCACGACCTGTACATGCGCATGGATCCGGTGATCGGGCGCATCCACGAGCGCCTGGATTCCGACACGACGCTGATCCTGATGAGCGACCACGGCTTCGCGCCGTACCGGCGCAAGTTCAGCCTCAACACGTGGCTCTTGGAGAACGGCTATCTCGTGTTGAAGGACGGCGCCGCGAAGGAGCTCCCGGAGACCGATCCGGCGCACCGCGAGGTCTACCTGAACTCGGTCGACTGGTCGAAGACGCGCGCGTACGGCATGGGCTTCCAGGGTCTCTACCTGAACCTCGCGGGGCGCGAGCTCGACGACCCGCACACCCCCGAGAACGAAACCGGCATCGTCCAGTCGGGCGCGGAGGCCGATGCGTTGCTCGCGGAGCTGAAGACCAAGCTCGAAGCGATCGTCGACCCCAAGGACGGTGGCCGCGTCGTGCTCCGCTGCGATCTCGCGAAGTCCATCTACACCGGCGAGCGCGTCGCGGACGCGCCCGACATCGTCGTCGGCTACAATGCGGATTACGGCAACAGCGACGAGGCTTCCGTCGGGCGCATCCCCGACCAAGTGCTCTCGGACAACCTGGGCGGCACCTTCAACGGCAGCCATTTGATGGCGCCCGAAGTGGTGCAGGGCATCCTGATGTCCAACCGCCCGGTCCGACCCGGAGCGCACGGTCTGGAGGACCTGACGGTCGATCTCCTCGAGCGCTACGGCGTCAAGCCCGGGCCCGGCATGAACGGCCACCCGGTCATCCAATAGACCCACCACGAAAGGCAGAGAGCCATGTTCGGCGGACCGAAGATCAAGATCGACAAGGACCTCCTCGAGCGCGTCAAGAAGATCAGCGAGCTCGCGGGCTACGCCAGCCCCGAGGAGTTCATCATCCACTGCGTCGAGAAGGAGCTCGCCCAGTTCGAAGGCGCGCAGTCCGACGCGGACATCACCGAGAAGCTCAAGGGCCTCGGCTACATCAGCTGAGCGACCGCTCGCTCCCAAGTCCCCACCGTCCCCGGGATGAACGCGCTCAACGGCTTTTTCAACACGCTGTTCGATTGGGTCCTGCTCCCTCTGGAGAAGGTGGGCCCGCAGACTGCGTTGATCGTCGTGTCGGGCGTCTTCGGCGTGCTCGCGCTCGCGATCTTCAAGTTCATCTCGTTCCAGAAGGGGATCGCGTCGGTCAAGGACCGCATCAAGGGTCACATGATCGAGATCCGCTTGTTCCAGGACGACCTCGTGGTCGTCGGGAGCGCGGTCGCGAAAGTGCTCTTGCGCAACGTGCAGTACCTCGCGTTGAACTTCGGGCCGTTCATCCCGCTCGCGATCCCGTTCCTGTTCGTCACGGCCCAGCTCGTCACGCGCTACGCGTACGAGCCCGCGCAAGTGGTCGCCGCGGATGCGAAGCTCTTGCCCGGACAGGGCACGATGCTCGAGGTGCGGCTCGCGGAAGGCCGCGAAGCGGAGATCGCCGGTCTCCAGGTCGTCCTGCCGGCCGGCGTGAAGGCGCTGTCGCCGCTGGTGCGCAGCCCGTACGAGGGGCGCGCGTTCCAAGAGGTCGTCGCGACCGAGTCGGGCGTGCACCAGCTCGAGTTCCGGCTCGCCGACGGCACGAGCGAGACCAAGAGCTTCGTCGCCGGCGATGCGGCGCCGCGCGCGATGCAGCCGCGGCGGGTCTCGAGCTCGCAGTGGTGGAACCTCGCCGCGCCGGACGATTGCGCGGCGCTGTGGCCGGCCGAGCCGACGTTCGACTCCGGTTCGCCGTTCCGTTCGATCGCGCTGCGCTATCCCGATCGCGACCTCGGCTGGCTGCCGGCGGGTGAAGGCGGCGTGCTGATCGCGTTCGTCGTCGCGTCGATGCTGTTCGGCGTCGCCGCGCTGAAGCCGCTCGGCGTCACGATCTGATGTTCTCGCCGGGAGTCGAGCGCGCGATCCAAGCCAGCATCGCCGCGCACGCCGGGCAGACGCGCAAGGGCTCGCTCGACACGCCGTACGTCGTGCACCCGATCCACGTCGCGTTGCTGCTCGCTCGCCACGGCGCCGACGAGGAGACCGTGCAGGCCGGGCTGCTCCACGACGTGGTCGAGGATTGCCCGGGTTGGTCGCTCGCGCGCGTCGCCGTAGAGTTCAGTCCGCGCGTCGCGACGATCGTCGGCGACCTGACCGAGGACAAGTCGAAGTCCTGGGAAGAGCGCAAGCGTTGGGCGGTCGAGCACGTCGAGCACATGTCGGCCGAGTCGGCGGCGGTCAAGGCCGCGGACAAGCTCCACAACCTCTCGTCGCTGCTCGCCGAGCTCCGCTCGAACCCCGATCACGCCCAGGTCTGGTCGAAGTTCAAAGGCGGCCGCGAGCGCACGCTGCAGATGTCCGGCGATCTCGTCGACGCGCTCCACGCGCACCTCGACTCGCCGCTCTCCCGCGAACTCGTCGCGACGATGCTCGTGCTGCGCGCCGCCGCGCGGTGATCGGTCTGGGCGGCCCGGCGGCGGGCGCTACACTGACCGGAGTCCTCCAGGGCGGCGCCTCGGCGCGGCGGGGGACGGGAGCTCCGCTGAAGATGCACCCCCGTTCGTGTCGCGCGGCGTTCGTCCGGCGCGTGTCTCGTTGCCTGGCGGCTTGGCTGGCCGTCTCCGCGCTCGCGTTCGCGCAAGGCGGCTACACGAAGGACGCGTTCCCCGATCTCGGGTTGAGCTTGGAGCGGGCGCGCGACTACGAGCAAGTGCCGCTGCAGCCCGACGAGGAGCTGGTCGTGTTGCTCTACGCCGAGAAGCTCTCGAAGAATCCGAAGGAGCGTCGCGCGTTCCGACCGACGCTCGAGATCGTGTGGCTCGATTGGGTGCCCGATCCGGTCGCGAAGCCGCGCACCGACGGCGGCGCGCCGGCGGGTCCGTCGCCGGAGCCGAAGGCCGATCCGAAGCGCGCCGCGCAGCCGATCGCGCTGCCGATCAACAGCTTCGAGCGTTACGCCGGTCGTCGGCTCAAGGAATTCAAGCTCGCGGAACCGACGGTGCAGAAGCCGCGCGACGGCTACACGGTGCGCACGGTCGAGTTCGAGGAGTTCAAGCCGTCGAGGCCCGAGGTCGTGGGCTTCGCGTATCTGCTGGAGCAGGACCAGAAGCGCACGGTCGCGCTCGTCGGCATGTGCGCCGAGACGGACTTCAAGGAGCAGTCGAAGATCTGGCGCTACATGGGCGACCACCTCGACGTCAGCGAGCCCGCCGAGGCCGACTTCGCCAAACTCGAGCGCAAGTACGCGCACTCCGGCCTGCGCGGCGCCGACTACCGGATCCGCGTGCGCTCGAAGATGGTGCGCGGTTGGCAAGCCGAGGACACGGCGAACTTCATCGTCGTGCACCACACGCCCGATCAGCCGCTCGTCCGCAAGATCGTCAACGACATCGAGATCCTGCACGACGAGTACGAGAAGCTCTTCCCGCCCGCGCTGCCGATCGAAGCGGTGTCGACGGTGCGGATCTGCCGCGATCAGGGCGAGTACATGCTCTACGGCGGCATGGAGCACACCGCGGGCTACTGGAATTCGGCGACGGAAGAGCTCGTGCTCTACGACGCGACGGTCAAGGAAAAGGGCAAGCGTCCGCGCGTCGACGGCACGTTCATCGCGCTCTATCACGAGGCCTTCCACCAATACATCCACTACTCGACGGGCGAGCTGCCGCCGCACTCGTGGTTCAACGAAGGCACCGGCGACTACTTCTCCGGCGCGCGAGTGCAGGGCAACAAGGTCACGCGCATCGGGCCCAACTCGTGGCGCGTCGAACTGATCCGCGAAGCGCTCGCGCGGGGCCTCGTCGTGCCGTGGAAGGACATTTTGCAGTTCGAGCAGTCCGAGTACTACGCGCCGGGCCGCGTCGCGATCTGCTACGCGCAGGGCTGGTCGATGATCTACTTCCTGCGCACGTCGAAGGTGGCCAAGGCGAACGCGCGTTGGTCCGCGATCCTGCCGACGTACTTCGACGAGCTCAAGGCGGCGTACGCGGAGGAGCTCACCAAGCTCGGCGACGCCGCGAAGGACGACGGCAAGCGCTTCGAGGCCGGCAAGCGAGCCCGCACGCGCGCGCTCGACCTCGCGTTCGAAGGCGTCGACGTCGGCGAGCTCGAAAACGCGTGGAAAGCCTTCGTGCGCGAGCTCGAGGACGACTGAGCCGCCCCGCCGCGCGCCTGTTCAGTCTTCCAGCGCGCCGCAGCTCGCCAGCGCCGCGATCACGCGCTGCTTCCACGCCGGCCGGCAGACCACGAGCTCGTGGTTCTTCGGATCGGCCTGGTTGTAGCGGTGGTCCTCGCCGCGCAGCTTGCACACGGTCCAGCCGAGCGCGCGCGCGATCACCTCGGGCGCGCAGGTGTCCCACTCCTTCAGGCCCTTCTTGTGCACGTAGACGTCGGCTTCGCCCGCGAAGAGGCGCGAGACTTTGAAGCCGACGCTGCCGAGCGGCACCTGCTCCTTCACGCCCATCGCCTCGCAGAAGCGGCCGGTCCAATCCGGCGTGTGGCTGCGCGAGACGACGATCTTCGGCGCCGCCGGGCTCGGCGAGTCGCCGCGCGTGAGCGAGCCCGAGCCCGAGCCCACGGCTGCGCCGGTGCTTGCGGCTGCGCCGGTGCTTGCGGCTGCGCCGGTGCTTGCGGCTGCGCCGGTGCTTGCGGCTGCGCCGGTGCCCGCGCCTGCGCCAGTGCCGTCGATGCCCGCGCGTTCGAGGCCGGGCAGACAGACCGCCCACATCACTTGCTCGAGCGCCGGCAGCGCGACCGCGCCGAGCGCCGGCTTTCCGCCGAGCGTCAGCGCGACGTGGACCGCGAAGTCGTGGCGGAGCTCGCTGAACTCCTTCGTGCCGTCGAGCGGATCGATGATCCACGCGCGATGCTTGGCGAGACGGTCGCGCGAGTCGGCGGTTTCCTCGGAGAGCAGTCCGTCGTCCGGATGACGGCCGCGCGTCAGGCCCTGGAGCAAGCCGTCCGCCGCTTGGTCGCCGATGTCGGCGAGCAGCTTGTCCTTCCAACGCCCGGTCGCGCGCAGGCCCATCGCGCGTCGGCCGGCGAGAACCGCCGCGTCGACGGCGAAGGCGAGGTCACGATCCACTTCCGTTGCGGTCGGCAGCTTCGTCATTGGAGTCTGTGTCGGCGAACGCGCGCCGCAAGTCAAGCTCGCCGTCAGCGATCGGCGCGCGGGTTGGGGTTCGCGGCGGCCGCGTCCAAGAACGGCCGACCGAGCGCGCGCCCGAGCATCTGGTTCCCGAGCGCGTTGAAGTGACACGAGTCGTAGTAGAGCGTCTCCTCGACCTCGGCGAACAAGCGCGACGCGTCGTAGAAGGCGATGCCGCGCTCGATCAACTGGGCGCTCGCCGCGCGCAACTCCGGATAGCCGAGGCGCGCGCCTTCCTCCCACGAGGGGATGCTCGCGCCCTTTTCGATCTCCTGCGGCGTCCTCGGTTTCGAGCCCGTGTCGTGCAGCGTCGGCTGCAGCACGTGCAGGAACGTCATGCCGTGCTCGCGGCAGAGCGCGGAGATCGCGCGCGAGCCCATCACCCACGCCTTCACCGACGAGCGCATCACCGCCGCGGGATCGGGATCGAAGCGCGGGCCGGCCGCGGTCGGACTGACCGTGCCTTTCGCGAGGCGATCGGAGACGCGCTGGAAGTGCGCCATCGCGTCGCCGCGGGCGCGGGTCAGAGACTTGAGGGCGAACAGGCTCGCGAGCGCGCTGCGCCAGATGCCCCAGTCGAGGATCCGTCGTGCCTGACGCGTGACGCCGAGCTGCCGCGCGCGCAGCGTCATCATCGCGTCGAGCAGCTCGCGGTCCGCCGCGGGGTTGCTCGCGCGCGCGAGCCACTTCGTCGCGGTCGGGTAGAGCGGGAACTCGCCCATCGTCGCGTTCTGGCGCGTGATCGCGACCTCGTTGAACCCGTCGAGCAAGAGCACCGCGTCGAACTCGATGCCGAGCGACAGCATCGTGTGGAGCACGATCGTCTGCTGCGGCTGCTTGTACGCGCCGCGCCCGAGGCTCCAGTAGCGCACGATCGATTTCGCGAAACGCGGATCCTTGCGGAGCTCCTCGATGAAGCTCTCCGCGCCCTCGGCGGCGAAGATCGCCGCGACCGAGCCTCCGAGGATCGCGATGTCGTAGTTGCGCGTCGCCGCTTCGGATTGGAAGTACGTGACGACGTTCGCCAAGTCCTCGATGTAGCCCGCGGCGTCGATCCCGAAGTACGGGTGCAGGACCTCGGCCTGCTTCGGATCGTTGGTCTCCTCGCGCGGCGCGTTCCAGCGCGGCACGTTGTCGTTCAACGTCGAGATCGTGTTGAGGACGTCGAGTCGCGTCGCTTCCGCGTCGAACGCCTTGCCGCGGATCGCGAGGAACGCGCGCGTTCCGCCTTCGGCGAGCAGCAACGCGATCGCGAGCGAGCCGACGACGAGGGCGAGCTTCTTCCAGAGCCGCGCGCGGCGCGGAGGGGCTTGGTCGGGCGGTGCCATGCGGGCGGGGAACGGAGCAGGTTGCGGGAGCGGCGCGAATTCGTCAAGGCGTCAGCGCTCCGCGTCGAGCGCGAGCTTCATCTCGCGCGGGCCGCGAGTTCTTCCAGCGCGCGGCGAGCGATCGTCTCGGCGAGCAGTCGATGGCCCGCGTCGTCGAAGCGGCTCGCGTCGCGATAGAGCGTCTCGCGCACGTCGGCGAAGACCCGCGACGCGTCGCAGAACGGCAATCCGCGACCCGCGAGCTCCGTGGCCTTGGCGCGCAGCGCCGGGTAGCCCCGCCGCGCGGCGTCGACGCGGAGCGCGTCCTCGGCACCGAGTGCCACGCGGGGGCCGCGTACGTCGCCGGCGCCACGCGGGTCCTCGGCGCCAAGCGCGCCGCGCGCGTCACGCGCTCCCCCCGCGTCACGCGCCTCATCGGGCCCGAGCGCAGCGGAAGCGCCGAGCGCGAGCTCGTCCTCGCTCGGCGGCTTCGCGCCTTCGTCGTGCAGCGTCGGCTGCAACACGTGCAGGTACGGGATGCCTCGCGCGCGGCACAGGCTCCACATCGAGATCGCACCCTCGCTCCACGCTTCGATCGCGCAGCGCAGCGCGTCGTCGGTCGAGCCCGTGAACTGCGGTCCGCGCTCCGCGGCGCCCTCGCGGAACGCCTTGAACGCCGCGTCGAGCTCCGCGCGCGCCGCGTCGGCCTCGGCGCGCAGCTCGCGCAGCTTGCCGAGCGCGAGCGAACCCGCGAGCGCGCTGAGCTCGACGTGCCGAGCGAGCGCGCGCTCCGCGAACGCCGCGACGCGCGCGCGCCGCCGACGGAGCTCGATCGAGCGATCGAGCGTCCGCACGTCGCCGGTGGGGTTGCCGGCGAGCACGTTCCACCGCGCGGCCGACGGGTAGAGCGGATGCGTGCCCGCCGCGACGTTCGAGAGCGCGATCGCGACGTCGTCGAAGCCGTCGATCGTGATCACGAGCTCGGGCTCGAGCCCCGCGGCGAGCGCGCACGCGAGTGCGTTGGCCTGCTGCGGCTGCTTGAACTCCGCACGCGCCTCGCACCAGACGCGCACCGGGCCGCTCGCTCCGCCGGGGAAGCCCGGCGCGGCGCGCAGGAGCTCGATCAGACGCTCGGAGCCCGCGCCGACGAAGTCCGCGGCGACGGAGCCGCCTTCGACGAGCACGTCGAAGCCGTCGGGCGAGCGGCTCGCTTCGATCGCGGCGCGCAGACGCTCGTGCATGCGCAGGTCGTCGAAGCCGAGATACGGATGCAGCGCCTGGTGCGCGTCGACGAGCCCGCCGGTCGCGCGCTCGTTCCCCTCGGCTTCGCGCGCATCCGCCGAGGTCTCCCGCGCGTCCCCCGCGGTCTCGGGCGGTTGCCCCGCGGCTTCGCGCGTTGAATCGTCCGGCACGCCCGCATCGAAACTCGCGAGGGCGATGGTGAGCTCGCGTCGCGCGGCGGCGGAGTCCCACGGCGTTCCCGCGAGCCGCGCGCGGATCCGCGCGCCGATTTCGAGCACGAACGCGAGCGCGGCGATGCTGCCGAGCGCGAGAGCGAGCGTGAAGAGCTTTCCGCGGCGGCCGACGGCGGTCGGTCGCGGGCGCTCGGCGCTCGTTTGCCCGACTTCCTCGCTCACTTGCCCGCCCTCCGCGCACGGGCGCGCGCGGCGACGAGCGCGCGACCCATCTCGGTCGCGATCACGGCGTAGCCGCGCGCGTTGAAGTGGCACGTATCGAAGTACAGCGTCTCCTCGACGTCCGCGAACACGCGCGTCGCGTCGAGGAACGGCACGCCCGCGGCGGCGAGCTCGGCGCCCGCGCTCTCGAGCAGCGGATACCCGAGCGCGACGCCGGTCTGCCACGACTCGTTCGCGACGTTGCCCTTCTGCTCGCGCGCCGTCAGCGTCTTCGTCCCGGTGCGCAACGCCGTCGGTTGCAGCACGTCGAGGAAGTCGATGCCGCGCGCGCTGCAGAGCGCGTGCAGCGCGAGTCCGTCCTCGCGCCACGCGCGGACGAGTCGAGCGATGCGCTGCTCGTCGGTGCCCGAATCCGGCGGTCCGGAGAGCGCGGTGAACGCTTGCGAGTTCGCGACGAGTCGCTCGAGCACCAACGCGTCCGCGCTCGCGCTCGAGCGCAGGCGCTCGATGCGCCGCAGTCCGAGCCAAGACGTCACCGCGAAGCGCGAGAGGTCCCAGCGCGCGTAGTCCTCGGCCGCGTCGATCACCGCGAGCTGGCGCGTGCGCAATTCCATCGCCGCCGCGAGGCTCGGCGGGTCCGAAGCGACCGCCCCGGCGAGGTTGAGCCAGATGTTGCCGCACGGATACGAGCCTGCGACGCCCTGACGCTCGTTCTGGAAGCCGACGGCGACTTCGTTGAAGCCGTCGAGCGCGATCACCGCGTCCGGCTTCGCGCCCGCGCAGAGCAGATACTGGAGCACGAGCGTTTGCTGCGGGGCCTTGTGCGCCGCGCGACCGTGGCCGAGCACCATGATCGGTCGCGTCGCGAGCTCCGGATCCGCGCGCAGCGCCGCGGTCAGCGCCTCGACGCCGTCGGGCAAGAAGCTCATCGCGACCGATCCGCCGAGGATCACGACGTCGTACGACTTCTCCGCTTCCGGCGAGCGGTGGTACGCGAGCTCCGTCGGCAGGTTGTTCAGGTAGCCCTGGAAGTCGTAGCCGTAGTAGGGGTGCAGTCGCTGGCCCTGCGAGTGCACGTCTTGCGCGGCGGCTTCGTCGATGCGGCGCACGCGCGGCGCGGCGTCGACCAAGCTCGAGTGCAGTGTGCCGACGAGCTCGGCGGCGGCGGTCGAGTCGAACGGTTTGCCGCTTCGCGCGAGCGCGATGCGCGTCGCGACCTCCGCGAGCACCAGCGCCGCGGCGAGCCCGAGCGCGAGCGCGGCGACGCGCACGAGCCGTCGCTTCGGCCGTCGGGAGACCGGGTCGGAGCTCATGGACGAGCGAGGATCCCGCGCTCCTCCGGACGCGTCAAGCGTTCCAATCGTTGAAGCCCTTCATCGCGGCGAAGCGCAGGCCGTCCTCGTAGACGCCGGTGCGGCGGCCGTCGAGCTTGCCGTCGCGGCGGAAGTAGAACCACTCGCCCGATTGCGCGCCGTCCTTGAACTCGCCGACCCAGCGCTTCTTGCCGTTGCGATACCACGCGGTCGAGCGTCCGTGCAGCCGGCCGCGCTCGTAAAGGCGTTCGCGGCGTTTCGAGCCGTCGAGCCAGAAGTGCGTGCGGCGCACGCGGCCGTCGCTCTCGCGCGTCGTCAGGACGAGCACGGGGCCGAACGGCAGCTTGCGTGCGCGCGAGTCGGGGTTCGCGTCCGCGCCCGTCCCCGAGCCCGTCCCCGCGCCGGCGACCGCGACCGGCAGCGCGAGCAGGGCGAGCAGCACCGCGTCGAGCTCCCCGAGCGCGTGTCGGACGTCCGCGAGCTCGATCGAGCGACGGCGCATCACGGCTTCAGCGCGATCGTCGACGCGACGTGCGCGTCGATCGCGGTTTCGCTCCAGTACACGCGCCGCATGCGGCCGGCGACGTAGTCCTCGAGCTGATCGTCGAAGTGCTCGTCGAACGGATGGCCCGACTGACCGCCCGGCAAGATCGTGAGCGAACGATCGCCGTCGCCGAGGTCCGCGATCCAGCGCATCGACGCTCCGTGGCCGACGGCGACGTGATCGCCGCGCCACGAGCCGGTGAACACGCCGACGGTCTGCGCCGAGCCCGGCAGCCTGAACGGTCCGCGCCTGAACAGCCAGCCGACGTACCGCGCGGCGGCGAGCGGATGCTCCGGCTCCCATACGTTGAGCGCGGTCCAATCCCATGCGCTCGGCTCGACACCGAAGCGCGTGCGCGTTTCCCTCAGCGCGGCGGCGAGCGCGGCGGTGAGCGCGTCGCGCAGGCTCTCGACGACCGGCGTCGCGACGTCGTCGCACCACTTCGCCGAGAGCTCGCCGACCAGCAATCGCTCGAGCGCGTCGGCCTTGCGCAGGACACCCATCGGCCCGAGCTTCGCGTCGCGGAACTCGTCGTCGAACACGCGCGCGCCGAGCTCGCGCTCGAAGATCCCGAACAGCGCAGCGGCGCCGCCCTTCTGCATCCGGCCGTCCCACGCGCGCAGCACGTCCGCCGCGGCGCGAGCCTCGCCGTCGAGATCGTCCGGCAGCGCGGCGACCAGCGCGAGCGCGTAGCGCGAGACGACGTCGAGTTGGAGCTCGAGCGTCTTCTCCGGCGTCCACGCGCGCGTGCCGTCGAGGCGCTCGCGGATGCGCTCGATGCGCGACGGGTTCGCGAAGTCTCCGGAGAGCGAGAGCGCGGAGTTCTGCGGCCGCATGTCGTTGTTCGCGGTCGCGACGAAGCCATCGCTCGGCCGCGAGATGCGCGGGTTGTCGTCGGCGGCGCGCAGGCCGGTCCACGCCCAACGCGCGTCCCAACCGGGAGCCGGGACCGAGCCGTCGCCGCGCGTGCGCTCCGGCGCGCGACCGAGCAACGTGAACAGCACCGCGCCGCGCGTGTCGCCCGCGACGATGCTCTGCACCGGCGCGACGAAGTCGGCGATCGCGCGCGGGACGTCGTCGACGCTTTTCGAGCGCGCGAGCGCGACGAACGGCGCGACCGGGTCGAACGGCGTGTACGCCGTCCACGCGAGCGAACGCGCCGGCAAACCGCGCGACGCGAGCGGCGGCAAGAGCACGCCGCGGTCGGTGGTGCCGGTCTCGACGACGACGTCCTCGCCGCGCTTCACGCGGATCGTCTCCGCGCGCTTCTCGATCGCCACGAACGCGTCGCCGCGGCGCACCGACGCGCCGTCGGACGAGAGCTCCTCGAGGAACTCGTCGGTGGCGTCGAGCTCGCTGTTCGTGAAGCCCCACGCGACGTCCGGGCCGCGGCCGATCACGACCACCGGCAAGCCGGCGAGCGTCATCCCGTATGCGTCGTAGTCCTTCGCTCGCAGGCCGGCTTCGTACCACAGCGCGGGCAACGCGAGTGCGAGGTGCGGATCGTTCGCTACCAGCGCCGCGCTCGCTTTCGCGCGCCCCGCGTCGACTGCCCAATTGTTGCTGCCGCCCTTCTTCTCGACGTGCTCGGAGCCGGCATCGAAGGCGCGCGGCGTCGCGTCGGCGGCCGCGAGCTTCTTGCGAGCTTCGGCGGCGCGCGCGAGCACGTCGTCGGCGATCTCCAGCGGACCCTTGCCGATCAGATCGAGCGCGCGCTCCTTGCCGAACGCTCCCAACCACTCGAAGCGCTGCTCCTCGTAGAAGCGCGGATAGCAGAGATCGCACGCCATCAAGAGCGCGAAGCAGAGGCTGTCCGCCGGTTGCCACGGCGCGACTTCGTCGACCAGGCGATCGAGGTCGCTCGGCAGGTCGCCGCGGTGCGAGTCGAGCCACGCGTTGACGCCGCGCGCGTACGCGTCGAGCAGCTCGCGGCTCTCCGGCGAGAGCACCGCGACGTAGCTTTCCGCGGCGCGACGAAGCCCGAGCTCGCGCATGCGCACGTCCTCCGCGACCGCGACGACGCCGAAGACCTCGGCGAGACGACCGCTCGCGCGGCGGCGGCCCATCTCGAGTTGGAAGAGCCTGTCGTTCGCGTGCAGCCAGCCGAGCGCGGCGGCGAGATCGACCAGCTTCTCGGCGCGCACGTGCGGCACCGCGCGCTCGTCGACGCGCACCACGACCGGCGCCGACAAGCCCGGCACCGTGAACTCGCCGCTGCGCTCGGGCAGGCCGGAGCGCCGCCACATCCCGACCCAGAGCGCGCCCGCGCCGAGCGCGAACGCGACGACCGCCAGCGATCCGAGCGCGAACGTCTTCCAGCGCACGGCGGGGCTCAGCTTTGCGTCTTGCGTGAGCCCGGCGTCTCGCGCGAGCCCTGGTTCTCCCGCGCAATCGGGCCTTTCCAAGCTCCGATGCCGCCGGCGAGGTTGTAGAGCTCGCGATAGCCCTGCGACGTCAGGAAATCGCACGCCGCGGCCGAGCGACCGCCTCCGGCGCAGTAGAGCAGCGTGCGCTTGCCGTCGTTCGGCAGCTCGCCCTTGCGCGACTCGAGCTCGTCGACCGGGATCAGGATCGCACCGGCGAGGACCCCGCCGGCGGTTTCCTGCGCCGAGCGCACGTCGACGATGCGCAGCTCGCCGCTCGCGAGCATGCGCTGAGCCTCGGGCCCGTCGACATCGCGCCAGAGTTGGCCGTCGAGGATCATCTCGCGGGTCGGTCGCGCGCCTTCGGCGACCGCGGCGAGCAGTTGGCGCGTCACCGAGAGTTGCTCGGCGAGCTCCTCGCGCGCCGCGTTCGCCGCACGCTTCGCCTCCATGCGCGCGTCCTCGAGCTCGCGCGCCGCGGCCGAGGCCTTGGCGAGCGCCGTCAACGCCAGGATCAACGCCAACGCCGCAATGCCGATCGCTACCCAGAGCATCGATGCCTCCTCATGAGCGGCGCGCGCGGAAGACCGCGACGCTCGCCGTGTACGCGTGCAGGAAGTTGCGCTTGCCGACAGGTCCGATTTCGCCCATCGCGAAGAAGCCGGCGATCGGCAGGTCCGCGTGCAGTCCGGCGCGCACCTTGGTCACGTCGTGATCGCGCGTGGTGAACATGCGCGAGCCGCGGCCGTTGCACGAGAAGAGCAACGCACCCGCGCCGTGCGCGTCGCCCTCGACCGAGCCGCCGCCTTGCGAGCTCATCAGCGCGGCGAGGTCCTCGCTCGCCGAATCCGCGTCGCGCACCAGGAACTGCAGCGTGCTGCCGCGGCGCGGGATGTCGCTGACCGCGATCGCTTTCTCCTGCGGCTGCACGCCGACGATCTGGCGGACCAGGAAGTCGCCGCGCTCGAACGTGCTCTTCGCCGGATCGATCGCGAGGCCGACGAAGGGTTGTCGTTGGAAGAGCTGGCGATCGCGCGTCGGCAGGTGTTGCAGCGTCTCCGCGAGCACCTCGACCGCGGCGCGGCCGCCGAGCTTCTGGACCAGGTTCTCGTGGGACGCGGTGACGACCCACGGCTTGCCGACCGGCCGACAGCCCTGGCTGACCACCGAGCACACCTCGACGCCGCCCTCGAGCACCGCGCCGAACGCGCCGCCCGCGCGCAGGCCGTCCGCGGTGATCAGCAGGTTCTGGCCCGGCCCCATGCCGCCGCTCGCCATGCCGCCGACCACGGGCACGCCCGGGAACTCGTCGTTCAACACGCGCAGGTAGTCGTCCGCGGGGAACGAGAACGGATCGGCGAAGAGCAGGATCGAGCTCTGCGTCCGCTCGCCGATCGGCGGCCGCGCGCTGAACGTCGGTCGTTCGTCCTCGTGCGGCTTCGCGGTGCACTCGAACGTCGTCACGCGCGTGTCGGGCAGCGAAGCGGCCCACAGCGAGAGCGCGGGCTCGGCTTCGACCTCGCGAGTGCCTCCGATGATGCTCTCGCCGGTGCAGCCGACGATCGCGTTCGTGCCGAGCTCGCGCGCGATGCGTGGACCGAGCTCCTCGATCGACGCGCCGTGATGGTGCGACACGAAGACCGCGATCAGGTCCGGCCGCGAGCCGTCGAGGTCGGTCGTCAGCCGATCGAGGCATTGGCGCTCCGCCTTCGCGGAATCGGGTTCGACGGAAAGCGCTGCGGCGAAACGGAGCGGGCGATTCGAGGTCATGGTGGGGGACGGCGCACGTGCCGCGCGTCGGGCGCCATCTTACGCTCCCGGCCGCGAGAGCTCGCCGGCCCGGTCGAGTCGATCCGAGTGCGCGGCGTTCGAGGCGGTGCGATTGCGCTGGGCCGCGACGCGCCGTGGTGTCCGCACATCAGGCATTCGGCACGCCCACGTTTCAGTGCGCCGAGCTTTCTGCACGCCGAGGTTTCGCCCCGCCGAGGTTTCGGCGGCCCTGGCTTTGGGCCCGCCGAGCTTTCGGCGCGCGGCTGCGAGCGCGAGCGCGTCCAACGCCGTCGCTCGGAAGCAATACGCTCTCAGGCGAGCTTCGGCACGTCGCGCAGCAGTCGAACGCTCTTGATCCCGAGTACGTCGACTTCCGCATCACCCTGGGTGACATTGACCCCATAGGTGGCGGCATCTCGTACGTAGTGCTCGACGTCCTCGCCGGCACCGATGGGATGCACGTCACACGAGTGCAGCAGAGCCTTGAAGCCGTTCAAAGAATCGAACCTGCCGATGTAGATCGTGGCGCCGGTTTCGATCACCACGTTCAGGCCGTGCGGCACTTCTTGGATCCTCATGGAGGGGGGAGTCTACAGTAAGATGCGCGGATGCAGCTCCCCGGCACAGGCTTCATCTGGTTCAACGGACAGTTCGTTCCTTGGGCAGACGCGAAGGTCCACGTCGCGACCCACGCACTGCACTACGGCACGGCGATCTTCGAAGGCATTCGCGCGTACGCGACGCCGAACGGCCCCGCGATCGTCGGGTTGAAAGAGCACGTCGACCGGCTCTTCCAATCCTGCGCGATCTGCGAGATGCCGCTCAAGTACTCGCACGCCGCCGTCACCGAGGCGATCGTCGAGAGCGTGCGCAAGAACGGCCACGACTCGTGCTACATCCGGCCGCTCGCGTACCGCGGCTACGCGCAGCTCGGCGTCGATCCGACCAATTGCCCGGTCGAGCTGGCGATCGCGACGTGGCCCCACGGCGCGCACTTCGGCGACGAGGCGCGGGCGAAGGGCGTGAAGCTCGGCGTTTCGAGCTGGCGGCGCATGGCGCCCGACACGCACCCCGCGCGCGCGAAGGCGGCGGCGAACTACCTGAACTCCGCGTTGGTGATCGGCGAAGCGCGTCGTCACGGTTACGACGACGGGATCGCGCTCGACGTCGACGGTTTCGTCTCCGAGGGCAGCGGCAACAACGTCTTCCTGGTGATGGGCGGCATGATCCACACGCCGTCGGTCGGCTCGTCGATCCTGTCGGGCATCACCCGCGGGTACGTGATCCGGCTGGCGAAGGAGCGCGGGCTCGAGGTCCGCGAAGAGCGCGTGCCGCGCGAGATGCTCTACACCTCGGATGAAGTGTTCGTCACCGGCACCGCCGCCGAAGTGACGCCGGTCGCATCGGTCGACGGCCGCAAGGTCGGCGCGGGCTCGCGCGGTCCGATCACGACGGCGCTGCAGAACGAGTACTTGGGCATCGTCAGCGGCAAGATCCCCGATCGGCACGGCTGGCTCTCCCTCGTGCGTAGCTGAGACTCGGGTTCCGCGCCGCGGTCGCACTTCGCGGCGCGATTGGCCCTCACGGAGCGTTTGCCCGCGCGGAGCGTCGCCCTGGCCGAGCGTTGGCTCGTCGGCGTCGGGACGAGCTCGCCACCGAGCGCTGGCTCGCCACGGCGCGAGCACGCGTTGCCTCGCGCCTGCACGTCACGGCGCGATGGCGAGTTGCATCACGAATCACCCTCGCGTCACGGCCGAGCGTCGCGGCTCGATGGCTCGATGGCGCGTCGCAGCGCGCAAGATGCCGAGCCTTTCATGTTGCACGTCAATCGGCGGGACTAAGGCCCGCGAATGCAACGACGTCCGTTCGAGGCCCTAGCTCAACGGGAATTCACTGAGCGGACCGCAACCGCTCGGTCGATTCGACGGTCGTAGTGTGCGTTCCGCGCGTGCTTCGGCAAAGCGCGCGGCGACGGCAGGGAGGGACGGTGCGTGGTGGGCGTGGGCTCGCTCGCACGACCCTCGTCGATCGGCAGGCATCGAAAGAGGACATTCATGAATCGTCATTTCTCCACGCGCGTCGTGCTCGGGATCTCCGTGGCCGCGATCGTCGCGGTCACGGCGTCGGCGCAGAATCACCCGAGCACCACGTTCTTCGGCGGCAATGCGCACGATCGCGTCCAGGGCTGCGCGATCGACGCGCAGGGGCGCATCCTGGTCACCGGCAACACAGGCTCGACCAACTTCTCGCAGACTCTCCCCGCGGCCAAGGGCGGATTCCAGAAGACGTTCCACGGCCTGAGCGACGCGTTCGTCGGCATCCTGTCGGCGGACCTCTCGACCGTGGTCGCATGGACGTACCTCGGCGGCACGGCGGACGAGCGCGGCTACGGCGTCGTCGCGGACGCGCAGGGGCGCGTGTGGGTCGTCGGCTTCACCGAATCCAAGGACTTCCCAGTCACCAACGGCTCGAAGTGGAAGGGGCTCAAGGACGTCTTCGTCGCGCGCTTCTCGTCCGACCTGAAGGCGCTTCAGATGTGCACCTACCTCGGCGGCAAGGACGAGGAGAATCCGCGCGGCTCGCTCGCGCTCGACGCGCAGGGGAACCTGTACCTCGGCGGCGCGACCGCGTCGCTCGACTTCCCGACGACGGCGGGCGTTTTCCAGACGGCGCACGCGGCGGGTGCGCCGGGCTCGTGGGACGGCTTCGTGACCAAGCTGAACTCGCTCGGCAACGTCGTGTGGGCGACGTACCTCGGCGGCAGCGGCGAGGACGCGACGTACAGCGGGCTCGAACTGGCCAGCGACGGTTCGATCGTCGTCGCCGGAATGACCAACTCGTCGAACTTCCCGGTGACCAACGGCGCGTTCCAGACCCAGTACGGCGGAGACACCGGCACCAGCATCTACGTCGGCGACGGCTTCGTCACGCGGCTCTCGGCGGACGGGAAGAAGCTCGTCTACTCGACCTACCTCGGCGGTTCGGGCGACGACGCGGTCGCCGGCAACGACGCGCTCGAGCTCGACGACTTCGACAACGCGATCGTGCTCGGTCAGGCGACCTCGCACGACTTCCTCCTGCCCGCCGGCGGCTGGATGCAGCACCACACCGCCGGCTCGTCGCGCGACGGGTTCGTCGTGCGGCTCGCGCCCGACGGCAAGCAGTTGCTCGCGGGCACGTTCCTCGGCGGCACGGCGGACGAGGAGCTCTCCGGCCTCGACGTCGACTCCAGCGGCAACGTCTACCTCAGCGGCAACACCGATTCCGCCGGCTTCCCCGTGACGCTCGACGCGACCCAGCCGAAGTACGCCGGCAGCACCGACGCCGTGATCGTCAAGCTCTCCGAGGATCTGTCGGAGCTGCTCTACTCGACCTTCGTCGGCGGCAACGGCAACACGGGCTATGGCGATCGCGGTCGGACGCTGACGCTCGGTGCGCAGAACAAGGTGGTGTTCTCCGGCGACACCGACTCCGCCAACTTCCCGACGACCGCGGGCACGTTCGACCCCGGCTACGACGGCGGCACCAGCGATGGTTTCGTCAGCACGCTCTCGCTCGGCGACACCTACGTGTTCGGCAAGGGCAAACAGACCTCGCAGGCGAAGTTCGCGACGCTCTCTTGGAAGGGCACACCGTCGATCGCCGGCCAGAGCTTCTCGATCGAGGTGAAGAGCGCCGTTCCGAAGCAACGCGGGATGATGGTGTGGGGTCCGGCGATCGTCGCGCAGCCGTTCAAAGGCGGCACGCTCTACCCCGAGAAGCCGGTGAAGCGGCTCCCAACCCACGTGCTCGACACCACCGGCTACACCAAGTACTCGATCGCGCTCGACGCCTCGATGGCGGGCGACACGCGGGTCTACCAGTTCCTGTTCGAGGATCCGAACCTCGCGGACGGCACGGCGACCGCGATGAGCAACGGCCTCAAGGTGGTGTTCACGCCCTGAGGTCCGTCTCTCTCCGACTCTCTCCCCCCCCCCGGCGAAGCCGCGCGCCGCGAGATCGCTCGGCTCCGCCGCTTCCGACGCGTGGCAAGGACGCACCGGAAGCCACTGAGGCCGGTCTCCCCCACGGAGGCCGGCCTCACTTGTTCGACTCATCGACCGAGCCTCGCCGGCGCCTCCCTCGCCGTCCGCGACCGCAGCGAGTGAACGCAGCGAGTGAACGCTGCGAGTGAGCTCTGCGCCGCCGGTCGTGCGCTCGGGCGCTGGGAGCACACGAGGCCGGCCGCCCGTTCGGGCAGCCGGCCTCGTTCGTCTCGGCTCCGTCGCGGCGCGTCAGGCGCGCGCGGCGGATGCGCTCTGGATCACGGGCACAGCACCACGTGCAGTGCGTCGGTCAAGCTGGTGTTGTTCGGCGGCGAGAAGCCCGGGTCGCGCGCCCAGTACTGGCCGTCGAACGCCGCGCCCGCGACCAGCGCCGGATCGACGCCCGACGCGATGTACGCGTTGAAGTCGATCGAGTACGTGCCCGAGCAATCGTTCGGCGGCGGGTTGCCGCCCGAGCCTTGCAGCGACGTGCGCTTGATCGGCAGCTTGAAGCAGAGCGTGCCGCCTTGGAAGGCGATCGCCTGCTGTCCGTTGAAGCTGTAGAAGAAGAGCCCGCTCTTGTTGTTCAGCACGTTGGAGGCGGTGACGAAGAAGCCCGCGCCCGCGCTCGCGCTCGGCGTGCCGGACCAGCCGATCGTCGGCGTGCAGCCGATGCTGTTGACCTTCGCCGTGCAGTAGACGACCGGGGGCGTGCAGCCGCCGCCCGAGAGCGTCACGCGCACCGGGCGCGAAACGCGCACGTTGCCGGCCCAGTCGGTGAAGACGAGCTCGTAGCAGAGTTCCGCCGCGCTGGTCGCGTCGACCGCGAAGCGGTACTGCTGGCCGCCCATGTAGAAGCCCTTCTGGGTCACGGCGCCGCCGGTGACGACGACCTGGGCGTTGAAGCCGCCGGTGGTCGAGATCGCGTAGGTGCCCGGCGCGACGAACGTGAACGCATACGTGCCGCCGTTCGCGATCGTGCCGGAGTTGAACACCCACGGCGCGGGGCTGATGTCGACCGATTGGTTCGCGCCGGAGTTGTTGGTCCACGTCACCGTGGTGCCGGTCGCGACGTTGAGCACCGAAGGCGTGAACGCGCCGGGGTCGATCGAGACGCCGGCGGATTGCGCGATCGGGTTCAGGGTGAAGCGCGACGCGCTCGTCACCCAGTTCATGCCGTCGTCGATCACCTGGTCGCGGATCTTGGCGTGCAAGACGACCGGACCGGCGGCGGCGGCGGTGAACGACGACTGGCTGACGATCACCGGAGCGAGCGTGTCCTGCGCGCCGGAGTTCTTGTACCACTTGTCGGTGAACTGGGGCGCGTTGGACTCGCCTTGGGCCGTGATGATGTCGTAACGACCGTCGTTGTCGAGGTCGGCGACCGTGCAGTCGAGCGTCGAGTCGCTGAGGAACGTGATCGTGCCGGACGATACGTCGGTGAAGCTGAACGAGCCGTTGTTGCGGTGCAGGTACTCGTGGCTTGCGAGCGAGCCGACGACTACGTCGTAGTCTCCGTCGACGTCCCAGTCGAAGAGCGCGATCTCATTGTCGTCGACGCCCGGCGTGAGCGGCGTGAGCTTCGTAAAGCTGAGCGTACCGCTCGAGACTTTCTCGTTCCGGTACGCGCCCTCTTGGAAGCCCGTGAGGCTGACGAAGAACAGGTCGACATCGGTGTCGCCGTCGAGGTCGCCGCATTCGGCTTCGTAGGTCGAGGTGCTCGTTACGGTGATCAGCGCCGACTGGTTCGTGAAGTTCGCGGCACCGTCGTTGAGCATCAGGTAGTGCGAGCCGCCCGCGTTCGACTGCCGGCAGACGCCGAAGAAGTCGAGGTCCTCGTCGTTGTCGACGTCGACGAGCTGCACGTCCATCTGCGAGCCCTTCGCGGGCGCACCGAGCTTCGCCGGTTGCTCGGTGAAGACACCGGCGCCGTTGTTGATGTAGAGGTGCGGCGCGGCGGCGGTGGTGAAGTACGCATCGTTGATGATGACGTCGAGGTCGCCGTCGTCGTCGAGGTCGCCGAACTGCGCTCCGCCGGCGGAGTGGGCGGTCGTGAAGCCGCGCGCGACGCCGTCGAACGTGAAGAAGCCGGGGTTCGACGAGCCCTGGTTGTGATACAGGAACGGCAGGTCGGTGCCGAAACCGTTCGCGTAGAGCGCGTCGGTCCAGCCGTCGTTGTCGACGTCACCGGTGGCGACGCCCTTGCCGTTCGAGACGTGCGCGCCGAGGCGGGTGAGGCTCTCGTCGGCGAATACGCCGGGGCCGGTCTCGACGAGCTTGTTGATCACCAGCTTGTTTTGGCGCTTCGTGCCCGCGGACATGAAGCCTTCGCCTTCCGCGAAGAACACGTCGAGGTCGCCGTCGTTGTCGACGTCCGCGCACTCGACGCCCTCGGTCCATTGGGCGCCGTGGGGAAAGACCGGTTGGAGGGTGAACTGTTGCGCGAAGAGCGCCGGAGACAATACGGCTGAGGTCGCGACGAAAGTCGCGACGCGACGCGTGGAGAACGTCATGGTGCGCGGCGGGGTGTGGGCTGGGGGACGGAAGGCGGATCGGACGGAGAGACTTTCCAGTGTACCCGACGCCTTGGAGCTCGCTTCGCGGGCGAGCGACGAAGAACGTCGCTCTTACCGATGCGCGACGGCTCCGGAATCTGCTCGGCCGGAAGCGCTTTCCGGGTTCGAGCTTCACACCTCCGCACCGAAAGACACGGAGGGCGCCCCATCGGCCGCCCTCCGCTTCGTTCGAGCCCGACGCGACGCGCTGCGCGTCGCGCGAACCGAGCGTCAAGGCTCGATCGTCACCTTCAACGCGTTCGAGAGGCTGGTCGCGAAACCGCTCGGATCCTGCGGATCGCGCGCCCAGTACTGGCAGCACACCTGCGCGCCCGCGACCAAGCTCGGATCGAGTCCGCCTTGGATCCACGCGTTGAGGTCGTAGCTGTACGCCCCGGTGCAATCGGTGCCCGACGCACTTCCGCCGGAGGCTTGCAGGCTGGTGCGCGTGATCGGCAGCGCGACACAGAGCGTGCCGCCTTGGAACGCGGCGCCGAGCGTGCTCGAGCCGTAGAAGAGCAGTCCGTTCTTCTTGTTGAGCACGTTGCTCGCGCCGACCAGGAACGGCTGCGGCGAGCTCGCGCTCGCGAACCCGATGCCCGAAATCGTGGGCGAGCAGCCTTGGCTGTTCACCTTCGCCGTGCAGTAGAGCTGCGGCGTGCCCGGGCAGGAGAGTTCGAGCAATTGCAGATCGTCGATCGCGGCCTCGACCGCCGAGTCGTTGAGCGAGTCGTCGGCGATGAACCGCAAGCGCATGGTGCTCGTCGGTGCGACGAAGTCGGCGACGCGCACGACGTGGAGGAACCAACCGCCGGCGGTCTCCGGTCCGTTCGGACCGACGGTTTCGACCGTCGTCCAGTTGGCGTCGTCGTTCGAGATCTGGACCGTGAAGGCGTCCTCGTGCTTGAACGGTCCGATCGCGTTGTGGAACCAGCGCCAGTAGCTGATCGCGGGCTCCGCGAACGTCGAGAGGTCGTAGAGCGGCGAGTAGAGCGTCGTGAAGCCGCCGTCGACGTCGCCCTGATTCGCCGAGCCGAACGGCGGCGTTGCGCCGGTGACCCAGCAGAGCGTGCCGTTGCTCGTGTGGTCGCTGTCGGTTTGGTTCGGCGAGCCGGAGGGATCCATTCGGATCCAAATGCCGTTGGTCGCGGTATCGGCGGGATCGCCGGCGGTCCAACCGCTCGGAGCTTCGAGTTCGTCGGTGGCGGCGATCGTCAGGCTACCGGCGTAGAAGCTGGTCACCGGCGCGAGCGGCGAGCCTTGGGGCTCGATCCAATCCCAACCGTTCTGCGACTTCGCGCCGACGTACCAACGCATCGCCTTCGCGCATTCGCCGGCCGGGATCTGGGCGTCGTAGAGATCGCCGCCGAGCGACGTCAGCGGTGCCGTCTGCCAACCGCTGCCGTCGTCGAAGTAGAGCGTCTCGCTGCCCGCGAGCACGCTGGAGCCCGCCGCCGGCGTGATCTTGACCGTCACCGACTGTCCGGCGGGATCGAGGATCGTCGGGTAGTTGTTCGGGAAGCTCACCGCGAGCTGCGGAGCGCCGACCCACCACACGAAGAGGCCCTTTTCGATGTCGCTGCCGATGACGACGTTGCTGGGGAAGAACGGGTAGTTGTTCCAGAGCCCGTTGAAGTGCGCGTCGTCGTCGTCCGGCCACGTGTCGAAGTACGCGATCTCGGTCGGGCTCGTCTGGTTCGTCTTGTCGAACACGCGCAGGCCGGCGCGGTAGTTCGACGCGTAGAGGCGATTGCCGCGCGTGTAGAGGTTGTGGCCGATCGCCGTGCTCGTGTTCGTGAACGTGTTGACGTGCTGGGGCGCGGAGAGGTTGGTCACCTTGATGACGTAGGTCTTGGTGAAGCCGACGCCGCCCTCGTCGAACTCGTCATCGATGTAGAAGTACTGCTTGTCGTCGCTGAGCCAACCTTGGTGGCAGTACTGCGCGCCCGAGTACGAGAGGTGCCCGAGCACGACGATGTTCGACTTGTTGGTGACGTCGAGGATGTCGAGGCCCGTGCTGTTCCAGCCGTTGTTGTAGCCGCCGCAGCAGAACGCGATCTGCTTCCCCGCGTAGGTGCCCGACGTGTACGTGAAGACCGAGGCTTCGTGCACGTACTTCGTTTGCCATTGGCCGACGAGGCTCGGGTCCGCCGGATTCGCGAGGCTGTAGATGCGCAGACCGTTGTCGACGCCGCCGGCGCGATAGAGGAAGCCGCTCTGCGCGTCGAGCGCGAGCGTGTGCGTCGCGAGGTCGCCGCCGGTGGTCACCGTGTTGACCAAGGTCACGACGCCCGAGTCGATCTGCGAGAGGTCCATCACCTGGATGCCGCCGCCGCCTTCGCTGATCGCGTAGCAGTACGTTTGATACGTCTTGACGTCGCGCCAGAGGCTGGTCGGTCCGGTGATCGTCGCGACGACGGTCGCGTTGCCCGGATTCGTGATCTCGACGAACGCGGTGCCGTTCGACAGCCCGATGATCCCGTACTCGCGGCCCGACGGCGACACGTAGCCCCAGCACGAATTCGCGTTGTCCGCGCCGGGCTTCAAGTCGGGCAACGGGAGCCAGGAGAGGAGCTCGATGCCGCTCGCTTGGAAGCCGAGCAGGTTGATCGACTTCTGCGATCCGCCCGGGTTCGCGGCGGACGAGCGCGTGAAGCCCGCGCCGCGGTACGGCGGGCGTCGATCGAGGATCTTGCCGTCGTCCTCGTGCGCGAGCGCCGAGCTCGCAGCGAAAACCAACGCGCACGCGACGAACCAACCGCGATTCAACATCTTCGGCTCCAGGCGGGGGACGGGGACAGGGCGGACCGACCCATGCTACTGCGCTTGGTCGCACAGCGGCATCGGCCGGACCTTCGGAGAGACGACGGCGGTCGCGACGGACGGGTTCCATCGCGACCGTGGAAGGGTGGAGAGCGGCTCAGAACTCGACGCTGAACTTGATCGCGTTCGAGAGGCTGTCCGTGAAGCCGCTCGGATCGCTCGGATCGCGACTCCAGTACTGGCCGTACACGAACGTGCCGACGTCGAGCGCCGGATCGATGAAGTTCTGTAGGTACGCGTTGAACTCGAACGCGAAGCTGCCGGTGCAATCGGTGCCCGAGCTCGAGCCGCCCGAACTCTGGAGCGTCGTGCGCTTGATCGGTGCGCTCATGCAGAGCGTGCCGCCGTGGAAAGGCGCGTTCGCGGGAGCGAGGCCGTAGAAGAAGAGGCCCCACTTCTTGTTGAGCACGTTGCTCGCGTTGATCCAGAACTCGAGCGGGCTGAGCCACGCCGGCCGGCCGGTGAACGAGATCGTCGGCACGCAGCCCTGCGAGTTCGGTTTCGCGGAGCAGTACGTCG
Source organism: Planctomycetota bacterium (assembly GCA_016220085.1). Lineage (GTDB taxonomy): Bacteria > Planctomycetota > UBA1135 > UBA1135 > JACRIN01. The sequence continues at coordinate 99,503 of JACRIN010000065.1, forward strand.
ACGGACCCGGCAGACCGGCCATCGTCCAAACGAACAGGCCCTTGTCGATGTCGAAGCCGAGGATCGTGCCGCTCGGCAGGTACGGGTACACGTTCCACAGACCGGAGAAAGTCGGCTCGTCGCCCGAGGGCACGGTGTCGAACGAGTAGTACTCCAGCGGAAACGTCTGCGAGAACTCGGTGTTGAAGACGCGCAATCCGCTGCGGTAGTTGGCCTCGAAGAGCCACTTCCCGTTGGTGTAGAGATTGTGCCCGATCGCCGAGTTGCCGTTCGAGAACGTGTTGAGCACCTGCGGCGCGGCCAGGTTCTGGATGTCGATCACGATCGTGGTCGAAGGCAACCCGAAATCCTGCTCGTCCTTCTCGTCGTTGACGTAGAGGTACTTGAAGTCGCTCGACGGCCACGCTTGATGCGAGTAGCCCGCGTTCGCCCACGTCGTCGAGCCGAGCACCTTGATGTTCGACTTGTTGGTGACGTCGAGGATGTCGAGCCCGGTATTCGTCCAGCCGCCGTTGAAGCCGTCGCAGCAGAACGCGATTTGCTTCCCGGCATACGGGCCGCTCGTGTAGGTGAAGACCGACACTTCGTGCACGTACTTGTTGTTCCAGCTCGCGACCAACGTCGGATTCAGCGGGTTCGCGAGGCTGTAGATGCGCAGACCGTTGCCGCTGCCGCCGGAGCGATAGAGGAAGCCGCTCGCCGTGTCGATACAGACCGTGTGCGTCTGCGCGGCGCCGCCGGTGGTGATCGTGTTGACGTGTGTCACCGTGCCGTTGTCGATTTGCGACAGATCGAGCACCTGGATGCCGGTGCCGCCCTCGCTGACCGCGTACGCGTATTGCTGGTACGTTCGGACGTCGCGCCAGATGCTGGTCGGGCCGGGGATCACGGTGAGCAGCTGCGCCGCGCCGGGAGTGGTCACTTCGACGACGCCGGTGCCGATCGAGAGCCCGATGAACGCGTACTCGCGACCGGACGGCGAGACGTAGCCCCAACCGCTGTTCGCGTTGTTGATCACCGTCGCGAACGTCGAGAGCGGCAACCAACTCTGCAATTGGATGCCGATCGCCGGGAACGAAGTCGCGGCGAAGTGGTTGTCGCCGTCGAGGTCGCGTCGATAGGCCGGCCCGCCCCAACGCTCGCGCGGATCGACGACTTTCGCGTCGCCGTCGTGCGCGACGGCGAGCGAGGACGCGGTCAAGGCGAAGACCAACGCATGAGCGAAACGACGGTGCATCGGGATCCTCGGGAGAGGCGAGAACGACGTCAGGGGTGCGCGGATGCTAGCAGATGGGATGAGAGGGCCACCCTCCTGGGGTAGCGGTCGTAGTGTGACCGCGAAGGCGCACTCGAAGTGCAAGACCCACAGGAGGATGACCGTGAAGCAGGATAACGTGAGAGTGGCGGGGGCGATCGGGGTGGA
>JACRIN010000063.1 GCA_016220085.1 Planctomycetota bacterium
CCCGCGCACGCGGACCGACCCGCGCCGAGCAGCGCGCCTCGCGCCGAACGCCGTCCGCCCGAAGCCACGCGCTCCGCACAGGCTCCGCGCGCCGCGCAAGCGCCCGGCGAAGCGCGCGCGCCGCGCGAAGAGCGCACCCCGCGCACTGGAGGCGAAGGCGACGCTCCGCGCCGCGGTCGTCGCGGTGGTCGCGGCCGCGGCGGCCGGTCCGGAGGCGACGCCGCGCCGCACGCCTGACCGACGTTCCGAGCCGGCGTCGCCGCGATCGCTCGCGCGGCGCCGGCGCCCACGCTCGCGCGGCTTGCCTCCGCGCGGGACACGCTTCCCAAGTCCGCTTCGCAGAGCTCGATGAACCCGCACCGCTTCCTCTCCGCCTCCGTTGCCGCGGCAACGCTGCTCGCCGCTTGCGGAACGGTGTCGCTCGACGAGACCGATCACGACGCGCTCTTCGTCGGCGCGCGAGTCGAGAAACGGCTCAGCGGCACAGCCGTCCACGACGGCACCCACCTCGAAGCGGAGTGGCGGATGGCCGACGGCGAGACGGAGGCGCTCGACTACTCGATCGAGACGTTGGCGCTCGGCTTCGGCGTCGATCGCACGGTCGGCGAGCACGGCTGGATCGGCGCGGTCGGCGGACTCGCGTGGCAGGGCGCGGACTTCGACACGACGCCCGACGAGCTCGAGGACCTGAACGGCGTCGGCCCGTACTTCGCGCTGCAAGCCGGCTGGCTCGCGACGCCGTGGTTCGAGCCCTACGCGCGCGCCGGCGGATCGCTCTACTTCCCCGAGTTCGGCAACGAGCTCTCCGTCGAGGCCGGCGCGCGCTTCCACGCGTTCGAGCACGCGAGTCTCTTCGTCGGCTGGCGGTACGCGAGCTACGAGTTCGGCGACTTCGATCCCAACGCGCTCGGCGTCGACACGCTCGAGCTCGACACCAGCGGCCTGGTGGTCATGCTCCAACTCGGCTTCTGAACCCGCGCGGCGCTTCCAGCGTGGCGCACGCCGGGCAGGGCGCGGTCGGTCTCGGTGGCCTGAGCCCCCACGCCACCGGTCCCGCCGCCGAGCGTGGAACCCCGCTTGCGCCCCGCGTGGCCGGCGCCTGCTAGGTTGGAGCGCGTGGCGGAACGGAGCTCGACGGCCGCGCGCGGGACGACGCGCACCGCGCGTGGGCTCGGCGTCGCGGCGATCCTCATCGGCACCGCCGCCGTGTTGGGGATCTTGATGAGGCTCTTCGCGTTCCGCAGCGCGATCTTCGCGTTCGAGCTGCACTTCACGCTGATGGGGGCGGCGGCGCTGCTCGACACGCTGCTCGCGCCCGCGCTCGACTCACGCCGCTTCGACGTCTCGGAGCGCGAAGTCCGCGTGTACCGAGCGCTCGGCGCGCTCGTCTTCATGCGCGTGCTGCGCGCGATCGGCTGGACTGCCGCGCTGCGCGATCGCAGCGTCTTCGATGGCACGCGCGCGACGCTCGCGGGCTACGAGCGCGCGACTCGACACGGCGAGAACGCGCACGCGTGGCTCTTCGTGCTCGTGCTCGCTCCGATCGCGTGGGCCGCCGCGCACGGTTGGTGGGATGCCGTGTTCTGGATGGGATCGATGAATGTGCTCTTCCACGTCTACCCCGTGATGCTCCAGCGCTCCCAGCGCGCGCGCCTGCGGCGCCTGATCGGGCGCGCGGGGTCGCGTTGATTCCTCCGAAGACCGCGCGTATCGTGCGCCGCTCCCGGACGCGCCGCGGCGCGCGCGTTCGCGCTCGCCAAACCCGCGCGCCGTGCTCCTTGAAGAGGACGACCCATGCGTTTCGCGCTCCCGCTCGCCTTGCTCGCGCTTGCCGCGCCCGTTTACTCGCAATCCGAATCGGCGGAGAGCTCGCTCCCTAACCAGCAAGAGCAAACCGGATACGCCGACGGCGTTGGAGGAGCGATCGACGACCGTTCGCAAACCGAAGTCATCGAGGGCTCGCTCGGCTTCACGTTCCAACGCGAGGGCACCGGCAAGCTCGGCGACCGCGCGACGATCGAAGTGCCCGCGGGTTTCGTCTTCACCGACGGCGACAACACGCGCAAGGTCCTCGAAGCGACCCAGAACATCCCGGGCGGTCGCGAGGTCGGGCTCTTCGCGCCGGAGTCGTTCGAGTGGTGGGTCGTCTTCGACTTCGACGAGAGCGGTTACGTCAAGGACGACGAGAAGGACGAGCTCGACGCCGACGCGATGCTCGAGCAGATGCAAGAAGCGACGCTCGCGGGCAACGAGGAACGCCGTCGTCGCGGGCTCGACGAGCACGAGCTCCTCGGCTGGGTCGTGCCGCCGCAGTACAACTCCGAGACCCAGAACCTGGAGTGGGCGTTCAGCATCAAGAGCTCGAGCGGCGGCGTCTCGGTCAACCACAACACGCGCTTGCTCGGTCGCAAGGGCGTGATGGAGGTCACCCTGGTCTGCGGTCCGGACGACCTCGAGAAGAGCCTGCCTGCGTTCCGCGAGCGGCTCGAAGGCTTCTCGTACATCTCCGGCGAGCGCTACAGCGAGTACACGTCCGGCGACAAGATCGCGGCGTACGGGCTGACCGCGCTGGTCGCCGGCGGCGCGGGCGTGCTCGCGGTGAAGACCGGGCTCTTCGCGAAGTTCTGGAAGGTCATCGTCGCCGGCGTCGTGGCACTCGGAGCGCTCGTGAAGAAGCTCTTCGGCGGCGGCAAGAAGGACGAAGCGGGCTCGGCGAGCTCGTAGCGCGACCACGATGAGCGACACCCAGGCGCTCGTCCTGCTGCTCGCGCTGGTCTACCTGAGCGATTGCGTCGCCTGGGTGCGGCGCGGCGCGGTCGCGTTCCGAGCGCTCGGCGCGAGCGACTTTCGCGCGGCGCTGCCGTCGGCGTTCACCGGCAACGCGCGCGCCGGGTTGGTGTGGGCGAATCCGCTGCCGCCGCTCGGCACGCTGTTCGTCGCCGAGAGCTGGCCGCTCGCGTTCTCGCCCGATGGGCTCGCGAGCGTGCCGGGCCTGGAACTCGATCGCCGCGCGCCGCGCGTCGCGCAGTGGTACGCGAAGCGCTGGAGCGATGTCGGCGACGTCCGCGCGATCGAGAAGGAGATCTGGATCGACGGACGCGTCTTCGCGCGCGCCGACACGTTGCACGCGGCGCGCGAGCTCGCGCGGCTCGCCGACACGCTGCGCAAGGCGACCGCCGCGCGACGCGAGGCGCTGATCGACGCCGCTCTCGCGCCGGGCTTCGACGTCGAGGCGGTCAGCGCGCGCGCGGCGAGCTTCGCGAGCGCGACGCGCGCGCTGCGGATCGCGACCAACGCCCTCTTCGGGTTCCTCGCGGTGCTCGTGCCGTCGGTGCTGTGGCGCTTCGGCATCTTGATGACGTGGCCGTGGTTGCTCGCGGGACTCGTCGTCGGCCTCGCGACGGTCGCGGTGCTCTTCTGGCGCGCGCACCGAGCGCTCCGGCCCGAAGCGAAGGCCGCGCGACGGCGCGCGCTGGCACTGATCGCGCTTTCGCCGCCCGAAGCGGTGCGCGCGCTCGACTCGCTGGCTCGGCCTTGGCTCGCGGGCTTCGATCCGCTGGCGGTCGCGGCGCTGCTCCGCGAGGATGCGCGGCGCGAGCTCGTGCGCTCGATCCTGCTCGACACACGTCATCCGCTGCCGCCGCCAGTCTCCGCCGAGCCGTTGGCGATCGACTGCGAGCGCTGGTTTCGCGCGCGGCTGCTCGGCGAGCGCGAGCGCGCCGCCAACCGGCTCGGGCTCGACCCGAGCAGACTGCTCGCTCCGCCGCCGACCGACGATCCGACCGCGCGCGGGTTCTGCCTGCGCTGCGAACTCGACCACGCCCAGCCCTCCGGCGCGTGCAGCGACTGCGGCGCGGAGCTCGCCCCTCGCGCGTAACCGAAGCGCGGCCAAAGCCCGGGTGGAGCGCCGCGCAGCATCGGTTACATTGGCCGTTCGTCGACCGACGAAACGAACTCCATGGGCGGATCCAATCCCTTCATCCAACGCGTCCACGCGAAGCTTCCCGAGAAGCCCTACCGCATCACGTTCCTGCCCGCGGGCAAGACGGTCGAGGTCGAGCCCGCGAAGCTCCCCTACTCGCGCGACGGACAGAAGGGCTCGTTGCTCGAGATCGCGCTCGGCAACGGCATCGACATCGATCACGCGTGCGGCGGCGTGTGCGCGTGCTCGACGTGCCACGTGATCGTGCGCGAAGGCGTCGAGAGCTGCCAAGAAGCGACCGACGACGAGCTCGATCAGCTCGACAACGCGCCCGGGCTCACGCCGAAGTCCCGCCTCGCTTGCCAAGCCGTTCCCGACGGCACGCGCGACCTCGTGGTCGAAGTGCCGAACTGGAACCGCAACCTGGTCAGCGAGGAGCATCACTAAGACCCTTGGTAGGGCCCTGGAGCCCGCGGCGACGGTTCACTACGCTCGCGGACGCCTCGCGCGTCCCGCTCGCCCAGCACGCAACGCGCACGATGGCCAACTTCGACATGCAAGTCCTGCTCGCACAGCCGCGCGGCTTCTGCGCGGGCGTCGATCGCGCGATCGAGATCGTCAAGCGCGCGCTCGAGACCTACGGAGCGCCGGTGTACGTGCTGCACGAGATCGTGCACAACCGCCACGTGCTGGAAGAGCTCTCCGCGCGCGGCGCGAAGTTCGTCGACGCGCTCGAGGAAGTCCCAGAGGGCGCGGTGACGGTTTTCTCCGCGCACGGCGTCGCCGAGTCGGTCGTGCAGACGGCGGAGACGCGCAAGCTCTTCGTGATCGACGCGACGTGCCCGCTGGTGACCAAGGTGCACATGCAAGCGCAGGCGTACCGCCGCGACGGTCGCGAGATCGTGTTGATCGGCCACCCGGGTCACCCGGAGGTCGAGGGCACGCGCGGACGGATCGACGGCAAGGTCTACGTGCTCTCGACCGTCGAGGAAGTCGATGCATTGGTCGTCGGCGATCCGGAGAAGCTCGCGTACGTCACGCAGACGACGTTGTCGGTCGACGACACGCGCGAGGTGATCGACGCGCTCGAGCGACGCTTCCCGAAGATCCGCGGGCCCGAGCTCAAGGACATCTGCTACGCGACGCAGAACCGTCAGAATGCGGTGCGCGAGATGAGCGCGTCGATCGACGTGCTCTTGGTCGTCGGTTCGCCCAACAGCTCGAATTCCAATCGCCTGCGCGAGCTCGGCAGCCGCAAGGGCAAGCCCGCGTACTTGGTCGACGATCCGAAGGACATCCAGAGCGCCTGGTTCGCCGCCGGCTCGCGCATCGGCCTGACCGCGGGCGCG
>JACRIN010000064.1 GCA_016220085.1 Planctomycetota bacterium
CGCGTGCGTCGACGCCTGCCACGCCGCGGTCGAGTTCGAGGAGCCCGAGCAGGCGCTCGCGGACGCGGTCCGCGGCGGCGCGTCGCTCGGCAAGCTGCAATACACCAGCGCGCTCGCGCTGCGCGAGCCCGCTCGCCACCCGGCCGGCCGCGAGCAGCTCTTCGCGCTCGACGAGCCGCGTTTTCTCCACCAAGTGACCGCTCGCGGCGCGCACGGGCTCGTTCGCGCCGGCGACCTCGGTGAGGCGCGCGCGGCGTTCGAGCGCGGCGACGCTGCATGGCGCGACGCGGACGAGTGGCGTTGTCACTTCCACGTCCCGACCGACCTCGCCTCCGGAGGCGCCGACGGCCTGGGGACGACCCGCGCGCACGCCGAGGCGCTGCTCGCGGCCGCCGTCGGCTCGCCGGAACTCTGGGGGACCGCCGAACTGCACCTCGAGATCGAAACCTACACCTGGTCGATCCTCCCGCGCGCCGCCCGCGGCGACGGCGAGCTCGTCGACGGCCTGGAGCGCGAGTACCGCCACGTCCTCGGCTGCCTGGGGCGGCTGGGTTGGACCGCATGAACTCGCGGGGAGCGCGTTGACACGTGCATTCCGCGCCGTTATCGTCCCCGCCCTCTTTCCAGCGCTGGGGTTCCCCGGCGCTGGTCCGTACGAGGTCGGCCCCATCGTCTAGCCCGGCCTAGGACACCAGGTTTTCATCCTGGCGACAGGGGTTCGAATCCCCTTGGGGTCACCATCCAACGCGGGGGGTCGCGCAAGCGGCTCCCCGCGTCTCTTCTTCGCCAGCCGGTCGACTTCCAACCGACTTGGGCTCAGTGACTTCACGAAGTCGTGTCGTCGCTTCGCCGTGCCGGACACGTCTCGGCACGGCCTCGGGTCGGCGCGTGGATTCTCTCGCAGGCTTCGAGCACCGCGTTCAGCGTTTCCCCGAGCGCGGGTGCGCCTTCTCGTAGACGTCGCGCAAGCGCTCGATCGAGACGTGCGTGTAGATCTGCGTCGTCACGAGATGCGCGTGGCCGAGGAGATCCTGCACCTCGCGCAGGTCCGCGCCGCGGTCGAGTAGGTGGGTCGCGAAGCTGTGGCGCAGCGTGTGGGGCGTCGCGCGTCGCGCGATGCCCGCGCGCGCGAGCTCGGCTTCGACGATGCGCTGCACGGAGCGCGTCGTGAGTCGCGTGCCGCGCTCGGAGAGAAACACCGCGCCGCCGGCGCGCACGCTCGGCTTCGCTCGCTTCGGGTCGGTCAGATAGTCCTGCAGCGCGGCGCGCGCGGGTTTGCCGAGCGCGGCGAGCCTTTCTTTGCGTCCCTTGCCTCGCACGCGCGCGATGCCTCGCGCGAGATCGAGATCCTCGCGATCGAGCCCGACGGTCTCCGCCGCGCGCGTGCCGCACGAGTACATCACCTCGAGCAACGCACGGTTGCGTCGGCCGCGCGGCGTCGTGACGTCCGGCGCGTCGAGCAAGCGCTCGATCTCGGCGAGCTCCAAGCAGCCGGGCAACCGCCGACCTCCGCGCGCCTGGCGCAAGCCGGCGGCCGGATGGCTCGCGAGCCGGCCTTGGTCGACCAGCCACTTCAGGAACGAGCGCACCGCCGACAGCTTGCGTTGCACGCTGGTGCGCGCGAGCTCGCGCTCGTCGAGCTCGACCAAGTACGCGCGCAGCGCCCGCGGCGCGATCTCGCTCGCCGCGTCGATGCCGCGCTCGGCGAGGAACGCGTCGAACTCCGCGAGGTCGGCGCGGTACGCGCGCAGCGTGTGAGGCGAAGCGCCGCGGGTCGCCGCCAACGTCTCGAGGTAGCGCGCGGCGAGCTTCGGGGTCTCGCGAACGACCGCGGGCATCGTCGCTCAGCGCTCCCAGTACGCCGTGCGCTCCTGGCTGACGAGCGCGTAGCTCTGTCCGTCGGGTCCGACGAACTTGACCAGCACGTGGAGACGCGCCGGCCCGCCGTCCGCCGCGAACCAATAGTCGGAGCGCCACTGCCGGTCGACTCCGGTCAGCTCGAGATGGTGCGCCTCGAGCTTGCCCGCGGGTACCTCGACCGTTTCCTTGCCTTTCCAGATCACGTGCGCGTTGAACGGCGTCCATGCGACCGCGTGCGTGTCCTTCTGGCTCGGTACCACACGCACGTAGCGATCCGACGGCGCGGCGAAGTCGAAGTCGCGCAAGAGGAGCGGGAGCTCGTCGACGAAGTGCGCGGTATGCACGCCGGCGACCTCGCCCTGGCGCTGACCGGCGCCGGGGAAGTACACCGATTCCTGCCACGCGAGGTTCGGGCCCTTCTTGACGGCGAGCTTGAAGCTCGCGCCGCAGTCTTCTTGCGTCGAGACGGTCAGCTTGTACGGACGGAGCGATTGCGTCTCGAGGTGCACGCACGTCGAGAAGCGGTAGTCGTACTTCTCCGTCGGCACGAGCTCCGACCAGTGGTGCTTGAAGGTCTCGAGGCCTTGGTCGGTCTCCGACTTGGTCGTCGTCGCCTCGTCGATTCGTTCCTTGTTGGTGTACGCGGTCGCGCGGTACTTGCGCTCGACGCCGTAGATCGTCCGCGTCGCGTCGTACACGCACTTCTCGGCCTTGCCGTCGTACCAGCTCGGATCGGTGAGCCAGCCGTCGCCGCTGACGGTCCACTGCGAGGCGCGTGCCTGCGGTGTCGCCGCGAACGCGGCGAGGCTAGCGGCGAGCCCGGTGGCAAGAGCTACGAGGACGAAGCAGAGGATGCGCATGATTCGACTCCGAGTGAGGCGGGCATCCTACCTCCGGCCGCGCGCGGAAACGCGTGGGCTCGCCGCTCCGCGCTCAGCGCCAACCGAACGCCGAGAAGATCCACCAGAAGCTCGCGCCGACCGCCGCCGAGCACGGGATCGTCAGGATCCACGCCCACAGCACCCTGCTCGCGACGCCCCACTTGACCGCGCGGATGCCGCGCGTCGTGCCGACGCCGACGATCGCGCCGGTGATCGTGTGGGTGGTCGACACCGGGATGCCGAGCCACGTCGCGCCGTAGAGCGTCAGCGCGCCGCCGGTCTCCGCCGCGAAACCGTGGACGGGCTGCAGCTTGCAGATCTTCTGACCCATCGTCTTCACGATGCGCCAGCCGCCCATCAGCGTCCCGAGTCCCATCGCGAGGTGGCAGGCGAGCACGATCCAGAGCGGCGGCTCGACCGCATCGGCCGGGAGGCGGCCCGACGTGATCATCACCATGAAGATGATGCCCATCGTCTTCTGCGCGTCGTTGCCGCCGTGGCCGAGGCTGTACGCGGCGGCGGACGCGAACTGCAGGCGCTTGAACAGCTTGGAGATCCGCGATGGCGAGCTGTTGCGACAGAGCCAATAGGTCGCGGTCATGATCACGAACGCGAGCGCGAGGCCGACCAACGGCGACACGAAGATGAACGCGCCGATCTTGAGCAGCCCGCCGGCGATCAGCCCGTCGGTGCCTTTCGCGACCAGCGCCGCGCCGGCGAGTCCGCCGACGAGCGCGTGCGAGGAGCTCGACGGGATGCCGAACCACCAGGTCAGCAAGTTCCAGAAGATCGACCCGATCAAGCCGGCGGTGACGACGGCGAGGGTCACCGCGGTCGGGTCGATCGTGCCCTTGCCGATCGTCTTCGCGACGTGCAGGCCGAAGAAGAGGAACGCGACGAAGTTGAAGAACGCGGCCCAGATCACCGCGGCGCGCGGGGAGAGCACACGGGTCGAGACGATCGTGGCGATCGAGTTCGCCGCGTCGTGGAAGCCGTTGATGAAGTCGAAGATCAGCGCGAGACCGACGATCGACCAGACCAGCCAGGGATCAGGCATTCTTCAGGATGATCCCTTCGATGATGTTGGCGACGTCCTCGCAGCGGTCGGTCGCCTCCTCCAACGTCTCGACGATGCTCATCCACTTGATCACGTGGATCGGATCCGCGGGCGGCTCGAAGAGCTTCGCGAGCGCGTTGTGCTCGACGCGGTCCGCCTCGCTTTCCAGTCGGTGCACTTCGAGCACCATCCGGCGCACGGCCTGCATGTCCTTCATGTTGCGCAGGTGCGGCATCATGTCGCGGAGGAAGCCCGTGCCGCGCTGGAGGCAGACCGCGAGCTCGCGCGCCTCGACGATCGGCTTCTCGATCTTGAAGATCTCGGTGCGCTCGACCGCGCGGTCGATCAGGTCGACGACGTCGTCGACGCGGCAGACGAGCTCGTGGATGTCCTCGCGATCGAGCGGCGTGATGAACGTCTGGTTGAGCCGGTCGATCGTCTCGTGGGTGAGCTCGTCGCCGACGTGCTCGAACTCGCGGATGCGCCGCGCGCGGGCGGACCGGTCGTCGAAGCGCTCCATGTACTCGACCAACGCGTTGGCCGTCTCGTGTGCGTTGGCGGCCGACTTCTCGAACAGGCCGAAGAAGACGTTGTCCTTGGGCATCAAGTTGAACATGGCCGCGCTTTGTAGCGGTCCATCAAGGAATGTCAAAGCGCGTGCAAAGGAACGTCGCTCGGTCGCTCGCCGGTCGGGCTCCCGCCGGTCGGTCGCCCGACGGGCTCCCGGCCGCGAGAGAGTTCACAGCAGCCGCAGCACCGACACCACGCCGCCCTTCTGGGCGACGTTGACGACCTTGCGCTGGGACGCGCGGCCGAGGATCGCGAGGCGTTGCTCGCTGACGAACAGGCCGAGCACGGTGAAGTACTCGGCGAGGCCGAGGTTGCCGTGCTCGTCGATCACGGGGAAGTCCTTCTCCGCGATCGGGCTGAACGCCTGCACGACCCACTCACCGGGGTGGGCGACGCCGCGCTCGAGCGCGAGCTCGAACGCGCGCGCGGAGATCTCGCGACCGAGCAGGATCCCCGTGCCGCCGTACGCGCGGTTCGGTTTGACGACCAGGCGCTCGCGGTGGGCCCGGGCCCACGGCAGGAGCTCGATGTCGGCGCCGTCGGGCCCGCTGGTGCGCGCGTCGCGGACGATCCGCGTCCACGGCAGGTGGTGCTGGAATACGCGGCGCTCCTCGAGCGTGAAGAACTCGCCGAAGTCCGCCCGCGTGAAGATCTCGAAGACACTCTTGTGGTCGAACTCGCCCGCGAGCGTCGACACGCAGCGGCCGCTCGCGAGCGCGAACTTGATCGCGGACAGGTCGTCGCCTTGCTCTTCCTTCTCCGCGAGATCGTTGACCTCGTGGTCGCGGTAGACGATGTCGATCGGATGGTCGCCGTAGCGCATCTCGCCGTCGACGAGCCGGAGCTCGCGCGGATCGACGTGCCAGCACTCGACGCCGAGCGAGCGGAAGAACGCTTGGTTGTGCTCGAACTCGCTGACGCCGCCGACGAGGTCCTTGTACTGCGCGAGCGCGACGTTGAAGCGCTTGAGCCGCAGCGAGCGCGCCTGATCGGCGAGCACTTCGAGCAGCACGCGCCGCGGATCGTCGTTGGGCTCGAGCAGCAGCGTCGGCGCGCGTTTGCGCAGCGCCGGCACGACGTGCTTCAGCACGATGTCGTCGATCGTCGGCACGACGTACGTGCCGCCCGCGCCGAGCGGATTGAACTCGAAGAACTGCGTGCTCTTGACCCAATCGGGCGAACCGAAGTCGGTCGACGCGTCGAAGCGGCCGAAGAAGACCTCGTGGTGGTGACCGGGGCGAGCGAGCTCCGCGAGCCAGCGCCTCTCGCGCTCGTGGAGCGGCAACACCTCGCGCGCGAGAGGGCTCTCTTGCCACAGCTGCAGCAGCTTCGCGTGCGCGTGCTCCAGCGTGCGCGCGGCGCGGTGCAGGTAGTTGCGCTGATTGCCGCCGAGCACGCGCGGTCGCAGCAGGATCGGCATCGGCCGCGGCTGATTGTCGTCGTCGTAGTAGACGATGTCGCGCTCGACGCCTTCGCGCTCGACCGCTCGCTTCAGCGCGGCGAGTTCTTCGCGCGGCACGCGTTGGAGCAGCCCGTTCAGCGTCGTGCCGAGGCTGTCGCGCAAGTTGCCGCCGCGCAGGAAGGGGGAGCCGCTGGGCATCGCGCCGCGATTGTGTCACGCACCTCGCGCGAAGCAACCTGCGTTCAGGAGGGCGGCGAGCGCAGCGCGCGACGCACGGCGAGTCCGACGAGCACCAGTGCGACGAAGCTCGACGCGGCGAGCCACGCGAAGCGCGCGGGCCGCGCGAGCTCTTGGCCGAGGTACGAGTAGACGAATCCCGCGGGCGATTGCCCGACGAAGGTCGCCCAGACGAACGTCCATGCGCGCATCCCGGTGAGACCGGCGACGTAGCTGATCGGGTCGAAGGGCACGAACGGCAAGAGCCGCGCGCCGAGCACCGCGACCGCGCCGTGGCGTTCGACGAAGCGCTCCGCCTTGGCCCGACGCTCCGCCGAGACGACGCCAGCGACCCACGGCGCGCCGAGCGAACGCGCGAGCAGGAAGCAGAGCAACGCCGCGAGCGTCGCCGAGCCGATCGAGAGCCAGGCGCCGACGAACGGGCCGAAGAGCCAACTGTTGGTCCAGGTCACCAGCACCGCGGGGATCGGCGCGGCGAGCGCTTGCACGATCATCAGCAGCGTGGTGAAGACCGCGGCCGACGGCCCGAGCTCGTCGGCCCACGCGCGCAGCGCTTCGAGCTCCCCGTGCGCGAGCAGCTCGACGCCGCGGTTCAGCGTCGTGCGCAGCCACGGCCAAGCGGCCCACAGCAGCGCGAGCACCGCGAGCGGCGCGAGCGAGAGCCCTCGGACCAGCCGGGCATGGGCTCGTGCGCGACGCGCGTCGTCCATCGCGCGCAGTGTCGCGTGCGTCCGTGTCGGTCACAAGCTCGCGCTCGCCGGGTAGAGTGCGCGAGGGAGGCGGCTCATCTCGATGTTCGGCAAGCTCGTTCTCGCGGCGGTGCTCTTCGGCGCGGCTTCGCTCGCTGACCCGCGGGTGGATCGGCCGCAGGTCGATGCGCCCGAGGTCGATGCGCCGGTGGTCGATTCGCCGGACGTCGAATGGAAAGGCCGGCGCGTGACGCTCGCCGCCGCCGGGCTCGCCGACGAGCCTGCGATCCAAGCGCTCGCGCCGTGGGCCGAGGCGCACGGCTACGCGCTCGCGCTCTCGGAGGACGCGCGCCTGCTGGTGGTCGTCAAGGGTCCGACGCGCAACAACGCGTTGCTCGGCGCTCGCGTGCTCGCCGCGCACGACGAGCTGCTCGCCGCGCACGACGAGCTGCTCGGCGCGCGCGAGGCGAGGAATGCGCTGGTGATCGCGGAGATCGCGACCGACGACGACTTCCAGGGCTTGTGCGACGCGCTCGCGAAGGCATTGCCGACCTACGCGAGTTGGTTCGGCGGCGTGCGCGGCTCGACCGGCTTCCTGCTGCCCGATCCGGGGCTTGCCGCGTACCTCGCGAAGCCCAAGGGGATCAAGCCCAAGGAATGGCACCGCGAGAACGAGCTCGTCCACCGCGTCGCCGCGCTCGATCTCTATGCGCGCTTCGGTCGACTGCCGTACTGGCTCGAAGCGGGTTTCGCGTGGCGCGCGGAGCTCGCGCTCTGTGCCGATGTGTACTGCTTCCCCGGTCGCGACGGCTTCGTCGCGGTCGGCGAGCATCGCGGCTGGCAGTCGGCGCTCGCGCGCGACGCGAAGCCGCGGCTCGACCGACCGTTCGACTACGCCGAGCTGACCGGCCTCGCGCGCGGCGCGTACGACGCGGAGCTCGCGCCGCGCGCGTGGGGCGCGGTCGAGTACCTCGCGCGCCATCGCCGCGACGTGCTCGGCGCGTTTCTGACCGAGCTCTCGAACGCTCGCGAGCAAGGCGCGCGGAAGACGCACGCCGACGGCACGTGGGAGACGGTTCCGAACTACGAGGTGCCGCGCGAAAAGGAGCGCGAGCTCGCGTTGCGCATCGTGCACCCCGAGCTCTGCGCGGAATTGACGCGCTGCTTCGCGCAAGGCTCGGGCTTCCGGCCGAAACCACCGCGCTGAACTGCGTCGCGGTCGGCGCGAGTTCGGGGTGCGCGTCTCCGCGAGGGATCGCTCGGCGTGGGAGTCGCGTCTTGGCGCGTTCAGCGCACGCGCGGCGGCAACAAGCGCTCGGGGATCGGCACGCGTCCCGCGAAGCCGGTGTCGGCGAGGTGGTACCACGACACCTCGGCTTCGTCGCTGCGCCAGCAGAGCAACACGCGCTCGCCGTCGATCTCGCCGGGGAAGTCGACCAGGCCGTGCTCGAAGCCCCAGTCCTTGTAGCTGCAGCCGATGCGCTCGAGCTCGGCGAGCAGGTCGCGCACCTCGCGTTCCAGCAACGGCGCGCGTTCGACCGAGACCGCGTCGTTCGGACGGCGCGCGAGCGCACGCAGGTCGCGACCCTTCTCCAGGATGTCGCCGACGATGCGCTTCACCAACGGCAGCGTGCGATTGGCTTGCTCGGGCGTGAAGAGGTGACGGACCACGGGGGCATTCTGGCTCGGTCCGTCGACTCTGTCACCTTCGCGATCACTGGCCCGCGACGGGCTCGACCTCGGGCTTGCGGCCCGGGACGTCCTTCTGCAGTCCTTCGCAGTACGCCTGGAAGCCTTGCAGCAACGCGACGCGCGAGTCGGGATTGATGCCGAAGGTGAAGCCCTTCTTGTCGGCGTCGAGCAGCGCGTCGTTCAAGTGCTGCGCGGCGTCCGCTTGCGCGTTCAGGTAGCTGAACGTCTCGACGAGCTTCTGATTGGCGTCCTTGAGCTCCGCGCGCAGCGTCTCGAGATCGCCGTTCGCGCGTGAACGGTTCTTGAGCTCCGCGACCTCGACGCGCAGTCGCTCGACTTCCTTCTGGAGGTCGCTCTGGGCGGGCGGCGTCGGAGCGAGCGAGAAAGCGCCGGCGCAGAGCGCCAAGCACGCGACGGTCATTCCCACGGTTCGATTCATCGTTCACCTCTGCGATCGTCGCGGGCCGGAGGTGGCCCGGGAAAGCGTTGCCTTATCGGTCTCGGCCCGAGCCGCGCTCAAGTCCTAGCGCTAGGACCGGTATACTCCGCGGCTTCATGGCGAGCCCTCCGATCCAGCCCACAGGGCGCTCGCCCCTGATCTTCATCTTCCTGACGGTCTTCATCGACCTTCTCGGTTTCGGAATCGTCATTCCGCTGCTGCCGATCTACTCGAAGGCCTACGGCGCCAGCGAGGCCGAACTCGGGTTGCTCTTCGGGTGTTTCTCCGGGATGCAGTTCCTTTTCGCGCCGATGTGGGGGCGGGTCTCCGACCGCATCGGCCGCAAGCCGGTGCTCGTGTGGGGCCTGGTCGGCACCGCGATCTCGTACCTGGTCTTCGGCTTGAGCGACCAAGTCGCCGCCGCGTTGATTCGACTCTGGCCGAGCGAGCCGCCGGCGCTCGATCGACTGACGCTCGGCGTGCTGTTCGTGTCGCGCTCGCTCGCGGGCTTCTTCGGCGCGAACGTCTCGACCGCGAGCGCGTTCATCGCCGACGTGACGACGCCCGAGAACCGCGCGAAGGGCATGGGCCTGATCGGCGCCGCGTTCGGCCTTGGCTTCACGATCGGTCCCGCGGTCGGCGGCGAGCTCAGTCAGGTCTCGATCGAGGCGCCGGGCATCGTCGCCGCCGCGCTGTCGCTCGCCGCGGCGACGTTCGGCTGGTGGATGCTGAAGGAGGTCGATCGCGGACCGCACAAGAGCACGCGACTCTACGGCTTCGACCAGGTCCGCGGCGCGTTGCGCGACCAGCGGATTGGCGGTGCGCTCGCGATGGGCTTCCTCGCGGTGTTCGCGTTCTCGGCGTTCGAGAGCATGTTCATCCTGTTCGGCCTGGCGAAGTTCCCGACGTACTTCGGCATGGAGCAGGCGGTCGAGCACGCGACGCGCGACCAGACGTTCGCGGCGGCGCGCTACGCCGGCCGCTACCTGTTCGTCGTCGGCATGATCTCCGCGTTGATTCAGGGCGGCCTGATCCGCCGTCTGGTGCCGCGCTACGGCGAGACGCGACTCGCGATCGCCGGGCCAGCGCTGCTCGCGCTCGGGCTCGCGGTGGTCGGAGGCGCGCCGACGTTCGCGTGGGTGATCGTCGGCTGCGTGCTGTTGCCGTGCGGTTTCGGACTGAACAATCCGTCCGTGGGCTCGCTCATTTCCCGCGCGTCGCCGATCGACCAGCAGGGCGCGTACCTCGGCCTGCAGCAGTCGCTCGCGAGCCTCGCGCGGATGCTCGGGCCGGCGCTCGCCGGCATCGTGTTCGATCTTTGGGGCCCGCGCTCGCCGTTCTTCTCCGCCGCGGCCGCTCTGCTGCTCGCGACGCTGCTCGCGTGGGTCTACCACAAGCGCTACGCGGCGAGTTTCGCGCGCGCGTCGAGCTGACGGGGCCCGCGATGAGCACCCCGCGTTTCGGTTTCGAGCCGCGCGTGCTGGAACTCGCAGATCGCGGGCCGCTGTCGCGCGCGCTGTCGGCGCTGCGCGCGCGCCCCGGGCTCGCGCTGCTCGACAGCGCGGCGGGCGAGCCGATGCGCTTCAGCGTGCTCGGTTTCGATCCGTTGCCGCTCCCGCTCGAGCCGTCGGCGGGCGTGCTCGGTCTGCGTGCGGCGCTCGCCGAGCTCGCGCCCCGCGGCGGCGATCCGGTGCCGGGCTTCTTCGCCGGCGGTCTGCTGGTCGCGCTCGCGTACGACCTCGGCGTCGGCGGCGAGACGCGCGTGCGGATGCCGGCGGAGCCGTGGGGTTTCCCGCTGATCCTCGGCGGGCTCTACGTGGACTTCCTGGTGCGCGACGAGCGCGCCGCGCGGACGTGGCTCGTGGTCGGCGCGGATCCGGGCGACGGTCGGCCCTCGGTCGCGGTACGCCGCGCGCAGATCGAGCGCGCGTTGGTCGCCGGCGCCCCGTTCGCGCTGTCGCGGCGGCGCGGCGAGCTCCGGCGCGAGACCACCCGCGCCGAGCACCAAGCCCGCATCGAACGTTGCCGCGCCGCGATCGGCCGCGGCGAGCTCTACCAAGCCAATCTCGCGCACCGCTTCACGTGCGACGTCGAGGGCGATCCGATCGACCTCTACGTGCGGCTGCGCGACCGCAATCCGGCGCCGTACATGGGCTTTCTCGCGTGGGACGAAGGCGAGACGCGGCGCGGCGCGCTGCTCTCGTGCTCGCCGGAGCTGCTGCTCGAGTTCGACGGCCGCGTCGCGCGCACCCGGCCGATCAAGGGCACGATCGAGCGCTCCGGCGACCCCGAGGTCGATCGCGCGCGGCGCGAGGAGCTGCTCGCGAGCGAGAAGGACCTCGCGGAGCTCGTGATGATCGTCGATCTCGAACGCAACGACCTCGGCCGCGTCGCGCAGCCCGGTCGCGTCTGGGTCGAGGCGTTCCCGAAGCTCGCGAGCTACGCGCGCGTGCACCACCTGATGGCCGACGTCGTCGCCGAGCCGCGGCCCGGCGTCGACGCGGTCGAGCTCGTCCATGCGCTCTTCCCCGGCGGCTCGATCAGCGGCTGCCCGAAGCTCGCGGCGCTCGCGTGGATCGCGGAGCTCGAAGGCGAGGGCCGCGGGTTCTTCTGCGGCTCGATGGGGGCGCTCGATCTCCAAGGGCGCGCGAACCTGAACGTCCTGATCCGCACGCTGCAGTGGCGGCCGCGCGAGCAAGGTCTCGGTGAGGTGTCGTTCCGCGTCGGCGGCGGGATCACGTTCGGCTCCGACGCGGCCGCGGAGGATCGGGAGACGTTGGCGAAGGCCGCGGGTATCGTCGACGCGTTGGATCCGTGATGAGCTCCTATCCCGTCTGGGTCGACGGCGTGTTCGCCGAGCCGTTCTCCGCCGTGATCGCCGCGGAGGATCCGGGCTTCGCGCTCGGCGTCGCGGTGTTCGAGACGATCTTGTTCGAGTCGGGCACGCCGTACTTCGTCGCGGAGCACTTCGCGCGGCTCGAGCGAGGCGCACGCGAACTCGGAATCGCTTGGCCGCCGCGTCACGAGCCGCGCGCGGCGCTCGCCGAATACCTCGCGCGTCTCGGGCCGCGCGACTGCGCGGTGCGCGTGACGCTGACGCGCGGCGTCGCCGAGCGCGGGCCGACGTTGGTCGTCGTCGCGCGCGAGATCGTGCGCGTCGCCGACCCGGGCGCCAAGGTGATCGTCTCCCGTTTCACCAAGCTGCACGACGATCCGTTCGAGCGGGTCAAGTCGACCAACCGGCTGCGCAACGTGCTCGCGCGCGAAGAGGCGAATCGACTCGGCGCGTGGGACGCGCTGCTCCCGACCGAGCAGGGCGATCTCGCCGAGGGCACGTGGTGCAACCTCTTTGCCCTCTCCGGGGGACGGCTCCTGACCCCGGCGCTCGACCGCGGCTGCCTCGCGGGCATCCTGCGCGACCAGGTGTTGCGCGAGGTCGCGGCTCGTCCGCTCGCTTTTCCGACGGTCGAAGCGCGCATCCAGCCGGACGACTTGCGCGTCGCCGACGAGGTCTTCGCCACCAACACCACGGGTCGCATCGTCCCGATCGTCGAGGTGCTCGGCGTGCGAACCGGCCTGCCGGGCTCCGCGGGGCCGGTGGTGCGCGAGCTGCGTGCGCGGATCGCACGCATCGAAGCGCGACATCGCGCGGAGCACCGGTCGGTCGCTCCGACTCCTTGAACCTCCGCGACCGTCACCCAACGGGCTCCCGCGGGTTGCGTACGCCGCGGCGGCAGGCCGTTTGCGGTTCCGGGCGCCCCGGCGGGCTTTCGAGGCCGAAGCTTCGACCCGCTTCGCGCGTCCGCTACCGTAACAGCGCCGACCTACACGCAGACGCAAACGCCGACGCAAACACAGACGCACACGCCGACGCACACAATTGGGTGACGACATGATCGCGAACCAACTCCTCGCACTGGTGCTTTTCGCCTCGGCTCCGCTCGAGCCCTCCGCCTCCCTCTCGACGGCTTGCTCGCCGGCGAGCGCGCAGGAAAAGCCCGCGGAGAACACCAACCCGGACAACCGCCCGGAGATCAAGGCGATGATCGAGGAGCTCGCGAGCCGCATCGAGAAGCGCGGCAAGGAAGACCACGAGGCGGTCGGCGTGATCGATCGACTGCTGCAAGAGTTCCCGAAGTGCGGGCCGAAGGACCGCGTCGCGGTGGTCGCGGTGCTCGACAAGTGCCTCGGGGTCAAGCGCCAGGAGAACAGCGACGGCGTGCGCGACAACAAGCTCTTCCTCGCCACCGCGGTCGCGCTGCGCGCGATGGCGCCCGAGAGCGCGAAGATCCTGATGAATTGGATCGGCGCGAAGGACCACAAGAAGGACCTGCCGCTGCAGGAGAAGCTGATCCAGTCGCTCGGCAAGACGAAGGACGAGAACGGGCGCAAGTTCCTGATCAAGCTCCTGAACGACAAGACCCCGCGCGTCCTCGCGGCGACGGCCGAGGCGCTCGGCGAGTACGGCGACGCCAAGCTCGAACTGCGCAAGGAGACGTTCGACGAGCTGTTGAAGCTCCTGATGGAGACCAAGTCCGCGAACGACGCCGGTCAGGCGTCCAACCAGTCCGATCCGATCGCCGCCGAGAAGTACAACACGATCGCCGCGCCGATCATCTCGGCACTGCAGAAGCTCTCGAAGCACGACGAGCACGACCCCAACGAGTGGCAGCGTTGGTGGAACAAGAACAAGAGGGAAGACTGGGACGACAAGGACGCGTGAAGCGCGTCCGCTCCGGCCGCCGCTCGCGATGAATTCGAGCTCCGCACGTCCGTCGAGCGCGACTCCCTGGGTTTGGCTGGTGCCGCTCCTCGGGTTCGCGCTCGCTGCGTTGTATTGGCTCGAGCGCGAGCGCACGCCGCTCGCCAACCGCCCGCCGACCATCGCATCGCCCGACGAAGGCGTCGCGGGCTTCTCCGCTCGCGCGAACCTCGCCGAGGGCGTGCTGCGCGTGCGGCTGGTGCCGCTGCACCCGGACGCCGAGCGTCAGCGCTTCGACTCGCTCGCGCTCGCGCGGCGACTCGGTCTCGCCGCGGGCGAGCCGTGGCGCTTGACGTTGACCCTCGACGACGCGAGCGCTCCGCTCGAGCTCGACACCGCGCGGCTCGTCGTCCGCGATCGGTCCGGCGACGCGCTCGTGCCGCTCGGTTGCGTCGTCGCCGGTGACGCCCGGCCGGACAGTCGGTTGCACGATCGACCGACCGATCGACCGAGCGACCCGTTGCGCGCACTCGTCGGCGCCGGCTTGGAGTCGCTCGCGCCCGCGCGCAGCCTCGATGTCGTCCTGTGGGGCCGCGCGCCGACCAACGAGCCGCGGCTCGCCGGGTTCACCGCGTCGGGCGGCACCGCGCGAACGGCGGGGGCCGAGGCGCGCGACGACTTCGCGCTGGAGCGCGCGGTGCACCGCCGCGCCGAGCTCGAGACACCGCTCGCGCGGCTCGAACTCGCCGGGAAGAGCGCCGACGCTCGCGCGTCCTCCGACGCACAGCGCTGAGACGCTCCGGCTCCGTTTGCCTCGACGTCCGCGGCGCGCGCCGCGAAGTGCGGCGTGGCGGCCCCGTGTTCCGGGTCCTAGACTGCGACGTCCCGATGCGCACTTTGGCTCCGCTCCTCGGCCTGTTCGTCGCTGCGCTCGCCGCGTGCGCGCCCGACGTCGGCGGCGGTCCGGTCGACGCGCGTCGGCGCGAGCTCGAAGCGCGCGTTCAGGAGCTCGAACGCCTGCTGAAGGCCGAGCGCGAATCGCGCGAGACCGAGCGCCAGGCCTACGCGGAGGAGCGCGCTCGACTCGACTGCGAGCTCGCCGATCTGCGCGGCGAGTTGACCGCGCGCGAGGACGAGTTCCTGCGCACGCTGCAGGCGGTCGGGACGCTCTCGCCGGAGGCGTTGCCGCCCGGCTGGGAGCTCGCGCAAGCCTCCGAGCGAGCGTCCACGGACGCGCCGACGCCCGACGACTCGCCGGCGGAGGATCCCGCGCTCGCAGAGGCGCGCGAGCGCGCGGGTGAGCGGCTGCGAACGCTGCGCAACCTGCTCGCGATCGAGGAGATCTTCGGGCTCGACCTGCTCGAGGTCGGCCAGTTGTCGGAGCACGCGACCGGCCCGGTGGTCTTTCGCACGCTCGACGGCCGAGGCCGTCCGGCGGGCAGCGTCTATGCGGAGCGTCTGCGGCTCGAAGGCAGTCGCGCCGCGCGCACGGTGACGATCGTGCTCGAAGCGGGTTACGAGCTGCGCGGCGGTGAGAAGGTGCTCTTCGACGGCGCGACCGACCCCGACGGCAAGGACGGCGTGCGGCGGATCCAGCTCGCGCATGTCGATCCGACGCCGTGGATCGAAGCGGTTCCGGAGCTTTTCGGCCCGAAGGCCGCGGCCGAGCCCGACGACGACGGACTCCACGATCCGCGCGTCGTGCGCGAGACGTTGAACCGACTGCTCGCCGAGGACGCGGCGAACGGCTACTACGAACTCGAGGACTTCGCGGGCACGGTCGCCGGCGTGCTCCGCAAAGTCGTGCTGCGCCACCGTGACCGCGATGGGAAGCAGGAGCGCATGCTCTTCGCCGATCGCATGCGCGTCGAGCCGCAGGGCGAGAGTCTTTGCCTCGTGCTCGAGGACGGCGCGCAAGTGCGCGGCGACGAGAAAGCGCCGTTCCTCGACGGCCGCTACCGCATCTTCTTGCCGCGCGCGAAGCTCGCGGCGTGGCGCGACGCCGGCGTGCCCGGGCTCCCCACGCCACCTGGGCCATTCCCTGCGCCGCTGCCCGAAAAGGACGCGCCGCGCGAGCCCGCGGGCGACGGCGAGAACGCGCCCGCGCGCGACGCACCGATCGATCACTGACGATGGCGCTCACGCTGCCCTTCGACGATGCCGCACCGCGGGTGCTGACCGTCACCGAGTTGACGCGACGCGTGCAGGGCCTGCTCGCGAACCTCGGGCGCGTCGCGGTGCGCGGCGAGATCTCGCGCGTGCTGACCGCGGCGTCGGGACACGTCTACTTCGATCTCAAGGACCTCGACTCGAAGATCGCGTGCACGATCTGGAAGAGCCAAGTCGCGCACGCCGCGCGTTTCGAGCTCGCGGAAGGCGTCGCGGTGATCGCGCACGGCAAGCTCGACGTCTACGGGCCGCGCGGAACGTACAGCTTGATCGTGCAACGCCTGGAGCAAGAAGGCGTCGGCGCGCTGCTGGTCGAGTTCGAGCGTTTGAAGCAGGAGCTCGCCGCGAAGGGTTGGTTCGACCGTAAGCGTCCTCTGCCCGCGATGCCGGCGCGCATCGGCGTGGTGACGAGCCGCGACGGCGCGGCGCTGCAGGACTTCTTGCGCACGCGGACGCTGCGTTGGCCGCTGTACCCGCTGGTGCTCGCGCACTCGCCGGTGCAGGGCAAGACCGCGGCGGCGGAGATCGCGCGCGCGATCGAGCGCTTGAACCGCACCGATGTCGACGTGATCGCGCTCGTCCGCGGTGGGGGCTCGCTGGAGGACCTGTGGTGCTTCAACGAGCTGCCTGTGCTCGAAGCGATCTGCAACTCGCGCGTGCCGGTGGTCACCGGAGTCGGGCACGAGGTCGACACGACGCTCGCCGACTTCGTCGCCGATCACCGCGCGCACACGCCGACCGATGCGGCGCAGACGTTGATTCCCGAGCGCGCCGCGCTGTTCGAGCGGCTCCAGCGCGCGGGCAACCAGTTGTTCGAAGCGATCGACGGCCGGCTCGAGGAGCGCGAGCGACGGTTGGGCGACGCGGCGCGCGCCCGCGTGCTCACCGAGCCCGAAGCGCTGCTGGTCGCGCGCGACGGGACGCTCGCGCACCTCGCGGCGCGGATGACGAGCTCGCTCGACGGCAAGCTGCGCTCGACCGACGCGCGCGTGCAGACCGCGCACCGCCGCCTCGAAGCGTCGAGTCCGCGCGTTCGCGTGGAGGAGCTCGAACGGCGGCTCTCGGAAGCGCGCGGTCGGCTCGCGCCGGCGCTCGCGCGCTTGGTCGAGCGCCGCGAGCGTCGCTTCGCGGTCGCCGCGGGCAAGCTCGACGCGCTCTCGCCGCTCGAGATCCTCGGCCGAGGGTATTCGATCACCACGCGCGCGTCGGGCGAAGCGGTGCGCGACGCGTCGACGCTGCGCGCGGGCGAGAAGCTCGTCACGCGCGTCGAGAAGGGCCGCGTGGTGTCGACGGTCGAGCGAGTCGAGCCCGGAGAGCTCGGCGGGAGCGGCGAGAGCGACGAGAGCGGCGGGTCGGGCGCTGCGGTTGGAACCGGCGGAGCGGGCGGAGGCGAGGGACGCGCTGGAACAGGCGGAACCGCGAAAGGTGCCGGTTGATGCGCGTCGCCGCGGTCGTGCTCAATTGGAACGGCGGGGACGAGAACCTCGCGTGCGTCGAGTCGCTCTACGCGCAGGGCTCCGCGGTCGAGCGCGTGATCTTCGTCGACAACGGTTCGTGCGACGGCTCGTGGGAGCGCGTGGTGGCGAGGTTTCCGAGCGTCGAGCTCCTGCGCAACGCGCGCAACCAGGGCTTCGGCGGCGGCAACAACGTCGGGATCGCGGCGGCGCTCGCGCACGGAGTCGACGCGGTGCTCGTGGTCAACAACGACGTCGTCGTGCAACCGGGCACGGTCGCGCGGCTCGTGCAGGAGCTCGAGCGTCACCCCGAGGTCGGCATCGTCGGCCCGCGCGTGCTCTACCGCGAGAATCCGCAGCGCGTGTGGGCGGCGGGCGGGATGCTGACGTGGCGGCAGAATCTGACCACGCTGCTCGGCTTCGACGAGCTCGACGGCCCGAGGTGGCGCGAGACGCGCGACGTCGACTACGTGATCGGCTGCACGATGCTGATCCGCGGCGCGTTGCTCGAGAAGTGCGGCGGCTTCGACGCCGACTACTTCGCGTACACCGAGGACGTCGACTTCTGCTTGAAGGGCTTGCGCGCGGGCTGGCGTTCGCGCGTCGTCGGCGAGGTCGCGTCGCTGCACTCGGTGTCGAGCGCGACCGGCGGCGGCTACAACCCGCGACGCAAGTACATGATGGGCGTGAACTCGGTGTGGTTCCTGCGCCGCTACGCCGGGCCGGTCGAGTGGCTCAAGTTCCTCGTGTTCGACGTCGCGACGCTGCCGGTGCTGTGGCTGGTCGGACTCTTCCGCGGCCGCTCGCGCGCGGTGCTCGCGAAGGCGCTGGGCATCTTCGACGGCTTCCGCAAGAAGCGCGTGACCGCCGAGCTGCTCCAACCGGGCGCGAACTGGCTCTGGTGAGCGAAGCGCGAGCGCGAGCGCGCCGAGCCTGCGTCGCGAAGCGGTCGCGACGGGTTCAGAGGGAGCAACCGGAGCAGCGAGCCTCGCGGAGAACGCGGCGTGGGGCGAGAACGTCTCGCGCGGAGTAGACTCGAGCTCGCTATGGACGGACTCCGCTCGCGCGTGCTCGCCGCCGATCGCGGCGCGTGGGTCGTCGCGTGGCTCGCGCTCGGAGCGACCGCGTGCGGACCACCGTCCGGAATCGCCGACTACGAAGGCCCCGAGCCGTTCTACGAGGTCCATCGGCCGCTCTCGGGCCGCGGCTGCGTCGGCATCGCGTCGCGCTTCGCCGACGTGACCGGCGACCGCCGGCCGGAACTGCTGGTGTTCGCGACCTCGCTCGATCCGGGCGGCGATCCGACGGCGCTCGCGGAACTGCACGACGCGACGACCGGGGCCGTGGTCGCGCGCTTCACGAGCCCGCGGCCGGGCAAGCTGCAGGATTGCAGCGCGAACTTCGTCGGCGACCTCGACGGCGATCGACGCGAGGATGTCGCGCTGATCGTCGATTCCGCGGGCGGTCCGCGAAAGTCCGGCGACGGCGTGTGCGTGTTCTCGAGCCGAGGCGGATTGCTCTTCGAGCTGAAGCCGGAGTCCGTCGGCGCGCGCTTCGCAAGCACGGCGGCCGCCGCGGGCGACGTCGATGGCGACGGCTCGAACGACGTCGCGTTGGTGGAGCGCCGTGCGCGTGGCGTGCCGTCGTCGTGGTCGAACGACGTGGTGTTCGTCTCCGGCCGCGATGGCCGACGCATCGACCTGCGACTCCCGGTCGGCGGCCTCGACGTCGAGATCGACGAGCTCCTGTCGCTCGACGACGTCGACGGCGACGGTGGCATCGAACTCGCCGTGCGCGTGCGGGCGGTGATTCCGACAGCGGCGTATCTCGAGACCGGCGCCGACGCGTCTCCCGAAGTCGCGGCCGCGGTCGAGCGAGCGCGGCAAGTCCCGCCGCTCTGCGTGGTGTCGTGCTCGCCGCCGCGAGTGGTGTGGGTGCTGCCGGCGGAGCCCGCCGCGGCCTTAGAGTCCGGAGCGCTCGGTCGCACGTCCGATTTCGACGGCGATGGGATCGCGGACTTGCTGCTCCGAACCGCGTACGGCGGGCGCGTCGTGTCGGCGCGGACTGGCGAGGCGCTCGAGCGCCTCGACGTCGGCGGCGATCGAACGGTGCTCGGCGAAGTCGGCGACTGGGACGGCGACGGAGTAGCAGAGCTCCTCGTCCAGAACAACGCGATGCGCTCCGTCGGCTGGGATCGCACGCTCTACGTCTGGTTCCAGGTGGTGTCGCGTCGGGGGAGCACGTTGCTCGGCGAAGTCGGCTTAGGCGTGCCGTTCGTGGATGCCGCCGTCTGCGAGGACCTCGACGGCGACGGGCTCGCCGATTTCGTGGTCGAGAGCGGCCGCTCCGTGCGCGCGTTCTCGCGGCGCGACTTCGTGCGGCCGTGAGCTCGGACTGAAATCCAAAGGCGCCGCGTTGCGTCCGGCCGGGCCGTGTCCAGGAGCGACGATGCTCCACGCGCTGTTGATCGTCTTCGGACTCGCATGCAGCGCGCAGGCGGCGGGTGGTGCTTCGCGACAGGCGCCGGAGTTCGACTACGACATCGGCAAAGGCGACGGCTTTGGCTACCGAACCGCGAACCTCGGCGACCTCGACGGCGACGGAGTGCCCGATTGCATCGTCGGCAACCCGTGGTGCCATGCGAGCGGGGTCGCGCGACGCGCGTGGGTCTTCAGCGGGATCGACGGGAGCGTGCTGTGGGAGTTCGTCGGTCCGGTGGTCACCGACGAGGAGCGTCGGACTCGACCGATCGTCGGGCAATTCGCGTCGGGCGTGCGCGGGGCCGGCGATGTCGACCTGGACGGCACGCCGGACGTGTTGCTCTTCGCCGGCGATCGAGAGCTGAGCGTGCTGTCGGGCAAGACCGGCGACGTGCTGCACGCGTTCCCGTGTCCGCAGCCGTCGGGAACGTTGCTCGGCATGGCGTCGCCGTTCCTCGGGATCGGCGACGTCGATCGCGACGGTCACGCCGACGTCGCGGTCGGTCGAGCGGTCCGTTCGGGGCTCGACGGCACGCTGCTGTTCGAGCTCGAGCTCGAACTCTCCGACGAGGACGCGCCGTTCGGATTGCACGACGTGGGTGATGTCGATCGCGACGGTTGGACCGACCTCGCAGCGGGCTTTCCGACGGAGGTGCCCGGCCGCGTCGTCGTGCTCTCGGGCCGCGATGGTCGGCGCGTCGTCGAATGGCACGGGCTCGCGCACCTCGCGCGCCTTGGCGACGAGACTTCGACTGCGAGCGGGCCGGAGCGCGGCTTCGGCTTCCAGGTCGCGAGCGCCGGTGACGTCGACTGCGACGGCGCCCCCGAACTGCTGGTCGGCTCGTGCGCGTCCGGGCAGGGCTGGGATCGGATGCTGACGTTCTCCGCGCGCAGCGGCGACCGGCTTTCGACGTTCCACTCGCCCGGCGGGTATCCGACCAACGCTGCGTTCGCGGCGGGCGATCTCGACGGCGACGAGCTCGTCGATTTCGCCGTGCCCGGCTGCAGCGGCACCTCCGGTGTTGCGGTGCTGTCGGCGAGCACCCGCCGCGTGCTCTGGGACGTCAGCGTCGACGACGACGGACCGTGGGACTCGTGGGGCAAGCTCGCCCGCGTCGAGTGCGCGGGTGACATCGATCGCGACGGTGTGGGGGACTTGCTCGTCAGCGTGCTGCAGGACGCGAGCCCGGGGCTCCCTGGCTACGTGCTCGTGCTCTCGGGCCGCGACGGCCGACGCATCCGCAAGTACGACACGCCGAGCTCGCTCTGCAAGGTCGGCAAGCGGCGTTGAGCGCTTGCGCGGCGCGACTCTACGATGGAGGCGCGATGGAGCAGCCGCCGGAGCCCGTCCTCGTCAGCGCCTGTTTGCTCGGGCGCGAGTGTCGGTACGACGCGCGGCACAATCGTGACTCGGTGCTCGAGCGCGAGCTCGCCGCACGCGGCATGACCGCGATCCCGTTCTGTCCCGAGGAGCACGGCGGGCTCGGCACGCCGCGGCCGCCGGCCTGGATCGAGCGCACGAGCGCGAGCGCGGTGCTCGACGGCAAAGAGCGTGTGCTCACCGATGCGGGCGTCGACGTCACCGCGCCGTTCGTCGCCGGCGCCGCGGGCGCGCTCGAAACTTGCGAGCTCCACGGGATTCGCCGCGCGTTCTTGAAGGAGCGCTCGCCGTCTTGCGGCGTGTGCAACACGCATGCGGGCGGCAAGCTCGTCGCCGGGCCGGGCGTCACCGCGGAGTGGCTCGCGCGTCACGGCATCGCGACCGAGGGCGTCGAGGGTCGGCGCGAGTAGCGAGCCTCGGGGCGTAAGGTCGCTCCGTCGCTGTGGCGCTCCGGCGCTCTGGCTCTCCGGCGCCGTGGCGTTCAGGCGCGCGTTCGCTCGCTCGTGTCGGCGTTTGGGCGCGTCAGCGTTCGCCCGTTCGATCGATCGCTCGCTCGATCGCGCGCTCGATCGCGCGCTCAGCCGGTCGCTCGTTCAGCCGCTCGCTCGCTAATTCCGGCCCGTGTCCGCCGCCGCGATCGGCGTCTCGATCGGCTCGGGCAGCGTGAACACGTTGTTGGTCCGATCGAAGTCGATGCACTCGTACAGGCGGTCGACGAGCAGCTTCGCGGGCTCGAACGACGAGCTCAGCGAGCCCTGCACCGTCTCTCCCGCGTCGATCGTCAGGTCGAGCGCGTCGCTCGCGCGGAAATCGGCGTCGCCTCGGAGCTCCGAAAGATCCCACTTGCCCGCGAACGCTTCCGCGCGCACCACCGCCTTGCCGGTGCCGACGTTCTCGACGCTGAAGTCGACCGTCCACGTCGAGCCATTCTTGCGCACCGTCGCGGAGCGCACGACCAGATCGGGGATCACGACCCGATCGAACCACTGGTCGTAGAACCAGTCGAGGTCGCGGTCCTTGTGGGTGCGCTTCAGCTCGCCGAGCAAGTCGCGGATCGTCGCGTACGACGGCTGCGAGGACGTCGAGCGGCGATTCCAGCGCTCGACGAAGCTCGACAGACCGGTGAGCATCCGCGACCGGCCGATCCTGCGCTCGAGCATCGAGAAGACCAACGCGCCCTTGTTGTACCAGTAGACTCCGCCTTCGGATTCGAGGCTCGCGAGCGGCACCTCCTTGTCCGCTTCGCGACCGCGCAGGTACAAGTCCTCCTCGTTGCGCAGGAAGATCAAGCGCGCGCGCTCGCCGCGCTTCGAGTCGATCAACATCATCGCCGAGTACTCGGCGAGACTCTCCGAGAGCACTTGCGCGCCGAGGCTCGCCCCCGGATGCAGCAGGTACGCCCACCACTGGTGCGCGACCTCGTGCGCGGTGACGAAGTACGTCGCGTCGACGAAGCGCGTCTCCGGATCGTGCTTGGTCAGGAAGCCGATCGACTCCGAGTACGGCATCAGCGTCGGGAAACTCTGCGCGAAGTCCGCCATGCGCGGGAACTCGGCGATCTTGAGCTCCTCGTACGGGTACGGCATGAAGCTCGCGCTGAACGTCCGGCGCGCGTCGTCGAGCGCGGTCAGCACCGTCTCGACGTTAAAGCGGTGCTCGCGGTGGAAGAACACCTGGTCGCCGCCGCGCTTCTCGGAATCGTAGTCGTACGCGAGGATCGCGAACGTCTGCACGCGGCCGTCGCTCTTCCACGTGAAGCGGCGCCGGTCGCCGAGGTCCTCGATCGCCGTCTGGACGCCGACGGAGAGCACGCTCTGCGGCTTCGGCGCCTCGATGCGAGCGCGGAACGCGAACGCGCCGTCGATGCCGAAGACGCTGGGCACGAACTCCTCGTTCGAGCGATCGCGCAGCAGCGCGAGCTTCCCGCGGCCGTGCTCCTTGCGGCGCCGTTCGTCGCTCAGGAATAGATCGGAGGAGATTCCGGGCACCGGGATCACGTGCGGAGTGAAGGACACCAGGAACGTCGCCGACGGCAGGATGAACGTCGAGAGCGCGCCGCCGTCACGGCGCAGGCCGGGCAGGGGCTCGCCGCTCCAATCGAGGTGCAGAGTCGTGCGCTCGCCGCGCGAGAGCGGGCGCGCGAGCTCGAACTTGACGACGTCGCCGTCGCGTTCCATCGGACCGGTCGCGCCGTCGAGTTCGAGGCGGCGGAGCTCGTAGAGCGGATCGATCGTGAAGTACGCGGTGCGCACCGACTCCGGCCACGCGTTGGTCAGCACCAGCGTCCCGCGAACGTCGACGCGGCGCGTGTCGGGGTGCAGCACGACGTCGAGGTCGACGCTCTCGTAGCAGAGGCGCGGCTGCTCGAGCTCGGCGAGGTACTTGTCCTCGAACTCGAGCGCGCGGGCTTCCTGCTGGTCGCGCGTGCCGCGGACGTCTTGCTCCGCGAGCAGCGCGCGGCCGATCAGGAGCGCGGAGAGCGACGCGGCGAGCGTCAACGCGACCGGCACCGGCCGCGAGAGGATCGCGCGTGGATGCAGCGCCGCGCGCACGGCGCCGGACGTGCGCTCGAGCAGCCAGTTCGCGAGCGCGAGCCCCGCGACCAACACCGTGCCCCAATACGCGTGGTGCCAACCGAGCGCGCGCTCGGAGCCTTCGAGCCGAGTCAGGTCGGAATACCGCCAATGCCCGAGCGCGAGCGGGTTCCAGAGCAACGAGCGCTCGCCGCGGATCGCGACCCACCACACGTACGCGCCTGCGACGCCGAGCAGCACGAAGTACGCGAGGTAGCGCGAGCGCAGCAGCACGTTGACCACCAACGCGAGCGCGCACATCGTCAGGATCGCGGGGAACACGACGTGCAGGCCGAGCGCGAAGTAGGGCGCGAGCGAGACCTGCGCCGCGTCGCCGATCTTCCACCAGCGCGCGAGCTGGTTGACGATCGCAGTCGCGGCGGCGAGCACCGCCATCGACGACCCCAGAGCGACCATCGCAGCAAACTTCGCGAGCAAGAACGCGCCGTTGGACGCCGGAGTCGCGTACAGGATCCCGCGCACGCCGTTCGCGTCGTCGCGGTGGAAGACCTCGCCGGTGTAGAAGATCGTCGTGCCCGCGAGCAAGAGCAGCAGCGGGGGGACCATCAGCGCCGCGAATTCCGACGACACCGGGTAGAGCGGCAGGAAGAACGCGCCCGCGAAGCTCTCGACCGTCGCTCCGGCGAACAGCATCACCACCGGGATCATGATCCAGAGACTGCGCTCGGCGACGAGCAGCCTGAGCTCGGTGACGAACGCGCTCCAGAGCGTCGCGCTCCAGAGCTTCGGTCCGCGTTCGGTCGGCTGCACCTGCGGCACGCGCGCGTGACCGCTCCAGCTCTCGTAGCGATCGGCGACGGTCGGTCGCACGCCGCGGAACCACGCCCACAGGCGCAAGAGCAGCGCGCGCGTCGCAGGCGGCGGCTCGCTCTCGGTGTCGATCCGCGGGTAGAGCTTGACCGTGCACGCGAGCGCCGCGACGCCGATCAGGACCAGCACCAGGCGGTTCAGCGCGAAGCCGAGGTCGACGTCGATCGAATGCTCGTTGAGGTAGGCGTTGCCCTGATCGCGCGCGATCTTCTCGGCGAGCCAGATCATCCCCGACGGCTCGAAGTACGCGAGCTTGCGCAGCGTGGCGTCGGGCATCACCTGCACCAGCAGGAACCAACCGACCAGCAGCGCGCTCGCGAAGACGTAGACCATCCGCGTGCTGCGCGTCAGCGTTCCGATGGCGAACGACACCGCGCCGACGAAGAACGTCGGCACCAGCAAGAACCAGAAGCCGTGCTTCAGGTAGGGCCAGAGCCGCGGCGCGAGCGTCAGCTTGTCCTCCGCGGCCGGCAGCCACTGCCCGACGAACAGCGCCGCGACGAAGACCGCGTAGATCGCGAGCAACGAGAGGTAGCCGCCGAGGAACCGGCCGAGCACGTACGTGCGCATCGAGAGCGGCGTCGCGCGCAGGATCGGCGCGAGCCGCAGGCGATGGTCGACCGCGATCGGGTCGCCGCACAGCGTCGCGGTGAAGTGCATCAGGAAGAAGCTGAACGCGCCGAGCATCGCGGCGATCGCGTAGTCGGCGTTCGTGCCGAGCTTCGCGCCCGACTCGCTCATGCCGCCGAAGCCGAGCGGACCGCGGTAGAGCATCACCACGAGCGTCACGAACACCGCCGCGAAGACCCAGAAGGTCAGCCGGCGCACGTTCGCGACCAGCGACGCGCGCGCGAGCTGGAAGAGCTGGGCGTACTGCATCCTAGTGGCCGTACTGCGAGCCCGAGCCCGAGCCGGCGAGCGCACTCTGCGCTTCCGGCGCGCTGACGAAGCTGAAGTACACGTCCTCGAGGTTCGGCTCGACCGCGACGAAGCCGTCACCGGCGGCGTACGTCGTCGCGGGATCGCCTTCGGAGAGCACGCGCAACCGGATGCCGTCGATCGACGGGTTCGCGGAGATCACCGGCAGCCGCGAGCGGTACTTGTCGAGCAACGCGCGCGGCACCACTTTCTCCCAGACCCTTCCGCGCATCGCGTCGACCGCGGCGCGCGGCGTGCCGTGCTGCACGATCAGGCCGTCGCGGATGATCGCCATGTCGTGGCAGAGCGCGGTGACGTCGCTGACGATGTGCGTCGAGAGCAGGACGACGATCTCGCCCGAGAGCTCCGCGAGCAGATTCTGGAAGCGGTTGCGCTCCTCGGGATCGAGCCCGGCGGTCGGTTCGTCGACCACCAACAGCTTCGGCGCGCCGAGCAGCGCTTGCGCGATGCCGAAGCGCTGGCGCATGCCGCCGGAGTAACTGCCGAGCCGCCGCTTCTTGACGCTCGCGAGGTTGACGCGTTCGAGCAGCGCGCCGACCAGCCGCCTGCGCTCCGCGCGCTCGGTGACGCCCTTCATGCAAGCGAGGTAGTCGAGCATCTGCTCGGCGGTCAGGCTCGGGTAGAGACCGAAGTCCTGCGGCAGGTAGCCGAGCACGCACCGCACGTCTTCCTTTTCGCGCAAGACGTCGAGCCCATTGAGCGCGATCGAGCCGTCGTCGGGCTCGAGCAGCGTCGCGACGCACTTCATGAGCGTCGTCTTGCCGGCTCCGTTCGGCCCGAGCAGCCCGAACATGCCGTTCTCGATCTTCAGGCTGACGCCGCGGAGCGCTTGGACGCCGCCGGGGTACGTCTTGCGGAGGTTCTTGATCTCGAGCATCGGGAGGAGTCCGGTCGCTTCGGCTCTTCTGTGCCGGATTGGCCCGCGTGAACGCAGAGCTCGCCGGCGCGAGCAAAGGGGCCGCCGGTGGAGCAGGAAGCATGCCATTCGCACCGCCCGAACGCCCGCGTGTCGACCGGCGCGCGGCGCGACGGCGCACTTCGGAGTCGAGCTCGCGCTTGGCGGTCGGTCGAGGACGTCCGGCGTCGTGCGCCTCGCTCGATGCGCGGTCGACGTGGCGCGGCGCGTGGCCAACGTGGCGCGGCGCGCGGCAAACGTGGCGCGGTGCGCGGCAAACGTGGCGCGGTGCGCCGTTCGCCCGGCGCGATGCGCCGTTCGAATCGCGTCCGTACCGTTCGAGTGGCGCGGGCGCCAACAGGCGTGGCTCCTCGCGGGACACGCTGACGGAGTCGAGCCCGCGTATCGCGCGGACGGCGGCGGCGCGACGCCGTCCGGGTTCAGCGTTTCGAGTTCCCGCGCTTGGTCGCTTTCCGCGCGCCTCGCGGGTCCGGCCGCTCGGCCGTCGCCTTCGGCATCGCGGCCCGAGCGGTCGGCTTCGACGCCGGTTGCGTCGCCTTCGACTTCGCGGAGTCACCAGGCGCGGACTTCGCGGCGCGCGGCGCCTTGGAGGCGCCTACGTCCGCGAGCGGGTAGCTCGCCTCGGAGCGCAGGCGCTTCGCCTCGCGCTCGACGTCGGCCATCAGCTTGGCGACCAGGTCCTCGCGCAGCGAGTAGAGGCGATAGCCCTCGGTCGAACGCAGGTACCCGCGCGCCTTCGGATGCTTCGCGAAGAGCGCTTGCTCGCCCATGCGCTCGCGCCAACGCTCGAACCGCGCGCGCTTGTCGAGCAGCGCCTTGACCAAGAACGGCATGACGATCGTGTAGTCGATCTGCATGCTCTCGGTGGTGCGCTTGTAGTTGTCCTTGTCGACCTTGCCCCACGTCACCGCTTCGGCGGGCGGGCACGACGAGAGCGAGCCGTCGGTCACCGGCGCGGTCGTCAGTTGGATGTCGTACAGGTAGCCCTGGATGTCCTTGAAGCCGAAGACCTGGCCGAGCGCGGGTTCGGGCTGCAGGTTGAAGTTCTTCGGCACGCCGCCGCCGAGGATCAACGTTCCGAGCGCTTTGGTCGGCGACTCGAAGAGACCCCAACGGTGGTATGCACAGCTCTCGAACACCTCGCCGTGGATGTCGAGCTCGAAGGCGTACGCGTCGCCGCACGCTTCGCGCAGCGCCCACAGCGCGACCGAGTTCAGGAACACCGAGCCGTCGCCGGGCGCGCCGACGAAGATCGGGATCTCCTTGCGCGCGCACAGCGCGAGCAAGCCCTCGCGCACGCCGTTCGCGCGCTCTTGCGCCGCGTAGCGCCGACCGAGCAGGTAGCGGAACTCCGGCCCGGTCATCTTGCGTTGGAACTCGGGCTGTTGGAGCACCGCGCGGATGAAGCGGTCCTGGTCGAGCAGGATGTCCTCGTCGAAGCCCACGTCGGTGACGCGGATCGTGCGCTCGTCGCGCAGCTCGCCGTCGTCGCCGAAGATCGCGACTTCGTGGAACGGGTGCTGCTTCGCGGAGTCGAGCGCGCGGTGACCGTCGTGGTAACAGACCGCGTCGGTGGTCGAGACCAGGCAGAACCAACCGGTGTCGAGCAACGGCCCGAGCCACGTGTAGTGCTGGCCCGACACGGTCACCGGACCGGACACCGCGAGCGTCATCGGCATGCCCGCGCCGACCGCGTCGTCGAGCAACGTCCAGATGCGTCGCAGGTACGCGCTGCCGAACGACGGCAGGCATTCCTCGAAGATCTGGTCGAGAGTCTCGGTCTCCACGACGGAACGCGAGACGAGCTCGCGCTTCTCGCCGTCCTTCGAGAGCGATCCGCCCGGGCAATGGGCACGTTGGTCTTGGCGCGTCGGCGACATGGGGCGGAGAGTCTACGAGCGGCGGTGGATGCGCTCCACCCGGGGTCTGCTAGTCTCTCGCTTCATGCAGCGGCGCAAGCTCGGCAAGACGAGTCTCGAGGTCCCCGTGGTCTGCTTCGGCGCGTGGGCGATTGGCGGTTGGTACTGGGGCGGACACGACGACCGCGTGTCGGCCGACGCGGTGCGCACCGCGGTCGAGCTCGGCATGAACGCGATCGACACCGCGCCGGTCTACGGCTTCGGGCATTCCGAGCGCGTGATCGGTGATGCGCTGCGCGGCATGCGCGAGCGACCGCTCTTGATGACCAAAGTCGGCTTGCGCTGGGACGACGCGCGCGGACCGGTCTTCTTCGAGAGCCAGGACAACCAGAAGAACCCGGTGACCGTGCGCCGCAACCTGCGCGCGGATTCGGTGCGCTTCGAGGTCGAGCAAAGCCAGAAGCGCCTCGGCGTCGACGTGCTCGACCTCGTGCAGATCCATTGGCCGGATCCCGAGACGCCGCTCGCGGAAACGCTCGGCGCGTTGGTCGAGCTGCGCAAGGCGGGACGGATTCGCGAGCTCGGCGTCTCGAACTTCACGCCGGCGATGCTCGAGGAGGCGCAGCGCCTGCTCGGCCCCGTGCCGCTCGCGAGCACGCAGGAGCGCTTCAGCGCGCTCTCGCGCGGCCTCGAGAAGGAAGTCTTGCCGTGGGTTCGTCGTCAGCAGGTCGGCGTGCTCGCGTACTCGCCGCTGGAACAAGGGCTGCTCTCGGGCAAGCTCGGACCCGAGCGTCAGCTCGCCGCCGACGACGGCCGCCTGCGCAAGGGCCAGTTCTCGGTCGAGAACCGAGCGTTGATCAACGCTCGCCTCGCCGCGGTCGTCGGGCCGATCGCGAAGCGCCACGGCGCGACGATCGCCCAAGTCGTGCTCGCGGCGACCGTCGCGCAGCCGGGGATCACGTGCGCGTTGGTCGGCGCGCGCAGGCCGGAGCAGGTGCGCGAGAACGCGCGCGCGGGCGAGCTCACGCTGGAGCCCGCGGAGCTCGCCGCGGTGTGGAACGGCCTCGCCAACTTCGAGTTCGGCTCGGGCGGGCTGGTCGGTCGCGTGCTGAAAAAGCTCGGGCTGAAGCGCTGAATCTGGGACGACGCCGTTCGCGCGCTCAACCGCGGCGCGCGCGCGCGTCGACCCAACCGCCGCATGACGCGGCGTTTCCTGATCACCGGCTGCGGACGCTCGGGCACGGGCTACATCGCGACGCTGCTCGGCGAGCTCGGGATCCCGTGCGGTCACGAAGTGCTCTACCAGCCCGAGACGTGCATCGAGCGCGCGCCGGAGTGGTCCGAGTCCGTCGTCGGCGAGTCGTCGTGGCTCGCGGCGCCGTACCTCGCGACGCTGGCCGAGGGGACGCTGGTCTTGCACCAGGTGCGCGAACCGGTCGCGGTCGTGCGCTCGTTCCTGCGCATCCGGTTCTTCGAGGGCAAGAGCGTCTGGAAGCGCTTCGCGGAAGCGCACGTCGCCGAACTCGCGTCGGGCACGCCGCTCGAGCGCTGCGTGAAGTACTGGCTCGGCTGGAACCAGCTCTGTCAGGCCGCGTCCGGCATGCGGCACGTCGAGTACCGGCGCCATCGCCTCGAGGACATCGACGTCGACTTCCTCGACGAGCTCTGCTCCACGCTCGGCGAGCCGCGCGAGCGTGCGACGATCGTCGCCGCGCTCGACCGCATCCCGCGCGACACCAACACGTCCGGCGCGAAGCATCAGGACGGCTCGCTGCGCTGGTCGAACCTGCCGCGCGGGGAGTGGGGCGCGGAGCTCGAGGATCTCGCCGGCCGCTACGGCTATGCCGGGGAGCTCCCCGACGGCGGCTTGCGCTCACAGCCGCGTCCGCGCGCGGCGTTGCCGAGCCATCCGAGCTCGCCGGCGCAACCGGCGTCGCTGATTCACCCGGCTTCGCCGACACACTCGGCTTCGCCGATGCTCCCGGCTCCGCCGATTCACGCGGCTCCGCTGACGCATCGGGCTCCGCCGACACACCCGGCTCCGCCGGGGCACGCGAGCTGATCGCCGACCTCCGCGACGCCCGCGCACGACGCGCGCACGACGCGCGCGAGCGCGCGAAGTCCGATTGAGCGGCTTGCGCTTCGTCCCGCGCGCGGCGATCCTCTCGGCCCCCCAAGGCCGAGGCTCTCCATCCATGACCAAGTTCAACGCGTCCGCCCGTGCGGAATA
Organism: Planctomycetota bacterium; assembly: GCA_016220085.1. Lineage (GTDB taxonomy): Bacteria > Planctomycetota > UBA1135 > UBA1135 > JACRIN01. The sequence goes on from JACRIN010000064.1 coordinate 30,362, forward strand.
CAAGAAGCAGGACTACGCCGCGAAGCGCCGCATCGAAGGGCTCGAGATCGTCGACCTCAAGCGCTTCAACGACGACGGCGGCGCGATGACCGAGCTCGGTCGCCTCGACGGCGGCTTGCACAAGCAACTGCCGGGCTTCGAGGTGCGCCAGATCAACTACAGCGTCGTCGAGCCGCTCGCGATCAAGGCGTTCCACCTGCACGAGCGTCAGACCGACGTCTGGTACGTCCCGCCTTCCGACAAGATGTTGCTGGTGCTCGCCGACGTGCGCGCGGGCTCGCCGACCGAAGGCCAGATCATGCGCATCGTGCTCGGCGACGGGAACTCGCGCCTGGTGCGCATCCCGCCGGGCGTCGCGCACGGCTGTCGCAACCTGCGGCCCGCGGCGACCTCGACGATCATCTACTTCGTCGACGTGCAGTTCTCGGTCGGCGACGACTGCGACGAGGGCCGTCTGCGCTGGGACCACTTTGGCGCGGACGTGTGGGAAGTCGAGCGCGGTTAGGCGCGGCGAGCGACGTCAGGCCGGCTTCTTCGCGTCCGGTTTCGGCGCCGGCGCGGGCGCCGGTGCCGGCGTCGGCCGCTTGACCTCGCGGACGATCGGATCGCCGAGAGCGGGAGTGGTCGCTCGCTCGGGCGGCTTGCCGGCGAGCACCGCATCGAGCGCGGCGCGGATGTGACGCAGCGCGCGCGCTTCCTGGTCGCCCTTGAAGTCGTCGTCGAGCACGCCCGAATAGACGAACTTCTGCGCGGCGTCGATCACCAGCGCGTGACCATTGGTCGACACCGAAAAGCGGTCGGCGAGCACGCGCTCGGGATCGAGCCCAAAGCGCGCGAAGCCCTGCTCGGTCGCCCACTTCGCGAGTCGCTTGCGCGCTTCGACACTCTTGTCCTCGCAGTCGTCCGCGTTCGCGTCGAGCGCGACGAAGACCATCGGCGCGTCCGTGTAGAGCTCCGCGAGCTGCTTGAAGCGCTTGCCCCACGCCGCGGTCGCCGGCGACGCGCGTCCGACGAAGAAGAGCACGACGGTCTTGCCCTTGTGCTCGCCGAGCGTCGCCGCCTTGCCGGCCGCGTCGAGCCACCCGACGGTCGGATCGATCGCGGTGCCGAGCGCGATCGGCGCGAGCTTCTGCTTGGACGGCGGCGCGTCGACCGGCTTGGTCTCGCCTTTCTCGCGCGGCGGAGGCGAATCGCCGGGCCGTTGGGCGGAGGAGACGCCCGCCAAAACGAGCGGAAGCAGGGCGCAGGCCAGGATGCGGACGGTTCGTCTCATGGGTGGGCTCCGGTGGAGGCGCGGTGTACGTGAGCGACGCCTGGGACGCGAGCGGATTCCCCGCGAGACCGCGGACTCGACCTGCGGGCCCCGCACGCCGACCGATGGCCTCGCTCGGACCGCGGGCGTATCCTCTTCGGCCCTCGTTCACCCGCGGGCCCCGTCCGCGGAGTCTCTGAACCCTCAGGAGTTCCCCATGAAGACGTCTCTGATCCTCTGCGCGTCGCTCGCCGCCCTCGCCGCGACCTCGCGTCCCGCCACCGCCGTCGATGAAGGCATGTGGCTCTTCAACAAGCCGCCCGCGAGCGAGCTGAAGGCCCGCTACGGCTTCGAAGTGACGCCGGAGTTCCTGGAGCACCTCCAGCTCTCGTGCGTGCGCTTCTCGACCGGCGGTTCGGGCTCGTTCGTCAGCGGCTCGGGCTTGGTGATGACCAACCACCACGTCGGCTCGGACATGCTCGCGAAACTCTCGACGCCGGAGCGCGATCTGCTCGCGACCGGGTACGTCGCGAAGAGCCAGGAGCAGGAGCTCGCGTGCCCCGATCTCGAACTCGACTGCCTGTGGTCGATCGAGGACGTCACCGCGAAGGTCAACGCGGACGTCAAGCCGGAGATGAGCACGGGCCAGGCGCTCGCCATTCGCCGCGCGGCGATGAGCGCGATCGAATCCGCCGCGCGCGAGGCGTCCGGTCTCAAGCCCGAGGTCGTGACGCTCTACCAAGGCGGCGCGTACCACCTGTACCTCTACAAGAACTACAAGGACGTGCGCCTCGTCTTCGCGCCGGAGAAGCAAGCGGCGTTCTTCGGCGGCGATCCGGACAACTTCGAGTTCCCGCGCTTCAACCTCGACTGCACGTTCTTCCGCGTCTACGACGACGGCAAGGCGATCACGCCGCGCCACTGGCTGAAGTGGAACGAAAAGGGCGTGAAGGAAGGCGAGCTCGTGTTCGTCGCGGGCCACCCGGGCAGCACCGAGCGCGCGTTCACGATGTCGCACCTCGAGTTCTTGCGCGACGTGCGCTTGCCGTTCGGCCTCGCGAGCCTGTGGCGCACCGAGATCTGGCTCAAGACCTTCAGCGACCGCAGTGAGGAATGGCGTCGCATCGCCGAGGACGATCTGTTCGGCGTGCAGAACAGCCGCAAGGCGCTGACGGGCCGCCTCGCCGGCCTGCAGGATCCCGAGCTGATGCAGCGCAAGGTGGACGCGGAAGCGAAGCTGCGCGCGGCGGTCGCGGCGAACCCCGAGTGGCAGCAACAGTGGGGCGGCGCGTGGGACGAGATCGCGTCGGCGCAAGCGGCCTACCGCGGCTTCTACCATCGCTTCAGCGCGCTCGGCGGCGGCTCGCTGTCGCTCGGTTCCGAGCTCGCGGGCGTCGCGAAGACGCTGGTGCGCGTCGCGGACGAGAAGCAGAAGCCGAACGGCGAGCGTCTGCGCGAGTACTCGGACTCGGCGCTCGAGAGCCTCGAGTTCCAACTGCTCTCGCCGGCTCCGGTGTATCCCGACCTCGAGATCCAGCGGCTGACGATGCGTCTGTCGTCGATGGCCGAAGTGCTCGGCGCGTCCGATCCGGCGGTCGTCGCCGCGCTCGCGGGCAAGTCGCCGCGCGCGCGCGCCGAGGAGCTCATCCGCGACACCAAGCTCGCCGACGTCGCCGAGCGCAAGCGGCTCTACGAAGGCGGCAAGGCGGCGACCGACGCGTCGAAGGATCCGTTGATCGCGCTGGTCAAGGCGCTCGACGTCGAGAACCGAGAGCTGCGCAAGCGTTGGGAGGACCAAGTGCAATCGGTCGAGCGCTCGGCGTACGCGAAGATCGCGGCCGCGAACTTCGCGGTGTACGGCGACAGCGTCTACCCGGACGCGACGTTCACGCTGCGCCTGTCGTACGGCAAGGTCGTCGGCTACGAGGAGCTCGGCCGCAAGGTCCCGGCGTTCACGGAGCTCGGCGGGCTCTTCGAGCGCGCGCAGGAACGCCGCGAGGCCTATCCGTTCGAGATCCCGGCGAGCTGGGCGAACGCGAAGAAGAAGCTCGACCTCGACGTGCCGTTCAACTTCGTCTCGACGTGCGACATCATCGGCGGCAACTCGGGCTCGCCGACGGTCGATCGCAACGGCGCAGTCGTCGGACTGATCTTCGACGGCAACATCCAGAGCTTGGTCTGGGACATCGCGTTCGACGAAGTCCAAGGCCGCGCGGTGTCCGTCGACGCCCGCGCGATGATCGAGACCTTCCGCAAGGTCTACCGCGCGAACGCACTCGCCGACGAGCTCCTGCGCAAGGGCCCGCACGGCTCCTGACGCAACGCCGGCGCCGCGCCGGCTTCGACCGAAGACGACGGGCTCGGCCGCATGGCCGGGCCCGTCGTGTTCCTAGGAGCTGGGATGAGAGGGTGGCGCTCTCATCCCGTCCGCTAGGCGGGCGGTGCGAGGCGTTCGCTCGACAGACCGTGGCGAGCGAGCAGTGCGGCGAAGTCCGCGCCATACCCGAGGTCCTCGGCGAGCTTCTTCGTGACGCCGAACGGCTCGAGAGTGTCGTCGTCCTTGCGCGCTCTCACCGGCGTCCCCGGGGCCGCTTCGAGCGTCCAACCGGCGCGCACGAGTCCGGCAGCGAGCGCGGAGTCGATCAGCAGTCGAGCAGCTTGGAGTTCACTGGGCGGGTTCTCGCCGAGCAAGTCGCGTCGGATCGACCGGGCGAGCGCCGTGAGGTTGCGCGAGAGCGCAGTCACGTCCGAGAACGTCCGATCCCCGAGCACCGTGCGGTTCTCGCGCACGAAGCGCTGCCACTCGGGCAGCAGTACCGCTTGTCCGACCTGTGCCCACTCGATCGGAGGCCACGTGCGAACGTCGACGCCTTCGAGGTGGAACGCGAGCAGCTCCAGCTCGAGAGCCGCGACATCTTCGATGAGTTCGATCCCGCGACGTGCGTCGCATTCGATCGGCCCGATCGGAGGCGCGGTGGCGAGCGCGGCGATTCGCTCGTCGAGCGGAGGGTGGGAGTCGAACGGGTCCGCCGCGCGCGGCTCCTCGGCGTCGAGGTCGCGATCGAGCAACGTCGCGATCTCGGGTGCGGACACGAAGTGCTCGAACCCGCTGAGCAGCGGCGGGCGCAGGCGTGCGCTGAGCACCGGCGCGACCTCGAGCTGCAGGAACGCTGTGTACGCGGGCCCGAAACGCTCGGCCTTGCGCAACGCCTCCGCGAGCAGCGGTCCGCCGACGAGCGAGGCCGCGAGTCGATCTGCGGAGAGCTCCTGCTCGCGAGCGATCGCGCGAGTCGTGCGCACGAAGAAGTCGCCGTAGAACTCGAACGGCGCGGAGAGGAACGAGCTTTCAGCACCTTGCAGGTTGACGATCGTGCGGCCGATCGCCGAACGCGTCTTGTAGACCCAAGGTCCGAGCTTGGTGTCACCGCCATGGAAGTGGCCGAACTCGTGCGCGAGCACCGCACGGAGCTCCGAGACGGTGAGCGTCTGAAGCAGCGGCAGTCCGACTCCCACCACTCGCCGGCTACCGATCCCGAGGAAGCCCCCGCGCTCGGCGACGAACGCATTGAAGTCGTGGATGGCGTAGACCTCCTCCGGCATCGACTGTCGCGTCCTCGCAGCGATCGAACGCAGTTCAGCGAACAAGCGAGGTTGTTCGGCTTCGCGGAGCGCCGGCCCAGGTCGCGTGAAGTGGTCGAAGCGGGGAAGGAGCGACCATCCGATCACCGCCGCCCCGACGAGCGAGATCAGGATCAGCTTCGCGGGCGCGTGCGGCATCGCGAACGGCCACCACACGAGGAACACCGCGATCGCGATCGCGAGCACGTAGAAGACAATCAGGAGCGCGACGGCGAGCGCCGCGCGCGCGGCGAGGCTGGAGCGTTTCTGCGGCGCCATGCGAGCTTGCGGTCTCCGGGAGCGCGCGCTCCGATGCGCGTGCAGCCGCGGGACACTGGCTCGCGATGCTAGCAGCCGGAGCCCTGAGCGGTCAGGCCCCGTGCGAGTCGCCACGCGACGGCTCGCATGCGCCGGCCGCCGCGAGCCGCGAGACTAGCGCTCGTACCGGATCGGCACCGTGATCACCTGCGTCGCCATGCGCGAGGCCTTGTCGCTCTCGCGCGTGGTGCGCAGCGTGAGCTCGATCGTCACCGTGACGTCGCCGCTCAGGCCGTCGTCCCAGAACTCGAGCGGCAGCACTTCGCGGATCGCGGTCGCTTGCTTGCCGTCGGCGGTGCCGACGTCGGCGTGGAACGCGCGCCAGCCCTGCAGCGGCAGGTACCGGCGCTCTTCGGGCTCGCAGAAGATGTTGAGCGCATCCTCATGCAGGCCGGCGTCGAGCAGGATGTCGAGCGAGATGCAGACGACGTCCTTGCTGCGCGCGACGGTGAACTCCGGCCGGGCTCGCACCATGAAGCCGTTCTTCGCGATCAGCGCCTTCTCCTCTTCGCTGATCGGCGCCTGCGTGTCGAGGTTGCGCAGTTGGGGACCGCGCGCGCCGGTCGCCGCGACGAGCACCGTGATCGTGCCGTCGACCTTCTGCGCGGCAAGGGTCTTCGTCTCGTCGCCGACGGTCAGGGTCGTCGCGGTGGTGAACTCGAACTTGCCCGGGACGGCGTCGGCGGGCACGCGGAAGCGCTGGCGCATCCCGCCGATGCCGCCGAGGTCCTGGACGTCGCCGTGGGTCGCGTCCTTGCGCATCTTGCCCTGCGGCGCCCACACCGTGCTGTTCCTCGCCCAGCCGGCGGGTCCCTCGATCTTCACCTCCGCGCGCGGACCGTTCGGCGAACTCGGTCCGCAGAACCGCCAACCGGGCTCGAGCTGATAGGCGATGACGACGTCGACCCAACCGCCGGCCGCGACCACCGGCGGATCGGTGCGCAGGGTCAGCTTGAAGCGCTCCTGGGCTTGGGCGGCGACGGCGAGCAACAAGGGCACGAGGACGAGAGCGGCGAAGCGGCGGATCATGGGCTCTTCGGGAGGGTCAGCGCGTGGGGGCCGGGGGTGGGCGAGCTCTTTCGGACGGCCGCGACGCGCCACTGGAAGCCGCCGCGGTCGGAGAAGAATAGCCGCTCGCCGGCCTCGGCGATCCAACGCTCCACCGAGGCCGCGTCGGCGAACGGTCCGGCGGCTACGTGGCGCGACGCCGGGCGTTGGCGGAGCGGGTCGTCGAGGGTCGATTCCCTGGGCTCGAAGAGCGTTTCGGAGCAGCGTTCTCGCGCGGGTCGCGACGCCGAACTCTACCGGGTGCGGATCGATTGCGAGCCCTCGGAGCGCCGGCCGGCCAGCGGAACGCCGGGCGCTTGCACCGGAGGAGCTCCAGATGCTTGCACCGGGGGAACTCCAGTGCTCGAAGACGTCGGGCTCGGACTGGGCGCCGGCGAGTCCGCACTCCGCGCAGGGACTCGGGACCGCCGCGTGGGCCGGGTCGGGGCCAAACCTCGTCGCTTCGGACGAAGCGGGCTAACGCGACCGATCAACGAGGGGGCGCGACCGGTCGGCGACCGCGCGCGAGCGGAGCTGGCCGCAGCCGCCCTCGACGTCTTGGCCCGCGCTGTCGCGCAGCGTCGCGAAGACGCCGGCGCGCTTCAGCGTGCGCACCCAGTGCACCGCGCGCTCCAGCGGCGCGCGGCGGAACGGGAAACCGTCGAGCGCGTTCCACCCGACGACGTTGAGCAGGCCGTGACGTCCGCGCAGCAGCTCGACCGCCGCCGCGAGGTCCGCGTCGGAGTCGTTGACGCCTTCGAGCAGCGTCCATTGGTAGAGCACCGGCCACGTGATCGCGCGCGCGTAGGCGTCGGCGAGTTCGACGAGTTCGCGCACCGGAATGCGCGGCGCGCGCGGCAGGAGCTCGGCGCGACGCGCGTCGTCCGCTGCGTGCAGCGAGAGCGCGAGCGCGGGCCGGACCGGCGCGGCGAGCAGGCGCTCGAAGACCTTCCGCTCGCCGACGGTCGAGAACACCATGCGCTTGTGCGCGAAGCGACCTTCGGTGCCGAGCCATTCGAGCGCGCCGAGCACGTTCGCGAGGTTGTGCGCGGGCTCGCCCATGCCCATGAACACGATCCGGTCGATCGGTTTGCGCGCGCGCGCGAGCACGACCTGCGCGAGCAGCTCGTCGACCTCCAGGTTGCGCACGAGCCCGCCCTCGCCGGTCTTGCAGAAGCGACAGCCGACCGCGCAGCCGACTTGCGACGAGATGCACAGCGCGTTCTTCGGCAGCAGCACGGTCTCGATCGTCGCGCCGTCTGCGAGCTCGACGAGCAAGCGCGTCGCGCCGCCCGCGTCGCGGCCGGGCGCGCTTGTCGACTCGCCCTCCAACTTGCCGCCCGGTGCGCCGCCGGTCTGGCCGCCCGTCGTGTCGGCAGAACCCGCGTGCTCGGAGGCGACGCGCGCGATCTTGGCAAGCTCGGCTTCGAGTTCGGGCAGAGCGGCGACCAGCGCTTTCGCGAACGGCGCGCGCGGCGCCGCGGCGATGCGCGCGAGGTCGTCGCGGGTGAGCCACGCGCGCACGAGCGAGCGCTCTTGCCGCGGATGGGCGCCGAGCTCGCGCGCGCGCTCCAGGGCGCGCGCGAGGCTCATCGGGCCTCCGTGATCGCGATCATGCGCTCGAGCGAGACGCGCGCATCGGCGAGCATGCCGGAGCGCTCGCGCTCGTCGAGGCGGTCGCGCACGCCCGTGGTCTCGTCGACCATGTCGCCGGCGAGCACGCGATTCGCGTCCGGCGCGAGGCCCTTGCGCAAGAGATCGAGCATCCCGGCGAGGTGCGGCGGATCGTTGCGGCTCATCGTCGCGCAGCCGCAACCGATCGACTGGTACGCGGGGTCGGGGATGTCGGCGAGGTGGACGATCTCGACGCCGCGCAGCTTGCCCTGCTCGCGCGCGTTGCGGACGAAGTGCCCCTCGGTGCCGATCGCGAGCTTCGCGCCGCGCGGCGCGTTCATCACCGCGTCCCAGAGGAAGTTCGTCGAGCCTTCGCCGTCGGCGAGCTCGACCACTTCGAGCTTCGACTCCGGGTGGACGAGCACCTGATACCCGCGCTCGCGCCAGTAGTGCACGTGCTCGGGCTTGAACACCGTGTGCACGCCGCAGAACGAGCCCCACAGGATCATCTGCGCGCGATCGAGCGCCGCGAGGCCGCCCGGCACGCACTTCTCGTCGACGCGCAGCGCGCCGCGGCCGATTTGCGGATCGGGGAACGCGACGACGCGCGCGAGGTCGAGCCCGAGCTTCCGCGCGGTGTTGCGTCCGAGGTGCTGATCGGGCACGAAGAAGACCTTCTTGCCTCGAGCGAGCGCCCACTTGACGACCTTGTGCGCGTTCGAGCTCGTGCACACCGCGCCGCCGGTGCGTCCCGCGAGCGCCTTGAGGCGTCCGCCGGTGTTCATGTACGCGACGACCACCACGTCGTCGCCGTAGCGCTCGATCAACTGATCGGCGACCGGTAGCACCATCCAATCCTTCGCGAGCATCTCCATCGTGCAGCCCGCTTTCGGATTGGTGATCCAAACCTGCTGGTCCGGATGGGCGAGGATCGCGATCGCCTCGGCCATGAAGTGCACCGCGGACTCGACGATCACCTTCTTCTCGGGATGGCGTTGGGCCTGCAGCGCGAGCTGGTAGCTGTCGGCGACCGAGCCGCCGTAGCGCTCGACGAGCTTGACGATCTCGCCGCCCATGTAGAAGTGCGCGACCAGCATCAGCGCGTCGCCGAAGTGCGCCTGCGCGGGCCTGACGTACCGGTCGAGCCACGGCAGCACCGTCGACGCCTTGCGGTCGGGCAGCGCGAGGTACTCCTCCGCGTAGGGCTTGAACTCCGCCTGATACCAGTCGAGCGGCAGGTCGGTCTGGCAGATCGGCAGCTCGGGCTGGAGGACGATCCCGGAGCTCTGCAACGCGGTGGGGGGCACTCGTGGTTCCTCTCTCGGCGTGGGCCAATCGGGAGCATAGCACGGGCCCGCGACGCCGTTGTCCGCCGCTCTCTCGGGGCCCGACGCGGCCGAACGTCCGATTTTTCTCCTGTCCAGCTCGACCCGCCGCGCGGCGGAGTCCGAAACAACGCTCGTCCGTCTCGACGCCGCGCTCTCGCGCGGACTCGTGCACGTCCTCCGCATGTCGATCCTCCAGCTCATCCGCGCCTTCATCGGCGTCGTGGTCGCGTCGTGTTCGCTCGTGTTCGCCGGCGGAGAGCGCGGCGACGGCGGGGTCGCGCCGCCGCCGACCGGTCCGTGGCGCATCGAACGCTCGACCAAAGTCGCCAAGGGCGCGTGGACGCTCGCGAACGCCGACGGCGCGCTGGTGATCGAAGGCGCGCGCGGGCTGGTGCTCGATCTCGGCGGCGCGGAGCTTCTCGGTCCGCTGCACGCCGAGGATCCGTCGCGTCATGCGGGCACGGCGATCGTCGTGCGCAAGAGCGAGGGCGTCGTGATCCGCGGCGGCTCGCTCGCGGGCTGGAAGACCGGCGTGCGCATCGAGGATTCGAGCGACGTCACCGTCGAGGACGTCTTGGTGCGCGAGCTCTTCGCCGCGCCGCTCGAATCGAGCGCGGTCGTCGCGCATCCGCGTGACGAGCTCTTGCGGCGCGACTCCGGTTCCATCGAACGCACCGGCGCGGCGTTCGCCGTGCTGCGCTCCGCGAGCGTGAAGCTCGTCCGTTGCGGTGCGCGCCGCGGCACGGTCGGCGTCGCGGCACTCGACGCGCCGGGCCTCGAGGTGCGCGACGGCGACTTCGCCTACCTGTCCGCGTACGGGATCACGCTCTGGCGCTCGGCGCGCGCGACGATCGTCGGGACGCGCGTCGAAGCGGCCGCGCGCGGCGCGGGCCCCGGCGCCTTCTGGCGCGGCGCGCAAGGGTCCGCGGGGCTCTTGCTGGTCGATTCCGAGTCCGCGCGCGTCGGCGCATCGCGGTTCGTGCGCTGCGGCACCGGCGTCGCGGCCGGGGGCGCGTCGATGGGCCTGGTGCTCGTGCGCGTCGACGTTTCGAACGCGCTGGAGCACGGCGTCGACCTCGACGGCGTCGCCGACGCTCGCTTGATCGAGGTCACCGCGCGCGACGCGGGCGTCGACGGGCTGCGGCTGGTCGCGACACCGCGCGCGTGGCTCGTCGAGTGCGTGCTCGAGCGCGCGGGCCGGAGCGCGGTCGAGCTCGTCGCCGGCGCCGAGATCGTGCTCGTGCGCAGCTGGATCGCGCGCTCGAACGTCGGGCTCACCGCGGTCGACGTCTCGGGGCTGCTGCTCGGCTCGAACGGCTTCCAGGGCAACGGTCTCGACTGGGAAGTCCAGCGCTGCCGCGACCTCGCGAGCGCGGAGAACGTCTACGACGCCGACAACCTGCTCCATGTGACGCAGTCCGGCGACGGCTTGCAGGAGCGCGAGCGCTTGCGAGGCATCGGCGGCGCGGTGCCGAGCGGGCGCCTCGAGGCGAGCGTCGTGCTCGCGTACGACGCCGAGCGCGTCGCGGCGTTCGAGCTCGCGCTCGCCGAGTTCGATCGCCGCTTCGCAGGCGGGCTCGCGGTGACGCGTGCACCCGATATGCCGGGCGTGCCAGGCGTTGCGGGCGAGCTGCTCTCCGAACCGGTGAGCTTCGACCGTTGGGGCCCGTGGGATCCGCGCGGCTCGCGCCCACGGCCGGCGCCGCGTCCGCACGGCGGGTTGTTCGCGAGCGCGAGCTGGGACGCGCGCTGGTTCTCGTGGGCGCAGGGTCCCGATCCGCGCGGTCGCGCCGATGCGCGGCTCGGCTGGCGCGCGCTCGCGGAAAACCCGCTCGAGCGGCGTTTCGTCGGCGCGTGGCGCACGCCGTTCGGCGATGGCGCGCGTCCGGCGTCGTTCCCGAGCGAACGCCTCGGCCTGGTCGCGCGGTCGACGCTCGAGCTCGAGCCGGGCCGCTACCGCGTCGCGATCACGTCGGACGACGGCGTCGCGTTGCGCGTCGACGGAAACGTCGTCGTCGAGAACTGGACGTGGCACGCCGCGACCCTCGATCGCGCCGAGTTCACGCTCGGCGGCGGCACGCACGCGTTCGAGCTCGAGTACTTCCAAGTCGACGGTCCGAGCGCGCTCGTGCTCGAACTCGACCGCATCGGGCCGTAGCCGCGCGCCGTCGCGTCCCGTTGCGTCCCGTTGCGTCCCGTTGCGTCAGGCCTCGCGGCTTCGCACCCCGTCGCGCCCGATCGCCGTCTCGCTCGCCCCAGCGTCGCGTCGCACGCTCGCGCGAGGCTCCCGCGTCGGACCGCAGGCTCGCGCGAGGTCCAGACGCGCCGTAGGCTCGCGCCCTGAATGGACGCGCGCTACGAGCTCTCGCGCAAGCTCTTCCAGCGCGGCCTCGCGCTGGTGTGGCTGATCGCGTTCGTCTCGCTCGGCGTCCAGGTGCGCGGGCTGTTCGGCGAGCACGGCGTCCAACCCGCGTGGATGCTGCTCGATTGGGTCGCGAGCTCGACCTCGTCGTTCGCGGAGCGGCTGTACGTCGTTCCGAGCGTCTTCTGGCTCGACTCCGGCGACGGCGCGCTGGTTGGCGCGTGCGTGCTCGGCGCCGTCGCCGCGCTCGCGTTGCTGCTCGATGTCGCGCCCGGACTCGCGTGTCTGGTCGCGTGGGGACTCTACGTATCGTTGATCTCGGTCGGCGGCGTGTTCCTCGCGCTGCAATGGGACGCGCTGCTCGCGGAGGCCGGCTTGCTCGCGGTGTTCTACGCGCCGTGGCGACTCCGCCGGCCGGGCGAGCGCTCCGACCGCGCGCCGCGGCTCGCGCGCTGGTGCCTGTGGTGGCTGGTCGCGCGGCTGATGCTCGAATCGGGGCTGGTCAAGCTCGCGAGCGGTGATCCGACGTGGCGCGACCTCTCCGCGCTCGACTTCCACTTCGAGACCCAGCCGCTGCCGACGCCGCTCGCGTTCCTCGCTCACCACGCTCCGGCGTGGACGCGCCGCGCGGCGATCGTCGCGACGTACGCGATCGAGCTCGCGCTGCCGGTCGCGATCCTGTTCGGCGTCCGCGGCCGACGCGTCGCCGCCGTCGGCTTCGTGGGGCTCCAAGTCGCGATCGCGGCGACCGGCAACTACGGGTTCTTCAATCTCCTGACCGCGGTGCTCGCGCTCGCGCTGCTCGACGACGCGGTGCTCACCCGCGTGCCGAAACTCGCCGGCCGGCCGCCGCGCGCCGTCGTCGACGAGACGTGGGAGCGCAACGCCGCCGGCCAGTTCCTGATCGTGATCGTCGCGCTCGCGACCGTGCCGGCGTGCGTCGACGTCGCGGCGCGCGCGGTGGGCCTCGCGCCGCTGCCGGCGCTCGCTCGCGCGCTCGAGGCCCGGCTTCAGCCGCTCGCGTCCTTCAACTCCTATGGACTGTTCGCGGTGATGACCACCGAGCGGTCCGAGCTCGTCCTCGAAGGCACCCGCGACGGCGTCGAGTGGCGGCGCTATCCGTTTCGGTTCCAGCCCGGCGAGGTCGACGACGCTCCGAGTTTCGTCGCGCCGCACCTGCCGAGGCTCGACTGGGCGCTCTGTTTCGCCGCGCTCGGCTCGCCCGAGCACCTCGCGGCCGCCGAATCGCTCGCCAAGCGTCTGCTTGCCGGAGAGCCGACGGTGCTCGCGCTGCTCGCCGCGGAGCCGTTTTCCGGCGGGCCGCCCCCGGGCGACTCGTCCTCCGGCGCCCCGCCGAAGCGCGTGCGCGCCGTGCGCTGGCTCTATCGCTTCGCCGAGCCCGGCTCCGACGCGTGGTGGACGCGCGAGGAAGTCGGCCGCGCGTTCGAAAAGTCGCGCGAGTGACGGCGCAGACGCTGCGTCAGAACTGCGCCTTCTCGGTCGAGCCTTCGAGCGCGGTGGTCGAGCTCTGGCCTTTCGAAACCGCTTGCGTGACCGCGTCGAAGTAGCCGGTGCCGACCTCGCGCTGGTGCTTGGTCGCGGAGTAGCCGAACGCCTCGCCGGCGAACTCCGCCTGTTGCAGCTCGACGTACGCGGCCATTCCGCGGTCCCGGTACCCGCGCGCGAGCTCGAACATCGAGTGGTTGAGCGCGTGGAAGCCGGCGAGCGTCACGAACTGGAACTTGTAGCCCATCGCGCCGAGCTCACGCTGGTACGTGGCGATCGTGGCGTCGTCGAGCTTTTGCTTCCAGTTGAAGGACGGCGAGCAGTTGTACGCGAGCAACTTGCCCGGGAACTTCGCATGGATGCCTTCGGCGAACTCGCGCGCCTCGGCGAGGTCGGGGTGGCTCGTCTCGCACCAGATCAGGTCCGAGTACGGCGCGTACGCGCGGCCTCGCGCGATCGCGGCGTCGAGACCGTTCCTGACGCGGAAGAAGCCTTCGTTCGTGCGCTCGCCGGTGAGGAACGGCCGGTCGCGCTCGTCGACGTCGGACGTGATCAACGTCGCCGCGTCCGCATCCGTGCGTGCGATCAGGATCGTCGGCACGTCGCACACGTCGGCGGCGAGGCGCGCGGCGTTCAGCGCGCGGATGAAGCTCTGCGTCGGCACGAGCACCTTGCCGCCCAAGTGGCCGCACTTCTTCTCGCTCGCGAGCTGGTCCTCGAAGTGCACGCCGGCCGCGCCGGCCTCGATCATGCCTTTCATCAGCTCGAACGCGTTGAGCGGTCCGCCGAAGCCCGCCTCCGCGTCCGCGACGATCGGGGCGAACCAGTACGTGTCGCCGGACTTCTCCATGTGTTGGATCTGGTCCGCGCGCTGCAGCGTCTGGTTGATCCGCTTGACCACCGCCGGCACCGAGTTCGCCGGGTAGAGCGATTGATCGGGATACATGTGCCCCGACAGGTTCGCGTCCGCCGCGACCTGCCAGCCCGAGAGGTAGATCGCCTGCAGCCCGGCCTTGACCATCTGCATCGCTTGATTGCCGGTCAGCGCGCCGAGCGCGTGCACGTAGTCCTGCTCGTGCATCAAGCGCCACAAGCGTTCGGCGCCGAGGCGCGCGAGCGTGTGCTCGATCCGGATCGAGCCGCGCAGACGCTCGACGTCCGCTTGGGTGTAGTCGCGGACGATCCCGTCGAAACGGCCCGAGGCTCGTGCGGGTCCGGATTGCTTGCCGTTCTTCTGCTGCATGTCTAGTTGCGGATCAGGAGGTCGTAGGCGGGAAGGGTCAGGAACTCCGCGAACTCGTCGGCGACCGAGAGTTCGCTGAACAGGTGTGCGGCGAGCGCGAGCTTACCCGGCGCGTGGCGCTCCGCGGCGCCGGTGCGCTCGAGCTCGGCGAGCTCGGCGTCGAGCACGCTCTTGAAGAGCGCGCGATCGATCACGCGGCCGTCCTCGAGGCGCGCTCCGTGGCGGAGCCACTGCCAGAGCTGCGCGCGGCTGATCTCGGCGGTCGCGGCGTCCTCCATCAGGTCGTAGAGCGGCACGCAGCCGTTGCCCGACAACCACGCGGCGAGGTACTGCACGCCGACGCGGACGTTGTGCGCGAGCCCGGCGGCGGTGATCGGACCCTCCGGCACGCGGAGCAGGTCGTCGGCGGTGACGCGCAGGTCCTCGCACAGTCGCTCGAGCTGGTTGTGGCCCGGCACGAGCTGCTCGAAGATCTCGCGCGCGATCGGCACGAGCCCGGGGTGCGCGACCCACGTGCCGTCGTGTCCATCGGTCGCCTCGCGCGTCTTGTCGGCGCGCACTTTCTCGAGAGCGCGAGCGTTGCGCTCGGCGTCGTCCTTGATCGGGATCTGCGCCGCCATGCCGCCCATCGCATGCACGCCGCGACGGTGGCATGTCTGGATCAAGAGCCGGCTGTAGCTGCGCAGGAAGTGCTGCGTCATGCCGACGCGATCGCGGTCGGGCAGCACGAAGTCCGCGCGGTTCCGGAACTTCTTGATGAAGCTGAAGATGTAGTCCCAACGACCGCAGTTCAGTCCGACGGAGTGCTCGCAGAGCTCGAAGAGGATCTCGTCCATCTCGAACGCGGCGAGAATCGTCTCGATCAGCACCGTCGCGCGGATCGTGCCGCGCGGGAGCCCGAACTCGCTCTCCGCGAACAGGAACACTTCGTTCCACAGGCGCGCCTCTCGGTGGCTCTCGAGCTTCGGCAGGTAGAAGTAGGGGCCCGAGCCGCGCGCGACGAGCTCGCGCGCGTTGTGGAAGAAGTACAGCGCGAAGTCGAAGAGCGAGCCCGACATCGGCTTCTCGTCGACGAGCACGTGCTTCTCGTCGAGATGCCATCCGCGCGGCCGCACGAACAGCACCGCGGTCTTCTCGTTCAGTCGATACGTCTTCTGCGGCGTCTCGAAGGAGATCGTGCGGCGCACGGCGTCCTTCAGGTTGAGCTGGCCTTCGATCTGGTTCTTCCACGTCGGCGCGTTCGAGTCCTCGAAGTCCGCCATGAAGACGTGCGCGCCGCTGTTCAGCGCGTTGATGATCATCTTGCGCTCGACGGGACCGGTGATCTCGACGCGACGATCGAGCAGGTCCTTCGGCGGCGGCGGCGCCTTCCACACCGACGCGCGCAACGCCGCGGTCTCCGTCAAGAAGTCCGGTCTCACGCCTTGGTCGAGCGCGCGTTGCACTTCCTGGCGACGAGCGAGCAGGCGCCGGCGCGTCGGCTCGAACTCGCGCGCGAGCCGGACGACGAAATCGAGCGCTTCCGGCGTCAGGAGCTCGAGCGCGCGCCCTTCGAGCGAGCCCGTGAGCTGGAGTCCAGGAGGGAGCGTGACCTGGGTCGGGTGGGACATGCGGAGGGTGCGCTGGGTACCGAAACGCGGGGATACGCACCAAGACTCCCCCGGTCCGGCACGATGAGCAACCCCGACGCGGGGGAAATCGGCGCACGCGAGGACTTCAGCGGTGAAGTCCGGCGCGCGGGGGCAACCTGTTCCGGTCAGGGTTGGACCGTTTTCGCGCTGCCGAGCGATCCGGCCCCGCACCTTCACCCCGGAAGCTCCGCATGTCCATCCACGCCACGTGCCTCCTCGCCGCCGCCCTCTCGGTCGCGACGCCGTCAGGGTTCGCGCAATGCCCTTGGAGCCCGTTGCCGCCGGTCGCGACGCCGGGCGGACCCGCGCTCGAATTCCTCGGCTACCCGGTCGCGCTGTCGGGGGACGACGCCGCGGTCGGAGCCCCGGCGGATGCCGCGACTCCCGGCGGCAGCGTCTACCTCCTTCGACGCAACGGCTCGGTCTGGAGCGTGGCGGAGAAGGTCGCGCCGAACACGCCGGTCGCGGGCACCGGGTTCGGAGCGGCGCTCGCCCTGGAAGGCGATCGGTTGGTCGTCGGCGCGCCGTACGAGAACGCGCAGGGCTTTCACACCGGGGCGGTGTACGTCTTCGCGCGCACGGGCGGAACCTGGACGCAGGCAGCGCACCTCGCCGCGTCGAACGCCTTTCGCCGCGACTACTTCGGCTCGGCGGTCGCGCTCGACGGCTCGACGGCGTTGATCGGCGCGTACGGTGCGACCGAGCTCGGCGTCCACTACAACGGCGCTGCCTACCTCTTCGAGGAGCGCTCGGGCGCGTGGACCGAAACGCAGCGCCTCCTGCCCGCGCCCGGCGGCGAACGCGGGCTCTTCGGGCGAGCCGTCGCGCTGCGTGGTTCCGTCGCCGTGGTCGGCGCGCCTTTCGAGGATCCATCCGCGCAGGACTGCGGCGCCGCGTACGTGTTCACGCGCTCCGGCGGCACGTGGTCGCTCGCGACGAAGCTGCTGGCTCTCGCGCCCGAGCTCGGTGCCGAGTTCGGCGCCGCCGTCGCCGTGACGCAGACGCGGGTGTTCGTCGGCGCACCGCGCTACGACGGCGGCCAACACCGCCTCGGCCTCGGCGCGGTCGAAGTGTTCCGCGACTTGGGCGGTACGTGGAGCTTCGAAACCGAGCTGCGGCCCGCGGACAGCGTGGTCGGCGACTATTTCGGCTTCGCGCTCGCCGCGCGCGGCGACACGCTGCTCGTCGGCGCGCACGGCAACCCCGCGAGCGGTCTCGAGTCCGGAGCCGCGTACGAGTTCGGGTTCGCGAACGGCGCGTGGCACGAACGGCAGAAGCTCGTCGCCGCCGACGCCGCGAGCGGCGCGCGCTTCGGGCTCTCGGTCGCGCTCGACATGGACGTCGCGCTCGTCGGTGCGCCGTTGGCTTCGGGCTCGGGCGGCGCGGGCGCGGGGACCGGCGTCGCGTACGCGTTCGACGTGCCGGAGGCTTCCGTGAGCTACGGTGCCGGTTGTCCGGGTTCGACCGGAAAGACGCCGACGCTCGGCGTGCTCGGCTGCGCGACGGCCGGCGGACAAGTCGTGCTGCGCGTCGAGGACGGCACGCCGGGAGCGCGCGTGCTCGTGCTCGTCGGCAAGCAACGAGCGGCGATCACTCTGCCGAGCGGTTGCATGCAGTTCGTCGCACCGATCCTCCTCACGCTGATGCTGCCGCCGATCGGCGCGGACGGCACGAGCATCGGGCAACTGTCGATCCCCGCGGCTGCGCAGCCCGGTCGGCCGTACACGCTGCAGGCCTTCGTCGGCGGCGCGAGCGCCGGCGCGAACTTGGCGACTTCGAACGGCATCGAGATCGTGGTGCAGTAGGCGCGTCGTGCGCCGCGCCCGCTACGGCGCTGGCTCGAACGGGAAAGCGCCGAGGTCCGCTCGTGTTCCGTCCGGATCGGGGCGCGCAGCCGGGTCACCCGCGTCGATGCACGGCGAGTCCGCCTGAAGCGTGAATTCGCCGTTCGCGGGATCCGTGAACGATGGGTCGGCATTCAGGTTGCCGACGCCGGGAGCGCCGCCTTCCACGTCGCAGTAGCGCGCGGTGGTCGTCGAGCTGAGCCCGGTCGGCTGGTTGCTCCAAACGATCGAGTTGGTCAGCGTCGCGCCGTAGGCCGCGGCACTGCGCACCGCTTGGTTGCGCGTCAGCGTGCAACGGTCGAGCACCGCCGCTCCCCAGACTCCGGCGCCTTGGCCGGACCCGACGAACGGGTGGACGATCGCATTCTGGTCGAACAGCGTGCGTCGCACGATGACCTTCGCGGACGGTTGCACGCACAGGCCGGCACCGCGCGTCATGAAGCCCGCCCCCGAGGCGATGTTGCCGACGAAGCGCGATGCCTCGATCTCGAGCTGGCCGCCATCCGCGAAGATCCCTGCGCCCTGGGGCGCGTCACACTTCTTGAATTCGGAGTCGACGACTCGCCAAAGCGCGCCGCGGACGGCGAGTCCGCCGCCCTGGTACTCCGCCACGCAGCTCAGGAACGTGCAACCGACGACGGTCGCGTTGCCGGTCGCGTAGAGCGCTTGGATCGCGCCGCCGACGTCCGCGTAGTTCCCGGCGAAGTGGCAGTCCTCGAACGCGACCGCGGGACTCGAGCCCACGTAGACGGCGCCTCCCTCGGACGCGGCGCAACCGACGAACACGCACTGCTGGAACGACGCAACGCCGTGGAGCAGGTACACGCCGGCGCCTTCACCCGCGTACACGAGGTTGGTGAACACGCAGCCCACGAGCCGCGGATTGGAGTCGCGGAACGCGGCGCCGAGGCCCTTCGAATTGCCGTCTCCGGTGAGGTTAGAGAACGTGCAGTCGATGAACTGCGAGTTGGAGTATCGCGCAAAAACGCCGGTGCCTTGCTCGGCGCGGTCGAGCGACTCGAAGCGGCAGTTCTCCACGACG
This sequence comes from Planctomycetota bacterium, assembly GCA_016220085.1. Lineage (GTDB taxonomy): Bacteria > Planctomycetota > UBA1135 > UBA1135 > JACRIN01. The sequence continues at coordinate 49,167 of JACRIN010000064.1, forward strand.
GGCGAGGCGTTCTCGATGTAGAGGCCGCTGCCCAACAAATGCCCCGTGACAGGATCGGTGTGGGTGGGGGTGCCGTGCTGGAGCGTGAACCCCGTGAGCCGGGTCGTCCGCGGTTCGCCGTTCTCGCACGTCACGACGGTGCCGGAGTGCGAGCCGTCGAGGATCGTGGTCGCGGGCCCGTCGGTGCTGCCGATCGCGAGCGCTTTGCCGAGGAAGTCGACGTGTTCGAAGTACGTGCCCGGCCGGACGAGCACCGTGTCGCCCGCGACGGTCGTCGCACGGCCGATCGCGTACTGCAGGCTCGTGTACGGATCGTCGGAAGTGCCGGTGCCGGGAGGCGTGCCGCTCGCGTCGACGAACCAAGTGGTTTGCGCAACGCCGAGCGATGCGAGGATCGGTAACGCGATGCCGGTGAGCAGTCGAGTGAGCATGGTGCGCGGGTCCGGGGAAAGGGAAGCGCGCGCTCGGCGCCAGTGGCGAGCCCGGGGGGAGATCTAGGGGGCGAGCTAGGGCTCGGCGCGCGCGGCGACGATCCTAACACGCTCGCGGAGGGCTGGTCAGCTCTCCGCGAGGAACGGGTAGCGCCAGTCGGTCGGCGGCACGAAGGTTTCTTTCACCGCGCGCGGGCTGATCCAGCGCAACAGGTTCAAGATCGAGCCCGCCTTGTCGTTGGTGCCCGACGCGCGCGAGCCGCCGAACGGCTGCTGGCCGACGACGGCGCCGGTCGGCTTGTCGTTGATGTAGAAGTTGCCGGCGGCGAAGCGCAGCGCCTCGTACGCCTGGCGCACCGCGAAGCGGTCGTCGGCGAAGATTGCGCCGGTCAGCGCATAGTCCGAGGTCGTCGCGCAGAGCTCGAGCGTCTCGGCGAAGCGCGCGTCGTCGTAGACGTGGAGCGTCAGCACCGGCCCGAAGAGCTCGGTGCACATCGTCGTGTAGCGCGGATCGAGCGCTTCGATCACCGTCGGTTGGATGAACCAGCCCATGGAGTCGTCGCACTCGCCGCCGAACGCGATGCGCGCGTCCTTCGATTGCTTGGCGCCGTCGATGAAGCTCTTCAGACTCGTGAACGACTTCTTGTCGATCACCGCGCCCATGAAGTTCGTGAAGTCCGTCACGTCGCCGACCTTGACCTGCGCGAGGATCGAGCCCACTTCGTCGCGCACTTTCGGCCACAGGCTCTTGGGCACGTACGCGCGGCTCGCGGCCGAGCACTTTTGGCCTTGGTACTCGAACGCGCCGCGGACGAGCGCGACGGCGACGGCGCGCGCTTCGGCGGACGCGTGCACGAAGACGAAGTCCTTGCCGCCGGTCTCGCCGACGAGCCGCGGATACTGGCCGTAGCGCCCGAGGTTCTGCCCGACGGTCGACCAGATGCCGTTGAAGACGCCGGTCGAGCCCGTGAAGTGCACGCCCGCGAACCGCCGATCGGCGAACGCGACCTCGCCGACGGTCGCGCCGCTCGACGGCACGAAGTTGATGACGCCCGCGGGCAGGCCGGCGGCCTGGTAGAGCTTCATCAAGTAGTAGTTCGAGAGGATCGACGTCGACGCGGGCTTCCACACGACGGTGTTGCCGACGATCGCGGGCGCGGTCGGCAGGTTCGCGGCGATCGACGTGAAGTTGAACGGCGAGATCGCGACCACGAAACCGTCGAGCGGGCGGTGCTCCATGCGGTTCCACATCCCCGGCGAGGACTGCGGCTGCTCGGCGTACAGGCGCTCGGCGTAGTGCACGTTGAAGCGCATGAAGTCGATCGCCTCGCACGCGGCGTCGATCTCGGCTTGGTGGACCGTCTTCGACTGGCCGAGCATCGTCGACGCGTTGAGCTTGTCGCGCCACGTCGTCGCCAGGAGCTCGCCGACGCGCAGGAACACGCTCGCGCGCTCCTCCCACGGCAGACGCGCCCATTCCTTCTTCGCTTTGTCGGCCGCTTCGATCGCTTGGGCGACGTGCTCCTTCTTCGCGCGGTGCACCTGACCGAGCTTCTTCGAGTGATCGTGCGGGCAGGGGATCGCGTCGGTCTCGCCGGTGCGGATCTCGACGCCGCCGATGATCAGCGGCACGTCGACCTGCTCGCTCGCCATGCGCGCGAGCTCGGCCTTCAAGCTCTTCTTCTCGGGGCTTCCCGGGCCGTAGGGCTTGACCGGTTCGTTGATCGGGGTCGGAACGTGGAAAGCGCCGTGCGTCATGTGTGCTGCTCCGAGGGCTCTTCGAGGAATCGAGCAGGCTAGCGCTCGCTCGCGGAGCTGTCGATGCGCGCGAAACACTAGACGCGTTCCGCAGCGTCTCGAGGGCGTGCGCGCGCGGCGCAGCGCTCCGCCATGGCGCGACGCCACGCGGAGGCGCGACGCCACGCGGCCGCGCGATGCTCCACGACGGCGAGCAGCTTCGCGGCGGCGGGACGCACGCATCGGTACGGAGCCTTCACCAGCGGGCCCTTCCTCCGTCCGCCGGGCTAGCGCATCATGTTCGCGCGCGGAAAGGGTCCGCGCGTCGACCCCAGGAACCATCCAGTCATGTTCGGAATCCACGCGCGCCCCGCGTCGCTCGTCCGTGCGCTCTCCGTCGCAGCGCTCCTCTCCCTTTCCTCGTGCATCTTCGTCGCCGACGGTTACCGCGACGCCGAAGGCAATTGGCACAGCACCGACGGCGCCGTCGAGATCCGCGTCGACGGCGAATCGTCGGCCTCCGAGCCCGGCGCAAAGGGCGCCGCGGCGAAGACCGACGACGCGAAGGCGGACGAAGCGGCCGACAAGGTGCACGAGCTGATGCTCGCCCAGCTCGACCTCGAGATCGCGCGTCTCTCGGTCGACGTCCAACGCACCGAGGCCGCGAACGGACTCGCGCGCGCCGGGCGCGAACTCGCCGACGCGCAGAAGGCGCTGGAGCAGTTCAAGGCCGTCGAGATGCCGCTGCGCATCAAGGATGGCGCGTTCGACATCGAGCGCTCCAAGTTCTCGATCGAGATCAAGAAGATCGAGCTCGAGGAATTGATCGCGATGTACAAGAACGACGAGTTCGCCGCGTCGACGAAGGAGATCGTCGTCAAGCGCGAGGCCAAGGAGCTCGAGTTCATGCAGCGCGGGCTCGCGATGGAGGAGGAGAAGTTCGCGACGCTGACCGGCTTCGAGCTGCCGCACGAGCTCGCCGAGAAGGAAGACGCGGCGCGCAAGGCCGACGAGGCGTTCAAGAAGGCCGAGGTCGAAACGAAGAAGGCCGACCTCGAGATCAAGAAGTCGCTCTCCGAGGCGGAGCACAAGATCGTGAAGCTCGAGAAGGAAGCGGCGAAGAAGTGAGGCTCGGCGCGGCGCTGCTCGGGCTCGCGCTCGGCGCTCTCGCGCCGCTCGCGCCGGCGTCCGCCCAGGCGACCGCCGAGCGGGCGCCGCCGGGCGCCGCCGTCGCCGCGCACGGCGCTGGCGACGCGAGCGCCCAGCTCGACGCGAGTGCCCCGAGCGACGCGAGTGCCCCGAGCGACGCGAGTGCCCCGAGCGACGCGAGTGCCCAGAGCGACGCGAGTGCCCAGAGCGACGCGAGTGC
>JACRIN010000009.1 GCA_016220085.1 Planctomycetota bacterium
CGGTCTCGTCGTCGGCTGTGCCGACCCGCTCCTGTCTTCCTTCCATGTCCATCTCCTGCCCCCTTCGGGGCTCTCGGAGACGGCCGCTCGTCCTCTCGAAGGACTACCTCAAAGCGGAAGGGGTTTTCCTGCACTCCACAGAGCACCGCGATCGTGCCGCCGCCGACCTCGAGCGCGCCGAGGTGGGCCTCCTCGTCGATGCCGCGCGCGAGACCGCTGACGATCACCGCGCCGGCGGCCGCGAGCTCGCGCGCGAAGCGCCGCGCCTGTTCGCGACCGTACGCGGTGGGCGCGCGCGTTCCGACGATCGCGATCCGCGGTCGCACGGTGAGCCAGCGCGTGTCGCCGCGCACCCAGAGCTCGTCGGGCGGCCCGTCGATCTCCTCGAGCTCGCTCGGCCAGAGCCCCGAGCGTCGATCGATGCACAGCGCGCGTCCCTCCATCGCAGGAGAAGACCGCGCGACCCGGTTTCGGTTGCGGCCTCTCCGTCAGTCCTTGCGACGAGGCTCGTCGCCGCGCTTCTCCTTGCGCTTCGGCCGATCGCGTTCGCCCTTCTCGTCCGCCTCGATGCCCCAGTAGGAGTTCCACCGCATCCGATCGATCCGCGGGAGCTCCGGCGCCTCCGTCGCGACGGCGAAGTCCTTCTTGTGCTCGTTCCACCAGTCGAACCAGAGCTGCGCGGCCCGACCTTCGTCGTGGCCGGTCAGGACGAGCAGCGCAAGGCGGAACTCGTCCATGTACGTGCCGACGCGGTTCTGTCCGACCAACCGCATCATCGCGATCAGGCGCTCGACCGACTCCTTCTCGCGGATGTTGGCGAGTCCGAGGATGCGCGCTTGGATCGCGGCGTGGTTCGAGCTCTCGAACGGGTCGTCGGCGAGCAACGCGATCGATTTCGGACTGCGATGGCGCGCGATCGCCTTGAGCGCGCGGCCGCCGAGCTCGTCGTGCTTGCGGAGCTCGCGATCGCGCGTCCACGCGTTGGTCAGCGCGACGAGCGCGTCCGGGTGCTCCATCGTCCCGAGCGCATCGAGCGCGCCCGCGCACACGACCGCGTCGTCGGTCTCGATGCCCTTCGCGATCCACTTGACGACCTCGGCGTCGAGCACCGTGCTCGCGTCGCGGATCGCTTGCGCGCGTTCGGCGGTCTTGCCGGTCTTGAACGCGGTCTCGAGCTTGGCGACCGTCGCTTTGACCGTTTCCGGCGACGGCGGCTTGGCGGCGGGAGCTTGGAGCGCGAACGGGGCGGCCAGGACGAGGGCGAGCAACGAGTTCCACATGACGAAGCCCTTTCGGCGATCGGACGGCGGGGGCGAGAGCTCTGGAACCAACTTAGGCGCCGCACGTTCCGCCGCAAGCACGCGCAGACCTCGCACGACGCCCGCAGGCCGCCAGGAACGCGAGCACGCCGCCGCCAAGGCGAACGGCCCGCCAGGAACGCGAGCGGGCCGCCGGGTGTGCCCCGACGGCCCGCGTGATTGGGTTCCGGGAGTCGGCTAGCTGCCGCCCTCGGTGTTCGCCGAGACCGGTTGCGGCGCGTCGATCGTGGTCAAGGACAGCTCCTCCGACTTCTCGACGTGGCCGACCTTGATCAGCGTGTTCATCTTGGTCTCCGCCCGCAGCAGTTGCTCGGACAGCGGGTCTTCGATGAAGCGCTCGATCGCGCGACGCAGCGGACGCGCGCCGAAGTCGTCGTTGTGACCCTTGGTGATCAGGAATTCGATCGCCTCGGGCTCGAGCTGGAGCGTGATGCCGCGTTCGCCGAGGCGCTTGCGCACTTCGGTGAGCTGGAGCTCGACGATCCGCTTCAAGTCTTCCTTGCTGAGCGGGTTGAAGATGATCAGCTCGTCGACGCGGTTCAGGAACTCCGGACGGAAGTGACGCTCGACCTCGATCATCACGTCCGACTTGATGCGCTTGCGACGGTCTTCGTCCGCTTGGTTCGCCTCGACCTTGCCGAAGCCGACCGCCGAGCCGCCCTTGATCTGATGCGAACCGAGGTTCGACGTCATGATCAAGATCACGTTGCGGAAGTCGACGTGGCGGCCGAACGAGTCGGTCAAACGACCCTCCTCCATGATCTGGAGGAGCATGTTGAACACGTCGGGGTGCGCCTTCTCGATCTCGTCGAGCAGCACGACCGAGTACGGACGGCGGCGCACCTTCTCGGTGAGCTGTCCGCCTTCCTCGTAGCCGACGTAGCCCGGAGGCGCGCCGACCAGACGAGAAGCGTTGTGCTTCTCCATGTACTCGCTCATGTCGATCGCGGTGACGGCGTCCTCGCTGCCGAACATGAACTTCGCGAGCTGCTTGCAGAGGTACGTCTTGCCGACGCCCGAGGGCCCGAGGAAGACGAACGAGCCCATCGGCCGACGCGGATCCTTCAAACCGGAGCGCGAGCGGCGGATCGAACGAGCGATCGACTTGATCGCGTCGTCCTGGTGGATCACGGTGCGACCGAGTTCCTCTTCCATCTGGAGCAGGCGGTCCGCTTCGGCGCGCTCGAGGCGCGTCAGCGGGATGCCCGTCATCTTCGAGACCGTCTCGGCGATCACTTCGGTGTCGACGACGCCGAGCTCTTCCTTGCCCTGCTGGACGGTGCGCCACTCCTTCTGCATGTCCTCCTTCTTCTTGCGAAGTTGGTAGGCCTGGTCGCGCAGTTGGGCTGCCTTCTCGAAGTCCTGGCTGGTCACCGCCTCGTCCTTCGCGCGGTCGAGGCGCTCGATCTCGGCGGTGATCTCCTTGAGGTTCGGCGGCGGCACCATCGACTTGATGCGCACGCGCGCGCCGGCTTCGTCCATCACGTCGATGGCCTTGTCCGGGAGGAAGCGGTTGTTGATGTAGCGCGTCGAGAGCTCGACGGCGAGCGCGAGCGCGTCGTCGGAGTACTTGACGCGGTGGTGGGCCTCGTAGCGATCGCGCAGGCCCTTCAGGATCTCGATCGCCTCGGTCGGGCTCGGCGGCTCGACGACGACGGCTTGGAAGCGGCGTTCGAGCGCGCCGTCCTTCTCGATGTGCTTGCGGTACTCGTCGAGCGTCGTCGCGCCGATGCACTGGATCTCGCCGCGCGACAGCGCCGGCTTGAGCACGTTCGACGCGTCGATCGCGCCTTCCGCGCCGCCCGCGCCGACCAGCGTGTGCAGCTCGTCGATGAAGAGCACGACGTCGCGCACGCGGCGCACCTCGGTCATCACCGCCTTGATGCGCTCCTCGAACTGGCCGCGGTACTTGGTGCCGGCGACCATCAGCGCGAGGTCGAGCACGACCATGCGCTTGTTGCGCAGGAGCTCGGGCACCTCGTTGTCGATGATGCGCTGAGCGAGGCCTTCGACGATCGCGGTCTTGCCGACGCCCGGCTCGCCGAGCAGCACCGGGTTGTTCTTGGTGCGGCGCGAGAGGATCTGGATCACGCGCTCGATCTCGTTCGCGCGGCCGATCACCGCGTCGAGCTTGCCTTGGCGCGCGAGCTCGGTCAGGTCGCGACCGAACGCGTCGAGCGCCGGCGTCTTGCTCTTCGCACCGCCGGAGCCGCCGCCTCCGCCACCGCCGCCGCTCGGCTGGCCGCCTTGGCCTTGGCCCGCGCCCGGCTCGCCGATCGAGGATTCCTCTTCCTCCTCTTCTTGCGTGTCGGCGCCGAGGAACTCGAGCACCTCCTCGCGCACGTCCTCGAGCTTGACGCCGAGGTTCATCAGCACCTGCGCGGCGATGCCCTCGTTCTCCTTGATCAGGCCGAGGAGCAAGTGCTCGGTGCCGATGTAGTTGTGGCCGAGGTTCGAGGCCTCTTCCATCGACAGCTCGAGCACCTTCTTGGCGCGCGGCGTGAACGGAAGCTGGCCCATCGTCACCATCGACGGACCGGTCTTGACGATCTTCTCCACCTCAGCGCGGATCTTGCTGAGGTCGATGTTCATGTTCTTGAGCACGTTCGCGGCGACGCCGGAACCTTCCTGGACGAGCCCAAGGAGGATGTGCTCGGTGCCCAAGTACTCGTGGTTGAAGCGCTGGGCCTCCTGGCGGGCCAGGTTCATGACCTTCTTGGCGCGGTCTGTGAAGCGGTCGAACATGGGGGGGTCGGTCTCCGTGCGCTTCGGGTTCGAGAGCGGGGAAGCACCGCGTCCGAGAAAAGCTCGGCCACGGGGGGCTCCTGCTAGATCTCCGTTGTCGGCCTTCAAGAGCCCCGGGGTTTACCGCCGGGCGGGAAAGACCGAGCACCATGATGCCCGGCGGAGCAACCGACCTCCAGCCCCACACCGGACCCGTCGAACTCTTCCGTAGGCGTAGGCGCAGCACGAAGGCGTGTTGCAGTCGCGAGCGCAGCGTTCGCCGACGGCTCAGTTGCCGCGCAGCGTCTTCAGCTCGTCACGGATCCGAGCGGCGTTCTCGTACGCTTCCGCGCGGATCGCGTTCTCCAGCGCGACCTGGAGTTCATTGACGCGGCGCAAGCGAGCCATCGCCGCGTCGTCGATTCCGGGCTTGCGGCCGACGTGCTGAGTCGCGCCGTGGACGCGCTCGACGAGCTCCGCGAGGTGCGCGCCGAAGAGGTCGTAGTCCTTCGCGCAACCGAGCCGACCGCGCTGACGGAATTCCGCCAAGGTCATGCCGCAATCCGGGCAGGTGACGCTCGGCTCGCGTCGCACCTTCTGCGCGGACATCTGCAGGAGCTTGTAGATTTCCTGGACGCTCTTGTGCTTTTTCGGACCGTGCGGAACGTCGAGTGACTTCGCGCACGCGTCGCAGAGGTGCTGCTCGACGACCGAGCTCTCGGCTGCGCCTTCGGCGCCGACCTTGTGCTCGATGTCCGTGACGTGGATCGTGGCTTCGTTCTGCTGACAGTTCTGACAGAGCATGGCGGCGCGAGAGGCTCGATCGTATAGCCCACGCAGGTGCCTTCGTCGATCAGTAGGCGTGCGGGGTTCTAGGAATCCTGATTCCTGCGGTCGCCGGCCTCGATCGGTCGGTCGGGCACGCGGGCGAAAGCTCTCACAGGAAAAGACCCGAGGCCCCGAACTTTTGCGGGCGACGCGAAGAAGCGGAAACCGGCGTCCGGGAGGGCCATGAGCCCGGTCAGGTGCTCGACGATCGGGATGCCGGCGGCGAGCAGGATCGAGTGGACCGGGCGGGCGAGGTCCGCGGTGTCGTCGATGTTGAGCGAGTCGATCCCGACCAACGCGACGCCGAGCGCGACCAGGCGCTCCGCGGCGGCGGCGGTGAGGTAGGGATGCCCGGTGAAGTAGGCCTCGGTTCGCCAGTGGCGCGACCAACCGGTGTCGAACAACACCGCTGCGCCGGCGAGCTCGCGTTCGTCGAGCGCACGGGCATCGATCGCGCCGGCGTCGATCGCACGGACGTCGCGTGCGCGCACGACGACGCCGACGAGGTCGGCGGTGCGCTCGAGCGCGAGCCCCGCGATGTCCGCGCCGTCCGCGTAGCGATGGAACGGCGCGTCGATGTAGGTGCCGGTGTTGCCGACGAGATCGATGCGGCCGATGTGGAACTCGACGCCGGGCGCGTAGCGGCCGCGGGTCGACTCGCGCGACCAAAAATCGCAGACGGTCGGCGCGGGCAGGCCGCGGTAGGTCTCGAGCCCGTGCTCGATCGTGTGCGAGAGCTCGACGAGCCGCGTTCCGCTCACGCGCGCGCCTCGTCGCGAGCCGGCAGGGCGGCCCGGAACGCCGCCGCGCGATCCTTGAAGTTGCGGTACGCGTCGAAGCTCGCGCACGCGGGCGAGAAGAGGATCTCGTCGTCGGCTTGGGCGAGCCGCCACGCGAGGCGCACCGCGTCCTCGACGGTCGTCGCAACGTCGTGCTCGACGACGCCGCGCTCGAACGCCGGCGCGAGCGCCGCTCGCGAGCCGCCGAAGAGCACCACGCGCAGCCGTCGTGCGCGGCATTCGAGCACCAGCTCGTCGAGCGGCAGATTCTTCATCTGCCCGCCGATCAACACCACCCACGGTCGGTCGAGCGACCGCAGTGCCGCCACCGTCGAATCCGGCGTCGTCGAGACGCCGTTGTCCCAGACGCGCCGCGCGCCGAAGACGCCGAGGTCCTGTTCGCGGTGTTCGAGGCCGACGAGCTCGTGGATCGCCGCTGCGAGCCGTTCCGGCGCCGCGCCGAGCGCGCGTGCGAGGCCGAGTGCGGCGAGCACGTTCTCGCGCTGGTACGTGCCCGGCAGGCGCAGGTCGGCGACCCGGCCGAGCACCTCACGCCCGCGCCGGAACTCGCCGTCGGCGATGCGCAGGTCGTCCGCGCCGCCGCGGGTCGCGAAGTAGCGCCACGTCGCGCCCCGACGCGGCGCTCCCACCCCGGTTGCGCCGACCCCAGTCGCACCGGAATCGACGCGCCACGCGCCGACGCGCGGGTCCTCGCCGTTCAGGACGCAGACGCTGCGTTCGTCGGCGAACTCGAGGATGCGCTTCTTCGCCGCTTCGTAGGCGTCGAGCGTGCCGTGGCGCTCGAGGTGATCGGCGAGCACGTTCGTGCAGCACAGCGCGGCCACGCACGGCGTCGCGCGCATGCGCTCCGGCAACGCCTCGAGCTGGTACGAGGAGATCTCGACGACGGCGACCGCCTCCGGGCCGAGCTCGTCGAGCGTGGAAAGCAACGAGCGCCCGATGTTGCCGCCGAGCTCGACGGTGAAGCCCGAGCGGTCGAGCAGCCCAGCGGTCGCGTTCGCGGTCGAGCTCTTGCCCTGCGTGCCGGTGACGAGCACGACGCGCGCGCGGGTCGCCTCGAGGAAGAGCACGAGCTCCGACGAGATCGGCACGCCTGCGCGCCGCGCGGCGACCAGGAACTCGTTCGAAGGCGCGACCGCCGGGTTCGCGATCACCAGATCGGCGCCGGTGAAGTCGCGATCGCGGTGCTCGCCGAGCACGAGCTCGACCGGCGTGTCGCCGAGCAACGCGAGCGACTCGGCGAGCTTCTCGCGCGGCCGCAGGTCGGTGACGGTGACGCGCGCGCCGCGCGCGACGAGGTGGCGCGTGACCTCGAGGCCGCCGCCGAACAGGCCGAGGCCCATCACGGTCACGCGTTTGCCGTGCAGCGTCGTGTGCGCTCCCGTTTGCGTGCTCATCGGGCCTGCATGCTCATCGCGCCTGCGTGCTCATCGAGGCGGCGGCGCGGCGTCGGCGCCTGAAGCGAGCTCGCGCTTCGGGCCTTCGGGTCCCGCGCGGCGCAGCACCTCGGCGCGCCGTAGCACGACCGCGAGCTCGGGCGACGCGATCGTGCCGGTCCCCGGTTCGAGCGTCGTCTGGAAACGCTGCACGTGGTGCCAGCCGACCGGGAAGAGCACCTCGGTCACGAGGTCGATCGGGAACGTCGCGTACCACGGCGGCTCGACGACGACGAGCTGGGAGTTGGTCAGGTATCCGGGCTTGTAGAGCGTGATCCGCCGTGTCCCGTAGTCCTTGAACGGCAGTCGCATCGGCGTCGTGCCGACGACCACGTCGTCGACGCGGACTTCGGCGCCCGCCGGATCGGAGTCGATCGCGAGTTCGCTGGTCGCCCGACACGCGCCGAGCAGCGCGGCGCAGGCGAGCGCGAGCCACACTTGTGCGAACCGGGCGCGCGCGGAGCAGGCGATTGCTGACCAGGCGCGCGTGAGGCGCTTGTCGCGCCGCATCGACCCGCGCTCCGTCACCAAGCTCCAAGTCGCAATCGCTCGCATCGCTCCTCGCGTTCGGTCGCATCGTACGCACGCCGCGCGGGCTTTCCAAGCCGGACCGAGCACGCGGAGTTGGCGTCCGCGGGCCGGCGGGCGCACAATGCGACGCGAGAGCCGCTCACGCGCTTTCTCGCTCGTGTCGACCGAGAGCCTCCGTCAACTCCTCGCCTTCCGACCCGGTCCGCGGACTTCCGCGGTGCTGCTGGTGTGGCTCGCGAACGTCGCACTCGGCACGTTGATCGGCACCGCGTATCTGCGTCACCTGCCCGCCGACGCATCGACCCGCCTCTGGATCTTCGCGCACTTCGGGTTGGTGACGACGATCGTCGTGTTGACCGGCGTCGCCGCGTTGGTCTGTCTCGCGTTCGCGCGCTTGGTCCGCGGCGAGCGGCGCTTCCTGCTCGGCCAGGCGCTGACGTGGATGCTCTTCCACGTCGCGCTCTACACCGACACTTGCATCTACAAGCTCTTCCACTACCACTTCAACAGCTCGGCGTGGAACCTGCTGACGACGCGCGGCTCCGAGGACTCGTACAAGCTCGGCGCCAACGTGTGGATCGTCGCGCTCACGCTCGCGGGGCTCTTGTTCGTCGGCGAATGGGCGCTCGGTCGCTTCGCGCTCGCGCGGGTCGCGCGGGCCCGCACGCTCGGCCATCCGATCGCGTGGAAGCCGGCGGGAGTCTGGATCGTGCTGCTCGCGATCCCGATCTTCATCGAGAAGGCGATCTACGCGAGCGCCGACCTGACGCTCGATCGCTCGGTGCAGCAGGCGAGCGGCATCTTCCCGGTCTATCCGCGGCTCTCCGTCGAGCCCTTCCTGCCCGACGAGTGGCGCGCGCAGCTTCCGCAAGTGCCCACGTACGCGGTGCGCATCGAGCCGGCGCGGCTCGTCTATCCGCGCAAGCGGCCCGAGCTCCCGCCGGGCGGCCCGCGACCGAACATCCTGATCGTCGTGATCGACTCGTGGCGGCACGACATGCTCGCCGAGGACGTGACGCCCGGGCTCTGGAGCTTCGCGAAGGAGACTCGCCGCTTCGAGGACCACTTGAGCGGCGGCAACGCGACCCGCTTCGGGCTCTTCTCGCTCTTCTACGGCTTGCACGGGACCTACTGGTGGTCGGTGCTCGCCGAGCGGCGGCCGCCGGTGCTCTTCGACGAGCTCGACGCCGCCGGCTACGACTCGCGCGTGTTCTCCAGCGCGACGATGGAGTACCCGGAGTTCCGCCAAAGTGCGTTCGCGCGGATGGGCGAGCGCGTGATCGACGAGTTCGACACGCCGTTCCCGCACGAGCGCGACACGCGCCTCGCCGCGGGGCTCGTCGAGTGGTGGCGCACGCGCCGCGAAGCGGGCGAGACCCGTCCGTTCTTCGCGTTCGCGCTGCTCGACTCGCCGCATCAGATCTACGACTTCCCGCCGGACGCGACGCCGTTCACGCCGTTCGCGCCGGAGCTCGATTACGTCGAGATGGAGGGCTCGACCGACCCCGAGCTCGTCCAGCGCGTGAAGAATCGCTATCGCAACGCGGTGCACCACGCTGATCGCGTCGCGACGTCGATCCTCGACGCGCTGCGCGCGAGCCCGGACTTCGAGAACACGCTGGTGATCGTCACCGGCGATCACGGCGAGGAATTCGCCGAGCACGGTCACTGGGGCCACACGTCGAACTTCGCGCCCGAGCAGACGCGCGTGCCGTTCCTTCTGCGCGGCCCGGGCATCGCGCTCGGCACCGAGCGCCGTCCGACGTCGCACCTCGACGTTGCGCCGACGTTGCTCGAGCTGCTCGGCGCCGACCCTGCCTTGCGCGCGGACTGGTGCGTCGGCGTGAACCTGTTCGCGCCGCCGGTTCGGCGCGCTCGCACGGTCGCGGCGTGGGAGGAGCTCGGGGTGTGGACCAAGAGCGGCATCTTCCGGCTGCCGCTCGCGCCGGAGCTCGCGTTCCGCACCGCCGCGTTCGGTTACGACTGGCGGCCGCTCGCGGACCAAGCGACGCCCTTCCGGGCCGAGGCTCGAGCGTTGCTCGAGGTCAGCGCGGAGTGCCTCCGTTTCGTCGAACCCGTGGATCCGATCGCCCATGCCCGGCAATGACCCGCGGGTCCGCGCGCGAGCCGCGTCGCTCGCGCTCTGGCTCGTGAACCTCGCCGCCGCGGCGCTGATCGCCCGCGCCTACCTCGCGCACGCGCCGGAGCGCGCGAGCGGGCTCGCGAGCGTCTTCGTCGGCGTCGCGACGATCTCGACGCTCGTGCTGCTGACGTTGCCGCTCGCGTTGGGGTTCTTCGCGCTCGCCGGCCGCTTCGCCGAGTCGCGCGCCTTCGCGTGGGTGCAGGCGTGCGGATGGGCGACGGTGCTCTTCCTGCTCTACGCGGACACGCGGATCTACTCGCTCTTCCGATACCACTTCAACGGAATGGTCTGGAACCTCCTGACCACGCCGGGCGGCGAGGATGCGTTCCAGCTCGGGCCGTCGGAGCTCGTCCTGCCGCTCGGCGCGGTCGTGGTTTGGATCGCGGTCGAGCTCCTATTGCTCGCGCGATTCCTTGGCGACGCGGAGCGGCCCGGCGCGCGCCGCTTCCGGCCCGGGTGGCTGGCCGCCGGGCTCTGCGTGCCGATCGTGCTCGTCGACAAGGCGATCTACGCGCGCGCCGACCTCGTCCGCGATCGCGAGATCACCGTCTTCGCGCGTGTCTTCCCGTACTACGCGCCGATCACCGTCAAGAAGATCGCGCGCACGTGGTTCGGAGTGAAGCTCGACGAGCGTCCGAAAGTCGACGTCGGTTCCGCGAGCCGGATCCTGACGTATCCGCTCGCGCAGCCCTCGTTCGCGCCGGACGCGCCGCGGCCGAACGTCCTGGTCGTCGTCGTCGACTCGCTGCGCGCCGACGCGCTCGACGAGACGCGCATGCCGAACCTGACGCGCTTCGCCGCGGACGGACGCGTGTTCGAAGATCACCTGAGCGGCGGCAACGCGACGCGCTTCGGCATCTTCAGCCTCGTCTACGGCCTGCCCGGGTCGTACTGGGACCCCGCGTACGAGGAGAACTGCCCTCCGGTGCTCGTCGACTCGCTCGCGAGCCTCGGTTACGACCTGCGCGTGCTGTCGTCGGCGTCGATGAGCTACCCGGAGTTCCGCTCCACGGCGTGGGTGACGATGGAGGATCGCGTCGAGGACTCTTTCCGCGCGAAGGAGACCTGGCAGCGCGACGTCGCCGTCACGCAGCGCTTCGACGGATGGCTCGGAGAGCGCGACGCGAGCGCGCCGTTCTTCGCGTTCGTACTGATCGACGCTCCGCACCAGCGCTACTCGTTCGATCCCGCGGAGGCGCCGTTCCAGCCCTACGAGACCGATCTCGACTACCTCGAGCTCGCGGACGACGACGCCGATCCGAAGACGCGCGAGCCGATCCGCAATCGCTTCTGGAACGCCGTGCACTTCGCCGATCGACGGCTCGCGGACCTCTTCGCGTCGCTGGAGCGCCACGGTCGCGCCGACGACACCGTCGTGGTCGTCACCGGCGACCACGGCGAGGAGTTCTGGGAGAACGGCTACTTCGGGCACACGTCGAACTTCACGCGCGCGCAGACGCACGTGACGTTCGTCATGCGCGGACCCGGAGTGCCGACCGGCGTCGAGAGCCGCCCGACGTCGCACATCGACGTGGTCCCGACGGTGCTCGAGCTGCTCGGCGCGGATCCGACCGCGCGCGCGAGCTACACGACCGGCGTCAACCTGCTCGCGCCTCCCGAGCGACGCGCGCGCAACGTCGCCGGGTGGCAGGAGCTCGCGCTCGTGCTCGACGACGGGATCGTCTACGTGCCGCTCGGCGGCTACCGAGGCGGCGCCGAGGCCTACGGCTTCGATTGGCGGCCGCATCCCGACGGCGACGACTTCCTGCGCGCGCACGGCGCGGAGACCGCCGAGCTCGCGCGCGACTGCCGGCGCTTCCTGCGCTGAACCGGGCGTTCGCGGGGCGGCCTGACGGAACGCTGGGGGCGCGCCGCGTGCGTCCCGTCGCTGGAACCCGTCGATCAAGGGAATCCTTTTCCCGGTCGATGACGGCGCCGAGGTCCCGGGCCGCGCGGCGGGGCTTCACGGCTCCGTGGCGCGCGAGAGGAGAACTCCATGGCGATCGACCGGCTCGCAGGACGACCGAAGCTCTCGGTCGTCGTGCCGACCTATGGGCGGCCCGACAAGCTCGAGGCCTTGCTCGCGACGATCGAGCGTCAGACGCTCGATCGCGAGCGCTTCGAAGTGATCGTCGTCGACGACGGCACGCCGCAGCCGATCGCGCTCGACCTCGCGCGGTACTCGTTCGCGCTCGAGCTCTTGCGCCAGCCGAACGCCGGCCCCGGCGCGGCGCGCAACCTCGGCGCGGAGCGCGCGCGCGGCGAGTTCGTGATGTTCCTGAACGACGACGCCGTGCTCGCGCAGGACTTGTTCGAGGTCCACCTGAAGGCGCACCGCGAGGCGCGTTCGTCGAAGGTCGCCGTGCTGGGCACGTTCACGTTCACGCGCGAGTCGCTCGAGGAGCCGTTCACGCAGCTCTGCGCCGAATCGAGCCTGCTGTTCGACTTCGTCAAGCTGCGCGACAGAGAGCTGCACCCGTGGCAGTTCTTCTGGACTTGCAACCTGAGCCTGTCGAAAGCGGAGTTCGACGCGGTCGGCGGATTCGATCCGCGCTTCCGCGAGGCGATCGTCGAGGACGTCGAGCTCGGCTACCGCCTGCAGAAGAACGGCGTGCAGGTGCTCTTCCGCGCCGACGCGAAGTCCGAACACGCGCACGCGCTGACCGTCGACGGCTACTTCAAGCGAGCGCTGCGTCTCGGCGTCAACCTCGCGCGAATGGCGTACAAGCACGACGATCCGACGATCCTCTGGCTGCCGGCCGGTTCGAAGGTCAATCGCTCGTACCTGCTCTCCGCGCAGATGACCGTCGAGGCGTATCACGAGTCGGCGGAGAAGTTCGTCGAGGCGACGCGGCGCTGGGCGGATTCGAAGCGCGGGCAAGCGGTGACCGCGGCGGAGCGCGAGAAGCTCGTCGCGCTGACGCGCAAGCTCTCGCACGTTTCGTATCTGCGCGGCGTGTTGCTCGAAATCACCGGCACCGATCCCGGCGCGGCGCTCGCCGGCGTCCGGCCGCCGAGGGAGCTCGTCTCGATCATCGCGTGCTCGTACAACGCGCTCGAGAAGACCAAGAACTGCGTCGAGTCGCTGCGCAGGACGCTGCCCGCGGATCAACCGGTCGAGATCCTGTTCGTCGACAACGGCTCGAGCGACGGCAGCGCCGAGTGGCTCGCCGCGCAGTCGGACGTCCGGTTGCTCGCCAACGCGGAGAACGTCGGCGCGCCGAAGGCCCGCAACCAGGCGCTCGCGCGCGCTCGCGGCAAGCACGTCGTCTTCCTCGACAACGACATCGTGCTGACGCCCGCCTGGCTCGAGCGGATGCTCTACTTCGTCGAGCTCGACGGCCGCACCGGCTGCGTCGGAGCCTGCGCCGATCGCGCGTCGCACGGCCAGGAAGTCGCGTACTCGGGCCCGACCGACTTCGACTCCGTCGCGGCGTTCGCGCGCTCGCACGGCGCGATGAACGCGCGCAAGACCAAGGTGATGGCGACGCTCGCGTCGTTCTGCATCCTCGTTCGGCGCGAGGTGCTCGACACGATCGGCGGCTTCGACGAGCGCTTCTCCCCGTGGGGCTTCGAGGACGACGACTACACGCTGCGTGCGTTCGCCGCGGGCTTCACCAACCGCATCGCGCTCGACGTCTTCGTGCGCCACGACACGTACTCCGGCGCGAAGCTCCAGCGCCACGTCGCGCTGCTCGAGCGCAACTGGAAGCACTTCGCCGCCAAGTGGGGGCTCGACCCCGGGCGCTACGGCGACCTCTCGGGCCTCCAGGACCTCGATCACCGCACGTACACGCGCGACCAGCTCTTCTGCGCCTTCGCGGAAGGGCCGGTCGGCGCCTTGCCCGTTCAAAAGACCGTCTCGCAACCGGCGGTGGAGACCGTTCGTACATGACCAAGATCACCTTTTGCGCCATCGTCCGCGACGAGGAGGCCCTGCTCGGCGGATGCCTCGAATCGGTGAAGGGCGTCGTCGATCGCATGCTCGTCGTCGACACCGGTAGCACCGATCGCACGCGCGAGATCGCGCGCGAGCACGGCGCCGAGGTCGTCGAGTTCGCGTGGTGCGACGACTTCGCGGCGGCGCGCAACGCGGTGCTCGCGCACGTGACGGACGGTTGGCTCCTGGTGCTCGACGCGGACGAGCGTCTGGCCTCGGGCGGCGGGCGGGTCTTGCGCAAGCTCGCGAAGCGCGGCGGTTTCGACTGTGGGATGCTGCCGCTGCACAACGCGTCCGAGCTCGATGCGTCGCCACAGGACGTGCTCTCGGGCGCGAAGCGCCGCGGCGAGGCGGTGCTCTTGCCGCGCTTCCTGCGCCGTACTCCCGATCTGGCGTGGGAGGGCATCGTCCACGAGAACTTGAATGCCTGGGTCGCGCGCGGCAAGCGCAAGATGGCGACCGTCGACGCGCCGATCGTCCACTACGGCCAGGTGCCCGACTTGCGCGCGGCGCGCGAGAAGGACGCACGCAATCTGAGGCTGCTCGAGCGGCGTGTCGAGCTCACGCCGGACGATCCGGTGGCGCGCACCTACCTCGCGCGCGAGTACGAGCGCAACGGCAACGCCGCCGCGGCGATCGCCGAGACCGAGCGCGCGTGGACCGACCTGCTCGCGGCGCGCGCGAACGGCCTCAACCTGGATGTCGTCGCGCTGGCGACGCTGCGCGCGTTCCTGCTGATCCGCGCGGGCCGCCTTGACGAGGCGCGCGCGGTGCTCGATCACGCGGACCCGACCGCGCCCGACCATCCGAACCTCAATCTGCTGCGCGGCGTGCTCGAAGAGCGCGTCGCGCTCGGCGCGTGCAGCGAGGACGAGCTCGTCGCCGCGTTGCGCACCGCGGAACGCGCGCTGCAAGCGTGCCTCGCCAAGCGCGGCGCCGCGTATTGGTGCGAGCTGTTGCCCGGCGCGACCGATTGGTCGGCCGCGACGCGCCTCGGCACCGTGCACCTGATGCAAGGCCGACCGCGCGATGCCGAGCGGCGCTTCGCGCAGGCGCTCGCCGCGAAGCCCGACCACCTCGAGGCGCGGCTCGGCGTGCTCGAAGCCGAGATCCTGCGCGACGGGAGCGAGCCCGCGCTCCGTGTGCTCGAGCCGCTGCTGCACGGCGACGCTCCGGACGCGTGGGCGCTGTCGGCGCTCGCGTGCCTGCGGCTCGGCCACGCGAACGACGCGCTGTCGCTCGCGCTCGAGGCGCGCAGACGTTCCACCGAGCAGCCGCCGCTCGCCGCGCATCGCCAGAAGCTCGTCGAGGAGCTGATCACCGTCCTCGGCGAGTCCACGCCCGCGGCGCTGCCGTCCTGCGAGTCCCGAGTTGTCGAGAGCGAGGAAGCATGAGCGACCGACGCATCACCCTGGTGACCTTCGGCTTCAAGTACGGCCTGCCGAACACCAACTACTACTTCGACGTCAGCTTCGTGAAGAACCCGGCGCGCGATTCGCGCTGGAGCCTGTTCACCGAGCCAAACGACGAGATGAGGCGTTTCGTGCTCGAGCAACCGAGCGCGCAGGCGTTCCTCGAGCGCGTCGTGCCGCTGCTCAAGACGCTGGTCGCCTGCGACGACGACGTCCGCGTCGGGTTCGGCTGCAACTCCGGTCGCCATCGCTCGATCATCCTCGCGAGCGAGGTCGAGCGACGGCTCGTCGAGGACGGCTTCGACGTCCGCATGGTGCACCGCGAGGAGGTCTACCGATGAAGCTCGCCGTCCTGCTGGTCTCGCGCAATCGCCCCGACCTCGTCCAAGCGATGGTCGCGCAGCTCGAGAACCTGTTGACGATCCCCTACGACCTCTTCGTCGTCGAGTGCGGCACCGAGCTCGACAAGCTCTCTCCCCACACGTCGGCGTGGTATCCGGATCCGGACTTCCGCGGCAAGGCGTACGGGCACAACGTCGCGCTCCAACTCGCGAAGCTGCGCGGCCGCTACGACTACTACTGGGTCCTGATGAACGACCTGGTGTTCGACTCCGGCTCGGATCCGGCGAAGGAGCTGATCGAGACGCTCGAACGCGAGAGCCGGATGGCGATCCTCTCGCCGACGAACAAGGACGGCGGCTATCCCGGCGCGGCGCCGGTGAAGGGCGGCGCGTGGCGCGCGGTGACGACGTGCGACTACCTCGGCTTCATGCTGAAGGGCGCGGCGCTCGACGAGTGCGGCTTCCTCAATCCCGACTTCAAGTACTGCTGGGGCGCGATCCACGAGCTCGCGTACAAGCTCAATTCGCACGGCTGGTTCGTCGCGTACTCCGATCAAGTCAGCTACGGCCACCTCGGCGGCACGACGTACGGCGCGAAGGGCACCAACACGATCTCGCGCGAGGAGTATCAGCGCCGCGCCAAGCGCTTCGCGTACGACTACATGCGCGAGCACTACGGCGACAACTGGGACGAGCTGTTCTGGAACGCCGCGCTGCCGTTCGGACCCGCGGTCGACACGTTCGCGGAGCACAAGCGCTACTGGGCGAGCGCGTTCACGAGCGAAGAGCTCGCCGAGCGCGGCGCGACCGCGCAGCCGGTCGCGACCGAGCGCGCGCGCAAGCTGATCGCGGCGGACGGCGCGGAGCTCGTCAAGCTCCACCTCGGCTGCGGGCCGGAGAAGCGCGCCGGCTGGATCAACGTCGACACGCAGGCAGCCGTGCGGCCGGACATCGTGTCGAGCGTCGATCGCCTGCCGATGTTCCCCGATGCGTCGGTCGACGTGATCGAGGCGTGCCACCTCTTCGAGCACCTGACGTACGACGAGGCGCTGCGCGCGCTGCGCGAGTGGTCGCGGCTCTTGAAGCCGGGCGGCGAGCTCTATCTCGAGCTGCCCGACCTCGAAGCGTGCATCCGCATCCTCGGGCGGCATCGCGACGACCAGGGCTTCGACGTCGGCTTGATCGGCATCTTCGGATGGCCGCCCGCGATCGAGCGCGAGGGCGTGCCGCAGATCCACAAGTGGGGGTGGACCAAGCAGACGCTCGCCGACGAGCTCCGGCGAGCGGGTTTCTCCGCCGTCGAGTTCGGTCCGATCACGCAGACGTGGCGCGTCGCGGCGAAAGTCGGTCGCGATCTGCGCCTGCGAGCGACCAAGGGGCTGCCGACGAAGCGCGCGGAACTCCCGCAAGCGCCGGCCGCCGAGCCCGTCGCCGCGCCGAGCCGCGTCCAACTCTTCGCGTGGCCCGATTGGGGCGACGCGCGCGAGCTCGAAACGCTCTTCGCGCGCTTCGGCCCCGCGATCGCGCGCACTCCGGCGGCGCGCTTCGTGTTGCGCTTCGACGAGCTCTTCGACGGCGACCGTCAACGCGCGTTGACCGTCCTGCGCACGGTGCACGCGCGCACACTCGGCGGCGCGACCGACCTCGAAGTGCTCGTCCTCGACGGCTCGCTCGAGCCCGAGGACTGGGAGCGCCTCGGTCGCACGATGAGCGCCGTCGCGCGACTGGATTCCTCCGCACGCGAGCCGCGCCGCGCCGCGTTCCTCGCGATGGGCTCGCCGCAGGTCGACGACGCCCCGGCGCTCGCGCGAGCGCTTTCCGGAGCTTCCGCCGCCGCCACCGGCTGAATGGAGACGTCATGCACGACCTGGTGATCCTCGGTTCGGGCCGCAGCGGCACGAGCATGCTCGCCGGCCTCTTCGCGCACGCGGGGTGGTTCGTCGGCGACGATCCGTATCCCGGTCGTGAAGCGAATCCGAAAGGCTTCTTCGAGGCGCGCGACGTCAACGGCATCAACGAGTGGCTGATCGCATCGGTCGAGCCGCGGAGCACCGACCTCGGCGCGTGGCAACGCTGGCTCTCCGTCCTGCCGGACGGCGTGGAGTTCCGCGTGCCCGCCGAGCTCGCCGAGCGCATGCGTCGCCTTTGCGCGCGGCGACCGTTCTGCTTCAAGGACCCGCGCTTCTCGTACACGCTTCCGGCGTGGCGCGACGCGCTCGGCGCGGCGAAGCACCTGGTCGTCTTCCGCGAGCCCGCCGCGACCGCGGCGAGCATCGTCAAGGAGTGCCGCACCGCCGACTACCTGAAGGGCCTCGACTTCTCGTTCGAGCGCGCGCTCGAGTCGTGGAGCGCGAGCTACCGCCGCTTGCTCGACGCGTCGCGCCGCGGCGGCGACTGGCTCTTCCTGCACTACGACCAGATCCTCTCCGGCGACGCGCTCGACGCGCTCGAGGCGTGCGCGGACGCTCCGATCGCGCGCGACTTCCCCGAGCGGAGCCTCAAGCGCTCGCGGGCGGAAAGCGCGGTGCCGAGCGAGGTCGCCGAGCTCTATCGCGAGCTCTGCGCGCGCGCCGGCGTCGTCCACCCGGCGCAACCGACGCGCAACGAGCCGCGAGCGACGTTCGACGTCGGCGTGACGTTCGCCGCGCCCGAGCTCTCGGTGATCCTCTGCACGTACAACCGCCGCGACGTGCTCGCGGAGTCGCTCGCCGCGTGGGAAGCGCAAGCCGTCCTGCCCGGCGCGTTCGAGCTCGTGATCGTCGACGACGGCTCGAACGACGGCACTTCGAAGTTGCTCGCCGAGCGCGAGTTCCGCGTGCCGACCGAGCGCATCCGTCGGCCGAACGGCGGGCTCGCGGCGGCGCGCAACACCGGCATCGCGGCGGCGCGCGGCAAACGGCTGCTGCTCGTCAACGACGACACGATTGCGTTCCCGAATCTCGTCGAGGAGCACTTGGTCGCCGTCGCCGAACGCGGCGATCCGTCGCTCAGCGTGCTCGGCACGTTCGAGCAGCCCGCGAGCGCGCTCGACAACGTGTTGATGCGTCACCTCGAGGACTCGAACGAGGTGTTCTGTTACGCGGACATGCAACCGGGCTCGGTGTACGGCTGGAATCGCTTCTGGACGTGCAACCTCAGCGTCTCGGCGGAGCTGGTGCGCCGCGCGGGCGGGTTCGACGAGAGCTTCCGGCGCTACGGCTGCGAGGACACCGATCTCGGCGTGCGGCTCGAAGCGTTCGGCGCGCGCGTCCTGTACCACGCGGAAGCGCGCGCGCTGCACCGACATGTGCTCGACTTCGACGCGCTCGCGAAGCGCAATCGCACGGTGGCGCAAGCGTGGGTCGCGTTCTTCGCGAAGCATCCGCGGCTCCTGAACGATCCGGATTGGACGTGGGTGCGCGGGCTCTCGGCGGCGGATTGCGAACGCGCGGTCGATCAGCGTCGGCCGGAGCTCGTCGCGCTCGAGCGCGCGGCTCGCGAGCTCGCGCGCGTCGACGTCGGAGCGTTCGATCGACGCTTCCCCGCGCTCGCGGACGCGTCGGCGAACACGCTGAAGTCGCTCGCGGAGCTGCTGAAGGAGCTCAACGCGATCTGGTGGCGCCAAGGGTTCGCCGCGGGGCTCGCCGAGCAAGGCGCCGAAGCGTTCGCGGACTTCTTGCCGCCGGAGCCGTGGCCGCTCGCGACCGACGCGCCGGTGCGCGCGATCGCGTGGCCGAACTGGAGCGCGGCGGATCTCGACGCGCTGTTCGACGAGTTCGGGGACGTGTTCGCCGGCCGCGAGGAGAACTGCCTCGTGCTGCGCCACGACGCGCGCATCGACCCGCCGCAGCTCGAAGCGCAAGCGGAGCTCGCGCAGGCCTACGCGCGGCGCTTCCCCGGCGGCGACGCGATCAACGTGCTCGTACTCGACGATCGCCTCGGCGCGCGCGACACGGCCCGCGTCGGCCGCGCGGTGCGCGCGGCGATCGTACTGCCGTCGGCCGCCGAGCGAGTGCGACGCAGCTGGCTGCTCGCGCTACACGCGGAACTCGTAGCCGACGAAGTCGGTCTGGAACGCATCGTGCCGAGGCCGTACGGGGCCGAGAAACGCCTCGCTTTGAGAGCGCCGGCAGCGGATTAGCCCGCGCCGGCCGCGCTGACTCCCAACTCAGAACTGACAGGGGCAGTAGAGATAGAACCCAGCGGTCGCGACGAGCGCACCCGTCGCGCAGTTCGTAATCGTCACGTCGATGTGATCGGGGAACTCGTCATCGCAGGTGCTGTACGCGAAGCCGTTTCGGGCCCAGTTCGTAGGGTCCTGCGGCACGACCGGCGGGTTGCTCCCATTGATCGAGTAGCTTCCGCAGTAGGTGCCGTACCCGGTGAACGCGACGGACACCCCGGTGCGACACTTCACGCATGTCGCGCAGTGAAGCGTTCCCGTCCCGGATTGCGTGTTGAACGGCAGGATCACGACGACCAGCGGCGGAGCTCCGCTGTCGTAGGTCGTCGGCTGCGCTTGGCAGGTATTCGGACAGTATTCCCCTTCCTGTGCACGGGATTCAGGGGTTGTGCCGCAGACCGCGATCGTCAACGCGAGTGCGCTCATCCAGTTCCAAAGAGTCCAACCGCGCAAAACGCATCCGTGCTTGCCAGACATCGCCATGAGTACTTCTACTATTGGTTGTCACTTGAAGGCCAAAGTCAGTTGCGCGCGATCGCGATGGCCTCCTCGACGCGAGCGCGAACGGTGCGAATGAACTCGGGGTCGAAACGAGGCAACTCCGGTGGCGCAGCACCCGGGACGCTTGCGTGACGCAGGTCCGCGAGTGCTGTCAGGTGTGCTGTCAGGACGTCGTACTCCGGGAACTCACCGTCTGCGAGCTCGTAGATTCGGCTGCCGACCATGAATCCCCGGCCCTGCACCGACGGCGCATCCGGTGAAGCGCTCTTCGGCGTATCGCGCCACCGGCCGGAGGCGTCGAGCAACGTGGCGATGCTGCCGCACAGGGCCATCTGTGCACGGCTCGTCGCGTACTCGTCGTGGCTGCCGAGCATGGCCTTGTCGAAGTCCGTGAGCAGCACTCGAAGTTGCTCGCGCCGAGTCAGCGGTGCCTGTGGAGTCGGGGCCGCGGCTGCGGGCTGCTCGTCGACGACCGGTTGAGTGCGGCTCGTACGAGTCTCCGGAGTCTCGGGCAGCGACGGAGGAAATTCCAACTGCGGTGTAGCGCGATTCGGTACTTGCGGCGAGTCGCCGCGTACGGCGGGGATGGCGGACGGTTCGCCGTCTCGAAGGGCGAAGAGAAGAACTGCCACCGCGACGACCAGCGTGAAAGTCCACACCCAGTGTGTCGGCCTCATGCGGTGCATGTTACCCCCCCCCCAGTGGATCATGTCGAGGGCGTTGCAGGCGCCTTCTCGGCGCAGCGCATGCTCGAGCGCGGTTCAGGCACGACTCGGCGACTCGACGGCAGCGATTCCCTCGTCGGGCCGATCCAAACGCTGCTCACGTTCGTTTCCTTCGAGGCAGCGCGGTACCGTACGCGGATGTTCCCGGGTCGAACCACCTTCTTCGTCACCTGCGCGAGCGGGATCGAGCCGTTGCTCCACGCGGAGTGCAAGGAGCTCGAGCTCCCGAAGCTCGAGCGTCAGGTCGGCGGCGTGCGCTTCGAAGGCACGATTCAGGACGCGTGGCGCGCGAACCTCTGGCTGCGCACGGCGATCCGCGTGCTGTTGCGGCTCGTGCGCTTCGAGGCGGCGAACGGGGACGAGCTCTACCTCCGCGCCGGCGAAGTCGATTGGACGCAATGGATCCCGTCGGCCGCGACGTTCGTCGTCGATGCGCAGACCAACCAGTCGGCGCTCGACCATTCGCAGTTCATCGCCCAGCGCGTCAAGGACGCGATCGTCGACCAGCTGCGCGCGAAGACCGGCACGCGGCCTTCCGTCGACAAGGAAGCGCCCGACGTCGTCGTCCACGTGCACCTCTTCAAGGACCGTTGCACGCTCTCGATCGACACCTCCGGCGAGTCGCTGCACAAGCGCGGCTGGCGGCGCTTCCAAGGGCGCGCGCCGCTCGCGGAGACCACCGCTGCGGCCGTGCTCCAACTTTCGGGGTGGGATCGTCGCTCGCCGCTCGTCGATCCGTTCTGCGGCTCGGGCACGCTGCTGGTCGAGGCCGCGATGCTCGCGGGGCGGGTCGCGCCGGGGCTCTCGCGCACTACCTTCGGCTTCGAGCGCTTCATCGACCACGACGTCGCCGGTTGGCGCAAGATGCGCGACGCCGCGCGCGAGCTCGCCGTCGTGCCGAAAAAGCTCCAGCTCGTCGGCGCCGAGCGCGACGAGAAGACCGTCGAAGGCGCGCTGACCAACCTCGAGTCCGCCGGGCTCGCCGAGAAGGTCGAGCTCCGGCTCGGTCGCGCCGAGGACTACGACTACCGCCGCGGTTGGAACGCGTGGATCGTCACCAATCCGCCGTACGGCGAGCGCATCGGCGACGCCCGCGAGATCGAGCGCACGCTGCGTGCGTGGGGCGCTCGGCTCGCCGAGCGTTGTCAGGGCTGGACGGTTGCGATGCTCGCCGACGACGCCAAGCTCTTCGACTTCGCACGCCTCCCGAAGGGGGAGACGCACGCGCTGAAGAACGGCGGGCTCGACTGCCTGCTGCGCGTCGCGAAGCTCTGACGCTCCGCGGCGTGCGCGAGCTCAGTGCTCGTGCCCGTGATGCTCGTGGCCGCCGTGACCATCCGGTCCGTGCGGGTGGCCGTGCTCGATCTCCTCGGCGGTCGCGGCGCGCAGCGCCGAGATCTGCACCTCGAAGTGCAACGTCACGCCCGCGAGCGGGTGGTTGAGGTCGATCACGACGCGGTCGGCTTCGAGCGCGGAGATCCAGACCTGCACGGGCTCGCCGTCCGGGCCGTCGGCGAGGAACGCCATGCCCGGCTGGAGGTCGACGCCCGGCGGGAACGAGTTGCGCGGGACCTTTTGCACGCCGCGCGGATCGCGCTCGCCGTAGCCGTCGGCCGGTGCGACGCTGACCTCGAGCTGCTCCCCGAGCTGCTTGCCCGTGAGCGCGCTCTCGAGGCCCGGCACGATGTTGCCGGCTCCGTGCAGGTACTCGAGCGGATCACCGCCCGAGGACGAATCGAGGGTCTCTCCGGCGTCGTTCTTCAACGTGTAGTGGATCGCGACGACAACTCCGTCGGACACCGTCGTAGGGGCGGCGGTCATGCTTTTCGAACCTCCTGGGTGGCGCGAAAGCCTAGTGACCGCCGCGAGCGCCGACCTCGTGAAAACACTGAAATGAGCGAGGGCGCGAACCTGGCGCGGTGCCACCGGGCGCTCGCTCGCCCGCGGAGGCGTCGAATGCGTGCAAGGGGAGCGCACGCAAGGGGAGCGCACGCACGGGGAGCGCACGCAAGGGGAGCGCACGCACGGGGAGCGCACGCAAGGGGCGCGCACGCAAGGGGAGCGC
>JACRIN010000008.1 GCA_016220085.1 Planctomycetota bacterium
GGGCTGGATCTGCGTCAGGCCGCCCTATGCGAAGCAGCTCTTGACGCAAACCGGTCTCTCGACGACCTGCGGCGGCGAGTTCGACTTCGACTTCGCGAGCTACATCGACTCCGGCGTCGATCCACAGCTCGTCCCGGGCGAAATCGTCTACGCGCAAGCGTGGGTTTCCGACCCGAGCGGAGTTGGCCACGGCACGCTGACCGACGCGATCGCGTTCCGCGTCACCGAGTGAGCGCGTCCTGCGGTCGCTCGCCGACGCGGCGCGCGGCCGGCGTCAGCGCTCGAGCAAGCAGATCGCCTGCACCGCGACGCCGGTGCCGCCCGCGAGCGCGCCCAGGCCCTTGAGCGACGCGCCTTTGACGGCTTCGACGTTGACCGACTTCCCGCCCGCCGTGCGCACCGATTCGAAGCGAACTGCTTGCATCACGTGGCGTCGGCGGCTCAAGACTCCGTTCCTCCTCGCCGGTCAGCGCTTGCCTTCCACCGGCGTCGCGAGCGGGCGCGCTTCGACAGTGCGCACGATCTTCGAGAGCTCGACGCCGTCGGCCTCCGCGTACGGATAGACGAAGAAGTTGAGCGCGCCCTTCTTCGGACGCGGCGTGAGCTCGACGTCGCGGCCGCCGCTCAACGTGACGCGGTGCTCGTCGAGCGTGCCGAAGAAGTAGTCGCTCTTCTCCGGCGCCTTGTCCGCTTCCGAGATGTCGACCGGCACCCAGCCCGCGCCGTCTTGCCAGAAGAACGCCCAGCAGTGGTAGCCCTTGATCGGGAGCACATCCTCGGCGCCGGTCGGCACGGAGAAGCCCATCTCGAAGCGCGCCGGGATGCCCTTCGTCCGCGCGAGGCCCATGAAGTAGCTGTGGAAGTCCGTGCAATTGCCGAAGCGCGCGTCGCACGCCCACTCCGCGT
Source organism: Planctomycetota bacterium (assembly GCA_016220085.1). GTDB lineage: Bacteria > Planctomycetota > UBA1135 > UBA1135 > JACRIN01. The sequence goes on from JACRIN010000008.1 coordinate 907, forward strand.
CGCCGCGGCCCCACGGTTGGCCTTCGGGCTTGTCGTAGCGCATGCGCTCGAGCGTGTGGCTGTACAACGCCATCGCGGCCTTGCGCGTGTCGCTCGAGAGCTCCACGCCCGCGGCGATCGACGCGACCTTGCCGTCGAGCGGGATCAGCGCGTCCGCGCCGAGCGCTTCGGCGAGCTCCTCGCTCGACGCCTCGCCGCCGCCGGTCGTCTCGTAGCGCGTCACCGCCGCGCGGGTCTCGACTCGGATCGGCTTGCCCGGCGACGTGACGCACAGAACCTTGCCGGTCCCTCCGCCGAGCTCGTGGATCTCGTACGGCCACTCGCACGTGATCCGCACGTCGTCGACGAGCTGATCGGTCGTCGTCGTCGCGAGCGGAAGCCACAGCCGGACCTCCTTCGCGCCGGCGGGCACTTCGTCGAGCGTCGCGGCGTAGCTCAGCTCGAAACGGCGGCTCTTGCGCGAGGCGTCGGGGACGAACTCCGCGGTCTTGCAGGCGGAGGCGAGGACGAGTGCGAGAGACAGACAGTGGATCGTGCGCACGGGGGACGCCGGGTGGGGGACGAGGGGCTCGCGAAGTGCGCCATGATTGCGCGGTCTCGCTCCCGAGCTCCGAGCGGCAGAGCGTAGCGTCGATCAGCGCGTGTTCGTACCGGCGCTCGCGTCGTTCGTCGCGCCGTACTCGCGCTCCGGATCGCCGTCGCGAGCGAGCACCGTCTGCCAGCGCCACAGGATCGATTCCGCGCGCCGCGCTCTTGCGGTCAACGCTTTGCCCGAGTGCGTGCCGCCTTCGTCGAGCTTCGCCTGGGCCGCGCTCGCGACCTTGCCCGCCAACTCGCGGGCCTCGGTCAGTCTCTTCGCCGCCGTCGCTCCGTCGCCGCGCAACCATGCGCTGCGGCCTTGGAAGTAGCGCGCCTCCACGGATTGCGCGTTGAGCACCGCGGCGCGTGCGAGCAGGTCGTCGGCGCGGTCGAGCTCGCCGCGGAGCAACGCGACGACGCCCAGGCGGACGACCGGCAGGCTCTCCTCGCCGTTGATGCGATGGGCGCGTTCGAACGCGCGCTCGGCGATCTCGAGCACGCTCGGATCCGCGGGAGCGCGCGCCAAGTGCGCGACGCCGATCTGCATCCATGCGCGGCTCTCACCGGGATGGATGCGGGCCATGCGCTCAAACGTCGCGAGCGACTCGGCGTCGCGGCCGAGCTCGGAGAGGCAGTGACCCGAGTAGTAGAGGCCGTCGGCGTGCCCGGGCCAGAGCTCGAGCGCGCGCGCGTAGCTCGCGAGCGCCGTCTCGAAGTCGTCGGCGAGTCGCTGTTTCGACGCGTTGTCGAGCAGCGCGAAGAAGCGGCGTTTGGCGTCCGCCGTCTTGGGCTCGGCGCGGCGTGCGCGACCGAAGAGCGGCTCGACGCGCGGCGCGCTGCCGCGCTCCCACTCGACCAGCGAGCCCGCCGGTACGTCGCGCAGCTCCTCCTCGACGCCGTCGGGCCACGTCACGGCGATGCGTTCGGCGCTCGTCGCGGCTCCCAAGCCGAACGCGACTTCGCCGACCGCGTGCTGCGACAGGTACGAGCCCTGCGTGTCGGTCCAGTCGCGCGACGTGCGACCGCCGGCCTCGACGCGCACGACGCTGCCGAGCGCGAAGCGATTGCCGGCGGGCTGGCGCAAGCGCAGGAGCACGCTGCCGCGCGCGTCGCCGCCGTCGTTGCGGAGCAGCCGCGGCCGATCGCCGTGCACGGTGATCAGCAGGTCCTCGTCGCCGTCGAGGTCGTAGTCGAACGTCGCGCCGCCGCGGCCGACGTGCTCCTCGCCGAAGAACTCGCCCGCGGCGGTGCCGAGCGAGAAGAAGCCGCGCTCGCCGCCGCCGTTCCAGAAGAGCCCGCTCTTCTGCGGCGCGAGCCGCGTCGGAGCGTCCGCGAGCGGCAACGTGCTGCCGTTGACGACGAACAGATCCCGGTGCCCGTCGTTGTCGAAGTCGAAGAAGCGCGTCGCCCAACCGACGTCCCGCAGCGTCGCCGCTCCGAGCCCGAAGCGGTCGGCGGAGTCGAGGAACATCGGCTGGCCGAACGGTTGCGCGTCGGTAGGCGGCCGCGAGTGGTTGACGAACAGCGCGTTCTCCTGACCGAGCCAGTGCGTGATCGTGAAGTCCGGATCGAGGTCCCCGTCGAAGTCGCCGACCGCGAGGCCCATCGCACCGCGGTACTCGGAGACCATCGCGTCGTTCGAGCGGTCCTCGAACGTGCCGTCGCGTCGATTGACGAAGAGCACGCTCGCGCTGACGTCGTTCGCCACGTAGAGGTCGAGCCAGCCGTCGCCGCTGAGGTCCGCGAACACCGCACCGAGGCTGCGGCCTTCGCGATCGGCGACCGACGCGCGCTCGGCGCATTCCTCGAAGCGGCCGCCGAGGTTGTGGAGCAGCAGGTTGCGCTCCGGTGCGAACGTCGAGGGGTTGAGCCGCGCGGGGACGCTCAGGCCGAATTGCCGCGCCAGGCCGCTCGTCGCGCCGATGTCGTCGGAGTACTGCACGTAACCGCAGACGTAGACGTCGACGCGTCCGTCGCGGTCGTAGTCGCCGACCGCGAGGCCGGTCCAGAAGCCTGCGAGCCCGGACAGTCCGACGTCGTCGGTTCGGTCGCGAAAGCTCCCCGCGCCGTCGTTCTCCAGGTAGACGAGCGCGCCGTAGCTCGTCACCAGCAAATCGAGATCGCCGTCGGAGTCCGCGTCGAGGAACGCCGCGCCTAGCCCCGAGAGCTCGAGGTCCGCGCCCGACGCGCGCGAGACGTCGACGAAGCGACCGTCGCCCTGGTTGTGGAACAGCGCGCAGCGCCGCTCCGGCGCGGAGAGCGACGCGGGTTCGTCGAACGCGCGCGCCGTGTTGACCAGGAACACGTCGGTCCAACCGTCGCCGTCGACGTCGCCGAGCGCGACGCCTGAGCCCATGTCCTCCGGCAGTCGGTTGGTGCGCGTCGAAGGGAAGTGCCGAAAGGTCAGGCCCGCGTCCGCGGTCGCGTCGACGAAGCGGACCGCGGGTCGATCCGCCGGCAGCGCGCGGCCGAGCGTGTCCACCAGACCTTCCTCACCCTCGCCGCCGACGTACTTGGCCTCGCGTCCGCGCAACGCGAGCCACGTCGCCGCGCCGCCGACGGTGAGCGCCGCGACGAGCACCCAACTCCACGGGCGGCGGCGCGCGAGCCGCACCATCTCACAAGCCTCCTTGCTCGCCGCCGCCGCTCGTGAGCGCCGGCTCGATGCGCACGCGCGCGGTCGCGCGCGCGATCTCGGTGACCGGTGCCGTGATCTTCGCGCCGGGGCCGAAGGCATAGCGGATCAGGTACTGGTCGACCTTGCGGTAGTTCAGGCGCGCTTCGATCACGAGCTCGCGACTCCCGCTCGGCACGGCGAGCTCGTGATCGCTGGTCGCCGGCAGGTCGGGCACCCGCGCGCCCGCCGACGACGGACACGCGACCTCGTAGCTCGCGACGTCCTCGGCGCCGGGGAACAGCGAGCGCTTGAAGCGCACGCCGACCATCTCCCAGAGGTTGTGGCGGTCGATCAGGTTGCCGTAGCGGTCGACCGGCTCGGCCTTGAACATGAACGTGCCGGTCTCGATGAAGTGGTCGGCGTCGCGCTCGCCGCTGTGCAAGACGACGTTGCCGAGCTCGTCCTTCACGACGAGCTCGACCCAGGCTTGGATGATGTCGAGCGGCCCCGTCGGGAAGTCGTGGCCCACTTTGTTGTTCAAGAGGCGCACGCGCACCGCGAGCGTGTCGCCGGCGCGCGCGGCCGTCGGGACTTCGAGCTCGATCGGCACGGTCGGACCCTTGGACCAACGGTCGGCGATCTCCGGGATCTCGACTTCGCCGCGCAGCCAGCGCTCGACCAGCTCCGCCTGCTCCTTGCCGCCCGGCAGGTCCTGCTGCACCGGGATGAACTGATTGGCGCCGAGGAAGCGGTGGCTGCGGTGCTTGCCGTCGCTCGCGACGCGGTTGAAGTCGAGCGCGTCGCCCGCCGCCGGATCGTGCGACTCGATCAGCGGCATGTGGCACTCGCGGCACTCGAGCGTCTTGCTCGGATCACCGGGGTGGTTCCAGCGGCTCGCCTTCCAGTTGTCGTACTGGTTCTGGAGCTGCACCCAGCCGACCTTGTTGACGGTCTCGTCGATGAACTGCTTGTGGCAAGCGGCGCAGAACTCCGGCGTCTTGAACATGCGGCGCGAAAGCGTCGCCACGTGTCGCTCGGGGTAGGTGCGGATCAGGAAGTCGGCGCAGAACTTGGCGAACGCGCCTTCTCGCAGCTCCCACACGTAGCGCTCCGGTTGCGCGACGACGTAGTTGGCGTTGCCCTTGACGTCGGTCTGCTGGATCGCGTGACACGCGAGACACGACACACCTTCTTGGTAGCCGGCGAGCCCGGTCAAGTACTCGACGCCGACGAACTTGGTGCCCGAGAAGAGCGAGATCGGATCGTGGCAACCCGCGCAGTAGCGCGTCGACACCGGCCCGTTCTGCGACGCCATCAGGCCTTGGATGCCTTGGAAGACTTGGTCGAGCGCCGCATAGCGGTGCGAGCTCGGCAGCCACTCGGCGTAGATCTGCTCGTGGCAACCTGCGGCGCCGCACGACTTCGAATCGGAGAGCGAGCGCGAATCGAAGGCTCCGCCGGTCGACGTCATCGCCAAGCTCGGCGCGAACGGCCCCTTGCCCGCCGCGATCTCGGGGTCGTAGTCCGCGGGGAACGCGTTGACGAACTCGACCGGTCGGACGAGCCCGCACAGCGCCGTCGTCGCGCCGAGGCCGACGACGGTGATGCCGACGACGATCCCGAGGTGCGCGCGCCACGTCGCGCGCGTCTCGGGCGCGAGGTCCTCGCGACGGCGCAATTCGCGCAGCACGAGCGTGCCGACGTGCGGGACGACGAGCGCGAGCGCGCCCCACGTCGAGAGGATGTGCGCCGTGCGCCACGCGTACGAGATCGCGGTTCCGAACGCGCCCTGCCACGTCAGCACGACGCCCGACACGACGCAGACCGCCGTCACGATCGTCGCCGCCCAGCCGGTGAACTTCACATGGGTCATCGGGAAGTCCCACCATGCGCGGACGTGTCGGACGTTGAACACGACGAAGACGGGCACGAACACGAGCCCGAGCAGCGTGTGCGTCAGCACCGCGTGCTGATTGAACACGCTGAACGCGAGGAGCTCGATCGCGAGTCCCGTGATCGAAAGAAAGAGGAACAGCCCGAGGTTCCCGCGCGACCACGCGTCACGCCAACCTTCGCGACGCAGCTCGACCCAATGCTCTCGTTCGTTCGCGTTCGTACGTTCGCGCTCGAGCTCCATCGCGGCATCCCTCGCACGGCCGACGTTTGCGACCGACGCGCCCTACGGGGAGCGCGCCGTGCGGATGCGCGACGACCAGCGCCCCGTGCGAGGCCGATCGACGAACGACACCCTCGATCAGACTCTGTACCCAGATCGACGACTCCGCGGTCGGATCGTAGGCGTAGCGCGGCGGCGTAGAGTGAGTAGGCGGGCGTAGGCGTGAGCTCGGAGGGCACGCCCGTCGTCCGTCCTCCGTCCTCCGGTGCGCGGTGCGCGGTGCGCGGTGCGCCGCGCCCGGATGCGCGCGCGGGAAGCGGCGATCCGGTGCGCTACTCGGCGGGCTTGCGCATCGACCCGTAGAACTCGGCCTCGGAGAGCAAGCCGTCCTGGTCGAGGTCGAGCGCGGCGAAGATCGCCGCGGTGCGCACGGTGAACTGCATCGCCGCGCGCAGGCTTTCGAGGTCGTCGAGCGTGATCCCGCCGTCGTTGTCGAGGTCGAGGCGGCGGAACGTCGGCACCGGCCCGGCGATCATCGGCGGTTGCGGCGACGTGTTGTAACCCTGGTCGCGCGGTGTGACCTGGCCGAACAGCGCGTCGATCGACTTCGGAGCGCTGTCGGGGTCGAGGATCGCTTGCTCGGGCGTGTAGGTGGCCGACAGCAGCTGGGCGAAGAGCACGAGCTCCTGCCCTTCGAGCTCGTCGGTCCCATCGCGATCGAGCTTCTCGAGCACGACGTCCGGCGGCACTTGCGTGCGCTCGTACTCGGTCAACAGCTTGGTCAGCTCGTCGAGGTCGAGCGCCGCGTCGCCCGACAGGTCGTACGCGTTGCGGAGCTGCTCGGCGTTGCGCGACGGCACCAGTTTCTCGGCGGTCTTCGAACGCGGCGGACGGAAACCGCCGGTGCGCTCGCGGACCTCGTTGTAGCGCTTCTCGAACTCTTCGGTCGAGATGCGGCCGTCGCGGTCGATGTCGTACACGGAGAAGCCCAGGCGATCGAGGCCGAGCGCCTCCGAGCCTTCCTTGAACGAGATCCAGTCGTTCTGGTCGTAGTCGCACGCCGCGAAGTAGGTCGACGGCTTGTCGTCGGCGAACTCGGGCGTCGGCGCCTCGTCCTTGCGACGCTTCGGGCCGGGCACGATCGGCGCGGGCTTCGCCGGAGCCACACCCTTGGCGCCGGCTTTCGCGCCGGGTTTGGCGGGCGCGGTCTTCACGGGCTTGCCCTTCTTGGGCTTCGGCTTGCCGCCTCCTCGCCCTTGGGGGGCGGCGACGGCGACCGAGGCGAAGAGCATGAATACGAGCGCGGTGAGCTTCATGGCACGAAGTAGGAGCTCTCGAGGATCGGCGACGGGGATCGGTGGCGCAAGGGCGAGGTGGGTTTCGAGCGGGTCAACGCGCGCGACGGTCGCGTCCGAGGCGTTGGCGAATCGCGAGGGAGGAGCCCGCGGCGGCGCCACGCTTGTGGCGAGCGAGCGCCTGGAGCGCGGTGCGGGTCCGTGAGCGGCCCTGGAAGGCGAGCGCGAGCGACAACGCCTCGTGCACGTGCTCGACCATGTGAATCGTGAGGCCTTGGCGGATCTCGGGACCAAGGCGCAGGACCTCCTCGCTGTTCTTCGACGGCACGATCACCTCGCGGATGCCGGCGCGCGCCGCGGCGAGCAGCTTCTCGCGCAGCCCGCCGATCGGCAGCACCGACCCGAGCAGCGACATCTCGCCGGTCATCGCGACGTCGTGGCGCACCGGGATCTTGGTCAAGAGCGACACCAGCGACGTCGCGACCGCGACGCCCGCCGACGGCCCGTCCTTCGGCGTCGCGCCGGACGGGAAGTGGACGTGGATGTCGATCGATTCGAGCGTGTCGTCGGGCAGGCCGAGCTCCGAGAGCTGCGAGCGCGTCCATGACATCGCGGTCGCGACCGATTCGCGCATCACGTCGCCGAGCGAGCCCGTCAGGATCGTGCGCCCGCCGCCGGGCATCGCGAGCGCTTCGATCGGCAACGTCGAGCCGCCGACGGTCGTCCACGCGAGTCCGGTGGTCACGCCGACGCGCGGGCCGGCGAAATGGAGCTCTTGATCGAGATTCGCGGGCCCGAGCAGCTCAAGCAGGTTCTCCTTCTTCACCTCGAGGCCCGAGAGGCCTTGCACGACGCGCACCGCGGCCTTGCGCGCGAGCGAGTCGAGTACGCGCTGCAACTGACGCACGCCCGCTTCGTCGGTGTACTTGCGCACGATCTCGGCGAGCGCCGCGGGGCTGACGCGGAATTGGTGCAGCGTCAGGCCCGCGTTGGCGCGCGCGCGTGCGATCAGGTGCTCGCGCGCGATCGCGAGCTTCTCGCCCTCGGTGTAGCTGCCGAAGCGGATCAGCTCGAGCCGATCCGCGAGCGCCTCCGACATCCCCGCCATGTCGTTCGCGGTGACCAGGAACACGCAGTGCGACAGATCGAACGGGATGCCGAGGTAGTGGTCGTAGAACGCGCGGTTCTGCTCGGGATCGAGGCTCGCGAGCAGCACGCCGCCGGTGCCTTCCTTGTTGCCGATCTGCGTCTTGTCGATCTCGTCGAGCAGGATCACCGGGTTCGAGCTCTTCGCGCGTTGGATGCCCTGCAGGATCCGACCCGCGACCGCGCCCGGTTGACCGTAGGACGAGCCGACGAGCTCGCTCTCGTGCGTCACGCCGCCGACCGGAACGTGCACGAACTCGCGGCCGAGCGCCTCGGCGACCGCGCGCGCCATCGACGTCTTGCCGGTGCCCGGCGGGCCGACGAAGCAGAGCACCGTGCCGCGCGCCTCGCCGTCGAGCGAACGCACCGCGAGGAACTCGCCGACGCGGTTCTTGACGTCGTCGAGGCTCGTGTGGCTCTTCGCGAGGCATTCCGCGACGCGTGCGAACGAAAGCGCGACCGGAGCTTCGCGCTCGCGACTCCACGGCAGGTCGAGGACCCACTCGATCCACTGGCGCACGCGCGCGGCCTCGGTCGAGCCCGACGCGGCGCGGCGGAAGTGCGCGATCTCGCGACGAGCGCGCTCGCGAGCGGCCGCCGGCAGCTTGGACTTCGTCAGCTTCTCCTCGAACTGGCGCGCCTCGGTCTCGACCGGGTCCGATTGACCGAGCTCGCCTTGGATCACCGCGAGCTGTTGCTCGAGGAAGCCGCGGCGCAGGCGCTCCTGGACCTTGTCGCGCAGGTCGCCGGCGAGCTCGCCCTTCGCGAGTTCCGCGCGCACGGCCTCGAGCAGATGCTCCAGCCGTTTCTCCACGTCGTTCTCCGCGAGCAGCGCCGCCGTCGCCGCGTATGGCAGGTGCAGCCGCGACGCCGCGAGGTCCGCGCAGCGCGCCGGGTCCTTCGCGTTGCGCGAGAGCAGCCGCGCGAGCTCGGACGACGTCCGCGGATCGCGTTCGGAGAGCGTGCGCACGAGCTCGACGAGCTCGGCGACCTTCGGTTCGATGCGCTCGCGCTCGGGCGCGTCCGAGTCGGTCTCCACGACCGCCATGCCGCGCGCGGAGAAGACGCCGGCGCGCTTGCGCACGCCGATCAGCGCGACGCGCCGGTTGCCCTCGAGCGTCACGCGCTCGGACCCGTCGTCGAGCGGCACGCGATCCATCACGCGGCAGAGGCATCCGATCGTCGCGAGCGCGTCGGCGGAAGGTTCGCGCGCCGGATCGCTCATCGGCACCGCGAGCACGAGCCCGCCGAGCCCTTCGAGCGTCTTCAGCGCGTCCAGGTTCTCCGCGCGCGAGATGTGCAGCGTCACCACGGCGTGCGGGAACACGACGCTGGAGCGCACGAGCAGCAACGGGAGTCGAGGGTCGGAGGCCATCGGGAAGCGGTGCGGTCCCCTGTATCGAGTCGCGGGACGCTCCGAGTCCTGCCCAACGTGGGCGGATCGCGCGCCGGCGCCTCTGCGAAAGACCTTCCCAGTCGCCCGCGATTGCGGGTTCCGTGCCTTCCGTCATTCGGTAGGCGAGCGCCGAGGGCGGCCGGCGGCAGCCGGCGGCGCCCGGCAACCCCACGAACCGCTTGCTCGGACGGGGGTTAGCATCGACGCCGTATTCGCGTCGAACCGGCGGGAGGCGGCCGAGCGATCCGCAGCTCGCACGCATTCGACGCGGCGCCGCGTCGGGCGAGCCGCGCCCGAATTTCCCGGGAATCGAGGTTCAGCTCGAGGGTCGACGTGTCTCCTACGCACGGAACGGACGCATGGAAGAGAGCCTGGATCCGGCGCCCGACGCCGTCGACGAGAGCGAGCCTCGGATCCGGTTGGCGCTCGCGCTGGTCCGCGATCCGGCCCCCGCGAGTCGCGTGTGGGCGCGCCTCGAGGGCGGAGACGTCCTGACCTCGATCGACGCCGCGATGCACGCTCACGGTCCGTTCGGGGCGAGCAGCGACTTCCGAGCGTTCGTCGCGGGCCTCGCGGCGGGGCGTTTCCTCGCGGAGGTCGCGGCGGTACCCGCCGTTCGTGCGAACCCACCGCCGATCCGGGAGTTCGTGCCTCCGTTCCTCGGCGACCTGCACTTGGCGTGGGCGTGTTCGCGGACTCCGCCCGAGGAGCGTGCGTGGCTGCGGCTGTGGCGACACGGCACGCCGTCGTTGACGCGGCTCGCGCGCTCGATTCGCGGCGTCGCGCCCGAGCCCGAGATCGCGGACTTCCTGGTCGATCTCTGGTTGCCGCGCGATCACGGCGGCAGCCTGCTCTCGACGTACCGCGGCCTCGCCGCTCTGCGTTCGTGGTTGTGGTTGGTCTTCCGCCGCCGCATCGCGCGCCGACGGCAGGAGCCGGCGAAAGTGGAGTGGATCTCCGCCGCGGTCGCCGAAGCGTCCGACCTCGGAGGCGAGGAGCCCGCCGACCTCGAACTCCAAGCGCGTCTCGCCCTCGCGTTGAGCCGCACGCTCGACGGGCTGCCCGAGCGCGATCGTGATCTGATCGAAGCCCACGTGCTGCGCGGAGAAACGGGCGTCGACATGGCGGAGCGACATCAGGTGTCGCCGTCGTACATCTCTCGCCGCACGCGCGAGGTCCTCGCCACGCTCCGTCGACGCCTCGCGCCCGAGCTGCGACGAATGGGCTGGGAGCAAGGGAGGACCCCGTGAGCGAGCAACGTGTGCGACGCGAGGACCGCGAGTCCGGAGTCGCCGCGCATCCGTCCGCGGAGGAGCACCGCCTGTCGTCGGAGGAGATCCTCGCCGTGCGTGGCGGCGTCGCGAGCCGAGTCGAGCGAGCCCGCGCGATCGCGGGACTGGCTTCGGCGCTGGCGGACGGTGACTGGATCGACGCGAGCCGACGGCCTGCGCGCACGTCGCGATGGACGTCGGCACTGCTGATCGGAGCGTGTCTGCTCTCGTTCCAACTCGCGCCGCAACCGCGGTGGACCGAACCGTCGCTCGAGGCCGCTCTCGCCGGCGGCGACCTGACGACGTTCGAGGTCGCGCTCTCCGACCGACTCGGCGCTCCGCTGGAGTGGGCGCGCGGCGGAACGGGCTTTCGGGGGCCCGAAGGCACGCGCGCGACTTCCGGGTTGACGGTCTTGGCGCCCGTCGGGCTCGTGCTCGACCCCGTGCGCTCGCTGGTGTGGACCGCGCCGCCGCACACCGGGGAACTCGCGATCACGGTCGAAGACGAACTTGGACGGCTCGTCTTCCGCGCGAGCGCCGCGTCGGACGCGGGAGAGCTCGCGCTCCCGGTGTATCTCGAGGACGGCGCGGCGTATCGCGTCGTGCTCGTCGACGGCAGCGGGCGCGCCGGCCGTACCAGCCACGTCTTCGTGGTCGCTACCGAGCAGGATCGCGCGGAGCTCGATCGAGCTCTGATGGAGCTCGACGCGCGGCTCGCGGATCCGGCGCTCGCGAGCTACGCCCGCGCGGCGTTGTTCGCTCGCGCCGGCGCGTTCGGTTCGGCGCAAGCCGAGCTCGAACGGCTCCTCGCGACGCTCTCGGCGGATCGCAGGCGCGCGCTGGTCGAGGGGCTCGCCGGTCGCTTGCCGCCCGCGCTCGAGCGCAGTCTCGAGGCGCTGAACGCGCGGCTTCAGCGGACGTTGCGCAGCAGCACGAACGGCTGAAGCGCCGACTCCGGGCGGTCCGTCCGGTCCAAGACCTCACGGCGCGCGAGCGTCAGCGCGAGCCCCGCGTCCCGCGTCGTCGCGTAGTGCCGGTGGAACGGCAACAGCAAGTCGATCGCGAGCAGGTCCTCGACCGGCGCGGTCGCGACCAGCACCGAGCCCGCGCCGGCGCACAGGAAAGCCCAGCCGAGCGAGAGCGTGCCTTCCGCCGAGGTCTGTCCGATCGCTCCGTCGCAACCCGCGAGGACCGCGAGCTCGATCGACCAACGCTCCGAGGCGATCTCGCTCAACGTCAGCTTCCCGTCGTTCCACTCGTCGGGAGCGAGTTCGATCAACGGCGTCAGCGCCCGAGTCTCGGCCTGCGCGGAATGCGCGGCGACGTGCAGGATGTCGACGCCGGCGCTAGCAACGGCCTTCAGCCGCGTCTCGGACGCGGACTCACCCTCGTAGAGCTCTGCCGTGGCGCCGACCGCGCCTTGGATCGCCGTCGCTTCGTCGACGACGCCGCGCAGTCGGCGCGCACGGTCGTACGCGAAGATCGCGACGTCGCCCGTGGCGATTGCTCGCCGCGGCGTCGGCGCGGCGTCGGCGCGAACGCGGATCGACGGTGAGTGAGTGACCGCGTGCGTCCGGAAGAGGAATGGCAAGCCACGGAACCCCGGGCCGGTTCGCGCGCGCCGGGGATCGAGGAGCAGCTCGAACGGGAAGTCGTTCAGCGAACCGGACGTGACGCACACGATCCGTTGCGCGCGGTCGAGCCAGGGAGTCAACGGCTCGACGATCGCGCGGCTCGCCGGCACCGCGCGGCGCTCGAACAGCCGGTCGTCCGGAACCTCCCACAGCGCGAAGCGCAGGTAGTCGACGGCGCGCTCGATCTCGGCGGCGGGGGGCAGCGTCGCGAGCGAGAACGCGTCGCGGGTGCCGACGATCACCAACCGGGCGGTCGGATCGAAACCGAAGAGCACTTCGCCGTCCGCGAGTGCCGCGCGCACGGACGCCGCCAACCCCGCCGGGTCCATCGGCGCGTCGGAGGGCGGCGAACCGCCGTCACCGAGAATCCGTTCGGCGAGCGCGCGACCGTGCGCGGCGTCGAAGAAAGTCAGCGCGAGCTCGGCGTAGCGCTCCTCAGGTCGCACGCGCCACGCCTCCGCGCAAATCGCCAGACCGGCTCTCGCGATGTCCCGGTGCGCGCGTCCCTCGCCGAGCAGAGCTTCGAGATCCACCCGCGCGCGGTCGACCCCCCGCAAGCCGCGGCGAGACTCGGCTTCGAGAAGGTACCGGAGCGCCGAGTCGAGATCGCCCTCGGCCTGCATGCACGCCGCCACCGCGCGCAGCGCTCGAACGGCATAGCGGTGATGTCCGTACGCATCGGCTTCCGCGAACAACTTGTCCGCGAGCAAGCGCGCCTTCGTGAGCTCGCCGGCGGTGAGCATCTCGTCGACGAGGGCGATCGCGAGATCGACGTGCAGGTCGACGACGAACGGCTGTTCGAGCTGACTCAGGATTCGCGCCGCGATCGGGGCCGGCAGCGGTTCCCCGCGCTCCGCGCGGATGCGAGCCTCCGCACGCAGCCGACGGGGTTCGAGCTCGGGCCAATCCAACGGTCGACGTCCGTCGTTCGCGAGCGCGAGTTCGGCGAGCCACACGTCCGAGCGCTCCAGCGTCGCGAGCGCATCCGCGCGCCGACCCAGCGTGCGCTCCAGCTCCGCCAGGTGGATCGCGGTTTCGGTGGCTCGCCCTGTTTCGCCGGCGTCCATGCAAACCCGAAGCGCGCACGCCATGCGTTCGAGCGCGTCGTCGCTCCTGCCCAGCTCGACGAGCATGTTGCCTTGGCAGCGCAGCGCTCGTGCGCGCGCCGACGCGTCGCCGTGCAGCGCCGCGACCGATTCGCAAGCGGCGAACCACGCGAGTGCTTCGTGGATCCTGCCGACCGAGCACTTCGACCAACCGAGCTCGTGCGCCGCGAACAGCCAAGTCTTGCGATCGTCGGCGCGGCAGGCGAGTTCGACGGCGAGCTCGAGCTCCACGCAGGCCTCCTCGCTGCGCCCCAGCGCGTGCAGAGACTGGCCGAGCCGCGCGAGCAGCGGGGCGCGCGCCATTGAGGTCCACGGATCCGAATCGAATCCGCGCGGGAAGCCATTCAGCGCGGCGCGAGCGACTTCCTCGACCTCGCTGGGACGGCCCAGCCCGGCGAGCACCGCGATCGCGTGCTCGGCATGCACCGACGCCTCCGGAATCCGTCCGTCCGCGAAGAGTTGCCACGCCAGCGTGCGTTCGCAGATCGCGGCGTCCTCGCGCTGTCCTGCTCGACTCCATTCGGATGCTCGTTGCTCCAGCGCGGCGAGGTCGGCGTCGTCGCCGAGTTGGACGGCGAGCGCGCAGATCAGCGGTGCGAGGAAAGGGAGCGACATCGCGAACTCAACGGCGCTCGCGCGCATTTCGGTTCATCGTCGTCGATCGTCTGCCTCCTACACGACCGTCGGCGCTCGTGGTCGGCGCTCGTTGCGTGCTGAGCGCGCGAGCTTCCCATCGACATCCGTGGAGCCTGGAGGCTCCCAGAGAGGAAGACACCATGACTTCGATTCGTTTTCGTCCCTCGATCGCCGCGACGGTGTTCGCGGTCGGCCTCGGCGCAATGCCCGCGTCAGCCTTCCAGGGCTCGGGTTCGCCGGCTTGCGACTGCGAGTTGCGCGGCACGGCGCCCGGAGCGGAGTCGCTCGCGTGGATGAACGGGTTCACGAGCGGCTCGCCGACGAACGTGATCACGTGGGCTTTCGACTCGAGCGTGCCGCTCGAGATTCAAGCGTACATCCTCGACTTCTGGGAAGACGTCGTCGACGAAGTAAACGCGATCGTCGGCGAGCCTTCGGCCAACATGACCGTCACGATCGGGTACGACCCGAGCAGCCCGTACGGCGGCACGTACTCGTACTTCAGTAACCACCTGACTTTCCGCACGTTGCCGATCGGCTACAACGCGAACTTCTTCAACGCGACGTTCGTCCACGAGGCGATTCACGCGTACAACGACGCGGCGCTCGAGCAGGGTTATCACAGTTGGGGTGCGGAAGGGATCGCGGTGGCGGGCACAGCGCTGGTCGCGGAGGCTGTGTTTCCCGAGCGCCAACTCGTCGCGGCGAATCGCAGTCTCGGCGAGCTCTTCGGCAACTACGACAACCTCTCGCAGATGGGCGCGATCGCCATCGGCGGGCAGTCGAATCTCGCTTCGAACGTGTCGGGCGTCCACAGCTACATGGCCGCCGGAGGTCTGTGGTCGCTCGTCGTTGCTTCGCAATCGGGCGCGATCTCGGGCGAGTGGGTCGAGTACGACTACCTCGCGACGTTCTGTGCCGCGACCTACGCGGCGTCGCGCGGGCTCCACACGACCGATCTCCTCGCCACTCTCTCCGAGACGGCGAGCCAGGCGCTCGACGGCGTCGCTCCCGCGACGTGGACAGCGGCGCAGCCCGTCGCGCAGACCAGCGTGTCCGGGACCGCGGTGTTCGCCGCGCTCGCTCAACCGGTGCTGACCGCGAGCTGTTCGCCGGGTCTGTTGATCCAGCCGTTCACGCGCACCGGCGGCGGCAGCCTCACTCGACACTACGGCCAGCCGGTGGTCATCCGAGGTCGAGATCTCGCCGGCGCGTTGCGATGGGAGACGACGGTCGTGCCCGGTCCGACCAGCGAAGGCTACACGTACGTGCCGATCGGCGCGTACCTGAACACGCACGCCGGCGCGTACGTGTTGGAGATCGACGCGACGAGCGTCGGAGCGCCGATCCTGCGCGTGACCGCGAGCAACCCCGGTGAAACGGGCTGCAACGAGTTCGACGCCTCCGCGGCGTTCCCGTCGTGCTTCTTCGATACCGCGGCGGGTGTCTTGCGCACTCGCTCGCTCTCGCTGACCGCCGCGTACCTCGCGGGCTACGCGTCGGGCAATTACCGCATCATGCCGCTGCAGACCGGGTGGTTGCCGTCGAGCTTCGCGATCAGCGCGACTCCGCCGGCCGGCGGCCTCGGCAACCCGCCGCCGACGACGACGTACGTCCGCACGGTGCCGCTGCCGTTCCGTCGCATCCTGCGGCTCGACGTCGGCTCCTGAGCCCGCGGTCGGGCGGGACTTCTCGCGTCGCGTCGTCGCGTACGATCCTTCGTACGCGGCGGCGCGGCGACGCGGCGCTCAGGCGCCGGCGAGCGCGAGCAACGACTCACTGACGCGGTCGATCTCGGCGTCGGTCAGGAACGGGTGCACCGGCAGGCAGAGCACCTCGCGCGAGAGCGCCTCGGAGATCGGGAAGTCGCCCGGGCCGTAGCCCCAGCTCTTCGCGACCGGCTGCAGGTGGACCGGCGTCGGATAGTGGACGCCGCAGAAGATCTTCTGCTCGCCGAGGAGCTTCAGCACCTCGTCGCGCGAGCGATTCGCGCGGATCTTGACCGTGTACTGGTGGTAGACGTGCACGGAGTTCGCCGCGAGCTTCAGCGGCAGCACGCTCTTCGAGCCCGCGAAGTTCTTGTCGTAGCGCGCGGCGAGCTCGCGCCGGCGCACGTTCCAACGCTCGAGGTGGGGGAACTTGACGTTGAGCACAGCGCCCTGGAACGCTTGCAGACGCGAGTTGGTGCCGAGCTCGGCGTGGACGTACTTCTGCGGGCTGCCGTGATCGCGCAAGCGCTTCGCACGCGTCGCGATGTCGGCGTGCTTCGTGACGATCAAGCCGCCCTCGCCGCACGCGCCGAGGTTCTTCGTCGGATAGAAGGAGTAGGTGCCCGCGTCGCCGAGCTCGCCGCACGAAACGCCGTCGCGCTTCGCTCCGTGGCATTGCGCGCCGTCCTCGAGGATCTTGAGCGAGCGCTTGTCGGCGAGCGCGCGGATCGCACGCATGTCGGCGAGCTGACCGTAGAGGTGGACCGGCAGGATGCAGCTCGTCTTGCCGTCGATCGCGGCCTCGGCCTTCTTCGGGTCGAGCAACGCGGTGTCGGGATCGACGTCGGCGAGCTTCGGCGTCGCGCCGATCCAGGCGATGCACGACGCGCTCGCGAAGAACGTGAACGGCGAGGTGACCACCGAGTCCCCGCGCTTCACGCCGACCGCGAGCAGGCCCAGGATCAGCGCATCGGTCCCGGTCGCGACCGCGATGCCGTGCGGCACGTTGCAGTACGCGGCGAAGTCCTTCTCGAGCTTCTCGACCTCGGGCCCGAGGATGTACGTGCCGCTGCGCAGCACGCGCAGGACGGCCTCCTCGAGCGCGACTCCGAGCTCGGCTCGTTCGGCTGCCAGGTCGACGGGGGCGATGGGGCGTGTGGCGATCGCAGTCATGGCGTGAGCTCCGGCGAGGATCAGTTCTTGGGTCCGACGTACTGCGACATGACGCTGTGGCGTCGTCCATACCCAAAGTAGATGAGCATTCCGAGTCCGAGCCAGATGCCAAGGCGCCACCAGTTCTCCGACGGCAGCGAGAGCATCAGCGTCGTGCAGCTGAGGATGCCGAGGATCGGCAGCAGCGGCACTAGCGGGCAGCGGAACGGGCGCTCCGCGTCCGGGTTCGTGCGGCGCATCACGAGGACGGCGGCACACACGATCACGAACGCGAACAGCGTCCCGATGTTGCACATCTCCGAGAGGATGCCGATCGGCAGGAACGACGCGAGCAGCGCGACGAACAGACCGACCAGGATCTGCGCCTTGTGCGGCGTCTTGAACTTCGGGTGGACGGCCGCGAAGAAGCTCTTCGGCACGAGTCCATCGCGCGCCATCGCGAGGAAGACGCGCGGACCGCTCAGCATCATCACGAGCAAGACCGAAGTGATGCCCGCTACGCCCGCCGCGGCGATCATGAACTCGACGTGGCCGAGACCGATCTGGCTGAACGCCGTGGAGATCGGCGCGGCGACGTCGATCTTGTCGAACTTGACCATGCCGGTGAGTACCGCGACGACTCCGATGTAGAGCACGGTGCAGATGATCAGCGAGGCGACGATCCCGATCGGGACGTCGCGCTGCGGGTTCTTCGCTTCTTCCGCCTGCGTCGACACCGCGTCGAACCCGATGTACGCGAAGAAGATGATCGCGGAGCCCGCGAGCATGCCGACCGGAGCCCCCGCCGCGTTCGTTTGGCCGAACGTGTGCCCGAAGATCGAGAGACCACCCCAGCCGTAGGGCGCCAGCGGCGTCCAGTTGGCCGGATCGATGTAGAACGCGCCGACGATGATCACGAAGAGCACGACCGCCACCTTGATGAAGACCATCACGGCGTTGAACCGCGCGCTCTCCTGGATCCCTTTGACCAGCACGACCGTCAGCACGAGCACGATCAAGAGTGCGGGCAGATTGATGTATTGGCCCGACGTCACGAAGTGCCCGGCCTCGTCGACGGTGATCGGCGGCCCCTGCAGGACGTGTGGTAACTCGACTCCGAACTTCGCGAGCACTTTCTGGAAGTACCCCGACCAACCGAAGGCGACCGTCGCTGCGCCGACCGCGTACTCGAGGATCAAGTCCCATCCGATGATCCACGCGAACAGCTCGCCGAGCGTCGCATAGGCGTACGTGTACGCCGAGCCGGCGACCGGCACCATCGACGCGAACTCGGCGTAGCAGAGCGCGGCGAAGATGCAGGCTATTCCCGCGAAGACGTAGGAGAGCATCAGCGCCGGGCCCGCCACGTTGTTCGCGGCCTGTCCCGTGATCACGAAGATCCCGGCCCCGATGACCGCGCCGACTCCGAGTGCGGTCAACTGCCAGGGACCGAGCACGCGTCGCAGTCGGTCGTCGCCGCGCATCTCCTTCAGCAGGAGCGAGAGCGGTTTGCGTGCGAAAAGCTGATTCGCCATGGGGGGCTTACTCCGAAACGGAACGGGGGAGGAGTCAGGCGGCGGCCGAGCGTCGCCAAACGGCATACACCGGGATGCCGGTCAACACGATCACCAAACCAGGCCATGTCATCTGCGTCTTGTACCCGATGAGGACGAGCATCATGCCCGTCGCCAAGACGACATAAGCGGCGGGGACCAACGGGTAGCCCCACGCCTTGTACGGCCGCTCGGCGTTCGGCTGCTTGAAGCGCAGCACGAACACGCCGGCGATCGTCAGCACGTAGAAGAGCAACACCGCGAACACGACGTAGTCGAGCAGGCTGCTGTAGAGGTTGCCGTAGCTGACGACGTTCGCCGAGTCGCGTTGGATCGTGCGCGGCAGGACGAGCGCGCAGGCCCACAGGCACTGCAACCACAGTCCGACCGCGGGCACGCTCTTCGAGTTGAGTTCGCCGCACGAGCGGAAGAACAACCGGTCGCGCGCCATCGCGTAGTACACGCGCGAGCCGGCGAGGATCAGCCCGTTGTTGCAGCCGAAGGTCGAGATCACGATGAAGATCGCCATGATCGTCGCGCCGACGTCGCCGAAGATCGCGCGCAAGGCCGCGGTCGCGACTCGATCGTCGGGCGCCGATTGGATCTCCGCCAGCGGCAGCGTGACCAGGTAGGCGAGGTTCGCGAGCAGGTACAGCGCGATCACGAGGATCGTGCCGGTCGCCATCGCGAACGCGATGTTCTTCCTCGCGTCCTTCACCTCGTCGGCGGCGAACCCGATGTTGTTCCAGGCGTCGGACGAGAACAGCGAGCCGACCTGCGCGACCGCCAAGGCGACGCCGAGCCCGATCCAGCCGTTCTCGACCGTCAGCGTCGGCAAGAACGCGAAGCCGGGCGTCATCGCGACCGCGTTCTGCGGTGTCCACCACGACGTGAAGTTGGCCTCGATCGCGCCCGCGTTCGCGCCGAGGAAGAGTCCGACCGCGATCAAGCCGAACAGCGCGAGCGTTTTCGCCGACGTGAAGACGTTCTGGATCGTCTTGGCGAGCGCGAGCCCGCGCGTGTTCATGTAGGTGAGCACGACGATCATCACGATGCCGACGAGCTGCTGCACCGAGAGGCTCAGTGCGTAGCCCTCCGACAGATGGATCGGCTCGACGATCCACGCCGTCGGCGAGATCGACGGGAACAGCACGCCGAGGAAGCGCGCGAACCCGACCGCGACCGCCGCGATCGTGCCGGTCTGGATCACCAGGAACAGCGTCCAGCCGTAGAGGAACCCCCAGAGCGGCGAGTACGCCTCGCGCAAGTAGACGTACTGGCCGCCCGCCTTCGGCATCATCCCGGCGAGCTCGCCGTACGCGAGCGCCGCCGCGATCGTCAAGAGGCCGGTGATCACCCAGACCGCGAGCAACCCCCCGGCCGAGCCCGTCAACCGCGCGATGTCCGCCGAGACGATGAAGATGCCCGAGCCGATCATCGAGCCGGCGACGACCATCGTCGCGTCCCAGCGTCCCAAGCCACGCACGAAGCCGGTGCTCTCTCGCGCTTGTTCGTTGGCCATTCGCTGAGGGCTCTCGGAAAGCTTGGGGGGCGTCGATCGGGCCCGCGACTCCGACGCTAGGGAGCGTCCGGGCGCGGCGGATCGTAGCGGGCTCGTCGGAAGAGGGTCAACCTCCAAAAGGAGCTACAGGAAGCTCACGCGTCGCGGCCGCGCGAGAACTATGCTCTGCGCTTTCGGAGACCCGCCATGCAACGCACACGCTTCCTCGTCGCCTCGTCCACGTTCTTCCTGTCGCTCGCCTGCTCCGCGCAGACCGCGTCGACGCCGCCCGCGGCGAAGTCGGAGGCTCCCGCCGCGTCGAGCGCTCCCGTGCGGGCCTCCGCCGCGCAAGAGCCGGCGAAAGAGCCGATCGTCTGGACCCAGTCCGAGCTCGAAGCGATGTCGAGCGAGATCCAAGCCCAGGTCGCCGCCTTGCGCGGCGCCGAGTTCAAGCGGCCGGTCGCCGTGCGTCTCGCCAACAAGGACGAGTTCTTCGCCTACGCGAAGAAGCGCCAGGACATGACCGAGACGCCGGCGAAGATCGAAGCCGACGAGACGCTCGCGAAGCTCCTCGGCGTGTTCCCGCCGGAGCTCGACCTGATGGCGACGACGATGGAGTTTCTGAAGGACCAGGTCGGCGGGTTCTACGACCCGTCGGACGACTCGTTCTCCCTGATGGATCAGTGCCCGAAGGGCGTCGCGCGGATCGTGCTCGCGCACGAGCTTGGGCACGCGCTCGACGACCAGCTCTTCTCGATCGATTCGCGCCAGGAAGAGCTCTCGAAGAACACCGACGCCGCCTACGCCTACCACTCGGTGGTCGAGGGCTCGGGCACGTCGGTGATGATCCAGTGGGCCGTCCAGCACATGTCCGAGATCGGCGACAGCATGGCCGGCATGGCGGAGATGCAGGAGGACGCGAACGCGTCGATGGCGAAGGCGCCGATGTGGCTCTGGAAGCCGCTGATCGCCGTGTATCTGCAAGGCGCGGCGTTCCTCGGCCGCACCAGCAACCTGATGATGGGCCAGACCGGCGGCGCGAAGAACGCGGACATCGACGCGGCGTTCGCCAACCCGCCGCGCTCGATGGAACAGGTGCTGCACCCGGAGAAGTACTGGAACGCCGAGAAACGCGACGAGCCCGTCGGCGTCGCGTTCGACGCGTCAAAGCTCGAGGACGGCTGGGAAGTCCTGCGCGAGGACACGTTCGGCGAATTCCTGCTCGCGATCCTCGCGACGCCGCCCGCGCAGCGCACGAGCCCCGACTTCACCAATCCGACCGCGATGCTGGCGATGAAGCTCACCAACGACATCGGTCGCGGGTGGGGCGGCGACCGCGTGGCGCTCCTCGGCAAGGGGAAGGCTCGCTACGCGCGCTTGGTGACGCGTTGGGACTCCGCGCGCGATGCGGCGGAGTTCTACGGCGCGATGAGCGTGCTCGTCGGCGATCTCCAGGCGTCCGCGAAGACGCTCGCCGCGCGCGCGGGCGAGCCGACCGCCGAGGAGAAGGACGCGAAGCTCGAGAGCGGCGCGGACGTCGAGTACGGCGAGGACGACGTCGAGGTGACCATCGCGATCTGGTCGCGCGTGCCGCAGCGCGAGCGCAAGATGCTCGAGAAGCGCCTCGCCTGGACCGTCGGCGCGCAGTAGCTCAACCGAAGTTCGCGCCCAAGCGCTCGGTCGGGCTCGCGAGCCCGCCCGCGACGCGGCCGGTCAGCAGGAACGTGCCTTCGAGCCGCCAGCCGACCCGGGGTGTCGCGAGGCCGTCGACCGCGAGCTGCCACGGGCTCGCGAAGAGTGCGAGCGGCCGGCCGGGGAGCTCGACCTCGACGAGCTCGACCGCCGCGCGCGTCACCGGATTCTCGAGCGCGCGCCGCGCGGTGACCGGCAGCGAGAGCTCGACGCAACCGCCCGGCGCGTCGCCGCCGCCACCCGAGGCGAAGCCGCCGCCCGAGGCGAAGCCGCCAAGGGGCCCGATCCACGCGCCACCGTCGAGCCTGCGCCCGCGCGCCGGCCGTTTGGGATCGAACGGCCCGCTGAACTCGACGTCGAGCGCGAAGCCCGCGAGCGTCACCGCGAGCACGTGCCCGACCTCGAGCCGCCGCGGCAGCCGCCGCGCGTCCGTGATCACCGCCGCGATCGGATAGCTGTCGGGCGCGAGCCTCGGATCGCCTTCGACCGGCGGATTCGCCCAGCCGTGCAGGATCACGTCGTACGGCGAATCCGGGATGCCGACGAGGTCGGTAATCGCGACGCGCAGGCGGTGGTTCGATTGGAAGTGCGGATAGAGCGACCAGGTCGCCGCTTCGCGCTCGCGATCCATCCGGAGCTCGAGCCCGTGGCCGAGCGGCATGCGCAGGTGCTCGCCCGCCGGCCCGCGCCACGCGACCGGCTCGGCGTGGCCGCGCGCGGCGCGCGCGAGGTCGTCGAAGTCGTGGTCGGGCGGGAACCCGATGCACTCGAGCAAGAAGTCCACGCCCCGATCCTACCGAGTCCGTCGCCGACGACTACGCAGCGCCGCACGCATCGAACGTACGGTGCCGCACCCGTTCTTCCAGGTTCCTTTGCAGGCGCGACGGCGCTCGCGGAGGTGCCCGAAGGCGCGGGCTCGACGCCGTACCTCCTCTTTGCGCGTCGCGCGCCGACCGCGAGCGACGAGAGATCCCGCGGAAGGAGTGCGACTCCGTACTTCCGGCCGACGCCGTGCCGAGCGCGGTCGGTGCTATCCTCCGCCGCTCGACTCCGATGAAGCTCCACGCCCTCCTGCTCGTCGTCGCCGCCGGCGCCTGTTCGACTCCGAAGACCGCCGCGCCGAGCGCCGCAGCCGAGCCCTGGCGCGCGCTGCCGACGACCCGGCCGTTGGTCGCGCACGAGCCGCGGATCGCAGACTTCGACGTCGAGCACTACGCGCTCGAACTCGCGCTCGAGCCCGCGACGCGTTCGATCTCCGGCACGTGCACGGTGCGCCTGTGGCCGCGCGTCGACCGACTCGAGAGCGTCGAGCTCGACCTCGTCGGCCTCGCGGTCTCCGCGGCGCGCGATGCGAGCGGCCGCGTGCTCGAGTTCGAACAGGACGCCGATTCGGTCGAGGTCGAGCTCGCGCGTCCGCTCGCGCCGGGCGAGTTCGCCGAAGTGGTGATCGACTACGCCGGCGCTCCATTGCGCGGGCTCTTCTTCGTCGCCGACCGCGGTCAGGGCCCGACGCAGGTCTACACCCAAGGCGAATGCGAGGACGCGCGCTTCTGGTTCCCGTGCTTCGACTTCCCCAACGATCGCGCGACCAGCGAACTGACGGTCACGCTGCCGCCGAAGTGGACGTCGATCGCCGCCGGCGAGCGCATCGACCGTCGCGAGCTCGACGGCGGCCGCACGCGCGAACACTGGACGATGACGACGCCGCATCCGACGTACCTGACGACGCTGTGCGCCGGCGAGTTCGCGGTGACCGAGGCGCGCTGGCAGAACGTGCCGCTCGTGTTCGCGGTGCCGCCCGAGCTCGCGCCGCTCGCCGAGAAGAGCTTCGAGGAGACCGACGAGATCCTGACGTTCTTGTCGGACGTGACGAGCTTCCGCTATCCGTACCCGAAGTACGCGCAAACGTGCGTCGACGACTTCCGCTTCGGCGGGATGGAGAACATCTCGGCGACGACGTTGACCGACGACGCGCTGCGCGACGAGCTCGGGCTGCGCGACGGCGAAATGACCGGCTTGATCGCGCACGAAGCGGCGCACCAGTGGTTCGGCGATCTGTTGACGTGTGCCGATTGGTCGCACATCTGGCTGAACGAGGGCTTCGCGACGTACATGGAGCTCCTGTACGTCGAGGCGACCGAAGGCAAGGACGCGTTCCACGAGCGTCTGCGCGGCACGCTCGAGGGCTATCTCGGCGCCGACGTCGGTCCGCGGCGACGTCCGACGGTGTGGAACGTCTATCGCGAGCCGATGGATCTCTTCTTCGACGGTCAGGCGTATCCCGGCGGCGCGTTGCGCTTGCACCATTTGCGTTTCGTGCTCGGCGACGCGCTCTTCTTCAAGGGCTTGCGCGAGTACGTCTGGTCGAACGCGGGCCGCAGCGTCGTCACCGAGGACTTCCAACGCGCGATGGAGCGCGCGAGCGGCGAGGACCTCGAAGGGTTCTTCCAGCAGTGGTTCTACTCGAAGGGTTACCCCGAGTTCGCCGTGAAGTGGGAGTGGGACGAGGACGCGAAGGAAATCGTCGTCGACGTGGAGCAGGTCCAAGAGATCGCCGACGGCACGCCGAGCGTCTTCTGCGCGCCGGTCGAGATCGTCTACGGGGGTGGGGCGAACACGCCGATCGCCGTCGCGCGCATCGAGCTGACCAAGCGCCGCGAGGAGTTCCGCGTGGCGGCGGACTCCGCGCCGGAGTGGGTCGACTTCGACCCGTACATCCGACTTCCGCGTCGCGTGCGGGTGGAGCGGGAACTCGTCGAGGCAAATTGGATGGCGCAACGCGGCGATGCGCCCGCGATTCAATTCTCGGGCGCGGCGAGCTTGGCGACCGTAGCGCGCGACGAGGCGCGTTCGGCGACCGAGCGCGGCCTGGCGCTGCACTCGTTGCGTGCGGCCCTCTGGAGTCCTCGGAAGGGCGAAGCCGTGCGACTCGCAGCCCTCGCGTTCGGGATCGCGGCGGAGCGCGCGTTCGATCGCCCTTCGTCCGATTTCCTGCCCGAGGACGTCGCGCTCGCCGAGTGCTATCCCAGTTCGACGACGCTTCGGGAAGGCGTGCGCGCGAGCCTGCTCGAGCTCAGCGAATCCCACGAAGCGGCGTCGGTGCGCGCGGCAGCGTGGGAATCGCTCGCGCGCTTCCTGCCGGACGATGTGCTCGTCGAGCGGGCGCGCGCGGAGGTCGAGATGCCGTTCAGTTGGCAGACGCGCATTCAAGCGGCGCGGCTCGTCGCGCTCGCCGACAAGGAGCACGCGCGCGAGTGGCTCGAACGCTGCATGCAGATCGAGTCGCCGCAGGGCGAGTTCCCGGTCGGCTTGCTCGGCATCCTCGGCGAACTCGAGGGCGCCAAAGCGCTCGACGCCTTCCAGCGCGTGCTCGACGACGAACGCGCGCCGCTCCAAGCCCGCGACGCCGCCGCGCGTTCGATCGGCGCGCACGGTCGCGCGACGCCCGGCGCGCGCGAGCTGCTCGAGAAGCACCTCGATCCGAACGAGTTCAAGCTGACCGGCGCCGTGCTCGACGCGCTCTTCCAGTTGCGCCACGCGGCGTCGATCCCCGCGGTGCGCGCGTTCCTCGAACATCCGGTCGATTCGCGTCAACGCCGCGCGGGCGAGCGGATCCTCTCGGCCAACTGGGCCGGTGGCTGAGCGAGCGACAGACCACGCGGCGCTGCTCGCCGAGCTCGGCACGGCGCTGCTCGCCGAGTTCGGTGCGCGCTCGATCTACGCTGCGCTGCCGCGCTACACGCACGACCGCGCGCTGATCGACATGCTCGCGAAGCTCCGCGAAGAGCAGGACGGCGTCGTCCAGCGCGTGCGAAGCTTGCTGCGCGAGCTCGGCGAGACGCCGAAGCGCAAGAGTTGGCGCCGTGTCGTGCTCGCGAACGTGCTCGCACTCTGGGCGTGGCCGTTCAGCGTGCGCCTCCCGTTGCGCGTGTGCGCCGACGCGGAGGAAACCCGCGCGCGCTGGTACGGGCACTTCCAAGAGTACTTCCTGTCGGTCGGCGACACCGCCCGCGCGGAGCTCTGTGCGGAACTGCAACTCGTCAAGCTGCGCCACATGCAGGCGCTGCAAGCGTGGGTCGAGCACTTGCCGACGTGACCGGCGATCGAAGCTCGCGCCTGCCACTCGGTCGTTCCCGCACGTCGAGAATCCGAGGCGCAGCGACCGGCGGCGGCTCGCGGTTACGATGCCCGCGCTTCGCGACCGAACGATCCGGTTCCGATGAGTCCCGACGTGACCCAGACCCTGAGCCTTCGCCCGCGCACTCGCTTCGCCGTCGAGCGACGCACGCCCCACCGCCGTCGCGGGTGCGTGCGATGAGCTGGATCCGGCTCGTGCGGCCCGAGGACGCGAGCGGCAAGCTCGCGGAGCTCTATGCGGCCGCCGCGCGCCGCGCGGGCAAGGTCTTCGGCATCGTTCGCGCGATGAGCCCGGCGCCGCACGTGCTCGAGAGTTCGATGGGGCTCTATCGCGCAGTGATGTTCGGACCGAGCGAGCTCTCGCGCGCCGAGCGAGAGTTCCTCGCGGTCGTGACCAGTCGCGCGAATCGCTGTCACTACTGAACTCACGCGCACGCGGCCGATCTCCGTGTCGAGGTCGGCGAACTCGACACGCAGCAACGCGAGGCGCTGCTCGCCGCGATCGTCGTCGACTGGCGCGCTGCGGCGCTCGATGCGCGCTGGCAAGCGCTCGCGGAGTACGCGGAGAAGTTGACGCTCGCGCCCCAGGCCTTGACGGAGCTCGACTTGGCGCCGTTGCGCTCCGTCGGGCTCTCCGACGCCGCGATTCACGATGCGATCCAGGTGATCGCGTACTTCAACTACATCAACCGGGTCGCGGACGGCGTGCACGTCGAGCTCGAGCCCGACATGCCGCCGCGCGAACCCTGACACGCTCGCGGCTCGCGCCGGTCTGCGTCGAAACACACGCGTCGTGCGGGAACCGGGCCGAAGCTTCGCGCGTCCGCGCGCCTCGCTCGACCCGCTTGGTGCTCTGAAAACGACGAACCCCGCCTGTGTTTCACAGACGGGGTCCGGAGCCGCCGCGCTCACGCGCGGCGCGCGAGCTCAGGCGAGCTTCAGATCGCGAACGTCGTCGATCGTGAAGTCGATGCTGAGCTCCTGGTCGATGTTGATGACGCGGCCGGTGCCTTTGAACTGATTGAAGATCAGAGCGCCTTGGACGACCCGGCCGTCGCGGAAGTGCAGCGTGACCATGTCGGCCGTGCGGGCGCCGAGCAGCAGGTCGTAGATGCGTTGAGAGTCGGTCACCCGACTGCGTGTGGTTTTGGTGGTCATGGTTCGGTTTCTTCGGTCGCCGGTTCAGGCGCTCCAGCGAGCGTCCGTTCAGGCCAGGGCGACCGATGTACGGGTGTTGGAAGGATCGAGGAGCTCGTTCGGCGCGCGTTCGAAGTGCTCGACGAGTTTGGCGGACCAGGTCTCGTAGTTCGCTCCGGTGCGCAGGAGACGTGACAGTTCCGCGAGGCTCGTGAATTCGCCTTGGAGCACGTGCTTCTCGCGGATCTCGACTGCGCCTTGGACGTGCACGACTTGGACCAGGCCTACGTGCACGGCGCCGACGGAGTTGGAGTCGTCGTTCAGAAGTCCGAGCGAACGCACGCTCCACGCGCCGCGGATGTCGAGCTCTTCGTCGAGCTCGCGCCGCGTGCCCGCGACCAGAGGATTCTTCACGCGCGTTTCGCCGACCAGCGCGTCGACCGGATTGATGTGGCCGCCGACGCCGATCGAGAGCTTGTCGAAGAGCCGCGCGTCGCCGCCCTTCTTCGTGCGCTTCAGGAGCAGCACCTCCCCAGCGCGTACGACGACCGCGTACGGAATCACCTGCTTCAGCGACGGATCGTGCTCGGCGTGCTCGCGCTCAACGAAGAAGCCGCGTTCCTCGATCACGTGCTCGAAGCTCGCGAGCGAGGCGCCGGTACCAATGGGGCCGGAGGGGCCGGAGGGGCCGGAGGGGCCGAACGGGACGAGGCCGTGCGGATAGAACTCCGGAAAGAGCTCCGACCGGCGGACGACGAATACGAATTCCATGGGTGTCACGGGGCGCTCGAGCTGCTCCGAGCCACCGCCCCGCGGGGGGCGCCGCCTGGCGCGCTCAGCCTGCGGACTGGGCCGGTCGGCTGGAGCGCCTCGGGCGCGCGGGTCCTGGACGGACGCCCGCGCTGGCCCTGCGGATCTCGGACGCGAAGGAGTGTCCCCGCACTCGCGAATTCTGTCAAGGGCTTGCACAGGGGTGAGCTCGGCCCCCCAAGGGATTGTGGGGGATCGTCGATCGGACCCCGTTCCACCCCCGCCGCGAGCATCGGCAGAGCGGGCAGGAAAAAAAGCGCGAGAGGCCCTGTAAGCCGGGTTCTGTCTCCCCCGGTGAAGGGGGCGGCGGCCATTTCTCTAGGACCGGGCTCGCGCCCGGCCTCCAACGATCTACCCGGAAGGCCTCGACGCGGGTCGTCGCCATGCGCCCTCCCTATTTGATCTTTCTCCGGGTGGGGTTTGCCCTGCCGAGCTCGTCACCGAGCTCGCGGTGCGCTCTTACCGCACCGTTTCACCCTTACCGCGCGGTGTGACCCGCGAGGCGGTTTGTTTTCTGTGGCACTTTCCCTGGCCTCGCGGCCGGTTGCCGTTGGCAACCACCCTGACCCGTGGAGCCCGGACTTTCCTCCCCGGACGCGCGGTTGCCCGCGCCTCCGCGGTGGTCGCCCAGACCTCTCGCGCGCCGAGCAGTCTAGCCCAAGTGCTCCGGGTTCGCAGCGAGCCGCTTGGACGTGCGCTATCCTCCGCGCCCGCCATGACCGAAGCCGAACCGCTGACGACGTACCTCGAGTTGCGCGAGTCCGACGAGCAAGGGAACGAGAAGGCCGGGCTCTCGCACTCGTCGGAAGGGCTCGTGCTCTTCCACGTGCTCGAGCTCGCCGCGTGGGGCGAGCCGAAGGGCGGCTTCACCTTCGTCCACGACGCGGGCGATCACGGCGGACGCTACGTCGAGCTCGCGCGCGGCCTGACGCGCGCCAACTGGGCGGTCGCGTTGCCCGACTTGCGCGGACACGGTCGCTCCGAGGGCACGCGCGGACATTCGAACGGGCTCTCCGAGATCGTGCGAGACGTGCAGGCGGTGCAGGATCACCTCGCGTATCGCTTGCCGTCGGCGCCGAAGGTGCTCGGCGGCGTCGGGCTCGGCGCGATCTGGGCGCTCGCGTACGCGCTGGAGAAGCCGGGTTCGCTCGCGGGCCTCGTGCTCGTCTCGCCGACGTGGAAGCCGAGTTTCGAGCTGCCGAAGCCGGCCGGCGGGCTCTTCAAGATGTTCAAGAAGGTCGGACCGGACGCGCCCGGCTTCATCGGCAACGAGCCGGCGCGCTGGACCTCCGATGCGAAGGAGCAAGCGGCGTTGCGCGCCGACTCCGCGGTGCACGACGTGATCACGCTGCGCGCGGGCGAGCAGGCGATCGAGACCGCGGCGCGCGTGGGCTCGCGCCTGGGCGAGCTGTCGATCCCCGTCATCGTGCTGCACGGCGCCGACGACGCAGTCACGCCCGCGGCGGAGTCGCAACGCCTCGCCGGAGCGAAGGCCGACGTGCGCGTCTATCCGGGCGGCGGCCACGCGCTCTTCCACGGCGCTGCGGCGAAGCAAGCCGGCGACGACTTGCGCGACTGGATCGCGAAGCTCGGCTGATCGGCGACGCCGACCCAGCGACGCAGAACGTGGTGGGAATCGGGGATCGACCGGCGGCGCAGCGCGGACGAGCTCCGGCGCGCGTCACGATGCGCGCGCGAAGCCGCTCGCGCCGAGCGAGGCATGGAGAGTGGCTCCGACCTCTGGGTTCGACAACGCACGGATGAAGCGCGAGTCGAGCGGTGACGCTCGCCGGTTCGTCGAGCGAGCGCGCGTGACATCGGATTCGACACTGGCTACGGCGCTACGCGAAAGCCGGTGCAAGCGAGAGATCGCCGCCGCCTCGCGAGGA
The DNA here is from genome assembly GCA_016220085.1 of Planctomycetota bacterium. Taxonomy (GTDB): domain Bacteria; phylum Planctomycetota; class UBA1135; order UBA1135; genus JACRIN01. The sequence continues at coordinate 30,283 of JACRIN010000008.1, forward strand.
GTTCCCATGCGACGATTGATCACGATGCGCAAAGTCCTTATTGGTGTCCTGCTGTCCAGCACCGCCGCCGCACAAGCGACGACGATGGAGAGCGTCCCGACGAACGGATACGTCTGCTATCCATCTCGGCTCACGGAGTCGCGAGCGCTTTCCGGTGACGGCCGTTGGATCGCGTTCCACAACGAGTCGGCGGCATACTTCCCGTTCCCGTTGTTCACGGTCCTCCGTGACCGCTGGGCCGACACATACGAGCCTCTGGCGCTCGACCTCACCGGTCAACCCGTCAAGAACAACTGCCACATCGACGCGGGCGCGTTGAGTCACGATGGTCGTTGGGTGGTGTTCGCTGCCGGCCCCGACAATCTCGTAGCAAACGACTCGAATGGAATCGTCGACATCGTCGTGAGGGACCGTGCGCTCGAAGTGTACGAGCTCGCCAGCGTCGGTCCCGGCGGCGTCCAGACGGACAACTGGAGCACACACGCCGTCATCACGGACGACGGCCGCTTCGTGGCGTTCACCAGTCGCGCGACCACACTGGCAATCGGAGATGCCAACGGCCTCGAGGACGTCTTCGTCCGCGATCGCCACCTCGGCGTGACCGAACGGATCAGTGTCGCGCTCGGAGCCTCGGACTCTGACGGGATGTCCCAATACCCGAGTCTGACTTCCGACGGCCGTTTCGTGTGCTTCGAGTCCCGAGCTTCCAACTTGGTGATCGGCGACACGAACGCGGCGAATGACGTGTTTCTACGTGACAGAGCCGCTGGAACGACCACCGTGCTGAGCACCCCGACAGGCAGCGTCCATCCGGTCGGCGGGTGGAAGCCCTGGATCGCGAAGGACGGTTCGAGCGTCGCCTTCGGCGTACCGACCGCAGCCTATGGCTATTCCGGAGCCACCCTCGGCGTGGTCGCGCTCGATCTAACGACGAGCGCGCTCGAGCTCGTCAGCCTCGATCCGGCGGGCGTGCCCATTTTCGTCTCCGATCGGTCCATGCTGTCGGCGGACGGACGGTTTGTCGTGTTCAACGACGGCCACACCGAACCGGAAGTCTACAGGCGCGACCGCGCACTCCAACGCACCGAACTCGCGAGCGTCCGGTTGCCTGGCAAGTCGGGCAATGCGATGTCGAGCCACCCGCACGTCAGCGATGACGGCCGCCTGGTCGCGTTCACGAGCAACTCGAAGGAGCTCGTGAATCCGATGTGTGTGCCGAACAGCTCCTTCAACCTCTTCGTTCGCGACTTCGACGGCCCTGCGACGACGCCCATCGCATACGGGACCTCGAAGTTGTCGAGCGAATCCTGTTCGGCTCTCATCGGCGCCGTGGGCGTCGCGAGTGCGAGCGGGTTGGACACGTTCCGACTGGTCGGCGAACTTGCCCCGCGCGGGCGATTCGGTTGCGTCGTCTGGGGCGTGCGCCAGGCGTCGACGCCCTTCGGCGGTGGGACGCTCTACGTGCAGCTTCCGGCGCGCCGCACGCAGGTCGCCGACTCGGGCGGCAACTTCGTGTGCGGCGGCTGTGTGTGCTCGGGTGCGTGGAGCTTCGCGTTCACTCACGAGTACATGCGGGCTCACGGATTGGCGCCGGGCACGACGGTCTATTCGCAGATCCTCTTTCGCGATCCGGGCTTCGATCCGCCGAATGACGTCGGTCTGACGGACGCGCTCGCGTGGACCCTCGCGCCGTGACCCGTCAGTGCTTCAACGACAGCGCGTAGAACGCGAGATCCCACAGCTCGTCCTCGGAGAGCAGTGGCGCGCCATTCGCGTCCTTCGTTTCGCCGAGCGTCGGCATCGGCGTGCCGTTGATGCCGGCGTAGATCCGCCGATAGACGTCCTCGGGTCGACGCCCGCCGCGGAACTTGCCCTCGACCAGATTGCGCGGACGGATCGAGTGGCCCCAGTCGTCCTTGATCGACTCGCGCGAGCCGCCGGGCTCGAGCGTGTACGACGCGGGCCCGTCGCCGAGGCCGCCCTCGCCGTGGCATTGCGCGCAGTTGCCTTTCTTCACGTCGAGGAAGAGCTCTCTCCCGCGCGCGATGCGCTCGGCCGTTGCTCCAGGCACGGCGCTCGGCACCGGCACCGGCTTCGACTCGGCGGCGAGCCACGCATCCCACGCCGACGCGTACGCTTCGTGCGCGGCGTCCTCGGGGATCTCGTCTTCGAGCTCGAACGTCGCGAGCAGCTCGCGCTCGACCGCGGCGCGCAGCGCGAGCCAGCGGATCCAGTCGATCGCGCCTTCGAGCTCCGCGCGCGAAAGGCCGCCGTACGAAGCCATGCCGGTGCCGTCGAGGCCGTGGGTGAGTGTGCGCAGCAGATCGGCGCGCGTCGGCTTCGCGCGCGAGACGCGCGAGGTGAACTTGAACACGCCGCTCGTGAAGTCGCGCGGCCGCGGATCGTGGCCGAACGACGTCGGTCCGTCGCCGCCGCCGTGCGCGCCGTGGCACGTTTCGCAGTGCACGTGGTAGATCGAGCGAGCCTCGCGCAGCGTCGGATACCACTCGACGATCTTGCGCTCGACCTCGGCGCGCAGGGCGGCGTCGCGATCCGCGCGCGGCTTGGTGCGGCCGAGCTCGTGGATCTCGACCAAGAGCGCGAGCTGGTACTCGGGCAGGTGGACGCTCTGGAAATCGCCGTCGCGCACGTGCGGGAGCTCGAAGCCGAAGCGAATCGCCGCCGAACGCGCGAACTCCGCGCGCGCGGCCTCGGTGTCGCCGACGCCGAACGCATCGCTTGCCGGGTCGAAGCCGCTCGCGCCCCAGGCGTCGAGGCGCTCGTAGTGCGGCTCGTCGAGCGTGCCGAAGAGCTCGGCGAGGTCCGCGTCGATGCGCTCGCGCACGTCCGCGGGCAATGCGCCGTCGTCCGCTGCGTCCGAAGCATCTGCGTCGGCGGTCGGGTCGGTCGCGCCCGGCGCGCCGGTCGCATGCTGCGCGCCAGGCAAGAGCGGTGCGCCAGGCGTGTGCGAGCTCGCGCCGGCCGCGGGCGCTTGCGCGGCGGACTCGCCCGGCCGCGGAGCGGGTTCGGACGGCGAGCAGGCGGCGAGGACGAGCGCCGGGACGATCGCCGAGCCCAGGGCGACGGGCAACCTTCGAATGTGCTTCATCGGAACCGCGCAGGTTGCGCGAGCCTCCGCGCGCCGTCAAGCCGCCGCCGACGCTCGGTCCGCGCGCTTCCGAGCCTGCTCACCGGCACCGCGGACCGAGTCCGCGCGCGTCGCAGGCGCTCCGCTCGACGTTCCTGTCCGACGTGCTCCACGGGTCCGACCCATGTCGCGCGCTGGAGGGTCCGCTTCGGTCGCGGCGGCGCGTTTCCGATCAGGCGCGCGGCTCGCCCGACGCCAGCCAATCGCGCAGCAGCGCGAGCGCGGCGAGGCTGTCCTTCCAATCGCGGCGCTCGTCGCGCGAGAGCCCGAGCTCGCGCGCGAGGTCGTCGGCCGCCTTGCTGGTCAGGCGCTCGTCGAACGTGACGATCGCGAGCCTCGGGAAGCGCGCGGCGAGCCGCCCGACGAACGCGAGCACGTCTTCGGCGCGCGGTCCGGTGCTGCCGTCCATGTTGAGCGGCAGCCCGACGAGCAACGTGTCGACGTCGCGCTCGTCGAGCAGCTTCTTCAAGTACGCGAACGCGGCGTGCTCGTCGCCGCGGAAGCTCGGCAGCGGCTGCGTGACGATCCGCAGCGCGTCGGTGATCGCGAAGCCCCACTTCAGCGTGCCGTGATCGATCGCGAGCGCGCCGCGCTTCGACGCCGCGCTCACAGGAACTCGCCCCGTTCCTTCTCCAAGCGCTCGACGATCTTCTTGACGTCCTGCGCGCGGTCTTTCGGCACGACCAAGGTCGCACCGTGCGCGTGCACGACGACCAGGTCCTTCACGCCGATCAACGCGACGACCTGACCCGCCGGAGCGTGCACGATGCAGTCGTGCGCGTCCTCCGAGACGACCGCTGCGCCGCCGACGACGACGTTGCCGTGCGCATCCGCCGGGTTGACGGCGGCGAGCGCATCCCACGAGCCGACGTCGTTCCACTCGTAGTCGATCGCGAGCATGCGACGGTCGCTCGCTCGCTCCATCACCGCGACGTCGATCGCGACCGGCGTCAGCGCGCGGTAGAGCGCGTCGAGCGACTCTCCGCGGCTCGCGCGATCGAGCGCCTCGCGCACCGCGGGCATGAACTCGCTCACCGCGCGCTCGATCGCGTCGGTGCGCCACACGAAGAGCCCGGAGTTCCAGCAGAAGCTGCCGGCCGCCAAGAACTCCTCGGCCTTCGCGCGCGGCGGCTTCTCCACGAAACGCGCGACGCGGCGCACCGTGTGGCCGAAACGTAGCCCGGTCTCCTCGGCCGCTTCGATGTAGCCAAAGCCGGTCGCGGGGTACGTCGGGCGGATGCCGAGCGTCACCAACGCGCCGCTCGCGCGCGCTTCCTCCGCGGCGGCGGCAAGCGTCGCGCGGAAGCGCTCCGCCGGCCGGATCACGTGGTCGGCGGGCAGGAGCACTTGAACCGAATCCGGCGCGCGCCGCGCGATCACCGACGACGCGAGCGCGATGCACGGTCCGGTGTTGCGGCCGACCGGCTCGAGCACCAGGTTCTCAGGCGCGAGCTCGGGCAGCGCGTCGCGCACGAGCTTCGCCTGCGACGCCGCGGTCACCACCAGCCGCCGCTCGGGCGGGATCAGGCCGTCGAGGCGCGCCCAAGTCTCGGCGATCATCGAGCGCTCGCCCGCGATCGTCAGGAACTGCTTCGGCCACGCGCGCCGGCTCGCCGGCCAGAAGCGCGTGCCCGATCCTCCGGCCATCACCACCGCGTAGAGCTCGGACATGGGGCAGGGATTCTAGAAGCGCTCGGGGATCGGCGCGAAGGACGGAACCGGCAAGTCGCGGCGTTCGCTCTTCGAGCCTTGCAGGAAGGAGAGCATCCCGCGCAAGAGGATCTTCGGTCGCGCCATGTCGCCGCGGATCTCGACGCGCAAGAGGTTGTTCTGCACCCAATAGAGGAAGCGCGTCACCGGTCCGAGGTTGTCGACCAGGCCGTACTTCACCTCGAGGTCGTGCGCGAGGCGCCCGTCGAGATCGAGCGAGCCGGTGCCGACGAGCTGCGCGAGCGGGCTCTCGACGTAGAGGCTCTTCATGTCGATCCGGCCCTCGGCGACCTCGAAGCGGCTGCGCACGCGTCGGAACACCGCGGGCTTGTCGTAGCCGAGCTGCGCGAAGAGATCGCGAACGACCGGGATCGACCAGAGGCGCGAGTCGGCGATGTCGACCTCGCCGCGGCCTTGGATGCCGAGGATGTGGTCGAGCTGGCCGGCGAGGCGCAGGTCGCCGGAGAGCTTGCCGGAGCTCGCGAAATCGGACTCGAACAGGCCGCGCAACAGGCCCGCGACGTCGACTTCCTCCAGACGCAGGCCGAGCTCGAAGTCGTAGGGCTCGCGCAAGCCGACCGCGAACGCGGAGCCGTTCGCCTCGACGCGCCCGCCGAGCGCCGAGAGCCGTCCGCCCTCGAGTCGGCCGTCGAGGTCGAGGATCGAGAGCCTCGGCTCGACGTACGTGACCAGCATGTGCGCATCCGCGAGCCGCCGATCGGCGACGCGCCCGGAGAGGCCGTCGATCTCGGCCCACGCGCGCACCTCGCCGTGCTCGAAGACGAGCTCGTGGATCCTCGCGCGCGCCTCGTCGATCTCCAGCGGCAGGCCGAAGTCGACGTACATGCCGTGGGGGATCACCGCGCCGGAGAAACCGAGCCGCGAGTCGGTCGGCGAGCTGCCGACCAGCACGAGCTTCGCGTCGAAGATGTCGATCGTGCCGCGCCAACGCAGCTGCTGTTCGAGCGCGAGCAGCGTGTCGTCGTCGAGGAAGAAGCGCATGTGCTCGCGATCGAGCGGAAGGCCGTACGCCTCGGGCTCCGCTTCGAGTCGATACACGCCGTCGGTCTCCTGGAAGCGCGCGCGACGCAGCGCGACCGGCGTGCGACCGATGTACGCGGAGAGCGCTTCGCCGGAAAGCCGTCCCTCGGACTGCACGAGCAACCCCGAGAGCCGTTGGAGGCCGAAGCTCATCCCGCCGCCGAGCTGGATGCCGTTCTCGCGCAGGTAGACCTCGTAGCGGCTCTTCGCGGGCGACGCATCGTCGGGCAACGAGAGCTCGCCGCGGAAGTCGATCCGCCCGTCGAGCGAGAGCGCATCGAGGTCGAGTCCGCCGCCGTTCGCGTCGGCGTTCGCTTGATTGAAGGCGCCGACGAGCGCGCGGTTCTGCAGGTTCAGGCCGGCGCCGGCGAGCTCCAGTTCGGCCGCGCCGCGCGGCGGGAAGAGCGCCTGGAACGCGACGCGCGTCGAGCCCGACCAATCGCCGACCAACGGTGCGACGATCGTCGTGACGTCGGCTCCCGGGCTGCCGGTCGGCGTCTCGGGCGGCGTTTCGAGCGCGGTGACGATCACGCGGCCGTGGACGTTGCGCGTCTGCACCTGGAACGCGCGCGGGGCGAGCTGCACGACCCGGGGCGTGATTTCGAAATCGAAGCGCCGCGCGCCGTCGTGGGTCGCGCGCGTCGCGGAGACGTCGACGTCGACGCGACCGCTCGCGCCGAACTCGTCGAGCACCGAGCCGACGCCGGGGAAGCGCTCGACAATCACGTCGCGTTGCGCGCCCTTGAGCGCCAGGTTCGCCGCGTGGATCGAGAGCGCCTCGACGTGGCGCTCGCCCTCGACGCGCTCGGCCGCGGCGGGATCGTCCTGCCAACGTCCGCGCACCGAGACGCCGTCGGACGTCGCGAGCGAGCCCGCGAGCTCGAAACTGGTCGCCGCGATGCCGCGCGGGTCGAACACGAGCGCGAGCTTGCCGCTCAGGCGATCGCACGGGATCGGGAGCTCCGACCAGGCGGCGTCGATGTCCGTGAGCTCTGCGTCGAACCTCATCGCCGGCCCCGGATCGGCCGGGAGGTGGTGCACGCGTCCTTCGACCGTGACCGCGCCGTTGCGCGGCGAGAAGCGCTCCCAGATCGCGTCCGAGCCCGACGCGGAGTGCAAACCGACGCGCAGCGTCTCGTCGACGGGCACGTCGTGCGCGGCGAGCGCGAAGTCGTAGTCGACGCGCCACGGGCTCTCGACGCTCGTGCGCGCGATGCCTTCGCACACCGCGCGGGATTTGCCGTCGCGTCCGCGGCCGCGCGCGCCGACGATCGCGACGTGCGTGGCGTGGGGGAGCCGCGGCTCGTAGGTGACCAGCGCGCGTCCGCTCGCCGCCTCGATCGGCCACGCGAAGCCGCGGCGCTCGCCGTTCGGATCCTCGAAGCCGCGGAACGAGACCTGCGCGTCGCCTTTCGCTTCGCACTCGAGCGCGAACGCGAATTCGTTCGACTCGCGCCACTCGAAGCCCATGCGCGCGTCGGCGCGGCCCCCGACGCCGAACGCATCGAGCGCGTGGAGCGTTTCGACCGGCACGCCGAACGCCGCGAGCTCGTCCTGCACGACGTCCGCGTCGCGCACGACGACGAAGCCGCGCGCGAACGTCCGCGCGCCCGCGGAGCGGCCGAGGTCCGCGAACACGCTGCCTCGCGCGTCGCCGAACCCCGCGGACGCGTTGAGCGCGCCGTACCACGCGCCCGCGTCGCTCCAGGTCTCGCCCGCGCGCGGATCGAGGTGGGTTTCGAGCTCGAGCGTCGCTCCGACGAGCTCCTGCGCCCGCGGGCTCGGCCGGAGCGCGCCGTCGACCAGGGAAGCGCGGACGTAGCCGCGCGTCGGCTCCGGGCTCGCGAAGTCGATGACGCAGCGGCCGGTCAGCTTCAGCGTGCCGCGCGGCGCGAGCGCGACCAGCGGCGCGCAGAAACCGCGCTCCGGCAGCGTCGAGCCGTCGAATTGGAACCCGTTCGACCACGCGACGAGCTCGTACCGCCCGGCGTCGAGCGCGTGGCCTTCGAGATAGAGCTCGCACGCGTCGCGCGTGCCGAGCTCGACGTGCCAGCGGCCCTGCACGCCGTACGAGCCGCCGTCCGCCGACGCGCGCGCGTCGACCGTGCCGAGGCGCAGTCGCCCGAGCTCGGGATGGTCGAGCTCGACGACGAGGCCCTCGACCGCGAGTCTCGGCGGCGTGCGGCTTTGGCCCTCGGCGCCGGGCTCGGTCCGCCGCGGGCCGCGCAAGAGGTCGACCAACGCTCGGCCGGCGACGACCCGTCCACCGGCGAGTTCGAGCGACTCGAGCTCCGGCCCGCCCTCGGCGAGCAGCGCGAACTTCGCGCGGACGCGGTCGAGGCGGACGAGCTCACCGTCCTGGCCGAGCCGCACATCGGAGAGCGTCACGCTCGCGTCGAACCAACCGAGGCTCGCGCCGCCGACTTCGATCGGCACGTCGGGGTTCCCGAGCCGTCGCGCGAGGTCCGCGCGGACGCGCACCGCGAGCTCGCCGCTCTGCTCGTACGCGAACAGCACGGCGAGCACCGCGAGCACGACGAGCGCGAACCCGAAGGCGACGTAGCGCGCGAACGAAAGAGAGCGCTGCATGGGACCCCGCGAGGGCGCCGGCCGAAGCGCGCCGGTCAGGAGCCCGCCGAAGGCTCGAAAGCGGCGGAACGCGCGGGTTCGGAACGGGCTCGGCGGCGCGGGACGACGTCCTCGCCGCCTACGTAGACGCGCTCGACGCGTTGGCCGACCGCGCAGCTGATCTCGTAGGCGATCGTCTTCGCCGCCTTGGCGAGGTCTTCGAGTCGGATCACGTGCTCGCCCTGGCGGCCGATCAACGTCACCCGATCGCCGACGCGCACTTGAGGGATGTCGGTGACGTCGAGCGTCGTGTAGTCCATCGACACCCGACCGACGATCGGCGCACGGTCGCCGCGCACCAACGCCGCGCCGCGGTTGCCGAGGCGCCAGTTGACGCCGTCGTGATAGCCGAGCGGCAGGATCGCGATGCGCGTCGCGCGCTTCGCCTTGAACGTGCCGCCGTAGCCGACCGGCGCGCCCGCGGGCAGGTCCTTCAGGAACACGACCTGCGTGTGCAGCGACATCACGGGCTCGAGCTCGCTCGCGCCCGGCAACTTGCCCGGCAGCACGCCGTAGGCGCTGATCCCAGGCCGAACCATGTCATAGAGCGGATCGAGCCCGGTGAAGATGCACGCCGAGTTCGCCGCGTGCACCGGGCCTCGCAACAGCCCGCGCTCGCGCGCCGCGGCGAGGACGCCGTCGAATTGGCGCATCTGGGCCTGCGTGTGCGGATCGAGCGCGCCGGCCGCCGCGCTCATGTGCGTCATCACGCCCGCGAGCTCGACGTTGGGAGAGGCGTGGATCAGCTCGAGCAGCGACAACGCGCGCGCCGGCATCACGCCGAGCCTGCCCATGCCGGTGTCGATCTTGAGGTGGACCCTCGCGCGCACGTCCATGCGCCGGGCCAGCGCCTGCAGGCGACGGCAGCGATCGGCCGAATGGACCGCGATTTCGATGCCGTGGCGCAGGCAGGCGGGGGCTTCGTCCTCGACGATCGTGCCGAGGACCAAGAGCCGCGCCCGCAGGCCGGCCTTGCGCAGCGTCAGCGCCTCCGCCGAAGTGCCTACTCCGAAGGCCTCGACGCCGTGGCGCAGCGCATGGTGGGCGACGGCGATCGCGCCGTGACCGTAAGCGTCCGCTTTGACCACCAGCATGACGCTGCGGCTCGCGCCGATGCGCGCTCGAATCGACGCCAAGTTCCACGCGAGCGCGTCGAGGTCGATCTCCGACCAGACCCGATAGGCCTCCACGCGGCTGAGACTACTCCTCCGCGCGTGCGGTTCAATGGTCGACGCGCGCGGATCGCAACGCACGAACGACGCGTCTCGGCCGCCGAAAGGAGCGCGAGATCGCGCTCGATTCGCGGGATTCACGCGGAGTCGGTCCTTGACGGGGCCCATCGTGCTCGACATTCTTTCGCCAGATTGGCGCGTTTCTCGAAGGCCTTTCGGCTCGCGAAGACCGCCGACCATCCCTCACGAACCCATCCCCAAGCGGGAGAAGGCAAACAACGACATGGCCAAGAAAGCTGCGAAGGCCGGCAAGGCGAAGAAGGCGACCGGCGACCTGATCATCTCGAAGAGCCGCACCAAGGCGTGCGCGAAGATCAACGTGTCCGGCGACTTCTACAGCGCGCTCGACGAAACCGTGCGCGGCCTCATCGCCTGCGCCGAGAAGCGCGCGCAGTCGAACGGTCGCAAGACCCTGCGTCCGCAAGACCTGTAGTCGAAGCGGATCGCGCGCGCCTTTGCGCGCCGATCCAACTCGAGTCGATCAGAACGCCTTCGGGGGAGCGATCCTCCGAGGGCGTTCTCCTTGGATCCGCGCCCGCGGGCCGCAACGCTCGAATTCGAGCGCCATTCGTCGAATGGAGAGCATTCTGCGCTCAGGCCCGGCGCGGCTTGGCGGCGAACGCGCGCAGGTAGAGCGGCTCGATGTCGCTGCCGACGCGACCGCCGCGCGCGAGCGCGAGCTCGAGCAGCGCGCTCGCCTGCGGCACCGCGTCGACGCGCACGCGCGCCCGTTGTTCGTCGTCGAGTCGCACCGACTTCTCGATGCCCGCGCTCGAGAAGATCGCGACCTCGCGCGGCAACAGCGCCGCGACGTCCTCGCTGCGCGCGACCGACGGCTCGACCTCGAAGCGCACGTCGGCCGCATCGCGCGCGAGCACCGCCCAGTACGCCTCGCCCGCGCGCGCGTCGAGCAACACGGCGCAGCGTCCGCCGACCGCGAGCTCGCGCCACGCGAGCGCCTCGAACGACGACAACCCGCCGATCGCCGCGCCGGTCCCTCGCGCGACGCCGAGCGCGGTCGCCGCCGCGACGCGCAAACCGGTGTAACTTCCCGGTCCGCGACCGACGACGATCCTCGACACGTCGCCGGGCGTGCGATCGAGCCGGTGCAGCAGAGCGGAGACGCTCGGCAACAGGTCGGCGGCGTGGCTCCTCTCCGTCGAGAGCCACGCTTGGAGGCAGCGTCCGCCGTGCCACACGGCGACCGACGGGCGCAGGGTCGAGCTTTCGAGCGCGATGACGGTCATAGTGGGCGATTCAGGGATTCGGACCTCGCGCGGCGCGGCGCGTGGCGGTCCGTCGAGTCCGCGGCGGGGCGCTCAGGCCCCCAATTCGGCGCTCAGCAGCGCTCCGAGCGCCTGCGCGCGCGCCTGGATCATCGCGGCGTCGGGACCCTCGATCATCACCCGGGCGAGCGGCTCGGTGCCGGAATAGCGCAGCAGCACCCGGCCGTCCGCGGCGAGCTCGTCCTCGATCCGCTTGACCGCCTCGGCGACCTTCGGGATGCGATCGAGCACCGGTTTGCGCGCCACCGGGACGTTCAGCAAGACCTGCGGGAACGGGCGATAGGGGCTGGCGAGCTCGGAGAGCGGCTTGTGCGTCTCGTGCAGCACCCGGAGCACCCGCAGCGCGGTGTAGAGCCCGTCCCCGATGAAGAAGTGGTCGGCTCCGAAGACGATGTGACCGGACTGTTCGCCGCCGAGCCGCAGGTTTTGGCGGCGGAGCGCATCGACGACGTTCTTGTCGCCGACGTCGACCGTCTCGACGCCGACACCGACCTCGCGCAGCGCGCGGTGCAAGCCGCGGTTCGCCATCACGGTCGCGACGATGCGCGGCGGCTCGAGCTCGCCCTTTGCGCGCAGGTGCCTCGCGATCAGCGTCAGGATGCCGTCGCCGTGGACGATCGCGCCGTGCTCGTCGACCAGGATGCAGCGATCGCCGTCGCCGTCGAGCGCGATGCCGATCTGGGCGCCAATGCGGCGCACCTCGGTCTGCAGCGCGGCCGGGTGGGTCGCGCCGACGCCGCGGTTGATGTTCTCGCCGTCCGGTTCGGCGCCGATCGCGGTCACTTGCGCGCCGAGGCGGCCGAAGACGCGCTCCGCGACGCGGCTCGCCCCGCCGTTCGCGCAGTCGACGGCCAGCGTCATCCCGGACAGCTTGAGCCCCGCGCCGGCCTGGTCGACCAGATAGCCGAGGTAGTCGAGTTCGAGCGCCGGGTCGATCGTCGGCGCCGGGCCTTCGTCGACCGGCGACGGATCGGCGCGCAGGGCGGCCTCGATCTCGAGCTCTAGCTCGTCGGAGAGCTTGCCGCCGACGCCCGAGAAGATCTTGATGCCGTTGTCCTCGGCCGGGTTGTGCGACGCCGAGACCATGATCGCGAGCTGGAAGCCCTCGATGCGCGCGAGCAACGCGAGCCCGGGTGTCGTGATCAAGCCCGCGCTGGTCGAGGCGAGCCCGTGGGCCGCCAGTCCGCGCGCGAGCGCCGCCTCGAGGCCGGGTCCGGAACGCCGGCCGTCGTGGCCGAGCAGCACGTGCGTGCCGCGCGACTTCGTCGCCACGAGCGCGCCGCGCTTCTTCCACACCGCCGCCACCGTGCGTCCGACCGCCGACGCGCCGGCGGTCGAGAGCCAGCCCTCGCCCGCTCGTCCGCGGATGCCGTCGGTTCCGAAAATCCGTGACTCGCCCAAGCCGTTCCCCGTTGCTTTCTTCGGCGCGACTCGCGCGCGCGAACGCGATTGTGCCGCACGGCGCGGCGCGAACAAGGGGCGGCGTGCGCGCGAACGCGATCAGGCGAGCGGGAAGTCGAGCTCGACCGACGAGCACGCGAACGCGATGCGCGCCGCTTCGGCCAGCTCGCGCACGTCGTGCACGCGTACGATCGAAGCGCCGCCTTGCACCGCGAGCGTCACCGCGGCCGCGCTCCCGCCGAGGCGCGCAGCGGGCGGCGTCGGCGGCGCGGGGGCGCCTTCGGGCCGCATGCGGCGCTCGAGGTCGGCGATGAACGACTTGCGCGACGCGCCGATCAGCACGGGCAGCCCGAGCGAACCGAGCTCGCGCGCGCGGCGCAACAACGCGAGGTTGTGTTCGAGGCGCTTGCCGAAGCCGATCCCCGGGTCGACGACCAACCGCTCGGGCGCGACGCCGAGCTCGACCGCCGCGGCCGCGCGCTCGCGCAGGAAGCCGAGCACCTCCGCGACGACGTCGCGCTCGTAGTGGGGCGCGCGCTGCATGTCGCGCGGCGTGCCTTGCATGTGCATCAGCACGCACAGCGCGCCCCGCGCGGCGACCATGGGCAACAGCGCCGGATCGGTGCGGCCCGCCGAGACGTCGTTGACGATCGTCGCGCCCGCGTCGAGCGCCGCGGCGGCGACCGCGGCCTTCTGCGTGTCGATCGAGAGCGGTACGGCGGTGCGCGCGCGCAGACCGCGGATCACCGGCACGACTCGCGCGAGCTCCAGCGCCTCGTCGACCGGCTCCGAGCCGGGCCGGGTCGATTCGCCGCCGACGTCGAGCACGTCCGCGCCTTGCTCGACCAGCGCGAGCCCGTGCTCGATCGCGACCTCGGGCTCGAGATGGCGGCCGCCGTCCGAAAAGCTGTCGGACGTGACGTTGACGATGCCCATCACGAGCGCGCGGTTGCGCGGACGCGCGGCGAATCCGGCGAGCGCGTCGAGCAAGCGCGCGAGCGGATGGTCGTCCTTCAGCGATGCGACCCCGGTGTGCAACGAGAGGCCGAGCTCGCCAAGCGGGAACTGCCACGACGCGAGCCCCTCGCGGCGCGCTTCGGCGGTGCGCAGCCACGCGCGCTCGTCGTCGGTCATGCGCTCGCCGCGCAACGCGACCGTCGCGTACGTGAAGCCTGCGGCGACGCCGGCGCGCGCTTCGGTGACGTGCGCGAGCCGGGGCTCGAGACGCCGAGCGTCCGCCGAGAGCGCGGCGGCCAGGTCCATCGTCGACTCAGGCGGGCGAGAGGCCCGGCAGCTCGCCGGGACGTCCGTCGCCGGCGGGGGCTTGCGTCGGGTTCTGCGTCGGCGCCTTGCGCGCTTCCGCGGGCGGCAACGGGGGCGGCGATCCCGGGCGCAAATCCTGCGGCGGCACGCCGCGGAGCAGGCGCTCGATCTCCTCGCCGTTCAGCGTTTCGTAGATCAGCAGCGCTTGGGTCAGCGACTCGACCTGGTCCTTGTGCTCGCGCACGATCTGGCGCGCGCGCTCGTGGGCGTCGGTCAGCATCCGGCGGATTTCCTCGTCGATCTCGCGCGCGGTCTGCTCGGAGTGGTCGCGGCTGCGCATCAGCTCGGTGCCGAGGAAGTCGGAGCCCTGGCGCTCGGCGTAGTGGATCGGACCGATCGTCTCGCTCATGCCGAGCTCGGTGACCATCGCGCGCGCGAGCTCGGTCGCGCGACGGATGTCGTCGAACGCGCCCGCGGAGATGTCGCCGCAGAATTGCTCCTCGGCGGCGCGCCCGCCGAACGCAAGCGCGAGTTGGCCGATCAGGCGCTTCTTCTGCATGTGATAGCTCTCCTTCTCGGGCATGGTGAGCGTCACACCGAGCGCACGGCCGCGCGGAACGATCGTGACCTTGTGCGGCTTGTCGATCTCGGGGATCGAGCTCGCGACGATCGCGTGGCCGGCCTCGTGGTAGGCGGTGATCTTCTTGTCCTCGAGCTCGACCTTGCGCGAGCGCTTCTGGCGGCCGAAGCGCACCTTCTCGCGCGCCTCCTCGAGGTCGTCCATGCCGATCTGCTCCTTCTTCGCGAGCGCGGCACGGATCGCGGCTTCGTTGATGATCGCGGCGAGGTCGGCGCCGGAGTAACCCGGCGTGAGCTTGGCGATCGTGCGCGCGTCGGCGTCCGGCGCGGCCTTCACCTTCTTGAGGTGGACGCGCAGGATTTCCTCGCGGCCTTCGACGTCCGGGAGGTCGATCACGACTTCGCGGTCGAAGCGGCCGGGGCGCAGTAGCGCGGGGTCGAGCACGTCGGGCCGGTTGGTCGCGGCGATGACGATGATGCCTTCGTCGGTGCCGAAACCGTCCATCTCGACCAGGATCGCGTTGAGCGTCTGCTCGCGCTCGTCGTGGCCGCCGCCGAGGCCCGAGCCGCGCCGCCGACCGACCGCGTCGATCTCGTCGAGGAAGATGATGCAGGGCGAGTTCTCGCGCGCGGTCTTGAAGAGGTCGCGCACGCGGCTCGCGCCGACGCCGACGAACATCTCGACGAAGTCTGAACCGCTGATCGAGAAGAACGGCACCTCGGCCTCGCCGGCGATCGCCTTGGCGAGCAGCGTCTTGCCGCAGCCCGGAGGCCCGACGAGCAGGATGCCGCGCGGGATGCGTCCGCCGATGCGCGTGAAGCGACTCGGGTTCTTCAGGAACTCGACGACCTCGCGCACCTCGTCCTTCGCCTCTTGCGCGCCCGCGACGTCGTCGAAGGTGACGTTGGTGTGGTTTTCCTTCGTGTAGAGCGTCGCGCGCGAGCGACCGAAGCTCATCACGCCGCCCGCGCCGCCTTGGCTGCGCATCTGGCGCATGAAGATGAAGAAGAGCACGAGGATCAGGAGCCACGGCCCCCAGCCCAGCGCGAACATCATCAGGAACGACGTGCCGTCGCTCCACTTCGTGCCTTCGCCGAGGTCGAACGTCAGCGACTCCGCGTTCGCACCGGTGCGCTTCAAGAGCGCGACGAGCTGTCCGATGTCCTTCGGCTTGACGACCTCGAGCCAGATCGTGCCGGACTCCTGCGGCAGCGGCGGCATCGACGCCTCTTGGCCGACCGGGAACTTCATCCCGTTCTGCTGTTCCCAGTCCGCGACCCACGTCGCTTGCCCGACCGCGAGCACGCCGACGAAGAGGTGGGAACCGAGCTCGGTCACGCTCGCCTCCGCGTTCGTCGCGCCTCGCGCGTCCGGCGTCGAGCCGCCGCGCTCGCGGTACGTCGAAATCTGGCGGACGACCTGCGGCGTGTACCAGCCCTTTTGGATCGACGCGCGCAGCACGTCTTCCTGGACGGGGTCGTACTTGCGGATCGCCTTGACCTGTTGGTAGCGATGCTCGTTCTGCTCGAGCCCGACGAAGCTGACCTCGAACGGTTGGCCCTTCTTCGCGGCCGAGTCGGGCTCGGTGCTGAAGGTATCCGTGCCCGGCTTCAGGGTCCCCTCGATCAGGTTCTGACCCTTCATCACCTGCTGTTCGATCTGTCCGCGGTACAGCAGGAACTCGTACTGGTCCTGCGAGAGGCGGATCACCCGGTGATAGTGCTCGCTTCCGTACGCGAGCAGGATCGCGACGATCACCGTGAGGAAGAGGAGGAAAGCCCCGAACGAGCGGTTCTTGCGCGCGTTGTTGTTGGCGTTCTGTGCTTCGGGCATGGGCGCTCTGTCGCAGGGGTCGGGTCTCGACCTCCAAGGGCGGCGGCCGGGCGGGGATTCTAATCGACGGCGAGGCGCGAGTCAGGCGTGCCCGGGGTCGCGAAATTCGTCAGTTCTGGGAAGGCGGGCTCGCCTCTTGGGTGAACTCCGAAAGGAGTTCGAGCACGATTCGGTCGGCCAGTCGTCGTAGGACGCGGTCGCGGGCGTCGAGCTCACCGTTCGCCTCCTGCAGACGGAAGCCGCTCTCCTCCTCGACTTGGATCCGCCGCAGGACCTCCTCTTGCGCGTCGGGATCCGCTCTCCGACGCACGAGTTCGGCCTCCACGGCGATCTGGACGCCGGTTTCGAGCAGTTGATTGTCGCGGCTGCGGATGCCGGAGCGGCGGGAGTAATCGAGGACGCGGCCGCGGATGACCAGCTCGGCGAGCGACGGCGGCACGAGGTGCGCCTCGGTCCGCGATCGCAACGATTCCGTCAGGTGGTCGTGCACGTCCGCCTCCAGATCGCGGACCTTCGAGGTGTTGTCGAAGACCTCGACGCCGATCGAGCCCACGTTTTTCGACACCAGGAATCCGGTGTTGTAGCCGCACCCGAGCCCGAGCGCGGCGAGCAGCAGCGCGAGCGAGGCGCGTTTCATTCCTCTCGCTCGCTGGCGGTCGGCAACGCGCGCGCGAGATCGGCGGCGGCGGAAGCCTCGGTGACGAGGTCGGTACTTCCGGTGGCGTGCGCCTCCTCGAGCGCGCGCTCGGCGTGCATGACCGCGCCGTAGCGCTCGCCGATCCGCGTGTAGAAGTGCGCGATCGACAGGTCGGAGCGGGCGAGCCGCGCCAGGCAGTCGGCGTAGTCGAGGCGGACGGATTCCTCGAGCTCGGCGGCCTCCCCGGTCTGCTCCGCGTGACGCTCGAGCCAGGTCTCGAGTTCGCCGCGCGCGCTCGAGAGCTCGCGCCTGTCGTACTCGGGGCTCTTCAGCGCGCGCAGTCGATAGTGCGGCACGCGCGCCTCGGCGCGCAGCGCGAGCGGGCTGTCCGGTTGATAGAGCAGCAGGTCCTCGCTGCGCTCGCGCGCGAGCTCCCACTCGCGCTTGTCGGCGTAGAGCTCGGAGAGCTTCACGTACGCCTCGTCGCAGCGGCGCTGGCTCGGGTAGTTGATCACCAGGTACTCGAGGATTTCCGCGCCGTCGTCGCTGGTGCGGAAGAAGCCGAAGAAGCTCCACGTGTCGTCCGCGAGCCTCGAGCCTGCTTGCGCGAGCAATTCGCCGGCGCGCTGGCGCTCGTGGTGGTTCGGGAACTTGGTGTCGACCTTCTTGAGCAGCTCGTACGCGTCGTAGTCCTCGTCGTCGGCGATCAGGAGCTCCGCGCCGCGCACGCCGGCGCGCACGGCGAGCTGACGCGGCAGGTTGAGCGAGAGCAGGTCCTCGAGATCGTCGGGATCGCCGTCGTCGCCGGAGAGGTCTTGGATGCGGCGCTCGGCGTATTCCTCGACGCGCAGCTCGACCTCGTTGCGCAGCTCGCTCGGCAATCCGGTCGCGTCGCGGCAGGCGACCGCGCGATCGAGCGCGCGCTCGGTGCGGCCCGCGGCGAACTCCTCGGCGGCGAGCGCGAGCGCCTCGCGCACGTCGGCCTCGTTGGTGGGCTTCGTGAAGCCGATCATCGACCCGAACGGTCGGTTGAAGGACGCGCAGCCGGTGCTGAGCACCAGCGCGACGACGAGCAGCAGTCGGGCGATCATGGCGTGGCGAGTCCCGGCGCGCCCGCGACGCCGCCGACGGTGCGACGGTAGCTCTTCGGGCGACTCTCCAGGTGGTATTCGAGGAAGCGAACCACAAACGCGCGCACCTTTTCCAGCTCGGCGTCGGAGATCCGACCGGCGAGAGCTTCCGGGCCGTCGTTCGCGAGCACGGCGGCGAGCTCCAGCGTGCGCGTCGACAGCGCGAAGACCCGCCGTCCGGAGGCGCGGGCCTCCTCCGCGCAGCGCCGGCACAACCGGCCGCCCGCGCCGGGCGAGAACACGCTCGACGCGCGCGGCGAAGCGGCAGGCGGCGCGACCCGGCCGCACGCGGCGCAGCGCGCGAGCGCCGGCGCGAGGCCGAGTTCAACGAGGAAGCCGAGCTCGAACGCCGACAGCGCGAGGCGCGCGTCGATGCGGGCTTCCGCGAGTTCGTCGAGGACGAGTTCGAGCCTCGCGAAGAGCCCGCGCACCGGCTGGCCCTCCTGCGCGGCGAGTCCGGCGAGCTCCAGCGCCGCCAGCCCCGCTCGGTAGCGAAACAGGTCCGACGAGATCGCCAACCGTCGCTGCGCGAGGTCACCCGCGCGCAGCGTGTCGAGCTCGCGACCGGCCGCGTGCGACCACTCGAGCTCCAGCGTGTCGAAGAGGTCGAGCACCGCGTAGTAGCGCGACGTCGGCCGGTACGCGCCCTTCGCGAGCAAGTGCACGCGTCCGAAGTTCGGCGTGAGCACGTGCAGGACGAGCGACGTCTCGCCGTACGCGAAGCGGCGCAAGATCAGAACACGGTCGGAGCGGATCATCGGTGCGGCGACGAATGTAGGCGCGAGCCCCCGCGCTCGCCATGTCGGCCGCGGGGCGCCGCGCTCGTCGCGCCTAACCCGCGGCGGCGAGCCGCTTCACGCGCACGCGGTAGACCCGTCGATCGTTGGCTTCGATGACCTGGAACTCGCGGTCGCCGCGCACGAACGACTCGCCGCGCTCGGGGAACCGGCCGAACTCCGCGAGCACGAAGCCCGCGAGCGTCTGGTAGTCGGCCGTCTCCGGAAGCTCGAGGTCGAGCACCTTGTTGACCTCGCTGACGTTGGTCGCCGCGTCGACCTCGGCGATGCCGTCCGGCAGGAACCGCACCGGGAGCTCCTCGTCTTCGTGGTCCTCGCCGGGCATCTCGCCGATCAGCTCGGCGAGCACGTCGCGCAACGTCACCAGGCCGGCGGTGCCGCCGTATTCGTCGAGCACGATCGCCATGCCGAGCTTCTCGCGCCGGAACTCGGCGAGCAGCTCGGACACGCGCTTGGTCTCCGGCACGAAGTAAGGCGGTTGGAGCAGCGAGCGCAACGGCGTGGTGTCGCGGCCCTCGGCGAGCACGCGCAGCAGGTCCTTCACCGACACGGTGCCGATCACGGTGTCCAGCGTGACCTCGTAGACCGGGATGCGGCTGCGGCCGGCCTCGGTCGCGGCCCTCGCGGCCTCTCGGATCGACTCGGTCACCTCGATCGCGGCGATCTCGGTGCGCGGGGTCATCACCGAGGCGGTGTCTACGTCGCGGAACTCCATGACGTTTCCGATGATCTCTCGCTCGGTCTCGTCGAGCTTGCCGGACACATCGGAGTCGGCGATCACCTCGCGCAGGCCGGCGACGATCTCGCGCTTCTCCTCGGCGTCGTCGCGCAGTCCGAGCGCGCGCAGGAAGCCGCGTCGCAACGCGCTGAACACGAACACCAGCCAGGCGAGCGGGACCTGGACGAGATTGAAGGTTGGCAGCAGCGTCGCCACCCACGCGTCGCCGAAACGCAGCGACACCGCTTGGGCGAGGCCGCGGCTCGCGATCCAGAGCGACGGCACCGCGACCGCGAGGGCGATCGCGATCGCCTCGAAGCCGAGGGTGCGCTTCTCGGCGACCACCAGCAGCACGAGCAGCGCGAACAGCAGGCCGCACGCGCTCTCGAACAGGCTCGCGCTTTCCGTCAACGACCCCAGCCGGTCGAGCAGCGGCGCGAGCTTCCCCCGGCGGCGAGCGCTGCCCGCTCGCTCGAGCACCCGCGCGACGATCGCCTGAGCGAAGCACTGGCGGAGGCACGCGAAGAACCAGGTCGCGGTCAGCGCGAGCAGCGCCGCGAAGGCGGCCGGGGTCTGGAGCTCGCCGAGCCGCTCGTAGGTGCCCGAACTCGCCGCGGCGAGTTCGACGAGCGGAGTCAGTGGATGGGGCGACATGGCGACCGGCTGCCCGAAACGGGGGCCGGGAGGGGGGTGGGCAAGGCCGGATTCTATCGGCGCCGGCGGTCGAGCGAGCCCCGCCGACGCGGGCTAGGAGTTTCCGGCCTGGGATTTCGTTACGGGGCAGTAACGATGGGTGGTGCGGGCGGAGCGTCGGAGGCCGCAGCGAAATCTAGCTAACTGGCTGATCAGTAACAATTTACGTTCGGGTGTCACGGCCAGGTTCGGTCGGGCACAGCGAGTGCCTGGGCCGCCGCGCCATGCGCCACCTTCACGTGCTCGACCGGCCGTCCACCCCCGTCCAACAGACCGCGCTCGCCCTGCTCGCCGAGCACGGCATCCAACTCGAGCCGCGCGCCGAGGAAACCGCGCTCGCGTTCGGCGACCGGATCGACACCACGTTGATGGCGCTCTTTCGCGATCGCGGCGCGCCCGAGGTCTTCGAGACGCTCTATCTGCGCGCCCGCGGCGGGGTGTTCGACCTGGTGCGCCGCCTGACCGGCGAGCGCCGGTTGCCGTTCGATCCGCTCGAGCTCGTCCAGGACACGTTCATCAACGTCTACCGCTACGCGAAAGGCTTCCGCGACGAGCACGCCGCGAGCTTCCGCGCGTGGGTCCGAACGATCGCCCAGCACACCGTCTTCCGCGCGGCGAGCCGCCGACGCGTCCGCTCGCTCCAGAGTCTGCCCGAGGGCCTGCAAGAGCCCGCCGACCTTCGCCAGGTGCCGACGCAGCCGATCCAAGACCGCGAGGACGCTCGCTCGCTCGTCCAATCCTGGATGATCTTCCTCGAGCACTACTCGCGCGCGTACGCGCAGCTCTCGCCGCGCGACCGGTACGCGCTGCAGCTCGTCGAGGTCGATGGGCTCTCCTACGAGCAAGCGGCGAGCACGCTGCGCGTCGGCCGCTCGAACATGAAGATGATCCTGTTCCGCGCGCGGACGCGGATCCAAGCGCGGATGCGGCTCTCGATGCGCCTCGACGCGGTCGTCGCGCCGCTGCTCGCGAGCTGAGTCCGCTTGCGAGCGAGCTCGCGAGTTCGCCGACGAGCCCGCAAGTTCAGCCACGAGCTCGCAAGTCCGCCCACGAGCTCGCACGTTCGCCCAGGAGCCCGCAAGTCCGCCGACGAGCTCGCGGTCCCGCGAACCCGCGATGATCCCGCGAGCCCGCGAACGAGCGCGCGCCGTCGCGATGGCGAGCGCCGCCCGGCGCGCCTAGACTCCGAGCGTGAGCGCCCCGAAGCAGGCCGTCGATCTCCTCGTGCGCGGCGCGAGCGAGCTCGCGACGCCGACCGGCCGCGCGCCGCGCGCCGGAGCCGCGATGGGCGAGCTGCAAGTCGTGCCGCGCGGCGCGCTCGCGATCCACGGCGAGCGCATCGTCGCCGTCGGCCCGGAAGCGGACCTTCTGGCTCGATTCGCGCCGCGCGCGGAGCTCGACGCGCGAGGCGGGACGCTGGTGCCCGGTTTCGTCGACGCGCACACGCACCCGGTGTTCGCGACGACGCGCGAGGACGAGTTCGAGCTGCGCACGAAAGGCGCGACGTACGTCGAGATCGCGGCGGCGGGTGGCGGGATCCTCTCGACGGTGCGAGGGGTGCGCGCGGCGTCGCGCGAAGTGCTGCTCGCGCGGCTGCTCGTGCACCTCGAACGATTCCTCGCGCTCGGCACGACCACGGTCGAGTGCAAGTCGGGCTACGGCTTGACGCTCGACGACGAGGTGAAGTGCCTCGAGGTGATCGCCGAGGCGCGCCTGCGCCAACCGATCGAGCTCGTCCCGACCTTCCTCGGCGCCCACGACTTCCCCGCGGAGTTCCGGGCGCGCAAATCGGAGTACGTCGAGCTCGTCTGCTCGACGATGCTGCCGCGCGTCGCGCAGGGCGGGCTCGCCGAGTACTGCGACGTCTTCACCGAAGGCATCGCGTTCTCGCTCGACGATTCACGGCGCATCCTCGCGCGCGCGCGCTCGCTCGGGCTCGGCCTGCGCTTGCACGTCGATCAACTGACGCCGCTCGGCGGCGCGGAGCTCGCGGCGGAGCTCGGCGCGGCGAGCGCGGACCACCTGGAGCACGTCAGCGAACGCGGGATCGAAGCGTTGCGCGCCGCGGGCGTCGTGCCGGTGCTCTGTCCGGTCGTGCCGCTCTTCCTGCGCCAGGAGCGCGAGGCTCCCGGGCGCAGGCTGGTCGACGCCGGGCTGCCGGTCGCGGTCTCGACCGACTTCAATCCGGGCTCGTGCAACCTCCAGAGCTTGCCCGAGGTGATGAGCTGGGCCGCGCTGCGCTATCGGATGAGCGCCGCGGAGTGCCTGACCGCCACGACGCTGAACGCGGCGTGCTCGCTCGGCCGCGGCGGCGAGATCGGCACGCTCGAAGTCGGCAAGCGAGCGGACGTCGCCGTGCTCGACGTGCCGAACCACCGCCATCTCGTGTACGAGCTCGGCCGCAGCCCGGTGTGCGCCGTGCTGGTGCGCGGACGCGTCGTCCACTCGCGCACGTAGTCCGCGCGACGCTACGCGCCGGCGACCGCGAGCACTCCGAGCGCGATCAAGAGCGGCAGCACGATCGCGATCAGTGCTTCGCCCGCGATCAGGCCGGACGCGAGCGGCAGGATCCAGCCGTCGGGGTTCTTCGTGCTCGACTTGCGCGCGACGAAGTCGATCACCGCACCGAGGAACATCGTCGCGACCGCGCTCGCGGGCACGAGCATCCCGATGCCGATGCCGGTCGGCGACGGGACCCACGTGCGCAGGCTCTTTTTCTGCTCGAGCACGGTGAAGACGACGCCGAGCACGACCGCGATGCCGAGCGCCCACAGCGCGCTCGGATGCAGCGCGTCGGTGCCCTTCGAGAGCAGCTTCGCGAAGCCGACCCACTTCTGCGAGATCGGGCTCGAAAGCGCGCCTTTGACCTCGGGATCGAGCCCGTACGTGTCGCGCAGCAGCGGATAGGCGAACGCGAGCGCGAGCGCGCCGATCGGCACCGCGAAGAGTTGAATCCACGTGATCACGCGCGGAGTCGAGCCGACCATCTCGCCGGTCTTGTAGCACTGCATCACGCCTTCGGATTCGGCGGCGATCGAGCCGGTGACGCCGCTCGCGAGCATGTTGGACTGCACGCTGCCCGGCGAGATCACGCCGAACACGCCCTGCATGACGTTGGAGAGCGCGCTGATCGGCCCCCAATTGGTCTCGCCGAAGACGCGCAAGCCGACCAGCATCAGCGGGATCGTGAAGACGATCGCGAGCACGGTCTCCCAGATCGGCAGGCCGAGGCTGAAGTACTGCACGAGCACGAGCGCGACCGCGGAGACGCACGAGCCGACGATCACCCAGCGCAGGGGGAAGTCCTCCGAGTCGACGCGCGCGCCGGAGAGCTGTCGAAACGTCGCGACCAACGTGCTCCACTTCAGGAAGAGCGCCGTGAGCCCGCCCGCGATCATCATCCCGGTCGCCGGCCACATCACCCACAGGAGCACGTCGGTCTTGCGCGCACCCTCGGCGAGGATCCCGGCGTCGGCGAGGAACACGGGCGCGAGCACCCACGAGATCAGGAGACCCGCGAACATGTTCGCGCAGATGCGGATCCCGATCAGCATGCCGGAGCCGAGGCTCAGGAAGCTGAGCGCGCATCCGACTCCGGTGACCTCCGAGAACGCGTTGAGCTTGATCGGCAGCTCGTCGACCATCCACTTGCGCATCGTCGCGAGCGCGAGCACGGCCGACGCGATCAGACCTCCGATCAGCGCGCGCACGGCGAGCGTCGCCTCGGCGCCGCGCGCGTCGAGCACGAGCAGGGTCTCGCCCGCCGCGAAGCCGTCGGGGTAGGGGAGCTTTTCGTCGACGATGTAGTGGCGCCGCAGCGGGACCGCGAGCAACACGCCGAGCACGCCCGCGGTCGTCAGCCAGAGGAACGTCTGCAACTTGGAGAGCCGCAGATCGATGCCGACCGACGGATCCTGCGAGAGCATGTCGAACGCCGCGAGCACCGTGCAGAGGAACGCGGTCTGCCCCGCGATCGTGCCCGCGGACTGCGCGAGGTTCGCCTCGCGCTTCACGCTCGCTCCGCGCGAGACGACACTGAGCGCGAGCCACCCGAAGAACGCCGACACGACGGCGATGTTCGGACCGAAGCCGAGCTTCAATACGACATACGGATACGACGAGCCGATCACGACCGCGACCAGGAGCGCGACCACGACGGCGCGCACCGAGAGCTCCCGACCCTGTACCGTGCTCGCGCCGCCGAGCGCTGCTTCGCCGTCTCGCATCGCCCGAGCCTAGCGTGTCAGGGCGGCGCGTGGAGCCGCGCGAACGCGAACGGTGTGCTTCGTCGGCGCCCCGACGAGCCGTAGAATCGGACCGCTCGTCCTCCCCAACCTCCCCGCGAGTCACCGATGCCGCTCGTCGAATGCGTTCCGAACTTCAGTGAAGGCCGCCGCCCCGAGATCGTCGATCGAATCGTCGCCGCCGCCGAGTCCGTCACCGGCGTGAAGGCGATCGATCGCTCGATGGACGCGAGCCACAACCGCGCGGTGGTCACCTTGGTCGGCGAGGGCGAGCTCGTCGGCGAAGCCGCCTTCCGCGCGATCCGCGAAGCGAGCCTCGCGATCGACCTCGGCGTCCACCAAGGCGAGCACCCGCGCATCGGCGCGACGGACGTCGTCCCGTTCGTGCCGCTCGAAGGCGCGACGATGGGCTACTGCATCCGGCTCGCGCACCGGCTCGGCGAGCGCGTCGGGCGCGAGCTCGCGATCCCGGTCTACTTCTACGAGCAAGCCGCGCTCCGCCCCGAGCGCAAGAACCTGCCCGACGTTCGCAACATCGGCTACGAGAAGCTGCGCGACGCGGTGAAGACCGATCCGACGCGCACGCCCGACGAAGGGCCGAAGTCGGCGCTGCACCCGACCGCCGGCGCGACGGTGATCGGCGCGCGGCAGTTCCTGATCGCGTTCAACGTCAACCTGAAGACGCACGACGTCGCGCTCGCGAAGGAGATCGCGAAGAAGATCCGCGAGAAGGACGGCGGGCTCGCCGGGATCAAGGCGATGGGCTTCTTCCTCGACGACCTGAAGCTCGCGCAGGTCAGCATGAACGTCTGCGACTACCGCGCGACGGGGCTCGACCGCGTGTTCGACGAGATCGCGGGGCTCGCGCGCGCGAAGGGCGTCGACGTGCACGAGAGCGAGCTCGTCGGCCTCGCCCCGCGCGCTGCGCTCGGCTCCGAAACCGCCCGCCACGTCAAGCTGCGGGGGTTCGACGCCCGGAAGCAGATCATCGAAGCCCTGCTGTGAGGCTCGCCGGTTAGAACTGGGCTTGCATGTCGCTCCTCCGCGCAGTGCTCGCGTTCGTGCTCGCCGCCGCGGCCGCGTTCGCGCAAGCACCGGGCTGCAAGCCGTGCGGCGGCACCGGTCGCGAGCTCTGCGCGAAGCATCCGAAGGCCGAGTGCGCGTGGGAGAGCGAGGTGCGCTACTGCAGCTTCGCCGCGAAGTGCGCGGAGTGCGGCGGCGCGGGCTTGCTGCCGTGCAAGAAATGCGCGACCGACGCGACCAAGCAGACGCTCGCGAGTCAGCGCGAACGGATCGGCATCGAGGCGAAGGAGCTCGCGAGCTACGACGAGACGATGGGCCGGCCGCTGCGCAAGGGAGCGACCGACCACTTCACGATGGTGCTCGAACTCGACTCGCTGAAGGTCGAGAAGCGCACGGCGCAGTCGCACGAGCTCCTGCACGTCTACCTGCGGCGGCTGGAGAAGCTCTTCGCCGACTACCTGCGCGTGATGGGCGCCGACGAAGGCGACTTCCGAGAGCGCTTCCAGATCTTCGTCTGGTACCTCGACGGCGATCA
The DNA here is from genome assembly GCA_016220085.1 of Planctomycetota bacterium. GTDB lineage: Bacteria > Planctomycetota > UBA1135 > UBA1135 > JACRIN01. The sequence goes on from JACRIN010000008.1 coordinate 56,182, forward strand.
GGCGAAGGGCTCCCTCGCGTTCTGCGCACAGGGCGCGCCGGCCGGAGTGAAGTTGATGGGAAGCCATCCGCGCTATTCGACCGCGGCGAACAAGAGGTGGTTCACCACCGACGAGCAGCTCCATCGCAATCTGCTGCACATGGTGTCGCACCTGATCCTCTCCCACGAGACTCCGTCGCAGTGGATGGGCAACCAGAAGGGCGGCTGGGCGGAGGAAGGTCTCGGGCACTGGTTCGAGTACCAGACGTTCGCGCGCTGCGACAACTACTGCTTCCAAGAGCAGAACATGAACAACGACTACTCGGGCGGCGACTACAAGCTGCTCTGCCGCAAGTTGGTCGTCGCGAACGAAGCGCCGCCGATCGCCGCCGTGTTCGAGCGCAACACCGACAACCTGCTGAGGAGCGAGCACATCGTCGCGTTCTCGTACGTCGACTACCTGCTCTCGCTCGATGGGACGAAGTTCGATCGCGTGTGCGCGGACCTGCGCTCGAAGGTTCCGACGCGCGAGGCCTTGCAGAAGCACTTCGGCCTGGCGCCGCTCGAGTTCGAGCGACGTTGGAAGGAGTGGGTCCTCGCGACCTACCCGACCCAGAAGGACTGACGCCGCTTGAACGTTCCTGCTCGCGCGGCGGTCGTGCTCGTCGCCGTCCTGATCGTCGCCGCCGCGTGGTTCGTGCGCGGCGAGCCCGCTGAGTTCGCCGATCCGACCAGCGCGCGCGAGCTGCGGCGCATCGAGCTCCTGCTCGCGACTTCGACGACGTACGAGCACGATCAGTGGCTCGACGAACGCGCGCCGCCGCTCTATTTCGCGCGCCTGGTCGCCGGCGCGGCCCAGCGCTGGCTCGCGACGCCCGACGGCGATCCCGCGCTGCGCGGCGTCGACGAGGCGGAGCTCGAGCGGCTCGCCGTGCACGCGACGACCGTCTCGTGCGCGCTCTACGCGCTCGCGGTGGGTCTGCTCGTCTACGCGTTCTGCGGCGGTCCACAGCGTACGGCGCGCGCGCTGGTCGCGGGCGCGGTCGTCGGGGTGGTCACGGCGCGCGTCGCGGCGGCGGTCGACGCTCGCGTGCTCGCCGAAGCGCTCGCATGCGCCGGTTTCGCGCTCGCGTGGAGTGCCGCGCGCTCGACCGACCTCTTCGATCGCGTCGCGACCGCGATGGTCGCGGGCGCGTTGCTCGGCGTCGGCCTCGCGACCGCGCCGGAAGCGGGTGCCGTGCTCGCTGCGGCGGCGAGCGCGTTGCTCGCCGAGGCGCTGTTCGGACCGAAGGAGCGCGCGGAGCCGGTGCTCGCGGTCGGACTCACCGCGCTGACGGTCGCGGGCGTGCTCGCGTTCGTGCAACTCGCCGGGCTCGGCGAACTCGAGGGCCTCGCGCGCGCGACGCTCGCGAAGGGCGTGCTCGGCGTCGCCGTTGTGTTCCTCCTCGTGCGCAAGTTCGGCCTTCCGCGGCGACCGAGCTCGCTCTTCGGCGGCGGCGTCACCGCGTGGCTCGTCGTGCTCGCGCCGACGATCGCGTGGTGCGCGTGGGCGTGGACGCTATGGGACCTCGGTGCCGGCGTCCCGAGCTAGCGCGCGGCGCTCGGCGTGCCGGTGCTCGCCCTGGTCGTGCTCGCGTGGCGAGCGGACCGCCTGCGCGGCGCGGCGCCCGTCGCGCTCGTCGTCGCCGCCGTGCCGCTGGCGGCGTCGGGCGCGAGCGTGAGCATGCTGGTGCTCGCGGGCCTGCTCGCGTACGCGACGCTCGCCGACCTGCGGATGCTCGCGTCCGCGCGCACGGTCGAGAGCTGGTTGCGCGCCGCGTTCGTCGTGCTCGCGATCCTCCCGATGCCCGGCGGCGCGCGGTACGAGCGCGAGGCGCCGGCGGTGGTCGCATTCTTGCGCGGACTGCGCACGAGCACGCCGTCGGTCGGTCCGTGGAACCACCCGAGCGCTCGTCCGGACGCGCGCGTGCTCTGCGAGCCCGAGCTCGGACCCGCCGTCGCGTACCCCGCGCGCCGCGCGCCGCTCGCGTCGGCGCAGCACGGCGAGCGCGAGACCCCGGCGGTCCGCGCCGCGCGCGCGTTGCTCGAGGGCCCGACCGACGGCCTGGTCGCGAGGCTCGCGATCTCCGGCGCGGAGGCGGCGCTGGTCGGCGACGCATTGCGCGGCCGACGCTACGAGCTCGCGGTCGGACCGGAGTCGGCGCCCGACGTGCTGCACGCGCTCGCCGCGGACGAGCTCGTCGACGGCCTGATCGTCGTCGCCGAGGCCGGCGAGCCGCCGTTCGCCCGACTGGTGCGGTGGGAAGTGAAGCTAACGGCCGCCGAGGCGCGCGCGCCGAAGTAGCGCCGACGCCCGCGGCCCGTCGAAGAAGTCGGCGACTCGGGCTTCGTGCACTTCCGCGAACCTTCGTCGTGCTCGGAACCTCGTGCTCGGCGGCCGTGGCGGCCGAGCACGGCGCGAAGTCCTCGCGGGAGCCTTCGCCGCGAACGCGTCGCGTTCCGTCGCGGGGTCCCTTGCCGCCGCGCTATCGCGTGCCTCGTCTCGCCGTCGCGCGCCTTGCCTCGCCGCGTTGCCTTCTTCAACCGGTTGCTACGATCCACTCGATGTCGTTCGTCGCGCGTTGGCTCCTGGTGCTCGGCTGCGTGCTCGCATGGACGAGCCCGTCGGCGGACGCGCAGAACGCGTGCAAGACGTGCGCGGGCACCGGGCTCGCGCCGTGCCGGCCGTGCGCGAAACAGCGCTGCACGAACGAACGCGAGGTGTTCTTCTGCTCGCTCGCGCGCTGCAAGAGCTGCGGCGGCACGCAGCTCGTGCCCTGCAAGTGCGCGGCGCCGGCAAAAGTCGATCTCGCGGCGAAGCGCGCGGCGCTCGAAGCGTGGCGCACCAAGTTCCCCGCCGAGCTCGCCGCGTTCATGGGCCGCGACGTCGCGGTCGCCGAGTCCGCGCACTTCGTGCTCGCGTGGGACGTGCCGAAGGTCGATCACAAGCGCGGCACCGACCTGCACGGAGCTCTGCACCTCTACCTCGATCGCCTCGAGGAGTTCCACGCGCGCTTCTCCGCCGACACCGACTCGACCGACAAGCAGTTCAGCGCGAAGACGACCGGTCTGGTGTGGGCGCGCGAAGCGGATCAGGAGAAAGCGTCGCCGAAGTACACGCTACAGCCGTCGAACACCGAGTCGAAGCTGATGGGGCGCGCGCCGGTGTTCTCGCTCTTCTACGACAAGGGCCACATGCACGAGGAGTACGAGCTCCATCAAGCGGTGGTGCACCAGGTCTCGCACTGCTTGCTCTCGAACGTCCACAACGGGATCTGGTCGGGCAACATCAAGGGCGGGTGGGTCGACGAGGGCCTCGCGCACTGGTACGAGAACGCGCTGTTCGACGGCGTGCGGCACTACTGCTACGTCGAGTCGGACTCGCTGGTCGACTTCAAGTTCGGCAAGTGGGAGGCGAGCGTGCGGCGCGCGCTCGACGCCGGGAAGCTGCCGTCGCTCTTCGAGTTCACCGGCCTGAACACGACCGAGATGACGCCGCCGCAGCGCATGTTCGCGTGGGCGCTCGTCGACTACCTGCTGCGCGGCCCGAAGAAGTGCTACGGCGCCTTCGCGCGCGCGGCGAAGGAGAAGAAGTCGTTCGGCGAGGCGTGCCAGTCGATCCTCGGCAAGTCGGCGATCGAGGCGGAACGCGACTGGCACGCCTGGCTCGCCGCGAACTTCTCGGTGGAGCCGTCGAAGCGCTGACGACTCGTGGCCGCGGGCGCGCGCCGGCCCGACCGACGAGGGTCGACCGGGAATCCGCGCGGCGGCTACATGGCTGCACGAGCACGCGCGCCACGCCGCCGGTCGGTGCCGAGCTTCCTCGCGACGCGCGGCGCGCGTTCGCGCTCGGTCGCCGGCGGCGGCGACCGAGCGTGTCGTCAGCTCTCGACCGCCTTCTTCAAGCGGCCCAGCGCGTCCTCCCACTGACGGCCGATCGATTCGAGCGAGGCCCGAGCTTCGTCGAGAGGCTCGGGATTGAGCTCCCACAACTGCTCGCGGCCGATCTTGGTCGCGGTCGCGACGCCGGCTTCCTCGAGGACGTGGAGGTGCTTGGTGACCGCCTGTCGCGTCAAACGCGTGCTCGACGTCAGCGTCGTGATCGACAACGCACCGCCGGCGCAGAGCAGCATCACCAGCCGCAAGCGAGTGCGGTCGCCGAGCGCGAAGAAGATCGGCCCGAGCTCCGCCAGGTCGCGCCCGCGAGCGGTCTTATCCGTGCGATTGCGCATGGCGCTTCACGTTCCCCAGTTGGATGTCCCAGCCTTCTCCGTGCATCCGGAACGCTTCGGCGCGGCGCGCGGCCGGCACCTCGTCGAAGCCTGATTCGACGACGTGCACCGTGGTCGATCCGCCGGACTCTTCGAGCGTGAACGTCACCAACGTGCGCTCTTCCTTCGAGTAGTCGATCGCCGGATCGACCGCATACGGGTGCCAGCGGAACGCGAGCGACGATTCCGGCTCGATGCGCTCGACGATCGCATCGAACACGACGTGCTCGCAGCCGGGGATGGTCATCTGGCCCCGCACGGTGCGCCCGACCTCGAAGCGCTGGTTCTGGAGGTCGGCACCGAACCAACGGCCGAACTCCGCGGCGTCGGTCAGAGCCCGCCACACTTTCGAGCGCGGCGCGCGGATCACGATCGAGCGCTCGACTCGGTCGGTCGACGAAGGCGCGCCGCTCACGAGCGCACCTCCCGCGCGGCGGCACTCGCGCAGCCAGCGCGCTCTTCCGGAGTGAAGGGCGAGCCGCGACCGAGCTCGACCTCGCTCTGCAGGCTCGCGAGGAAGTGATCCCAGCCTTGCGTGCAGAGCGCATGGCATTCGAGCGCCGGCGTCAGCCCGAAGTGCTCGAACTCGAGCAGCGTCCTTCCGTCCGCCGCATCGGACAAACGGAACTCGATCCGGGTACCGACCCACTCGTCCTTCTTGCTCAGCTCGGGCAGGTCGATGAGCGCCTCGACGCAGCGCCAGCGCACGCAGCGCTCCGGCTCGAGGGCCTCGATCTCCATCACTTTGCGGTGGGGGACGAAGCGGAACGTCGCGCGGCCTCCGACCTCTGAATCGACGTCACAGGTCCGCGTCCACCAGCGACGCAGGCCGGCCTCCGTGGACAGGGCTCGGTAGACGGTGCGGCGATCCGCGGACAACACGATTTGGCGGTGGTAGTGGTGCATGGGGGGGCTCCGTTGACTAGCAACCAGTTGGTTGCCTGATGATGGCCTCCGTCTCGGCGTCGAGCAACCAATTAGTTGCATATTCTTGCGAGCTCGCGCCGCCCGAGCGCCGAGCACGATCCGGGCGCGATCCGCGCTCGGCCGCGAAGCCGGGTCGACCCGCGCGCATCGGCTCCGCGAGACCCGCCCAGTCGGTCGGCGGACGTCGCCGCGGACGCGTCGCCGGCGGACGGGCGCGGCGCGACGGCGAGCGCTGCGCGCGACCGAACTCGGTCGGCGAGTCGACACGAACCAACGGCGGTCGAGCGCTCATCGCTGCGCGTCGATTCGGCTGAGCGGCCGGACGTGCGTCGACGCGTCGGGCCGCGCGAGGAACGAAGAGCGGCGGCGAGCTGCGCGGCAACGCGGTCGGGACGGTGCGGGCAAGGGGTACTCGAGCGCTCGCCAACGCGAAAGGACCGCCTGCCGAGCTCGAACGGTCTGCAATCGTCACCGCGACGAGCGTGCCCGTCGAAGTCCTGCGGTGCCTTCGCGCGCGCCGCGCAGGAGCCACGCCCATTCGGCGAGGCGGCCCGCGCGATCAACGGCTCGTCCGCGATCGAAATCGAACATGCATGGTGCGCTTGGTTGCGCGCGAGCGACTCGCCGGAGCCGAAGTCCCGTCGATCCGCGCCAGGCGCGGTTGCTCGCGCGGCTCGGCGCGCCATTTGAATCTGTCCCAGCAGCGTGAGCGGCTCGATTCGCTCGTGCCCCGAAGTCCTGCGTACGAGGTCCCCATGCTCCGCTTGCTGTGCTCGGCGCTCCTGCTCGCCGATCGATCCGCGCCCCAAGTCGCGATTCACTTCCCGCCCGATGGCTCCGTGACGGACGCGTCGACGATCACCGTCACGGGCGCGGCCCATGACGAGCATGGCGTCGTCGCCGTGACCGTGGACGGGGTCGCCGCCAGCTCGAACGACGGTTTCGCGACGTGGCGCGCGAACGTGCCGGTGACCCAAGGCGTCCATGAGTACCGCATCGGTGCGACGGATTCGCTCGGCAACACCGATCCGGACGCCGCGCGAGTCCGCGTCGTGAATCGAGGCCCGATCTCGAACATCCCGGGACCCGGCGTGCTCGACGCCGACGGCGGAACCCTCTATTGCTTGGATGCCGACTGGTGGGGCGTGCTCGGCTTCGATCTCACCACGGGAAATCGGTGGGAGGTTTCGACGACGACGACCGGCAGCGGACCGCTTCCGACGAACCTCGGTGCGATCGGTCGGCTCGAGACCACCGGCGAGCTCGTGTTCTGCGAATACGATGGGGGCCTGATCCTGCGCGTGCATCCCGGCACCGGGGCGCGCACCGTGGTCTCGAGCTACGCGGTCGGAACCGGACCCCCGATCTATTGGAAAGAGTCGCTCGTCCACGACCCGAGCGGGGACCGACTGCTTACCGGCGGTTCCTTCGGCTTCTATGGCAGCGGCGTCGGGGCGGTCGACCTGGCGACGGGGAATCGCTCGATTCTGTCGGGCGCGAGCGTTGGAAAGGGCCCCGGGCTCGGGTCCGAGTTGCACCTCGATCTCGACGAGCTGCACGGTCGCGTCGTGGTGACCGACTACCAACACTCGGCGATCCTCGGGGTCGACCTCGCGAGCGGCGATCGGACGATGATCGCGAGTTGGACGGTCGGTTCCGGCGCGCGAATCGCTGGGCCGAGAGGTCTGTCCGTTGCGGCTTCGGGCGAGCGCGCATGGGTCGTCGACGATTGGTTCCAGGGCTTGATGGAGGTCGACCTCGCGAGCGGCGTACGCACGTGGATCTCACGCAACGGCGACGGACGCGGCCCGTGGCTGTCCAAGTGGATGGACGTATCGGTCGACGAAGCCCGCGGGCTCGCCTACGTGCTCGACTACCGCGGTGCGTTCGCCATCGATCTCCTGACCGGTGCTCGCACTTTGGTCAACGACTGCGGTCGCGGCGACGGGCGGACACTCGAGAAGCCGATGGAGCTCGTGCTCGATCGCGAACGGAGCCGCGTCATCACTCGGAGCGTGGCCTTCCCATACAGTGCGACGGTACAGGGCCTGTTCGAGATCGACCTGCGCAGCGGTGATCGTCGCTCGATCTCCGATGTCGGCCAGTGGCCGCACCCTGAGCCGCTGCAGCTGGACTTCGATGCGCAACGACGCGCGCTCGTGATGGTCGGTGGCTTGTGGAGCGATGCGGAGCTCGTGCGCGTCGACGCGGATTCGGGCGAGATGGCCGATCTCGGCTTCGCCGTCCTGTCGCCGCCGTCGGAATTGGTCTGGATCCCGCCTGGTCGAGCGCTGCTGGGCTACCCCTCGTGGGTCGATTCCTTCGACCTGCTCACGGGCAAGCGTTCGGTGCTCACCGGTCCGGGAGTCGGCTCCGGCCCGACGTGGTACTTCACCGCCGGAATGGACTTCGATGCCACCGCGAACGAACTGCTGATCGCCTCCAGGAGCCTGGACCGCACGATCTTCGGTGTCGATGCGCAGTCGGGCGATCGCCGCACCGTCGCCGACGCGTCCCTGGGTGGTGGTCCGCCGACGGGCACGCTCGGACGCATCAGCGTCGATTCCGTCGGTCGCAAGCTCTACGCGCTCGTCACTTCCGAGCTCTGGAGCATCGACTTGACGAACGGAACTTGGACGCTCGTCACCCGAGGTCGACCTCACTGGCCGTCGAAGTGGAACCCGGGGCAGGATGTCGGAACCGGTCCGTTCTTAGAGAGCCCTGCGGACATCGTGATTGCGCCGGAGCACGGCGTCGTCTTCGCGTCGTCGCCGATTTCGCGCGGGCTGATGGCGATCGAAGTCAGCAGCGGCGACCGCGTGATCGTCTCGCGCTGAGTGTGTATGAAGAAACCGATCCCACCGTCCACGGAGCCCTCTGTTCGGCATTCGCTCGCGGTCTCGAACATCGAAACATTGGCTCACGTGGCGCGAGGACGCGATTGGTTCGCGCTCTCTGTGCGCTCCTGATCGATCGAGGTCGGGACGCGCATGGCGTCGCGACCCCGGTGCGCCTAGCATGCGGGGCGCATGAAGAAGCCGCTCTTCTACACCTTCGCCAACCACATGCACTGGGCGGACATGCAGTGGTTGTGGGGGTACGACGTGCTGCCGTCCTCGGTGCGCGACATGCTGCGGCTCTGCGAGGCGGTCGGCGCGAAGGGCAACGTCAACTTCGACGTGATCGGCTACGAGAAGCTCGCGGTCGAGACGCCCGACGCGTTCGCCGAGCTGCGCGCGGCCGTCCAAGCGGGCAAGGTCGAGATCGTCGGCGCGAGCTACGGCCAACCGTACGGGCTCTTCCACGGCGGCGAATCGAACGTGCGCCAGCACGTCTTCGGCGTGCAGGCGGTGCACCGGCTCTTCGGCGTCCGTCCGCGCGTCTTCTGGGAGGAAGAGTTCGACTTCTTCCCGCAATTGCCGCAGATCCTGAAGAGCTGCGGCTATTCCGGCGCGTCTCTCTTCTTCCAATGGACGTGGCACACGCCGACGGTGCCCGAGGAGGCGCTCGCGCTGGTGATGTGGGAAGGCCTCGACGGCTCGCGCCTGCCGACGCTGCCGAAGAACGAGCTCTGCCTGCACCAATGGCCGGAGGACTTCGAAGGCAGGCTCGATTCGAAGCTGATCCACTCGCTCGAGCGCGCGGCGTTGGTGCAGTGGGTCGAGCTGCTCCCTTCGCCCGATTGGATGTGCAAGAGCGCGGTGCTCTTGCCGAAGCTCAAGGAGCTCTTCGCCGACCCGCGCTTCGAGATCCGTCCGGTGACCGCCGGCGAGCTGATCGCCGAGCTCGCGAAGTCGCCCGCGCCGGTGCGACGCTACGGGATGGACGACGTTTTCCACGGCGTGTCGCTCGGCAAGAACGGCGACAACATGCCGCGCTGGAGTCGCGCGTGCGAAGAGCAAGTGCTCGCCGCCGAGTCGATCTCCGCGCTCGCCGGGATGTTCGGACGGCCGTACGCTTCGTGGGACGTCTACCCGACGTGGGAGCTCGAGGAAGCGTGGCGCGAGCTGCTCTCCGCGCAACACCACGACAACCACGAGTGCGAAGGGCTCTGCGGATTCGTCGGCTTGCGCAGCTTCGAGCGCTCGCTCGGACTCGCCAGCGAAGTCTTCGCGCGCACGCTCGAGCACCTCGCGGATCGCGTGCAGGCGGAAGCGGGTTCGCAGCTCGTCTTCAACACGCTCGGTTGGACCCGCGATGTCGCGCTCGAGGACGGCGCGATCGCGCGCGCGGTGCCCGCGTTCGGCTACAAGGTCGTCGATCCCGAGGAAGACGAGGAGGATCCGCCCGAGGCGGTCGAGATCGAGGAGCGCGAAGGCGCGTTGGTGCTCGCTCGCGGCGACTTCGAGGTCGAGATCGACAAGAAGAGCGGTTTCGTGCGCCAAGTCTGGACGCGCGAGTTCCAGCAAGGGCTGCTGCATGCGCGGCGGCCGCTCGGCGAGCTCGAAATGCTGCGCGACGGTCGGCCGGAGCGTTTCCGGACCACCAGCATGGCCGAAGGCGACGAGAACTACGCCGAGGTCACGTTCCTGCGCGAAGGCCGCTACGGCAGCCGCATGCGCGTCAGCTACCACGTCGCGCCGCTGCACGACGCGCTCGGCATCCACTTCGAGTGTGAGAGCCTCGCGAGGCCCGACGCGGGCATGCACTCCGGCTTGCGGACGTCGCTGGCGCCGCAGTTCGGCGACTTCACGCTCGTCCACGATCATCCGTACGGCATCAGCGAGATTCGCGCGGACAAGAACCATCTGCGCAAGTACCCGACCGGCGATTGGATGACGTCGAAGCAGTGGTTCGAGGACGTCAAACGCCCGTTCACCGCGCTCTCCTTCGTCGACCTGCTCGACGACGACGCGCGCGGCGCCGGCATGCTCGTCGTCCATGACGGAGGCCAGGGCTTCTTCCGCACCGATCACGGCGTCGAGGCGTTGCTCTCGATGTACGACGCGTGGGACGAGGAGTACTTCCACGACGCGTTCAGCGCGGACCTCTGGATCGTTCCGCACGGCAAGCTGACTCACACCGAGCGCATGCGGCTCGCGCTCGAGCTCACCACCGGTTCGCCGCGCTTCTCCGACGCCGCGATCACGACCGGCGAAGGCGAGCTGCCGCCGACGTTCGGCGCGCTCCAGGTCGAATGCGATCACGTCCTGCCGACCGCGTTCTATCGCGAGAGCCAGCGCGGCGTCGGCGGCGTGCAACACGCGTTCGCAGTCGACGTGCGCGATCCGTACGTGCTGCGGCTCGTCGAGTTCGACGGCCGGCCGGCGACGGTTTCGGTGCTCTTGCCCGGCCCGATCGCGAAGGCGGCGCGCACGACGATGCTCGGCGAGATCGAGGAGCTCCTCGAGCCCGAGCCCGCCGCCGCGCCGTACGGCCCCGAGGGCGTGCCGTGGACGCGCGTGCGCTTGACGATGCGGCCGCACGAGATCGCGACGGTGATGTTCGATCTCGAGCTCGGCCGTCAGATCCCGCGCAACCTCGACGGGTACCGCCACGTGTGGGCGACGTCGCACCGCACGGACCGTTGAGCGCCATGGACGCCGCACGCGAGGCTTCGACGACGCGCGCCGAGCTCGAGACGCGGACGCGGAGCTGGGTCTCGCTCTGGCACGCGCCGTTCGATCGCGCGCGCTTCGACGAGCTCCACGCCGACGATTTCGAGGACTGCGCGAGCGGCGGGAGGCCCTCGACGAAGCGCGGCTTCGAGAGCGGGCTCGAGCTCTTCCTCCGCGCGTTCCCCGACGTGCGCACGGAGGTCGACGACCTGGTCGTCGACGTCGAGCGAGCGCGCGTCGCCGTGCGCTGGACCGCGCGCGGCACCAATCGCGAGCGCTATCTCGGCGTCGGCCCGACCGAGCGCGCGACGCGGATCACCGGCATCGAGATCGTCGAGTTCGCTCGCGGCCGCGTCGTGCGCCGCTGGGGCGAATGGGACGCGTCGGATCACCTGCGCGGCTGACGCGGGCTCACTCGATCGAGTGCAGCGCCGCGAACGCGTCGCTGACGCCGCCGACGAAGTCCGGGACGAGCGCGAAGCCGGTGGTCGGGAAGTCGGTGACGTCGGTGTCGCCGGAGAAGACGAGCTTGCCGTCGCTCGGCCGCACGGCGAGCCCGCGCCCTCGATCGCCCTCGAAACCGCCGCCGACGATCGAGCCGCCGCCGAAGTAGGTCGAGTAGACGAGCGTCGAGCCGACCGAGTCGTACGAGAGCGCGCAGACGATCGCGTCGATCGCGCCCTGGTACTTCGCTCGATACGCGTTGGCGCTGACCGGGAAGTCGAGCGAGCTCGTGTCGCCGGTGAACACGATCCTCCCTCGTGCGTCGAGCGCGATGCCCGCTCCGTCGTCGTGGTCGGAGCCGCCGAGATACGTGCAGTACGTCACGTTCGCCAGCGCGGGATCGAGCACCGCGACGAACACGTCGGAGCCCTCCGTCCCGCCGGCCGGGCCGTTGTGCGTTCCGTCGAGCGCGTTCGCGGTGACCGGGAACGGCGCGGCGCCGTTCTCGGGCGAGCGCGTCGCTCCGATCACCAAGACGTCGCCGTTCGGAGCGACGAAGAGCCCCTCGTTCGGCGAGACGGTCTCGTTCTGCGAGCCGCCGACGTACGTGCACGAAAGCAGCGCGCCGGTCGGTGAGAGCTTCGCGACGAAGCCGTCGCCCAAGCTGGTCTCGGCGGGTCCCTCGTCGCCGTTGTAGGTGACGTCGAACGCGTTGGTCGCCGGGAAGCCGTCCGTGTCCTCGTCGGAGCGCGTGAAGCCCGCGACGTACACCGCGCTCTCGTCGGGCGCGAGCCGCAGCCCCGACCACGCGGATTCCTGATCGGCGCCGCCTAGATACGTCGCCCACGCGATCTCGCCGGTCGGGTCGAGCTTGGCGACCCACGCGTCCCAATCGCCGTTGGCGGTCGCGTCGAAGAGCGTGTTGCCGGGCGAGGCCTGCGCTGGGAAGTCCGTCGAGGCGGTCATGCCGCTGAGGTACACCTCGCCGGTCGACGCGACGGCGAAAGCGGCGCGCGGCGATTCGTCGTCGGTGCCGCCGAGACAGCGCGAGAACTCGCAGACGCCGAGGTTCGGCGTGAACCGAGCGATGAACGCGTCCCAGCTGTGCGCGGCGCCGGTGTGAGGTTGGCCACCGCCGACCGCGGGGAAGTCGACCGAGCCGGTGAACCCGACGACCCACACGTCGCCGTTGGCGTCGACTTGAACGCCGTATGCGCGGTCCTCGCCGGCGCCGCCGAGGTACGTCCACGCGAAGATCGAGTGCAGATCCTTCGAGAGGATCGCGACGTACGCGTCGCTCGCGCCGACGACCGACTTGCGCCAACCCGGGACGCCCGGGTAGACGCTCGCGAAATCCGTCGAGGTCGTGTTGCCGCAGATGACGACGTTCTCGCTGCCCGGGATCAGGCAGACGCCCTGCGCGCGATCGTTGCCGACGCCGCCGGTCTTGCCGCCGAAGTACGTGCACGCCGTGTTCATCGGCGAGTTCGAGCCGCCGCCCGAGCCGCCACCGGTGCCGCCACCCGTGCCATCGGAGCTCGAGCTCCCGCCGCACGCCGCGACCACGACCGCGACCAGCACGCACGCCGAATACTTCCGTCTCGTCATCTCGAAACCACCTTTGAGGTTGCCGCTAACAGTCTCGGAGCTTCCCGCGCGCCGAGCACCCATCGTTCTGTTCAGGTGCCGCGATTCGGCGACCTTCGAGCCCGCGGCGCCCGTCGCCGCGGTTCGGCCGTCGCCGAGCTCGCGGCGGCGAGTCCGCGGAGCGGTTCCGCGCAGCCACGTGGCGAAGCGCTCGATGAAACCGCCGGTCCTCGAACCTCGCCCGTCCTTGCACGCCTGCCGTCGTGGGGACGACCGTGCATGCGGCACCTCAACCCGCGTGCCCGGGCGTCTGTGCGTCCTTTGGTTGGGCGGACCGCGCTCGGACCTTGAGCGACCGGGAAGATTCAAGGCACACTCTGCGTCCCTTCCGCCCCCTTCCCGGCGCACCGCTCGCGCCCGTCTGCATCCCGCGCGCGCAATCCCGGTGCGCGCCTAGTCGGGCCCCGCCGGCCCCAGCCCATCTGCCATGCTCCAAGCCCACGCTCCGCTCTCGCACGAGGACTTCCAGAAGACCGAGGCGTTCATCCAGGCCGTGCGCGCGCGCGTCGGCACGGTGGTGGTCGGCCAGGACGTCGTGGTCGAGCGACTGTTGATCTCGCTCTTCACCGGCGGCCACCTCCTGCTCCAGGGCGTGCCGGGGCTCGCGAAGACGCTGCTGGTCAGCGTGCTCTCGAAATCGATCGACCTCGATTTCGCGCGGGTGCAATTCACGATCGACTTGCTGCCGTCGGACATCATCGGCGCGGAGATCCTCGATCAGCGCACCAACGAGTTCCGCGTCCGCAAGGGACCGATCTTCACCAACCTCTTGCTCGCCGACGAGATCAACCGCGCGGCGCCGAAGGTGCAGAGCGCGTTGCTCGAGGCGATGCAGGAGCGCAAGGTCACGATCGGCAGCACGACGTTCCGCCTGCCCGCGCCGTTCCTCGTGATCGCGACGCAGAACCCGATCGAGCAGGCGGGCACGTTCGAGCTCCCCGAAGCGCAGCTCGACCGCTTCATGCTCGTCCACCGCCTCGACTACCCCGGGCGCGACGAGGAGCGCGAGATCTTGGTCCGCAATGCCGCGCTCGGGATCCAGCGCCAGGACAAGGGCGCGCTGGTGCAGACCGAGTTCGACGTGCTGAACCAAGAGCCCGTGGGCTCGAGCGTCGAGCTCGTCGCCGCGATGGAGGCCGTGCACCGCGTCCACGTCAGCGAAACCTTCGTCGAGCACGTCGTCGACCTGGTCGCGCGCTCGCGCAAGCATCCGGCGGTCGCGCTCGGCTGCTCGCCGCGCGCCGGGATCTCGTTGGTCAAGGCGTCGCGCGCTCGCGCGCTGATGCACGGCCGCGCGTACGCGATCCCCGAAGACCTCTTCGCGCTCGCCGAGGACGTGATGCTGCACCGCATGCGCCTGCGCTACGAATCGATCGCCGAGGGCATCACCGGGCGCGACGTGCTCGCCGACCTCCTGCGCGACTTCGGCGGCGGCGCGAGCCGAGGCTGAGCCGATGGGCCTGTTCAGCGGTCGCGAACGCAGCGGCGAAGGCTGGATCGACGAGCTCACGACGCTCGACGCGCGGCGCTTCGCGATCGCGGTGCGCAAGCTCGCCGACGGGCTCGCGTACGGCATCGATCGCTCGCCGTTCGTCGGCTCGGGATTGGAGTTCGCGCAGGCGCGGCCCTACCAAGAGGGCGATTCGATCCGGTCGATCGACTGGCGCGTCACCGCGCGCACCGGCAAGCACTTCGTGCGCGAGTACGAGACGCCGAAGAGCATGCCGTGCTACCTGTTGCTCGACACGTCGGCGTCGATGACGGTGTCGTCGGGCGCGAAGAGCAAGTACGAGCTCGCGCTGCACGTCGCCGGCGGCATCGCGTTCGCCGCGCTCGATCGCGTCAGCCCCGTCGGCGTCATCGGCGTCGGCGAGCGCGCGCTGCGGATCGTGCCGAGCCCCTCGCGCGACCGCGTGATGCAGTGGCTGCTCGAGCTGCGGCGCTATCGCTTCGACGAGCGCACGACGCTCGCCGCGCGCATCGCCGAGCTGACGCCGAGCCTCGGGCAGCGTTCGATGGTGTTCGTGCTCTCCGACTTGCACGAACCCGCCGCCGTCGGCGCGATCAAGCGGCTCGGCCAGCTCCACGACTGCGTCGTCCTGCGGCTCGTCGACCCCGCGGAGCGTTCGTTCTTCGGCGCGGGCCTGTTCCGCGCGCGCGAGGCCGAAACCGGCCGCGAGTTCGTCACGCACGGCCGCGCGCGCTGGAGCGATCCGGAGGCGCTCTCCGAGGAGCTCGAGAGCGCCGGCGTCGACGAGCTCCTGATCCGCACCGACCAACCGTTCGAGTCGCGCTTGCGCGAGCTCCTGCGCAACCGCGAATGGTTCGGGAAGGGGACGCGTTGATGCTCGCGTGGCTCTGTTGGCTCGGCTTGCAGGCGGTGCAGCTCGAAGCGCCGGTCGGTTTGACCGCGCGCGTCGGCGACGTGGTGCTCGCGGGCTCCGAGCTCGAAGTCGCGCCGCTCGTGAAAGACTCGCCGCTGACCGTGCGCATCACGCGCGTCGCGCCGCACGGCGACGCGTTCCGCTACGACTTCGAGCTCGTCGGGCTCGAGCCCGGCACCCACGAGCTCGCGCCCTACCTGCGTCGCAAGGACGCGAGCGCGATCGGCGAGCTCGCCGCGCCGAAGCTCGTCGTCCGCACCAGCCTCGCCGACGGCCAGGTGCTGCCGCACCATCCGCCCGCGGGACCGACGGTGCGCTTCGGCGGCTACACCGCGTTGCTCTGGACCGCCGGGGTGGTCTGGATCGTCGGCTTGGTCGCGATCCTCTACGCCGGCCGCCGTCGGCGCGCTCGCGAGCACGCGGAGCAGCGACCGAAGACGCTCGCGGAACGATTGGAGCCGCTGGTGCGGAGCGCGATCGCCGGCGAGCTCGGTCGCAGCGAGCGCGCGGCGCTCGAGCTCGGGCTCGTCGCGTATTGGACGCGTCGGCTCGGTTGGGAAGCGGAGCGGCCCGACCATGTGCTGCCGAAGCTGCGCGCGCATCCGGAGGCCGGGCCGTTGTTGGTCGGGCTCGAGCAATGGCTCCACGCGCCCGGCAAGCCCGTGGTCGATCTCGAAGCGTTGCTCGCGCCGTACCGCAGCCTGCCCGCCGACGCGCTGACGCTGGAGTCCGCGGGAACGAGCCTGGGCTGAGCATGGAAGCCCTCTCGCTCTTCCGGCACGCGTGGGTGCTCGCGTTCCTGGTGCTGCCGGCGGCGCTCGCGTTGTGGACGTGGATGCGCGCGGGCAGCGGCATCGCGTTGCCGTTCGACCACGCGCGCGGCGGCAGCGGTCGCTGGTTGCGCGTGACGCTGCAGAGCGCGGAAACGTTGCCCGCGTTGGTGCTCGCGCTCGCGATCGTGCTCGCCGCCGGCCCGCAAGCGTGGGACGTGCCGAAGTCGAAGCGCGTGCTGACGAACATCGAGTTCTGCGTCGACGTCTCCGGCAGCATGACCGCGAAGTTCGGCGACGGCGATCGCTACGCGGGGGCGATGTCGGCGATCACCCAGTTCGTCGAGCAGCGCCAGGGCGACGCGTACGGATTGACGTTTTTCGGCAACAACGTGCTGCACTGGGTGCCGTTGACCACCGACATCTCGGCGATCCAGCACGCGCCGCCGTTCATGCATCCGCGGAACCTGCCGGGTTGGTTCCAGGGCACGATGATCGGCAAGGCGCTGCGCGCGTGCCGCAAGGTGCTCGTCGAGCGCGACGAAGGCGACCGGATGATCATCCTGGTCAGCGACGGCGAGAGCTTCGACCTCGAGGACGGCGCCGACGAGGAGATCGCGAAAGAGCTCCGCGCCGACGGCATCGTCGTCTACATGGTCCACATCGGCGACGGCGACATCCCGGCGACGGTCGTGCGCATCGCCGCGCTGAGCGGCGGCGAGGCGTTCAAGCCCGAGGACAAGGACGGGCTCGCCCACGTCTTCGCGCGCATCGACTCGATGCAGAAGACGCGGATGGAGAAGACGCGCTCCGAAGCGACCGACGACTTCGTGCCGTGGAGCTTCGCGGGCCTGGTGCTGCTCGGCGCGCTGCTCTTGTGCTCGTTCGGACTGAGGGCGACGCCGTGGTAGACGACCTGCTCTACCCGTTGATCGTCGGCGCCGCGGAGTTCGTGCTCGCGAGCCTCGCCGAGGCGATCCACGCGAGGCGCGTGCGCCGGCTCGCAGGCCTCGCGTTCGGCCCGACGCGCCGCCCGCACGCCTGGGCGCACGCGGCCCCGGTGCTGCGGGTGCTCGGCGCGACCGCGGCGGGGTGGGGGCTCTCGACGTTGCTGTGGCTCGAACCGCAGCGCTACGAGATCGGCACCGAGGCGACGCTCGCGGCGCGCGACCCCGAGCACATCCTGATCGCGCTCGACGTCAGCCCGAGCATGCGCCTCGTCGACGCTGGCCCGAAGAAGACCGAGAGTCGGATGGCGCGCGCTCGCGCCCTGATGGAGTCGTTCTTCGACCGCGTGCCGCTCGAGGTCTGCCGCGTCAGCGTCGTCGCGTTCTACAACGGCGCGAAGCCGGTGGTCGTCGACACGCAGGACTTCGAGGTCGTCCGCAACATCCTCGGCGACCTGCCGATGCACTACGCGTTCCCGGCGGGGCGCACCAAGCTCTTCGACGGGCTCGAGGAAGCGGCGCGTCTCGCCAAGCCCTGGAATCCGCGCAGCACGACGCTCGTCGTGCTCAGCGACGGCGACACGGTTCCGTCGACGGGGATCCCGCGCATGCCGCCCTCGGTGCGCAGCGTGATCGTCGTCGGCGTCGGCGATCCGACCGTCGGCAAGTTCATCGACGGTCGACACTCGCGTCAGGACGTGTCGACGTTGAAGCAGGTCGCCGCGCGGCTCGGCGGCGCCTTCCACAACGGCAACGAGAAGCAGCTCGGCTCGAGCCTGATCGCCGATGCGATGGGGTTGGAGGAGCAGAGCGTCTTCCAACGCTTGTCGCGCCGGGAGTACGCGTTGATCGCCAGTCTGGCGGGCGCGCTCGCGTACGCGGTCCTGCCGCTCTTGCTCGCCGCTTTCGGCACCGCGTTCCGGCCCGGCGTCCGCCGTTTCGCCGTCGCGCCCGAGAGGTCGGGGACGAAGGCGTTCGCGAACTCGTCCTCCGGGCGTTCGAGCCCCGACCACTCGATCACGAGATCGCGCGAGGTGGGTCAACGCCGCGCCGCGGCGGGGATAGAATGAGCGCCGTCCCGAACGCCTTGCCGCGTCCGCGCGGAAAGAGGAACGCATGAAGAAGCTCGTCCTGTTCGCGTGGCTGCTCGCGCCCGTCGCGGCAGTCGCGTACCACTACGGTCCCGGTCAGGATCGCCTGCGCGACGACGAAGCGTCCGCCGCGGCGCAACACGCCCAAGCGCTCGCGACCGAGGCGCGAGAAATCGCCGCCGCGGACGGCGACGCCGCCGCGCGCAGCCTGTGGGCGCAAGCCGAGCAAGCGTACGCCGAGGCGCTCGCCGCGCTGCCGAACGGACGGGTCGCCGAGGCACGGATGCTGCGGCTCGAGCACGCGAAGGCGCAGATGTTCGTCAGCCAACTACCGGACGCGCGTCGGACGCTCGCGGGGCTCGTCGAAGAGCTCTCCGCCGACGCGAGCGCCGATCCGAAGCTGCTCGACGAAGCGCGCGACGCGCTGGCGAACGCTCAGTACTACACGACGTGGCTGATGCGGCTCGAAGGCGCTGCGCGTGAGGAATGGGAGCCCGAGATCGAAGCCTCGCGGCAGAACTACAAGCTCGTCGCCGAGCGCGCGAGCGACGCGGAGCAACGCGAGCTCGCCGCGCAGAACGTCGAGAGCTCGATCCGGCTCGCACGGATGGACTTGAAGGACCTGCAAGGTCTGCCGTTGCCCTCGCAGTGACAGGGTTGCGGTAGCGGCCGCGGTCGCGGCTCGAAGAACAAGCCCAAGGCGAAAAGTCAGCAACCCAAGGATGCGCGCGGCGCCGGTTCCGGCCCGCCGCCGGACGGCTCCGGTTCTTGAAGTCGGATCGTCGGGTCGGCGCGCCGGGCCGGAGCTCGAGTCGACGATCGAGCTTAGGCTCGAGCCGGCGCTCGGGCTCGGCATCGCGCGGGCGTGACGCCGACGAGCTCCCGCCCGCGAACGTCAGTCCATGGAAGTCAGCCCGCGAAGTGCTGTTTGGGGGAGTGAGAGCATGTTGAGCTGGAAACGCGCGCTCGGCGTCGTCGCTGTGGCCTGGCTGTGCCAACCGTCGCTTGCGCAGCAAGTGATCCGAATCGGTGACGGCGAGATGGTCGTGTTCGGCGACGACGGCGAGATGTTCGACCCGTCGATGCTGGAGGGCACGGCGCAAGCGCCCAACGCGGCCGGGGCCGCCGGCGCCGTCTCGCCGCGGCAGCAGAAGTTCGCGCAGCTCGAGTTCAACCGCCGGCCGAGCGCGATCCTCGCGGCGTGGGCGACGCCGCTGAAGCCGTCCGCGGACGCCGAGGCCGAGAGATCGCCCGCGGATGCTGGCGCCGCGAAGTCGGCGTCGGAAACCGAGCCCGCGAAGCCCGCCGCGGACGTCGCGGACGCGAAAATCATCGATCCCGCGAAACCCGCCGACACCGAGCCCGTCGCCGCGCCGAAGACGCCGGAGGAAGAAGCCGCCGCGAAGGCCGCGGCCGAGGCAGCGGCGAAGGCCGCCGAAGCCGCCGCGAAAGCCGCGGAAGCGGCGAAGAAGCAGGCGGAGGAAGCCAAGGCGCTCGAGGCGGAGCTCGCGCTCTTCCAACGCCGCGTCACGCTCGGCGAGTGGTCGGCGGTGCAGGAGTACCTGAAGGGCCTGACCGAAGCCGAGCGCAAGGCGGGCTACGCGCGCCTGCTGCAATCGCTCGCGCAAGGTCCGCGCGACCGCCCGCAGGTTCCGCCGCAGGGTCAGCAGTACATCGAGAAGAACCGCTTCGCGCCGTCCGACGTCGTCGCACTCGCGCGCTCGGCGCCCGATGGCTTGGAGAAGGAGCACCTCGCGTCGCTCGGTCGCATCCTCGCGCAGGCGCTGGAGCAAGGTCACCAGCTCGAGCGGTTCCTCGAGGAAGCGCGGCCGTTGCTCGGGACGCCCGAGTGTCCGCTCGATCGACGTCAGCTCGCGCTCCTTCTGGTCGCCGCGAACCAACCGCACGCGCTCGAAGGCTTGATCCCGAGCGTCGAGGAGGCGCTCGGCGCGAACGATCGCGAGGCGCTCAACCTGATCTCGCGCCATTGCCTCGCGCAGAACGATCGCGAGCCGAAGGTCGCGTGGCTCGAGCAGGCGTGGGCCGCGACGCTCGCGGTGCTCGCCGTCGGCGAAGTCGACGAGGAAGCGAAGAACGAGGCGCTGCAGCGCGCCGTCGCGCTCGCACCGAAGCTGAAGAAGGAGCTCGGTCAGGCTTGGCTCGACGAGAGCTTCACGTCGCGGCCCGAACGCGGAATGGAGATCCTCTCTCGCATCGGTTCGGCCGCGTCGACGTCGCTCTCGGCGAGTCCGCACGACTCGGACGCGCGGCGGGTGCTGCTCGAGCTGCAGACGACCGCCGCGAACGCGCTGATCGCCGCCGCGCCCGAGCGTGCGAAGGAATGGAGCGCGAAGCTGCAGTTGCTCGCGCTCAACTGGCTCGCGGAAGCCGACGTCACGCAGCAGTTCGACGAATCGAGCTCGCTCGGTCCGCGGCGCCAACGCGATCGTTGGGGCAACTACTACTACTGGAGCTGGAACAACGGCCGCAACCCGAACGCGCCGACCGCGGTGACGACGGAGAAGATCCTCGAGATCCGCCCGAGCGACGCGTGGCTCGAACTGCTCGAACCGAGCTTGTCCCCGCGCTTTCGCATGCTCTTCGCGCACCTCTTCCTGAAGGTCGGCGAGGACGCGCAGGCGTTCCCGTACATCGAGGGCATCGCGGCGAGCTTGCCGCGGCAGGGGAAGGAGCTCGCCGACGAATTCGTGCGCGTGTGGACGAAGAACCACGACCCGAACCAAGCTCGGCAGCAGGAGAACCAGTACATCTTCTATTACGGCTTCGAGGAGCGCGCGAACGGCATCCCGCTGACGCGCTCGAAGCAGGAGCGCAACCTCACCGAGCTCGCCGAGTGGGTCGCGCGGTTGAAGCAGCTCCCGATCGAGGTCGACGATCAGCTCGTCACCGCCGCGTTCACCACCGCGCACAGCACCGCGGAGGTCTATCGCCTCGAAACGATCGAGCGCATCTTCGGCTCGGTCGCCGCGCTCGAGCCCTCGATGCTCGCGTCGCTCGCGCAGGGGATGCGCACGAACTTGCTGACGATCTGGCGCGATCCGGCGCTGCAGGAGGAGAAGAAGACCAAGCGTCGCCAGGCGGACATCCAGGCCGAGGTGCTGCGCGGCTACGAGCTCGCGTACACGACGGTCGAGAAAGCGCTCGCCGATCACCCGACGAGCTGGCAACTCCACCTCGCGAAGGCCGCGCTGGCGCACGACGAGAACGACTATCGTCGCGAGCTCGCGAAGGACGGCGAGTTCAGCTCCCGTCGCGAGGCCGCGTTCGCGCTGTTCCACCGCGCCGCCGAGCTCTATCGCGAAGCGCTGCCGACGCTGGAGGAGGAGAAGGAGTCGACCGAGGTCTACGACCTATGGTTCAACGCCGCGCTCGGCTCGTGCGACCTGCGCGCGCTCGACGAGGAGAAACAGCTCGCGAGCGGGGAGATCCCGTCGATCCGCGAGGCGTTGCTCGCGCTGCCCGCCGATCGACAAGAGCGGCACATCGGCAAGTTCGCGGGCTCGCTTTTCACCAAGATGTCGGCGGTGAAGCCGGTCTGCAAGGTGCGCTTCGTGCGCGAGGGGCTCGCGATCGTCGGCGAGCACAAGCTCGCCGCGGAAGCGCGCGAGGTGTTCGACTACTACGGCGACTTGGTGACCGAGATCCAGCTCCGCACGACGCTCGACGGAGGCGATCGCGTCGGCCACGAGGCTCCGTTCGGCCTGCTCGTCGAGCTGCGTCACACCCGCGAGATCGAGCGCGAGGCCGGCGGCTTCGCCAAGTACCTGCAGAACCAGAACGCGCAGAACTTCTCCTACAACTACGGCCGGCCGACCGAGGACTACCGCGACAAGTTCGAGAGCACCGCGCGAGCCGCGCTCTCCGAGCACTTCGACGTCCAATCGGTGACGTTCAACGATCCGGCGACCAAGTCGAAGGCTGACAGCGAGTACGGCTGGCGCCGCACGCCCTACGCGTACGTCCTGCTGAAGTCGAAGGGCCCGCAGGTCGATCGCATCCCGCCGCTGCGCCTCGATCTCGACTTCCTCGACACCTCGGGCTACGCGGTGCTGCCGATCGAGTCGGCGGCGATCCCGATCGATTCGAACACGGCCGACGACGACGCGCGGACGGTCGAGAAGCTGGCGATCACGCAGACGCTCGACGAGCGCCACGCGGCGAAGCAGAAGCTCGTCCTCGAGATCAAGGCGACCGCGCGTGGGCTCGTCCCCGAGCTCGATCGGCTCGTCGACTTCGCACCGGAGGGTTTCGACGTCGCGGAGAGCGACGACGGCGGGCTTTCGATCGCCAAGTTCGACGAGGACGGCGAGCGCGTGCTGAGCGAGCGCCTGTGGACGCTGACGCTCCAGGCGAAGCCAGAGCTCGAGCGATTGCCGACGACGTTCGCGTTCGCGACGGCGAAGACCCCAGAGACGACGATGGAGCTCTTCCGCTTCGTCGACGCGGACCTCGCCAAGGCGGAACCGACGGTGCAGCTCGAACAGGTGTACGGCGAGACCAGCAAGAGCTGGATCGGCTGGACGCTCGGTGCCGCCGTGCTGGTGATCGGCGGCATCGTGCTGTGGCTGCGCCGCGAGCGCACGGTCGTCCTGGAGCCGCAGCGCTTCCGCGTGCCCGATCCGGTGACGCCGTTCACGGTGCTCGGCCTGCTGCGCGAGATCGAATCGCACGACGGTCTCGACGCGTCGTCGAAGCGCGAGCTCGCGGGCACGATCGCGACGCTCGAGGAAGGCTACTTCGCCGACAAGCCGGGCGATCGACCGGACCTGCGTTCGATCGCGGAGGCGTGGGCCGGCCGCGCGACCTGAACGCGCTGCGTCACTTCGGACGCGCGGGCTCCGCGTGAGCTCGCCGGCACCGTCGAGCGCGGGATGGCGTTCGCTGCGTTCGCGGCGTAGCGTCGTGCGCGGTTCGACCAAGGAGACGCCATGACGGGGTTCATTCGACACATTCCCGGGGTCAAGTCGCGGCCGCGCGCGCCGGAGAACGGCTGCAAAGGCGTCGGCGTGCTCGGGCTGCACGAGGGACGCACGCTGCTCGTCGGCCTCGAGCGCATCGCGAGCGCGCGCGCCGTCGCGGGGTGCGATCTGTCGGAGGAGAAGCTCGCCGCGTCGCGCGCGGAGCGGCCCGAGCTCTTCTACACCACCGACTACGACGAGTTGCTCGCGCGCCCGGACGTCGAGATCGTCGCGATCTACACGCCCGACGCGTTGCACGGCGAGCACGTTGCGCGCGCGTTCGAGGCCGGCAAGGACGTGATCTGCACCAAGCCGCTGGTCAACTCCGTGGCCGACGCGCGGCGCGTGCTCGCCGCGGCGCGCAAGACGAAACGGCGCCTGCTCGTCGGCCAGAGCACGCGCTTCTTCGAGCCCTTCCTGCGCCAGCGCGCGGCGTTCGAGCGCGGCGAACTCGGCGCGCTCGAGCTCGTCGACGCGCACTACATCCACCGCATGGATTGGTACTACGCGAAGAGCCCGTGGGCGGTTCGCGACACCGACTGGGTGTTCCTCGGGCTCAGTCACCCGATCGATCTCGTGCGCTGGTACTGCGGTCGCATCGAGGAAGTGCAGGCGTTCGGCACGACGAGCGCGCTCGGACGTGAGCACGGGCTCGCCGGCTTCGACGTCTACGTCGTCAACCTGCGCACGTCGGACGGCCGCGTTGCGCGCGCGCTCGGGCACTATGGCTGCGAGGAATTGCCGGCGGCGCGCAATTGCATCGAGCTCTTGCTCTACGGCTCGAAAGGCACGAGCCTCGCGCAGTACCACGACATGCGCTACACGCACACCGCCGTCGACGGGACCCAGGTCGTCGAGGATCCGCTGTATGCGCTGCGCGAGTACTACTTCAACAGCGAGGTGCACGGGATGCACTACGGCGAGTTCGCGAACTACGCCGACCACTTCGCGCGCGGGCTCATCGACGGCACGCCGTGCTCGCCGGAGCTCGAGGAGGGGCTCGAGACGTTCTGCGTGATGGAAGCGGTGCGCCGTTCGGCCAGGACGCGCGCGCCGGTCGCCGTGGGCAGCGTCCACGACGAGGTCTTCGGCGCATGAGCGGCGCGCGCCCGACGATCGTCGTGCTCGGCTCGCTCAACATGGACCTCGTGGTCCGCGTCCAGCGCTTCCCCGAGCCGGGCGAGACGTTGCTCGGCGGCGGCTTCGCGACGTTCCCGGGCGGCAAGGGCGCGAATCAGGCGGTAGCAGCGGCGCGGCTCGGCGCGAACGCGCGGATGCTCGGCTGCGTCGGCGACGACGCGTACGGCCGCGAGCTCGTCGCCGGTCTTCGCCGCGACGGCGTCGACGCGAGCCGGGTCTCGAGCTCGTCCACCGCGCCGACCGGCGTCGCGGTGATCACGGTCGACGCGCGCGGCGAGAATCACATCGTCGTCGCGTCGGGCGCGAACGCGACGCTCGACGCGCGCGCGGTCGAGTCGGCCCACGACGCGTTCGACGGCGCGCGCGTGTTCCTCGCGCAGCTCGAGACGCCGCTCGCCGCCGTGCTCGCGGGCGCTCGGGCCGCGCGCGCGGCGGGGGCCGTCGCGATCCTCAACGCAGCTCCGGCGCAAGAGCTCTCCGACGACGCGCTCGCTGCGTTCGACGTGCTCGTGGTGAACGAGCACGAGGCCGCTCTGCTCGCCGGACGCAGCGCCGAGCCCGAGGCGCTTGCCCGCGAGCTCGCGCGACGCGGTCCGCGCGCGGTGGTGGTGACCTTGGGCGCCGCCGGCGCGCTGGTGCTCGTCGAAGGCCGCCCCGAGCGTTGCGCCGCGTTCGCCGTCGAGGTGCGCGATGCGACCGCGGCGGGCGATGCGTTCGTCGGAGCACTCGCATGCGCGCTCGCGGACCGTGCGCCGTGGTCGATGGCGCTCGCGCGCGCGTCGGCGGCCGGCGCGCTCGCCTGCACGCGCCCGGGTGCTCAACCCTCGCTGCCGAACGCGGACGAGCTACGCGATTTCCTCACTCCGCGCGTGTGACGTTCGCGTCTCTTGGGTCCACTACTCGCATGAGCTTTCGCGCGAGCCTCCTCGGTCCGTTGCTCCTCGCGGTTTGCGCGGCGAGCGCGAACGCCGAGGTCCGCCTCGCAAGCGTCTTCGGACCGAGCATGGTGCTGCAGCGCGATCGGCCGCTCGCGATCTGGGGTGAGGCGGCGCCGGGCGAGTCGATCGAAGTCGAGCTCGCCGAGCGCCGCGCGCGGACGCTCGCCGCTCCGGAGGGGCATTGGCGCGTCGAACTCGCGCCGCTCGCCGCGGGCGGGCCCCACGAGCTCTTCGTGCGCGGCGAGAACGAGCTGCGGCTGAAGGACGTGCTGATCGGCGACGTGTGGCTCTGCGCCGGCCAATCGAACATGGAATGGGCGTTGGTCGAGTCGGAAGGCGCGGAAGAGGCGCTCGCCGCCGCGAAACCGGAACGCGTGCGTTTCCTGCGCGTCGCGCACGCCGACGCCAAGGAGCGGCGAGCGCACTTCGATGGCGTCTGGATGCGCTGCGAACCCGAGGTGGTCGAGGGGATGAGCGCGGTCGCGTTCCACTTCGCGCGCGAGCTCGAGCAGGCGCTCGGCGTGCCGATCGGCATCGTCCAAGCGACCCGCTCCGGCGCTCCCGCCGAGCCGTTCGTGCCGCGCGAAGTGCTGGAAGCGGAGCCGGAGCTCGGCCCGGCGTTGCGGCGCTACGCGCGCAGGGAGCAGTCGGAGCCCGGAGCGCTCTTCAACGCGATGATCGCGCCGCTCGCGCCGTTCGCGCTGCGCGGCGTGGTCTGGTACCAGGGCGAGGCGAACGTCGACTACGCGGCGACCTATCGCACCTTGTTGCCGACGTTGATCCAGAGCTGGCGCGCGACGTTCGGTCAGCCGGAACTGCCGTTCCTGGTCGTGCAGTTGCCCGGGTGGGGAGAGTCGGCGGCGCAACCGGGCGAGAGCGCGTGGGCGGAGTTGCGAGAGGCCCAGGCGCTCGCCCGCAATCTGCCGCGCGTCGAACTCGCGATCACGCTCGACCTGCCGGCGTCGACGGTGTTCCACCCGCGCGAGAAGCGACCGATCGCGCACCGGCTCGCGTTGCTCGCTCGCGCACGCGTGCTCGGCGAGAAGCTCGACGCCCTCGGGCCCCGCATGAAGTCGATTGCGATCGAGTCGCACGCCGTGCGCGTGCGGTTCGAACACGCCGAAGGTCTGCGATCGACCTCCGCGCGCGAGCTCCGCGGCTTCCAAGTCGCGGGCGCCGATCGCGTGTGGCAGGTCGCGACAGCGCGCATCTCGGGCGAGGACGTGGTCGTGACTTCGGACTCCGTGCCGGAGCCGGTCGCGGTGCGCTACGGCTGGGCGGACCTTCCGGAGGTGGACCTCGTCGACGGCTCCGGTCTGCCGGCGGAACCGTTCCGCAGCGACGACTGGTCGCTCTCGACGACGCCGAAGCCCGGTCGGCGCTAGCAGGCCGTTGAAAAAGCCACCTACTCGGCTTCGCGCGTTTCGGCGAACCTTCGTCGCGCTCCGAAGATCGTGCTCGGCGGTCGTACGGGCCGCTCCCCGCCGCGAAGGCTCCGCGGGAGCTTTCGCGACGAACGCATCGCGTTCCATCGCGGTGCCCCTTGCCGCGGCTCTGTCGCGCTCCTCGTGTCGCCTTTGCGCGCTCCGCCTCGCTGCGGCGCCCTTTTTCAACGGGCTGTTAGCCCGCGACTCCTCCGACTCGCCCGACTCGTCTGGCACCGCGCAGGAATTTCCGCCGGCGCGTCGCTCGCGTTGACGGCTCATTCCGCGTGGGCTCTAATGCCGATCTTTCGCTCTCGTCTCGGTCCCACGCTGCATGCCCCTTCTTCCCCGTTGGATGTCCAGGGTCAAAGCCCTGTTCGGTGGCGGGGGGGCCCGGCCCGAAATCGACTGGCCGGCCTGGGAAGCCCGTATCGGCCGGATCGTCACGAGCGAGGTCGAGCGGGTCCTGCCGTACTTCCCTGACGACGGCGTGATCGTCGACGTCGGCGCCAACATCGGCCTGTTCACCGCGACCCTGCTCGGGCGACGTCCGAAGGCGAGCGCGATCTGCTTCGAGCCGGTGGCGAGCTTCTGCGAGCGCTGTCGCGCGCGCTTCGCCGACAACCCGCGGGTGCGGATCGAGAACCTGGCGCTCGGCAACCGCAACGAGCGCACGACGATCTACAAGCCGACCCACAATCCGGGCGGGAATTCGCTCGTCCGCGCTCAGGTCGAGATCTACACCTCCAAGCACCGCGTCAACTGGGAGCGCGAGC
This sequence comes from Planctomycetota bacterium, assembly GCA_016220085.1. Taxonomy (GTDB): domain Bacteria; phylum Planctomycetota; class UBA1135; order UBA1135; genus JACRIN01. Next base: position 83,496 of record JACRIN010000008.1, read on the forward strand.
AAGTCGAAGTGCGCGTCTTCGACGATTGGGCCCGCGAGGCGGGCATCACACGCGTCGATCTGATCAAGACCGACACCGAGGGGCACGACTACGCGGTGCTCCAGGGCGTTCTGCCGTTCCTGGAGCGCACGGGTCAGCGCCCCGTGATCCTCTCGGAGCTGCTCGCGAAGAGCCTCCACCACGCTTGGGGCGAACAGATGGCCGTGGTCGAGCGTCTCTACGCGCTCGGGTACCAGAAGGTCGACCTCGAGTCGATGCGCGAGATCGACGACATCCTGTTCGTGCCCGCTGGGCGCGCGCGGGTCGAGTAGGCGTGCGGAGCGGGGCCGCGCCTTGAAGTTCCTCGAGCGTATCCGGCACAAGTTCGTCCGCGATGCCCTGACGCTGCAGGTCGGTGCGTTGTTCAACGCGGTCGGCAACTTCGTCTCAGCCGCGTTGCTCGCGCACCTGCTCGGCGCGGAGGTGCAGGGCAAGTTCTACGTCGCCACCTCGCTCTACTCTTTGCTCTGGTTCCTCGTGAACCAGGGGCTGATGCAGGCGACCGTCAGCCAAGTGGCCGCCGCGAATTCGCGCGGCCAGCCCGACAAGGTCGCGGGATGGACCGCGTGGCTCGTGAAGGCGAGCGTGGTCTTCGGACTGGTGCTTGCCGGACTCGGGTTCTTGACGCTTCCGTTCCTCGCCGAGCACGTGCTCGACACCGATCGGCGCGTCGGTTGGTGGGCCGCGTGGATGGCATTGTCGCCTTTGCTCGAGACGCCGCGCGTCGTCGCATGCGCGGCGATGCAAGGCACTCGCCGCATGCTGCCGTTCGCGCAGACCGAGAACGCACAAGAGGCGATTCGCGTGTTCCTCGTGATCATCGGAGCGCTGATCACCAACTCGGCTGTCGGACCGGTCATCGGCACGCTCGCGGCCTCCGCGCTCGGTTCCGTGGTCGCCACCGAGCTCTACCGCCGCGACCGTCTGCACGCGGATTCGCCGCTCCCGAGCTTCGCCGCGATCCGCAAGTTCGTCTTCGTCGCGCCGCTGCTGTACGGCGCGCGCCTCGGCGTCAAGCTCGGCATCGTCCGCAACCTGAACGCGCTCTGCATGGAGGTCGTGCCATCGCTCCTGATCGAGCGCTTCGGCTCGAGCGAATGGGTTGCGTACATGCGCATCGCGCAGCGCCTCATGCGCGTGCCGCTGATGTTCATGCAGGGCATCAGCCGCACCGCGCTTCCGATGTTCAGCGAGCGGGCCGCGCTGAAGGACATCGCAGGTCTGCGCCGAGCCTTCTTCAAGGCGAGCGTCGTGTCGGGCTTGGTGATCACGCTCGGCATCGCCGTCGTGCTCCCGTTCCTGCCCTGGATCCTGCGCTTGGCGTTCCCTGCGACCTACTCGGACCCCGTCCTGATGGTGTGCCTGATCCTGGTGCCGGGCTTCATCGTGATGTCATTCTCGATCGCGAACGACACGTTCTACCTGGTGACCAACACCTTGCGCGTCGCCGTGACGATCTCGGTGGTCGGCATGTGCATCAGCGTCGTGATGCTCGTGTTGCTCGCTCGCTGGAATCCCACGACCGGCGTGGCCTGGGGTCTGACGATCAACATGGCGTGCAGCTCGCTGCACCTCGTCTACGCGGCGTGGTACTTCCGCAAGCACGCGCGCGAGAGCTTGCCGCCCGGTACCGCCGTCGCTCGCGTGCCGGCGCCGGCCGCCGAAGACGCGCCGGTCGCCGAGGGCTAGCAACTGGGATGAGCTGACCGAAAAGGTCAGGGTCCCGCGACTCTTTCGAGTCGCAGGACCCCTGCGCAGGTTCCGACGTCCGGTGCGTTGCTGCGACGCCCGAGGCACCCATCCCCGAAGGTCTACGGTGACGTCCAGTAACCCTCGACCCAGACCTGGACCCTGCGTGTTTGGTAGTGGCCGGGCTCTTCGATCGTCTCCCAGTAGCCCGCGCGAATCTGCACCCGAGCGCGGCAGCCGCGGTAGTCGGTGCGCCAGCCGTACACCGGCTCGACCCAGACCCGGCGGCATTCGCCGGCGACCCAGACGCGCTCGTCACGGCTCTCGTAGTGGCCCGGCACCCAAACGCGGTAGCTCGGGCGGCACTCGGAGCGACGGTCGTCGTGCCGGTCGCCGTGTCGGAGGCCGATCGAGATCGAGCCGTGCTTGAAGGCATGCTTGAAGCCGATCTCTACGACTTGGGCTTCGCCGCGACCGGCGAGAGAGCAAAGGGCGAGGACGGGGAGAAGAACGGTGGTGAGCTTCATGGCTTGGTTTCCTCTGCGGTTCGCGCGAGGTGCTGACGCGAAGGCGTCGGCGCAAAGCCAACGGCGTGCCGCGGCCGGGACGCCGGCTCGGAACGGCTGACGTTCCAACGGCTTACATCCGGACCGGGCCGTGAACGCGCTCTCCCCATCCCTGCGCGCGCACGGCCGTCCACGAGGTCAATTGTCCTCGCACGGGGCCGTTCGATGCTCGTCGCACGCGTCGTCCGAGCACGCGTCCGAAGTCCGGATCGTCTCGGGCAGGTCGAGCGGCGGCGCGGCGGTCGTCGGTGAGCCGGTGGACGCGCGCGCGTGGTCGACTTCGGAAGAGCGCTCCGGTAGCGCGGTCGCTCAGCGCTCGGAGTCGAGCACGCGTTCCAGGTTGCGCCCGAGCTCGTCGAACGGATCGATCTTGCGAGCGTGCTCTAGCGCCGACCGAGCGTCCTCCTCGCGGCCGACGGTCGCGTAGCACGTCGAGAGCGCCGTCAGCACACGCGGCGAGTCCGGGTGCCGCGCGCGGAGCGCTTCGAACACCGGCAGCGCGCGCGCGGGCGCACCGTTCTGCGCGAGGATCGTGCCCGCTTCGAATGCGAAGTCCGGTGCGAGCGCGACGAGGTGCTCGATCCGCTCGCGCGCCTCGTCCGGCCCCGCATCGGTGGCGAGGACGAGCTGGTCGACCAGCAGCGCGGGCCGGTCGGGCGCGAACGTCAGCGCGAGCTCGACCAGTTGCGCCGCCGCGTCCCGCCTGCCGCACTGCAGCATCAGGTCCTTGAGCGACGTCAGCGCCTCGACTTGCTCGGCGCCGGAACCCCATGCGAGGAAGGTGTCGCGCGCGAACGCGAGGTCGTACGCGCGCAGCACCGCTTGGCCGGGCGGCACCGCGTCTCGCACCGCGAACAGGCTGCGCGGCGCGGAGTACTCGATTTGCAATGCGAGGTCGGTGTGGACGGAAGTACCGCCCTCGGCAGCGAGCAGTCGCTCCAGGCCGCGCTGGTCGAGCATCAGCGACGACAGGAGATACGTCCGCGCGTCGGTCGTTCCGCACCAGCGCTCGAGATCCTCACGCACGTCCGGCGTGGTGTCGATCCAGCGTTGGATCGCGTCGACACCGACCGCATCGGGGACGATCCTCTCGCGCGAGGCGAAGAGGATCGTGTCCGACTCGTCGATGCGCGCGAGCACGACGTGCGGGAACACTTTGCGCAGCGTGCGCACGATCATCGCGTAGTCGGAGAGCGAGAGCGCGTAGGTTTGCAGCCACTGCGCGAGCACTCCGCCGCGTTCGAGTCGCTCGTTCGCGCCGCGGTAGAACTCCTCGGTGAAGAGGTTCGACACGCCGACCATCCACGGGTTCGACGGCTCGGACACGATCAGGTCGAAGCGCTCGTCCGTCGCCTGCACGAACGCGCGGCCGTCCTCGGGCACCACGCGGAAGTTCGGCGAGTCCCACGGGCGGTGGTTGATCTCGGCGAAGTGCTCGGCGGCGGCGATCACCGAGGGCTCGATCTCGACGCAGGTCACCTTGGTCTCCGGATACAGGAGGCTGGCGCCCGCCGTCGTGCCGGTGCCCATACCGATCACGAGCACGCTCCGAGCGTCGGGGCGAATGCAGCGCGGCAAGTACGCGAGCGAGAGCTGCGTGCGCATGTCGGTCGCCGTCGAGGCATCGACCTTTCCGTCGACGAAGAGCGAGCGGCGGCGTTGGGCGTAGCGTGCTTCGCTCGGCAGCGCGTCCTCGTTCTCGCCGACGACCAGCACGTCCGCGCTCGCGCCGTTGGCGAAGTACACCGCGCGCAGCGAGCTCGGGTTCTCGTTGCCGATCGAGTTGCCGTACATGTAGCGACCGCGGTGCGTCGCGAGCGGCTCGGCCGGCGTCGGCCAGAGCGTCAGCGCGGCGACGCCGAGCAGCAGGGTCACCGGCGCGACGCGGCCGGCCTGGCGCGGACGGGCGAACTGCAGCGCGAGCAACGCGGCGAGGTACGCGCCGAGCGCGACGCGGTAGCCGTGGCTCGAACCGAGGCTCGGCAGGATCGCGACGTTGGTCAACGCCGCGGCGGGGATCGAGCCGAGCGTGTTCCAACCGTAGACGAATCCGACGGCGCCGGAGTCCTGGTCGTCGCGACCGGCGAGGCGCACCAGGCTCGGGAAGAGCGCGCCCATCGCGAACGTGGGCAGGAGGACGAGGGCGCACGCGAATCCGACGCAGACCGCGGTGTCGCCCGCCGCTTCGACGCGCACCCCGAGCAAGCCGCCGGCGGCGAGCGAGAGCCACGGTTGCAGCGCGCGGCCGAGCAGCGTCGTGGCGACGACGAGCGCGACCAGCGCTCCAGATGCTTGCAGCGGATCCCAGTTCCGGCCGATCAATCGCAGCACCAGGCTGCCGAGCCCGAGACCGGCGACGAACACCGCGAGCAACGCGGTGTACGCGTACGTCGTGCTGCCGATCAGCACCGCGAGGTCGCGCGACCAGAGCATCTGCAGGATCAGCGCGCCCGCGCCGGTCGCCGCGGCGGCGAAGGCGAGCGCGATGCCGCGCGGCGGCCGCGCGAGCTCGATCTCGGGCGCGCCCTCGTTCGTCGCGCCACGGCCGAGCGCGCAAGCCGCGACGCCGATCGCGGAGCTGACGGCCGCGACCAGGTAGTTGGCGCGCAACAACCCGAGCGCGGGCAGGAGGTCGAAGCCCGCGAGCCACGCGCCGCCGGCGGCGCCGAGCGCGTTGAGAGCGTAGAGCACGGAGGTCGCGGCGCCGGTGCTCTGGCCGGTGACGACGAAGTGGCGGACGAGCAGCGGCAACGTCGCGCCCATCGCGATCGTCGGCGGCGCGAGCACCGCGAACGTCAACGCGAAGCGAATCGCCGCGCGCGCCCAGGCCGCGTCGCCGAGCACGCTCGTCCACGCCGCCGCGCGCGTCGCGAGCCAGCCGATCTCGAACGGGATCGCGAGCGCCGCGACGGTGACGACGAGCTCGGCGACGCCGTAGGCGAAGAGCGGTCGACGGACGCGCGCTGCCCACGCGCCGAGGAAGCGCGCACCGAGCCCGAGTCCGAGCAAGTACGCGGCGACCACCGCGGCCCACGCGTGCGCCGAGCTGCCCCACACGTGCCCGAAGCGCTTGAACCAGATGACCTCGTACGCGAGCGCCGTCGCGCCCGACGCGACGAAGAATGCGCCGGAGAGGAACAGGTTCTGGCGACGCGCGTCGAGCATGCGATCTCAGCTCGCGAGCACGGCTCCGGCGGCGGCGAGCGCCTCCGAGCGCGGTCGGAACCCGTGGGGACCGAGCACCGACGACAACGCCGACACCGCGAGCAGCACGTTGCGCGGCGTCGCACCGGAGCCCATCAGCCCGATGCGCCACACCTTGCCCTTGAGCGCCCCGAGACCGCCGCCGATCTCGATCGAGTACTGCTCGAGCAGCGCCTTGCGCACCGACAGGTCGTCGACACCGTCGGGGATCTTGACCGCGAGCACCTGGGGCAGCCGCTCGTGCGCGGGGATCAGCAGTTCGAGCCCGAGCCCCTCGAGTCCGGCGACCAACGCCTTCGACAGGCATGCATGGCGCGCGAAGCGGGCTTCGAGGCCTTCCTCGAGCACCAACCGCGTCGCCTCGTGCAGCGCGGCGAACAGATTCGAGCACGCCGTGTGGTGGTAGAGGTGATCGCCGTGCCAGTAGCGCTCGAGCAGCGCGATGTCGAGGTAGAAGCTCGCGACGCGCTGTTTGCGGCGCGCGATCGCTTCCATGGCGCGCGGAGAGAAGCTCACCGGCGACAGACCGCTGGTGCACGACAACCCCTTCTGGCTGCACGAGTACACCGCGTCGATACGCGCGCGATCGACTCCGACCGGCGTGCAGCCGAGCGACGTCACCGCGTCGACGACGAAGAGCGCACCGAGTTCCTCCGCGACCGTCGAGAGCGGCGCGAGCTCTTGCTTGACGCCCGTCGAGGTCTCCGCGTGCACCGCCGCGAGCACCTTGAACTTGCGCCCGGCCGCCGCGGCGCGCAGCTTCGCGGGATCCGACGGTTTGCCCCATTCCTGCTCGACGACGGTGACGTCGCCGCCGACGCGTTGCGCGATCTCCGCGAGGCGCGCGCCGAAGTAGCCGTGCACGGCGACGAGCACTCGATCGCCCGGCTCGATCAGATTGACCAACGCGGTTTCCATCCCGGAGGTACCGGTGCCCGACACGGCGAGCGTGCACGGGTTCTTGGTGTCGTAGATCGCACGCAGCATCTCCGCGAGCTCGCGCATCATGTCGAGCGTCCGCGGATCGAGGTGGCCGAGCGTCGGCGCCGCGAGCGCGCGCAAGACCGACGGCGCGACGTCGGACGGACCGGGGCCGAGCAAGCTTCGTTGCGGAGGGTCGATGCGGTTCATGGCTCAGGCTCCGATCGAATCGAGCAGGCGTCGGAAGGACAGCGGGTTGGTCGCGCCGGACGTACCGCCGAGGAACTTGCCGCTCGGGTCCGCGAAGATCACGAACGGCAGCATGTAGGCGTCGTCGAGGTTCTCAGCGAGCGCGATCACCTCGCTCTCGGTCTCGTCCGCGTCCGAGGCGAGCGCGACGAAGCGCTCTTTCAGCACCGGGGCGACCTGCGGGTGGGGGATGACGCTCTGGACGAGCGTGCGGCACTGGCTGCAGAGCTCGCGCCCCATGTCGATGAAGACGAGCTTGTTCTCGCGCTTGGCGGCCGCGGCGGCGTCGGCCCAGGTGGTGTACCAGTCGAGGGTGCCCTGGTCGTCGAAGTGGGGGTGGCGGCGCGCGGGGGTCATGGCGGAGGGGTTCCGGGGCGCGCGGGGGCGTCGACGGACGCGCTCCGGTACCCCTGCGGAGGGCGGATCGTACCCGAATCCGAGAGCCCGTCCGAGCGCCGTTCGGCGCCGGCATCGAGGGCGGTCAAGCCCCGGATGGCGGAACGTCGAAGAGGAGCGTCGATCCCGCCCAGCCAGGCCGAACCGGAGTCTTTGGACTCCGGCGGAGTCCCCTCGAAAGCCACGCACATGGAAACCCCCGAAGACAATCCGACGCTGGTCGACAACCGTCGCCGCGCCGACAGGCGTGAGTCGGACGCCGTGGTCAGCGTCAGCCTCGAGACCGGCCGCGTCTCCGGCCGCGCGGAGAACCTCTCCGCCGCCGGCGTCTTCTTCTTCACGCCCGATCAGGTCCGCGTGCGCGTCGAGGTCAACGAGGACGGCAAGCTGAAGGTCTACTCCGGCCGCCTGGTGCGAGTGGAGTCGTTCTCGCAGGACAACAACGGCTTCGCGATCGAGTTCGACCGCGCCTGATCCGCCGGGACGCGCGCGGGTCCGAGCGTCCCCACCGCTATACTCGCCGCGCGCCGCACGTTCGGCGCTGCGGATGAGCACGACGAACACCCCCACGCAGTCGCGTTGGACCCGCGAGGCGATCGAAGCGTTCCTCGCGCGCGAGAAACCGCGCTACCAGCGCATCGAGCTGCCCTACGGCCTCGCAACGGAAGGCGAGGACCGCCGCACGAGCTCGGACTCGCTGCTTCCGGAGCGCCTCGACGGAAAGAGCGTGCTCGACGTCGGCTGCTTCCTCGGTCACTTCAGCCACGAGAGCCTGCGGCGCGGCGCGACGCGCGTCACCGCGATGGAGCTCAATCCCGATCGTTTGCGCCAAGCGCGCACGATCGCGGACATCCTCGGGTTGCCGATCGAGTTCGTCCGCGGCGACATCGAGCGCGCGGCGCCGCCGGGGACGTTCGACCTGGTGCTCTGCCTGAACGTCGTGCACCACCTGAAGGACCCGATTCGCGGGCTCGACAACCTCGTGCGGGCGACGCGCGACCACCTCGTGCTCGAGATCGCGGGCCTCGAGAACCACACCGCGCGCAAGCTGCTCTTCGGCCGCGGCCTGCTCGCCAAGGTGCCGCGGCCGGGCCTCGGGCGGCGGCCGCTCGCGGTGATCGGCGGCGGACGCAAGGCGCGGTACGACGAGCTCTTCTTCTTCACGCCCAAGGCGCTCGAGCACATCCTGCTCGGGCATCGCAACACGGTCGCGAAGGTCCGGACGCGCGCTTCGCCGTTCCGCGGGCGCTTCGTCGTCGAGGCGTGGAAGCGGCGCTTCGACGACCTGATGCTCGTGTGCGGTCTGCCGGGCTCCGGGAAGTCGACGGTGTGCGACCGACTGCGCTCGGGCGATCTGCCGGAGTTCGCGCGCGGCCTCGCGCTCGACAAGCCGGCCGAGTGGGTCTTCACCGGCCCGGTGATCCTCGACGAGCTCGCGGAGCCGTACGTGCCGCGCGTGCTCTTCCACTACGACCTGTTGCGCGGCAGCGCGCTCGCCAACTGCGGCTACGAGCGCGACGCGGCGCTCGACGCGGTCGATTGCGCGACGCGGGTGCGGGCGGTGATGGTCTGGGCGGATCCCAAGCTGCTGCGCGAGCGGTTGGAGAAGCGGTGGCGCGCCGACCACGGCGACGAGCCGAGCGCGAAGGCCCGCCGCGAGCGCGAGGAACGCCTCGACTTCCTCGCGAGTCCCGAACGCCTCTCGGGCTTGCTCGACGAGTGGTTCGCGCACGCGCGCGCGAAAGGCTGGCAGCTCGAGTTCCTCGACAACTCCGGCAACCTCGAGCGCATCACGCGCGCCGAGTTCCACGCCCGCGCGAAGCGAGCAGGGCTTTCGCTCAGCGACTCCAGCTCAAGCTGAAGTACACGTTGCGCTCGACCTCCGAGCCGACGCCGATCAGGTCCTCGCCGGTTTCGGCGTGTTGGTCGGTGAACGCGTTCTGCACGCCGAGCGAGAACCGCAGGTTCGGGTTCGGATTCCAGCCGAGGCGCGCGTCGACTCGCGTGTACGACCCGTTGTCGAAGCCCGGGACGTCATCGAGGTAGTACGCGCCGACATCGAGCTCCCAGTGCGCGCTGAGGTCGTAGTACGAGCGCAGGTTGATCTGGTTCTTCGGTGCAGATTCGTCGGACGGCAGCGACACGTCGAACGAGTCCGGATCGAGGTCGGTGTGCTGCTTGAAGAGCGTATAACCCGAGCGGATGCGCCAATCGGGCGTCGCGTCCCAGTCGCACGCGACTTCGAGTCCGTAGGCGTTGGAGCTCGCCTTGTTGTCGAAGACGAACGGGTAGAAGTTCAGGCCGCCCGCGCTGTACGGCGTGCCGAACTCGATCGTGCGCTTCTCGCCGGTGTGGTTGTAGAACGCCGTCGTGTCGAACGCGAGCGTGTCGCTCGGCGACCAGCGCCAGCCGAACTCGACCGCGTCGACCTTCTCCGAGTCGTACATCTCGGAGCCTTCCTCGACGAAGAAGTCGCCCGAGAAATTGTCGAACGGCAGACGGAAGATGATGTCGTTCTCCTCGATCGACGGCGTGCGCACGGCGCGCGAGAACGAAGCCCAGTACGTCTGGTTCTCGCGCGGGTTCCAGAGCGCGCGCACCGAGGGTTGGAACTCGAATCCGGTGAACGTCGTGTGCTCCACCTGCGCGCCGATCGTCACGCTCGCGCGCTTGTCGGGGAAGCGGACCTCGTCGTGCACGAAGAGCCTCGGCGTCGATTGGACGCGCGAGATCGGGTCGAACGTGTACGTGTAGTCCGACGGCAAATGGCTGACGATGCCGCGCCAGCCGACGCCCCAGGTCAGCGTGTTGTCCGTCGAGAGGTCCTTCGTGCGTTGGAAGTCGACGTCGAACACGTCGATGTCCATCCGGAAGTCGACCTGCTTCTGGAAGTCCTTCGACCACCACGCGGAGAGCTTCATGCTCGACGTCGCGGAGTCGTCGCGCTCCCACGTACCGAGCAAGAAGCCGCCGTTCTTCGGAGTCGTGTCGTTCTCGATGTAGGAGAACGGCGCCGTCGGGAACGCGACCTCGTACGACTCTTGCACGCGCGCGCTGTACGCGTTGCCGAGCAGCGTGACTCGGTCGCCGTTCTCCCGCGTCCAGTCGGTGCGGAAGCCGAGCTTGCCGATCGCCCAATGCTCGTTCGCCGGATCGCCGAGCGAATCGACGAGCGGGCTGTTCTCGGAGCCCTTGAACCAGACGCGGTAGTCGACGCCATCGTCGAGCTGACCGCCGAAGCGCACCGCGGTCTCGCGGTTCTCGTGGCCGACGAGCCCGCTGACGCGCAGTCCGTGCGTGTCGGAAGCGTGCTTGGTGATCACGTTGATCACGCCGTTGACCGCGTTCGCGCCCCAGAGCGATGCGCCCGGGCCGCGGATGATCTCAATGCGCTCGATGTCGCCCATGTCGAGCGCCTGCAGCTCCCACCACACGCCCGCGAACAGCGGCGTGTAGACCGAGACGCCGTCGACCATCACTTGGAGGTCGCTCGCGAACGGTCCGCTGAAGCCGCGAGCGGTGACCTCCCACGCGGTCGACGTGAATCGGCCGACGTAGAAGCCCGGCACCATGCGCAGCGCTTCTTGAATCGTCGTGAAGCCCGAGCGCCGGATCTCGTCGCCGGTCAACACGTACACCGCGGCGGGAGCGTCGGAGAGCTTCTGATCGGAGCGCGAGACGATCGACACCTCGACGCCGAGCAGCTCTTCGAGCGACAGCTCGGTCAGGTCCTGACTCGGCCCGGAGTCCTGCGCGATCGCGGGTCCGACGAGCGCCAACAGGCCGAGCCAGGGGCTCGACCGCAACACGCGGGTATCCGCGGACCGGGGGCTTTGTCCGTGCATGGGTGTCAGGGGACGTCCGCGATATCGGGCGGCGACGGCTCCGTCCTGAGCGAGGAATCCGATCTGCCGCTCTCAGGCCCGTTTCCGGCCCCGGCCACGGGACGAACGGAACTTCGTTCCTTGCTCGCGGCCCCGGACGACAGCGGGGCGGCGCCGTCGATCGGCGCCGCCCCGCTCTGGAGTCGCTTTCGTCCGCTCAGGGCAGACGGTCGAGGAAGAGGCTCGGCAGCACGCCCATCACGAGCACGAACACCGCGCAGACGCCGGCGGCGAGCGTCGCGGGCATCGCGGAGACGCCGCGCACGCTCTGCGTCGCCGCGTCGCGTTCGGAGGCCGGCTGCATGTACATCGCGATCACCACGCGCAGGTAGTAGCCGAGCGCGATCACCGAGAGCAGCGCGCCGATCACCGCGGGCCAGATCAGGCCGGCGCGAACGAGCGAGCTGAACACCATCCACTTGCCGAGGAAGCCCCCGGTCGCCGGGATGCCTCCGAGCGACAGCATGAACAGCGTCAAGGCCGCCGCGACGACCGGTCGGCGGTGCGCGAGGCCCTTCAGCGATTCGAGCGAGGTGAAGCGCTCGCCGTCGCGCTCGAGGAGCGCGAGCAGGCCGAACGCTCCGGCCGCCGTGAACACGTAGGCGCCCATGTAGAAGAGCGCGGCGTGCAGCGCGCCGCCCGATTCCGGATCGCCCGCGAGCGTGCCCGCGACGACGAGCAGCAACGTGCCCGCGTGCGCGATGCCCGAATACGCGAGCATTCGCTTCACGTCGGTCTGCGCGAGCGCGCCGAGATTGCCGAGCGCCATCGTCACCAACGCGACCACCGCGACGAGCACCGCGGCCTTCGCCGGCAGCATGAACATCGCGTTCAGCAGGAACGCGAACGCCGCCGCCTTCGTGCCGGTTGCCATCAGCGCGGTCACCGGCGTGGGACTGCCTTGGTAGACGTCCGGCACCCAGAGGTGGAACGGGAAGACGCTGATCTTGAAGAACAGGCTCGCCATCAGCAGCGCGACGCCGGCGAGCGCAAGCGGTCCGTGGATGCCGATCGCCTTGATCTCGGCGAGCTGGACCGTGCCGGTCGCCGCGTAGATCAGCGACGAGCCGTAGAGGAAGAACGCCGCGGCGAACGCACCGAGCAGGAAATACTTCAGCCCCGCTTCGACCGAGCGTGCGCGGTTGCGGCGGAAGCTCGCGAGCGCGTACAGCGGGATCGAGAGGATCTCGAGGCCGACGAAGAACACGATCAGGTTCTGCGCGCCGCCCATCAGCATCATGCCGATCGGCGTCGTCAGCATCAGCACGTCGTGCTCGAGCCGGAACGGCCGCTCCTCGTCCGAGTAGTAGTTGTGGCTGAAGAGCCACGCGAGCAACGTCGCGACGACGAAGAGCAGTCCCCACGCCGAAGCCGCGCGGTCGGCGGAGTAGGTGCCGTCGAGGACGACGCCCGGTTGCGTCACGAAGTTCGAAGCCGTCAGCCAGCCGCCGAACAGCAGCGTCGCGACGACGATCGGACCGCGCAGGGCCTTGAGGCCGTCGAACACGCCCGAGAGCAGCAGGACGATCAGGCCCGCCGAGAGCGCGAGCAGCGGTCGCACCGCTTCGATCGCGCGCTCGTCGAACAGGTGCAGGAGGTCTTGCGGGTTCATCGGACGACCTCCTCGGTCGTGAGCGGCCGGACTTCGAGCGCCGCGCTCTGCGCGCCGCGGGCGAGCTCGATCTTCTTCATCACGCGGTCGAGCGAACCACGGCTCTGGTCGAGGAACGGCGTCGGCTGGAAGCCGATCCACACCGCGAGCACGACCATCGGCAGCATCAATCCGATCTCACGCACGTTCAGGTCCTCGAGATGCTTGTTCTCCTCGTGCGTCACCGGCCCGAACAGCACACGGCGCGTCGCCACGAGCAGGTAGACCGCGCCGAAGATCACGCCGAGCACGCCGATGATCGCCCACAGCGGCTTCGCTTGGAACGCGCCGAGCAGGATCAAGTACTCGCCGACGAACCCGTTCAAGCCCGGCAGTGCGGCGCTCGAGAGCACCGTGAAGACCAGGAAGAACGCGAAGATCGGCATGGTCGACGCGATGCCGCCGAACTGGTCGAGCGCGCGCGTGTGCCGGCGCTCGTAGATCATGCCGATCAAGAGGAAGAGTAGGCCGGTCGAGATGCCGTGGTTGACCATCTGCAGGATCGAGCCGGAGAGGCCCGCGCGCGTCAGCGCGAACATCCCGAGCACCACGTAGCCGAGGTGGCTGACCGACGAGCAGGCGACCAGGCGCTTGACGTCGGTCTGCGCCATCGCGAGGAATGCGCCGTAGACGATGCCGACCGCGCCGAGCGCCATGAAGAGCGGCGCGAGCTCCAGCGACGCCGCGGGGAACATGTCGACGCCGAAGCGCAGCAGGCCGTACGTGCCCATCTTCAGCAGCACGCCCGCGAGCACCACCGAACCGGAGGTCGGGGCCTCGGTGTGCGCGTCCGCGAGCCACGTGTGGAACGGCAGCAGCGGCACCTTGATCGAGAACGCGAGCGCGAAGCCGGCGAAGAGCCAAAGTTGCTTCGTGAGCTCCAGCGAGCCAGCCTGCGCGCACAACGCCTCGATGTCGGCCGTGCGGAAGTGATAGATCAGCGCGATGACCGCGACGAGCATCACCAGCGAGCCGGCGAGCGTGTAGAGGAAGAACTTGATCGTCGCGTAGAGCCGGCGCTCGCCGCCCCAGATGCCCACCATGAAGTAGAGCGGGATCAGCGACACTTCCCAGAAGAAGTAGAAGAGTACCAGGTCGGTCGCGAGGAAGACGCCGAGCATGCCCGTCTGCATGACGAGCATCCAGACCATGAACTCCTTGACGCGCTTGTGGATGTGTCCCCACGTCGAGAGGATCACGGTCGGCATCAGCACCGCGGTCAGGACGACCATCAGGATCGACAGGCCGTCGACACCGAGCTTGTAGCGGATCGCGATCGCGCTCCCGGGCAGCACGAACCACGGCTTGTCGACGGCGCACTGCAGCGCGGCGCTCGTGCCGTCGAATTGCAGGTAGAGCCGCACGCCGAGCACCGCGACGACCAGCGTCGTCACGAGCGCGATCGCGCGCAGGGCTTTTTCCTGGCTCGCCGGCGTGAGGAGCACCAGCAGGGCTCCGAGCAGCGGCAGGAACGTGATGAGAGTCAGTTGGTCCATCGAGGTGGGACTAGACGAACATCCACAGGAGGGCGAGCAGCACGGCGCCGGCGCCGATCCAGAGCGCGTAGCTCTTCAGACTGCCGTCCACGAGGAGCTTGAGTCGATTGCCGGTGGCTGTGGCGAGGCCGCCGGCTCCGTTGACGAGGCCGTCGATCGCGAATTGATCGACGATCACGGCGGTGACGAACGCGACGAGCTTCGAGGGGTAGACGATCTTCGCGTAGTACTGCGCGTCGATCTTCCAGGCGCCGACGAGGAAGTCGGCGAGCGCCGGACGGTTGCGTTGCACGCTCTCGTCCTGCTCGACGCCCTTCACGTAGGTGCGGAAGCCGAAGTGCGCGAACCCGAGCGCGATCGCCGCGCCCAGTCCGAGCAGCGCCCATTCCATCGCATGCGAGAGCTCGTGCGTGCCGTTCGCGGCGAGCAGCGCGTGGCCCGGCGCGGTCACCGGCTCGAGCCAGTGCTCGAGCACGTGCACGACGTGGAACACCGGCGGCAAGCCGAGCGCGCCGCCGAGCACCGACAACACCGCGAGCACCGCGAGCGGCACCCACATCAGCGCGGGCGACTCGTGCGGGTGCACGTGGTGGTGGTCGAAGCGCTCCTTCCCGAAGAAGGTCAGCGCGACCATCCGCCACGTGTAATACGCGGTCACGGCGGCGGTGACGATGCCGATGCCCCAGAGCACGAAGTAGAAGCCGCCGTGCGCGAACGTGTGCGCGAGGATCTCGTCCTTCGAGAAGAAGCCCGAGAGCAGCGGCAATCCGGACAGCGCCGCCGCGCCCGCCATGAACGTGACGAACGTCTTCGGCATGTGGCGCCGGAGCCCGCCCATCTTGTGCATGTCCTGTTCGTCGTGCATGCCGTGGATCACGGAGCCCGCGCCGAGGAACAAGAGGCCTTTGAAGAAGGCGTGCGTCACCAAGTGGAAGATCGCCGCCGCGAACGCGCCCGAGCCGAGGCCCAGGAACATGTAGCCGAGCTGCGAGACGGTCGAGTAGGCGAGCACCTTCTTGATGTCGCGCTGGAAGATCGCGCTCGTGCCGCCTACCAACGCCGTCAACGCGCCGATCGTTCCGATCACGGTCAGCACCGTCGGATCGAACGCGAACACCGGGTTCATCCGGACGACCAGGTACACGCCCGCGGTGACCATCGTCGCCGCGTGGATGAGCGCGCTGACCGGCGTCGGGCCCGCCATCGCGTCGGGGAGCCACGTGAACAGCGGAATCTGCGCCGACTTGCCCGTGCAGCCGCCGAACAGGCACAGCGCGGCGATGGTCAGCCACCACGCGTTCGCGGGATCGGCGCTGACGCTCGCGACCGCCGTGTTGATGTCGGACAGATCGAGCGTGCCGAACAGCTTGATCAGGATGAAGGACCCGATCAGGAAGCTCGCGTCGCCGACGCGGTTGAAGATGAACGCCTTCTGTCCGGCCTCGGCCGGCCAGCCTTTCTCGTACCAGAAGCCGATCAGCAGGTACGAGCACAGTCCGACGCCTTCCCAACCGACGAAGAGTCCGATCAGGGACGAGCTCAGGACCAGCATCAGCATCGAGAACACGAAGAGGTTCAGGAACGCGAAGAACTTCGCGTAGCCCGGATCGCCCTTCATGTAGCCCGCCGAGTAGACGTGGATCAGGAAGCCGACGCCGGTGACGACCATCAGCATCACCGCCGATAGAGGGTCGACGACGAGCGAGATGTCGAGCTGCAGCGAGCCGACATGGATCCACGGCCAGACCGCGCTTTCGATCACGCGCGCGTCGGCCGCGAGACCGGCGAGCTGCTTGAACGCCGCGATCGAGAGCAAGAGCGAGCCGAGGATCGCCGCGCACGCGACGACCGGAGCGAGCCCCGACGGGCCCTTCGCGTTCGCGTCGTGCTTGCGCGCCGCGAGCGTCGCGAAGTGAATGAGCCCGCAAGCCGCCGCGCCGAACAGCGGGAGCAGCGGGATGAACCAGAGGAGCCAGGTGCCGCCCATGGACTCAGCCCTTCATCTCGGAGAGCGAATCGGCCTCCACCGTCTGCTTGAGACGGAAGAGAGCGATGATCAGCGCGAGACCGACCGCCGCTTCGCACGCGGCGACCAGGATCACGAAGATCGAGAAGACCGCGCCGTCGAGGTTGGCGACTTGCGCGGTCGAATGCTGACGACTCGCAGCGAGGAACGTCAGGTTGGCGGCGTTGAGCATCAGCTCGATGCACATCAACACGATGATCACGTTGCGGCGGATCAGGAAGCCCAGCACGCCGATGGCGAAGAGCCCGGCGGCGAGGAACAAGAGGTGTTCGCTCGGCACGTTCATGCGCGGCCTCCGTCCTTCAGACCGCGACGCTGACGCTTCGCCAGGGCGATCACCGCGACGATCGTCGCGAGCAGGAGGATCGACGCGGCCTCGAACGCGAGCGAGTAGCGACCGAAGAGCTCGGTCGCGATCGCCTCGAGCCCGTCGAGGCCCGTGCCCGGCTCGACGCGGACCGGCTGGAACGCCGCGCGGCTCGCCGCGGCGAGTCCGACGACGCCCATGCCGACCGCGATCACCGCGCCGATGCGCGCGGAGGTGCTGTCGAGGAACGAGTTCGACCGCTCCGCGATCGCGCCCATCTCGCCCAAGTTGAGCAACATGATCACGAACAGGAACAGCACGAGGATCGCGCCCGCGTAGACCAAGATCTGCGCGGCGGCCAGGAACTGGAATCCCGCCAACAAGTAGATGATGGCGAGACAGAAGAAGCTGCCCAGGAGCGAGAGCACGCTCATCATCGGGCTCTTGGCGAGTACCACGCCGAGACCGAAGAGGAGCGCGGCCGCGCTCAGGACGTAGAAGAGGATTTCCGCCACCGGTTGTTCAGCCTGTAGACGTAGTCGATGCGCTTCTGCAGCGCGGACTTGGGACGCTTGAGCTTCTCGAGGTCGTAGATCAACGCAGCTCGCGAGTAGTCGGCGAGCTCCAACTCGTCGCTCATGAAGATCGCATCCTTCGGGCAGGCCTCTTCGCAGAAGCCGCAGAGGATGCAACGCAGCATGTCGATCTCGAACTTCTTCGGCTCGCGCTCGATCGGACGATCGGTCTCGCCGCCGTCGATCGTGATCGCGTAGGCCGGGCAGGCGATCTCGCACATGCCGCACGAGACGCACGCGATGTTGCCGTCGTCCTTGACGACGAGGCGCGGCTGACCGCGCGTCACTTCGTTCTTCGGCAGAGGCTCTTCGGGATACTGCCGGGTGATCGGCTTCTCGAAGAGCTTGCGGAAGGTGATCGAGAGACCACGCGCGATCTCGGGCAGGTACAGCCGCTCGCGGAGCGACAGTTCCTTGCGTCGGACGATGACCATGGATCAGGACGCTCCGTTCACGAGGCCGTTCCAGAGGCTCTTCAGCTGCGGCGCGAACGAAATCACCGCGCCGGTGATGAACAGGTGGACGAGCGCGATCGGCAGCATGACCTTCCAACCGAGGTTCATCAGCTGGTCGAAGCGGAAGCGCGGCAAGGTCCAGCGCACCCAGAGGAAGAAGAACAGGAAGCAGGTCACCTTCGCGCAGAACGCGAGGATGCCGAGCGTCCAGTGCGCCTCGGGCATGAACGGCACCGAGAAGCCGCCGAACCACAGGGCGACGGCGACCGAGCTCATCACGACCATCGCGCAGTACTCGCCGAGCGCGAAGAGCGCGAAACGCATCGCGCTGTACTCGGTGTGGAAACCGCTGACGAGCTCGGGCTCGCACTCCGCGAAGTCGAACGGATGCCGGTTGGTCTCGGCGAACGCCGCGATCAGGAACAGCAGGAACGCGACCGGTTGGTAGAGGATGTTCCACTCGCCGAGCGTCTTTTGCTGCATCACGACCTCGCGCAGGTCGAGCGAGCCCGAGATCGCGACCACCGAGAGGATCGCGAGGATCATCGAGAGCTCGTAGCTGACCATCTGCGCCGACGCGCGCAGTCCGCCGAGCAGCGAGTACTTCGAGTTCGACGCCCAACCGCCGACGATCACGCCGTACACGGACAGGCCGCCGATCGCGAGGATGTACATCAGCCCGATGTCGAGGTCGACGATCGAGAACGGCGTCGTCACGCCGAAGAGCGTCACGTCCGGCCCGAACGGGATCACCGCGACCGTCAACATCGCGGGCCCCGCCGCGAGCGCGGGCGCGAAGCGGAACATCCACTTGTTCGCGCCGTCGGGGACGAGCGACTCCTTGAAGATGAACTTCACGCCGTCGGCGAGCGGTTGCAACAGGCCTTGCGGACCGACGCGGGTCGGACCGTGGCGGTACTGCATCCACGCCGAGACCTTGCGCTCGGCGAGAGTCGTGATCGCCGCGACGCCGACCATGCCGAGGAAGATGACGTGGACCTTCACGATCCACACCACGATCTCCAGAAGCTCGGGGCTCATGCCTTGGCTCCGGCGGGGGAAACGAGCTCGCTGAGTCGCTTCAAGTTCAGGTCGAGCGCGCGCACGCCCCGCGGCGCGCTGCGCGCGATCGTCAACCGGCCGGCACGGCCTTCGACGTTAGTCCAGTGGCCGTCCTTTTCGACGTGCACCGGCACGCCGATGCACGCGTCGAGCGCGGGCGCGTCGACGCAGTGGGTGTCGAAGAGCACGGCCCGCGTTCCGGTCAGCGCCGCGACGCGTTCGGCGCCGAGGAGCTCGACCACGCGCTCGCCCGCGAGCACCACGGCACCCGCACCGGCGAGCGCGCCCGCGACATCGGCCGCGGCGAGGCCCGCGAAGCCGAGGTCGGTGAGTCCGCGTCGATTGGGGCACGGATCGCCGGTGTGCAGGAAGTCGTCCTTCAGCGCGTTCGGCGCCGGAGAGACGAAGCAGGTCTTCGCGCCGAGCCGAGCTGCGAGCGCCTTGGCTGCGGCCGCTTCCTCGTTGGTCGAGAACGGCGACAGCACGACGGCGACGTTCGACTTGCCGCGCAGCGTGTTCGCCGCGGCGGAGAGCGCTGCGTCGAGGTCGCACGCTTCGAGGCCTTCCGCGGTGCGCCGCAGCGCGACGGCGCGATCGGCGGCGTTGACATGCGAGAACGCGAAGCGTCCGGTGTCGCACATCCACCACTGGTTGACCTTGGGATTGAAGCGCGGGCGGAAGCGCTTGGTGTCGCCGCCGCGCAGGACTTCAGCGGTCACCGAGCAGCCGCGCGAGCACTCCGCGCAGGTCGACAGGTGCTTCGAGAGGTTCCAGACGCGCGCTTGGAAGCGGAAGCGCGTCAAGGTCAGCGCGCCGACCGGGCAGATGTCCGCGATGTTGCCCTGGTAGTTGCCCTTCAGCGGCTTGTCCAGGAACGTCGAGATCACCGACCGCGAGCCGAGGTCCGCGACCGTGAGCTGCGGTTTCTTGGTGACGTCCTCGAAGAAGCGCACGCAGCGCGAGCACAGGATGCAGCGCTCTTCGTCGAGGACGATCACGTCCCCGAGCGACTTGCGCTTCTCGAGCTTGCGCCGCGGCTCGTGCGTGCGGCCCTTGGTCTGGCCTTCGGCGAACGAGTAGTCCTGGAGGTCGCACTCGCCGGCCTTGTCGCAGATCGGGCAGTCGAGCGGGTGGTTCTTCAGCAGGAACTCGAGGCACTCGCGGCGCACGTCGTGCGCTTTCGGCGAGTCCGTGTTGACGACCATGCCCTCCGCGACCGGCGTGCGGCAGGACGCGACGACGCGCGCGGGCGCGTCCCCCTGCTTGACCTCGACTTGGCAGATGCGGCAACTGCCGACCGGGCGCAGGCCCGGGTGGTAGCAGTACATCGGCACGTCGATCCCGTTCTCGTGGCAAGCGGCGATCAGCGGCTTCTTCGGATCCGCGTCGATCTCGCGGCCGTTGACAGTGATCTTGGTCACCTGGGGTGGCTCCTAGTGGGCTCCCGCGTACTCGACGCGCGGCGGCGCGAGCGGGTCCTTGGCCTGACGGATGCACTCCTCGAGCTCGGTCTTGAAGATCCGCACGGCGGAGAGGGTGGGGATCGCCGCGGCGTCGGCGAGCGCGCAGATCGTCTTGCCCGGGGCCATGCCCTTGGCGAGCGATTCGAGCGTCGCGACGTCGTCGGGCTTGCCGTGGCCCGTGGCGATGCGGTGGAAGATCTGCGCGAGCCACTGCGTGCCTTCGCGGCACTGCGAGCACTGGCCGCAGCTCTCGTGATCGTAGAAGCGCGCGATGATCTCCATCACGCGCGCCATCGACGTCGTGTCGTCCATCACGATCATCGCGGCGGTGCCGAGCGAGCTTCCCTTGGCCTTGAGCGAGTCGTGGTCGAGCACGACGTCGAGGTCCTCGCCGCGCAGCAACGCGCACGATGAACCGCCTGGGAACCACGCCTTGCACTTGCGGCCCTTCCAGATGCCGCCGGCGACCTCGTCGACGATCTCGCGCGCGGTGACGCCGAACGGGAGCTCGTACACGCCGGGCTTCTCGACGTGACCGGAGATGCCGCAGAGGAAGTTGCCCTTCGAATTCTGCGTGCCGATCGAGGAGAACCAGGCTCCACCGCGTTCGACGATGAACGGGACGTTGAAGATCGTCTCGACGTTGTTGACGGTCGTCGGCTTGCCCCAGAGGCCGAAGCCCGCCGGGAACGGAGGCTTGGGACGCGGGTGGCCGCGCTTGCCCTCGAGCGACTCCATCAAGCCGGTCTCTTCGCCGCAGATGTAGGCGCCGGCGCCCTTGTGCATCCAGACGTCGCACGAGAACTCGGTGCCCATCACGTTCTTGCCGACGAGGCCCGCCTTGCGCGCTTCGGCGATCGCCGCGAGCAGCGTGTCGTACGACTTGCGGTACTCGCCGCGCACGTAGATGTACACCGCTTGCAACCGCATCGCGTACGCGGCGATCAAGCAGCCTTCGATCAGGCCGTGCGGGTCCTTCTCCATCAGCACGCGGTCCTTGCACGTGCCGGGTTCCGATTCGTCGGCGTTGACCGCGAGGTAGCGCGGGCGCGGATCCTTCGCCGGATCGGGCATGAAGCTCCACTTCATCCCGCACGGGAAGCCCGCGCCGCCGCGGCCGCGCAGGTTGGACGCCTTCATCTCCGCGATGATCTCCGCCGGAGTCAGCGGCTTCTTCAGCACCTTCTCCAGCGCCTTGTACCCGCCGTTCGCCCGATAGACGGCGAGCGTGTGCGAGTTCGCGAGCTTCGTGCGCTCGAGCAGATAGCGTTCGAACGACTTCACGCGAGGCCTCCGAGGAGCTTGTCCACCTTCTCGGTGGTGAGGTCTTCGTGATAGACGCCGTCGAGGTCGATCATCGGCGCGTTCGCGCACGCGCCCTGGCACTCGACCGGCCACACGGTGAACTTGCCGTCGGCGGAGGTGCCGTACGGCTTGGTGCCCGTCTTCTTGCAGACGTGCTCCATGAGCTCTGTCGCACCGCGCAGCTCGCACGAGATGTTGTGGCACACGCTGATCACGTGCTTGCCCGGCGGCGTCAGGCGGAACATCGGGTAGAAGCTCGCCACGCCGTAGACCTCGACGGGCTCGAGCCCGAAGTACTCGGCCAGCGCCTCCATCGTGTCCGGAGAGACCCAGCCGCCGAGTTCTTCTTGGCAGCGGTGCAGCGCGGGAATCAAGCCGGCGCGCTTCTCCGGGTAGTGCGTGACGAGTTCGTCGAACTCTTGAATCAGTTTCGCGGGGAGAGCCATCAGCGATCCACCTCACCCATGACGAAGTCGAGACCACCGATGATCGCGACCATGTCCGACAACAAGCGACCTCTGCCGAGCACCGGCACCGCTTGCACGTTCATCAATCCGGGCGCGCGGATGTGGCAGCGCACCGGTTTCGAAGAGCCGTCGCTCACGAGATAGAAGCCGAGCTCGCCCTTCGACGATTCGACCGCGTGGTACGCCTCGCCCTTCGGCAAGCGCAGGTCCGACACGATCTTGAACTGGGCGATCAGCTCCTCCATCGACGAGTGCACGTCGCCCTTCGGCGGCAGAACGTAACGTCGATCCTCGGTGAGCACGTCCGCGCCCTTCGACTTCTTCAGGCGCTCGAGGGCTTGCGTGCAAAGCCGCAGCGACTGGCGCATCTCTTCCATCCGGACGAGATAGCGGTCGTACGCGTCGCCGACGGTGCCCACCGGCACGTCGAAGTCGTACGTCTCGTAGCCCGAGTACGGTTGCGCCTTGCGCAGGTCGTAGGCGAGGCCCGAGCCGCGCAGGTTCGGACCGGAGAGCGACAATCGCTTCGCGTCCTCGACCGAGATCACGCCGACGCCGCGATTGCGGTCGTGCCAGATGCGATTGGCGGTCAAGAGCTTCTCGATCTCGTCGAGTCGAGCCGGCGCGGTGCGGAGGAACTCCGCGACCATGCCCTCGACGTTCTCGTCGACGTCCGCGTACACGCCGCCGATGCGCACGTACGTGTTGTTCATCCGGTGTCCGGTGTACGCGTCGAGGATCGAGTAGAGCTCCTCGCGCAGCCGGAACGAGTAGAAGAAGATCGTCACCGCGCCGAGGTCGATCGACGTCGTGCCGATGTAGATCAAGTGCGCCATTACGCGCGAGAGCTCCATCAGGAGCACGCGCACTTCTTGGCCGCGCTGCGGCACCTGGATCCCGGCCAGCTTCTCGCACGCCAGCGCGTAGCCGACGTTGTTGAGCAGCGGCTGCACGTAGTCGAGGCGATCGGTGTGGGGGAAGAACTTGTGCCAACCGAGGCTTTCGCAGGTCTTCTCCTTGCCGCGGTGCAGATACCCGACGATCGGATCGATCGACGTCACCGTTTCGCCGTCGAGCTCGATCGCGAGCCGCAACACGCCGTGGGTCGCAGGGTGCTGCGGACCCATGTTGACCTTCATCGGCGCGCCGTGCACGGGATCGTCGTGATCCGGCGCGTGGTGCATGTACTCGAAGACTTGCTTGGTGGTCATGCGTTGGGTTGCCAGCCTTCGCGGCGCTTCTTGTCCCACTCGCGATAGAGGCGATCGGGCTCGATGCCTGCGTGGGGGAAGTCCTTGCGCAACGGATGGTGTAGATAGCCGTCGGGCATCAGCAGACGCCGCAGGTCCGGGTGTCCGTCGAACCGGACCCCGAACATGTCGAAGCACTCGCGCTCGCTGAAGCTCGCGCCCGGCCACTGCGGCGTACACGTCGGCACGTGCGCATCGGCTTCGGCGAGCGAGCACTTCACGCGCACGCGGTCGTTGTGGTCGTAGGACAGGAACTGCCAGACCATCTCGAAGCGCGGTTCCGCGGGGAAGTGGTCGACCGCGGTCACCAGGGTGTTCTGATCGAAGCCCGCGCGATCGGAGAGACGCGCGAAGAGCTCGCCGAGCACCGCGCGCTCGACTCGCAGGGTCAACATCCCGTCGCGCGCGTCGATCGTGTCGAAGGCGACGCCTTCGAGCGCCTTGACGACGCGCTCTCGCGTTTGCGGAGCGGTCACTTCTGGAGCTCCTCGAGCTTGGCCTTGGGGTCGTGCGGATGCAGGTCGAGGCTCGAGCGCGCGATCCCCGCGTTCGGCTGCTTGAACGCCTCACCGGTGCCGATGTCGGGCTTGTTTTCCGGGCCCTTCAGGAGCCGACGCAGCGGATCCTCGCGCTCGATCTTCTTCTGGAGCTTGATGATCGCGTCGATCACCGCATCCGGCCGCGGCGGGCAGCCCGGGACGTAGACGTCGACCGGCAGGATCGAGTCGACGCCTTGCACGACCGCGTACGAGTCGTACATGCCGCCGGAGCTCGAGCACACGCCCATCGCGATGACCCACTTCGGGTCAGGCATCTGGTCGTAGATCGTGCGGACCGCTTCCGCCATCTTCCACGTCATCGTGCCGGCGACGACCAGCAGGTCGCACTGCCGCGGCGAGAAGCGCGCCGCCTCCGCGCCGAAGCGCGCGAGGTCGAACTTCGGCCCGATCATCGCCATGAGCTCGATGCCGCAGCACGACAGCCCGAGCGGCATCGGCCACAACGAATTCTTGCGGCCCCAATTGATCAGCTCGTCGACGCGCGTCGCGAGGAAGCCGACGCCTTCGCCTTCGACCGGTTTCAGCGATCCCAATCGAGACCTCCCTTGCGCCACACGTAGGCGAGTCCGGCGCCGAGCACGACCACGAACAACACGACCTCGGCGAAGACGATCGCGCCGACTCCGGCGGCGGTGAAGGACTTCGCGGCGACCGCCCAGGGGATCAGGAAGATCGACTCGACGTCGAAGAGGATGAACAGCACCGCCACCAGATAGAAGTGGATCGAGAGGCGGATGCGCGCGTCGCCCTGCGGCGCCATGCCGCACTCGTACGCCTTCCCCTTGTCGATGCTGCGGCGTTTGCCGCCGAGGATGTCGCTGGCGAAGATGTTCACCACCGCGAACCCCACGACCACCAACACGAGGATGATCAGCGGAGCGTAGTCTCTGAGCATGGGTGGGACGGCCGCGCGGGTCGTCGGCTGGGGGGCCTTTCGGGTCTCGGCGGGCAGGTCATGGCGCGCCGCGGAGCCCTGGGGAAAAGACGCGGGAGTGTAGCCATGCCGAGGGGTGAGAAGAAGCACTCGGCGCACGCCTCGCTCTCCTTACAGAGGTGCCCGTCGCCGCTCGGACGGCGTGCGCGCGCGTCCGGGGCGGTCGGGCTCTTCGGCGGCTCCTCGAACTGCGCCGTCGTTGTCGTCGATCTGCGAACAAGGACGTAATCGACTGTCCGAAACGGCTTACGGAGCTCAGTCCATGCTCTGAACGAACTGGCCGCCACTGTGGAGCGCGAGCGCGGAGAGCGTGCCGTCGCCGCCGCCGCCGATCTGGACGCCGTAGAAGACCATGCAGCGCTCCGCGTTGACCGCCTCGAGGAACGGCACGACCCAGGCGGGACCCTCCGCGGTTTGGCCGTCGCACAGGACGATCACCGAGTCGGCGTCGAGCGCCCCGAGCAGCGCGCCGCGCTCGTCGACGCCGAGCGCCTCGCGGATCGCGGGCTGGAGCTCGGTGCCGCCGCCTGGCCGGTGGCCGGAAAGCCAGTTCCTGAGCGACGCGATGTTCTGGGGGGTCGCCTGCTTCATCTCCCGGCTGGAGCTCCACGTTTCATCGCTGAATAGGATCACCCGGAAGCGCCCGCTCGGGCCGAGCTTCTCGACGAAGTCGAGCAACTGCGCCACCGCCGCCTTCCAGCGCGTGGTGCCGCCGGTGCCGAGCGTCCCGTCCATCGAACCCGACCGGTCGAGCACGAACACCACGCGATCGGTCGTCGGGCGCAGGCCGAAGAAGCTGGTCACCGTCTCCGGCTCCGGGTCGCCCTCCGCGCCGGACGCGCGTCGCTCGAGGTACGAGCGCCACCACGACCGCCAGCGCTCCGGGTACGGGCCGAGGTGGCGCTTCGAACGGCGCTCGAGCTCGCGCGCGATCTCGCCTTCGATGCGCGAGGAGCCCTGGGCCCTCGCGCGCCGGCCGACCCACTCGGTGAGCGCCGCGATCAACACCGGCACCGCGTCGTCGTGCGAGAGCGCGGGCGCGACCCGCAGCGCGCGCGTCGCGACGCGCCAATCGGGCGAGGTCGCGCCGCGTGCGAGGTAGCGCTCGACGATCGTGCACGCTTCGCTCGTGCTCGGCAGCACAGTGGTCTCGAAGTGGCGCAGCGCGAACGCGGCGTGGCGCGCACCGGGCGAAACGAGCGATTCCTCGAGCTCGCGCGCCATCCGGCGATGCACGGCGTCCTCGGGCCAACCCGCGAGCGCTCGCAACGCCGCGCGGCGCACCACCGGTTGCTCCGAATCGGCGCAATGGAGCAAGGCGAGCTCGGTTTCGCGCCGGAACTTGCCGTTGAAAAGCTCGATCGCCGCGACCCGCCGCGTCAGCGGCTGACCCTTCGCGTCGATCATCACGTGCACCGCGAGCTCGCGCGCGAGCTCGCCGCGCGCATCGGTCGCGAGCAACGCTTCCAACGCCTTCACCGCGCTCCCGCGCAGCGCTTTCGTGCGCGCGTCGGGTTGGTAGGCGTCGTCGGGCCGCATCTCGCCCGTGCTGCGCGGCCGCAGCCCGGCGCAGTCGAGCAGCGCGAGCGCGATGTCGGGCCGTCGCTCGGGCGCGCGCACGTCGAGTGCCGCGAGCTCCGCGAGCAGCGCCTCGCCCTCGGCTACGACCTCGGCGCCGCGATCGGTTCCGGAGCCGCCGTAGTCCTCGATCCACTCGCGCGCACGGGCGATCGGATCCGCGCTCTTGGATTGCGCGGGGCCGAACAGCGCGGCCAGGATCACGAACACGGCGAGCATGCGGGGTGCGCGCGCGGCATCGCGGCGGTCGTCCTACCCGGCGGCGCGCGCACGGCAACGAGTAGCACGTCGCATGCCCCGGCGATAGCCCTCGACGCCCATCTGCTCGCGCGCGGACCCAGAGAGCGTGAGCAAATCGCGCACTCGCGCCGCGTGAGCCAGCGTTTCGACGTTCGAGGCCGCGAGCGAACGCCAAACAAAGGGCTCCGTGGACGGTGGGATCGATTTCTTCACACACCCTCAGCGGCCGACGACGTCCAGCTCGCGCGCGAGGAACTCGACCGGCTGCTCCAGGCGCGGATCGCGGTGCAGGCCGCGCAACCGCACCTTCGGACCGACGGCGCCGAGCTCGATCTCTAGGGCTTCGTCGACGGGCACGAAGCTTCGCGAGTCGATCTCGACGGTGCGCTCCGCGAGTACGGCGCCGGTCGCGTCGAGCACTTCGGCGGTCACCTTCAGGCTGCGGCCGATCAAGCCGGGCACGCGGTGGCCGCTGACGTTCAGGAGCTCGACGCGCGTGCGCCCGTCGGCGGAACTCGCGTGGAGCTCGAACGCGCGCGCGAGGAAGCTCGGATCGCGCGGCGTCTGCAGCGCGTGGCTGCGCCCGGCGCGTTTCGGGAGCTCGCGCGGCTCGGCGCCGGTCGGCGTGTTCGCGGCGGCGCGTTCGATCGGCGCCATGTGGCAACCGACGCACGAGCGACCTTTCCGCGCCTGCTCGCTGACCTCGAAATCCTTCGCGACGCCGAGCACCGGTCCGACGTTCGTGCGGTGGCACGCCGCGCAGAGCGCGTCGCCGTCGGCGCCGCCGAAGCGCGCGTCCTTCACCGAACGATGCGCTTCGGTCGCAGCGCCGAACGGTCCGAGGATCGCGCCGTCGGGCGCGAGGTGGCAGCTCACGCACGCGACGCCGTGCTCGCGCAGCTCCTCGCGCGGCGCGGGCTTCTGCGAGAGGTCGGTCCCCGCGAGCGGAACCGGGACGTGGCAGCCCCAGCAGCCTTCCGGCTTCTTCTTCTCCAGGAGCTCTTCTCGATAGAGCTCGTCGACCCACGCGAGCGCGTGTACCGAGGTCGCCCACTCCTCGGCGACGTCGCGGTGACACGGCGTGCAATCCAGAGCGTCGACCGCCGCGAGCCGCGCGATGCGGCCGTCGGCGATCGGGGCGGGCGGTTTCAGGTCCTTGAACCCGTCGCCGGCGACCGACGGGACGGCGAGGAGCGCGAGCGACGCGACGCAGCGGACGAGCGACATGGTCCGCGATTGTAGAGCTCGCGCGACGGGCTCAGAACTCGAACTTGCGGGCGTCCTCGGGCGACTCGACGCGCGCGAAGCCGCGCTCGGCGAGCTCGCGCGCGAGCGGCAAGCGTTGGTCGTTCTCGCCGTGGACGAGGAAGAGGGCGCTCGCTCGCCGCGCGTGCGGCGTCAGCGCCGCGAGCAGCCCCTCGCGATCGGCGTGCGCCGAGAACCCGTTCAACGTCGTCACCTTCGCGCGCACCTGGAAGCGGTGGCCGAGGATGTTGACCTCGCGCGCTTTCTCGACCAGCCGCCGACCGAGCGTGTTCCCGGCCTGGTAGCCGACGACCAGGATCTCGCAGTCTTCGTTCGAGACGTGCCACGCGAGGTGGTGCACGATGCGGCCCGACTCCATCATCCCCGACGCGGAGAGCACGACGTACGGGCGCGGGTCTCGAGTGAGCCGCTTCGAGTCCTCGACGGTCTCGGTGAATTCGAGCCGATCGCGCAAGCGCGACTGCGCCTGCCACTTGACCCATTGCGACAGCGCCTCTTCGTCGAAGTACTCCGGGTGCTTCATCACGATCTCGGTCGCGCGCGACGCGAGCGGGCTGTCGACCGCGACGCGCACGTCGCCGATCGAGCGCTGCTCGAAGAGCCGAGCGAGCGCGTAGAGGATGTTCTGCGTGCGTCCGACCGCGAAAACGGGCACGAGCAGTCGCCCGCGTCCTCGCCGCGCGAGGCGCTCGACCGCATCGCCGAGCTGGCGTTCCATGTCGCCGAACGGCGGATGCGAGCGCGCGCCGTAGGTGCTCTCCGAGATGTACACGTCCGCTTCGCAGAGCGGCTCGGGGTCGCGGAGGATCGGCTGCCCGGGACGGCCGTAGTCGCCGGTGAAGACGACCCGCGTCACCTTCTTGCCTTCGGTGACCTCCGCTTCGATCCAAGCCGAACCGAGGATGTGCCCCGCGTCGTGGAAGCGCACGCGCACGCCGGTCGCGACGTCGAACCACGCGCGATACGCGTGCTGGTCGAACAGCGGCAGCGTCGCGTCGACGTCCTCGTCGACGTACAGCGGCACGACTTCGCTCGGCGGAAGCTCGCCGCGCGCGACGGCGTTCGGAAAGCTCGGCGGGCACGGCCGTCCGTCGCGGCAGCGCTCGACGTACGCTCGTTCGCGCCAGCGCTCTCGGTTCATGTGCTCCGCATCCTTCACCTGGATGTTCGCGGAGTCGTGGAGCAGGATCTCGGCGAGGTCGCGCGTGCCGTGCGTCGCGTGGATGCGGCCGCCGAAGCCGGCGCGGACGAGCATCGGCAGCTTGCCGCAGTGATCGACGTGGGCGTGCGACTGCACGACGGCGTCGATGCGCGCCGCATCGAAACCGAACTTGCGATTGCGCGCGTAGCTCTCCGACCGTCGGCCCTGGTACAGACCGCAGTCCAGCAGCACTTGGCACCCGTTGGCGCGCAGGAGGTGGCAAGAGCCGGTGGTGTCGCCCGTCGCGCCGTGGAAGTGGAGTTCCATGGCCGCGATTGTGCCGTCGGACGGATCCGAGCGCTCCTCAGCGTTTGCGGTCGCCGCCGCGCGACCAGGCGCGCTGCATGTCCGCGACGACCTTCGGGCCGAAACGCAGGAGCAGCAGACGCTCTTGGTCCGCCGTCGGGAGTTCGAAGCCGGTCTCGGTGATCCACGTGCCGTCGGGCAGGTCGCGGCGACTCTTCGCCACGGTTTCCGCACGCAGGTCCTGGAGCAGCGCGGAGAGCGCGGCCCCGTCCTTCCGCACGAGGTAGTCGATCGCGCCCCACGCGCGGTGCGCGGCGGCGGTGTTCCACGAGCCGCGCTTGCACTCGACCAGGTCCGCGAACTCGAGCGGCGTCGCGTCGCGGCCGCCGTAGCGGTTGGCGAGCAGCTCGTCCCAGTCGCTGTGCTCCGCGATGGAGACGAACTCGTGACGATAGGGGAAGCAGTACGCCGAACCTTGGAGCTCGAACTCCGCGTACCACCCGAGGCCCTGCATGATCCAGTTCGGCTGGCGACCCGAGCGCTGCAGCACGGCGAGCTGCATGCATCGATTGACGATCTCGTTGTCCGGGTTCCATTCCTCCTGATCGGGTTGGTCGATCACCATCGAGCCGCACAACGGCCGTTCGAGCGCGTAACCGCTCTCGGTGCTCGCCTCGTCGACCCACGGCTTCAAGTACGACTCGAGCGCGACGAGGTAGTGCACCGAGCGCTCGTACGCGGCGTGGTTCTGGAGCAGCAAGATCACCGCGGGAGCGGGCGCAAGCTCGACCGCGGTCACCGTGCGCACCTCCGCGCCCGCCGTCTTGCCCGTCGGGGGCGGCGCGCCCGCGGGCGGCTCTTCGGGATCCTCGGGCAGCGGCGTCGGCTCGTCCGCGGGTTTCGCGGCCGGTCCCACCGGTGCTTCCGCGGTCACCGTGCGCGGCGGGGGAGTCGGCAGCGCGCGCTCCGCGAGATCGAACGTCTTGTCGATCAGCGGCTTTGCGTGCTCGACGTATTGCGAGGCCTGCGGCGAGAGCACGACGAACCGTCCGTTCGCGTCGACGTCGAACCGGAGCTCGTTCGACCTCGCGAACGCGCCCCAGCGCACCACGACCTCGCGCATCCGGAGGTCGAACGTCGCCGGCAACGTCGCCGGCGTGTACGCCTTCCCGCGCCAGTGCACTTCGGAGTCTCCGGAGCTCGGGGAAACGAGCGCGAGCGCGAGACACGCTGTCAGGAGCAAGTTCGTCACGGCAGCCTCCCCACGGTCAACGTCGTTCCGAGAGCCAGCGCCGCACGCGCGCGTCCGTGGCGGCGAAGTCCATCCCGAGCACCTGGCGGAACACGTCCTCGACCGCCTTCGCGTCGGCGAGCGCGCGCAGCAGCGTCGGCGTCTCGACCGCGCGGGCTTCGATCAGGTAGGCGGCGAGCACGTAGGCGTAGAGCAACTCCTCGATCGTGAGCCCGTCGATGCCCTTCGCGACCAGCGCGCCGAGGTCGGGCTTGCGCGGGCTCTCCAGCAGCTCGTGCGCGTCGTTCATCCAGTTCGACTTCGCTCCGATCAGCTTCTTGCGCAGCGCGATCTGCTCCGCGTTGGCGCCGTTCGGCAGCGAGAACCAGGTCATCCGCGTGCCGGTCAGCTCGCGGGTCAGGTACATGCCGAAGCCTTCGAACGCCCAGCCGAACGAGGGCTCGATCCTGAACTCGTCGATCAGCGCGTGCGCGATCGTCTGCCGGACGACCGAGTCGAGCCGCTCCTCGGCGTTCGTGCTCGAGATCGCGAAGTCGCCGCGGAAGTTCAAACCCATGCCCGAGAACTCGGCGAGCGCCGCGCGCTGCTCCGGATCGATGTCGGGATGGATCGCGATGAACTGCACGCGCTCCTCGGCGCCGCCGAGCGCGTAGACGGTGAACGCCGCGCGCTCCTTCGCCGGCAGCGCGAAGAGCTGATGGAGCAGCACGAGCGTCGCGCTCGCGTACTTCGCGAGCTTGACCGCTTCCGCCGCATCGCCGGTCGAGAGCACCCGCACCGTCGGCGTGCGCACGGAGACCTTCCAATGGAGCGCGAGCGTCGGCTCGTCGTCGCCGAGCGCGAAAGCCGCGGGCTCGGGCACGCCGGCGAGCGCCGCGCGGACGGCGGCCTTGACCTCCGGCCTGCGCACCTTGCCTGCGAGCGTCTCCTGCAACACCCACGCGCCGTCGAGGCGCGCTTCGCCGCGCTCTTGGCGAACGCGCGCGTTGTCGGGATCGAAGCGCACGATGTCCTCGTACACCGAGTCGCGATCCGCGCCGGCGAGCGAACTGCGGTCGACCAGCGCGAAGAGCGCGTCGCACGTCGGCGCGAGCGTCGTGCGCATTCGCTCCGGGAACTTTCCCGCCGCGATCGGATTGAAGTTCTTCGACACGACGCGCTTCTCCGGCGGCACCCATTTTCCGTCGCGCGTCTGCACGTGCTTCAGGCCTTTGTGCGCGCGGAAGTGCTCCGGATCGATCCGCAGGATCAGCTCGAACACGCGATCGCGCTCGACGAACACCTCGTTCGAGTTGCACCAATCGGCGAGAGCCTCCAACGAGGCGACCGACTGGACGAGGATCTCGTCGCGCGCCGAACGCCAACTCGAGGCGCTCGCGGACGCTTCGGCGGCGTCTTGTGCGTCGGAACTAGCGCCGAGCACGCACGGCACGAGCGCGAGCAGCAAGGCAGTGCAAAGTACACGGACGGACATTTCGCGTGCGACGGACGCGGGCTGGCGAGCATTCATGTCAGGAATCCACAGGAGAGTGGGACGCTCCCTGTGCTTTCGGTCGAACGAGGATCGCTTCTATTCCGGATTTCGCAAGCGGGTCGCGCGACGGACGGGTGCGTACGGCGGTCGGCGAACCACTCGAACGCAACGTCGCGACCGGAGCTGCGACGCTCGCTTCGTCCGACTTCTGCCCGGACTCCTGTCACGCGCGCGAAACACATCTCGCCTGCTTGTCGCGGCGCGGGCGAACGCAACCGAGTTTCGGAGCCTTCCAAACCCCTTTGCGGGGCGAATCGCTCGCCCGGACGGCCGCTGCGGGCGTTCGCGCGGCCCTGAACGCGCCTTCCTCGCGTCGCGCGCCGCGCCGCGCTATTCTCGCACCCAAGCGATGCAACGCGCGCGCCTGCACATCGTCAGCGGTCCGTCGAGCGGCGGCAAGTCGCAGTTCATCGGGACTCTGGAGGGGAGTTACGACGAGCTCCTGTTCCCGAGCTCGCTCGATGCGCTCGCCCCGCAGCCCGGCCGCCGCTACGTGCTGCACTACAACCTGATGCGGCCGATGGAGCGGCTCGCGAAGCTGCACGGCGCCGGCTCGCTGGAGCAGCGAGCCCGCGCCCTCGGGCTGGAGATGCGCATGCGCGTGCAGAATCCGTTCGGAACCGATCGGGCGCTGCGCGCGCTGAAGCGACTCGACACCGATGCGTGCGCGACCGTGCTGGTGACGTCGCGCGCCGAGCTGGAGCGGCGGATGCGAGCGCGCGACGCCCGGGAGACGCTGGTCGAGGACGGCATCGCCTACCCGCGCGAAAAATGGCTCGAGCTGCTCGCCGAGGTCGATCTCGGCGCGCTCTACCGCGACTGGCTCGAGTTCCTGCGCTCGCGCGGCATTCCCTACGCGCTGGTCGACGCCGGCGATCCGACGTATCGACGCTTGGTGTCACTCGGCGAGCTCCGAGTCTGCTTGATGGAGCGCGGTTGAGTCCCGAAGTCCAGCCCGCCCCCGGCCCGCGGATGACCCAGGCCGAGCTCGAGTCGCTGCTCGCGCGCGAGAAATTCGTGTATCAACGGATGGCGTTGCCGCACGGGCTCGCGACGCGCGGTGAAGACCGCACCGCGACCGCGAACGTGATCTTCCCGGCGCGCATGGACGGGAGGTCGGTGCTCGACGTCGGTTGCTGCTACGGGTTCTTCCTCTACGAGGCGCAGAAGCGCGGCGCGACGCGGCTGGTCGGGCTCGAGAGGAATCCCGAGCGTCTGCGCCACGCGCGGATCCTGCGCGACGTGTACGGCGGCGGGCCGGAGCTGTCGGACGACGACTTCGAAGCGGTGTGCGCGCGCGATGCGTTCGACGACGTGCTCTTGCTCAACGTGTTGCATCACCTGAAGGAGCCGGTCGCCGCGCTGCGCACGCTCGCGCGGGCCGCGAAGCGCCGATTGGTCGTCGAGTTCCCGACCCCGGCCGACCCGAAGTTCGCGGAGGGCCTGCTGCCGGGCGTCGCGGCGGCTTTGACGCGCCTGCCGCTGATCGGCGTGAGCTCGCTCGCGGAGAACGACCAGACGTTCCTCTTCTCGAAGGCCGCGTTCGAACGCGTTCTGACCGAGCACGAGCAGCTCGTCTCCAAGATCACCTTCCTCGCCTCTCCGAAGAAGGAGAAGGGCCGCGTGATCGCGATCTGCGAGAAGTAGCGCGCGAATCGGGAGGATCTTGCGACGCGGCGCGTCCCGTGGCGTTCTGGAAGTCCGCATGGACGCCGACGCACGCAAGCCGGAACTCGACGAGCTCCTCGCGCACTCCGCGTGGGCCTGGACGCTCGCCAGGCGATTGGTGCGCGACGGCGAGAGCGCCGATGACGTCGTGCAGGAAGCGTGGGTGCGGGCGCTCCAACGTCCGCCTTCGTTCGCGTCGCCGGAAGCGTCGCCGCGGCCGTGGCTCGCGACGGTGATGCGCAACGCGCTCACGCAGTGGCGCCGTTCCGATGCGCGGCGCGTCGGGCGCGAGCAAGCCGCGGCGCGCCCCGAAGCGCTGCCGGCGGTGGATCGCGCGTTGGCGCGCGAGCAAGCGCGGCGTGGCCTGGTCGACGCGGTGCTCTCGCTCGACGAACCGTATCGCTCGACGTTGCTCTTGCGGTACTTCGACGAGCTCTCGCCTGCTGCGATCGCCAAACGCGAGGGCGTGCCGGCTTCGACGGTGCGCAACCGCGTGAGCCGCGGTCTCGAGCTGCTGCGCGCCCGCTTGCGCGGCACGCGGGCCGCGGACGGCCGCGACGCCCTTTCCGCACTCGCGCCGTTCGCCCTTTCGCGCCTGCCTTGGAACCTGATCCCGATCGGACTGCTCGCCATGAAGAAGTTCCACGTCGCGTGGGTTGCCGTCATCGCGCTGTGCGGAGTCGACGGAGGAGCTTGGTACGCATCGCGACTCGCGCCGCTCGAGGTCGAAGCGGGGGTGAGTCCTGAAGCGCAAGTCGCGCCCGTCGCGCAGCCCTCCGAGAGCGCGCCGCCGATGTCGGAGCGTTCGCCGGTCGCGTCCGAAGCGAGTGTCGCGGCGGCAGCGCCAACCGGTCACCTTCTGCGCGTCCTGGACGGTGTCACGCGCGCGCCGGTCGCCGGTGCGACGGTGGTCTACGCCTCGCGCGCGTCGATCTCGAGCGGTTGGGCGCGTTTCGCGCCGCCGCTTTCCGGCGACGTCGAACGCGATCTCGAAGCAGTCGGTACGCGGGCTACCAGTGACCAGCACGGCGAGCTCCGGATCCCCGAACCGCCGGAGACGCTGGTCGTCGTCGCGCGCGCCGACTGTTCGTGGGGACAGACGTCCGTGGATCCGCGCGCGACAGGTCCAACCGAAGTGCTGCTGGAGGACGACGTCACGCTGCACGCGCGCGTCGTCGACGAGCGCGGCGAGCCGGTCGCAGGCGTGCCTCTGGCGATCTCCAGGATCTCCGACACCGGCCGTGCCGGAGATCTCGAAACCTGGCCTACCGACGCCGCCGGTCGCGCGGAGATCCCGCACGCGCAGATGCGCGGACAGTCGAGGCGCGGCGAGCTGATGGTCCACTTCGGTTTCCCGAGCTCCACCCCGGGCGTGCGCGTCGATCTCTCGCGGCCCGAAAAGGTGCTCGAGCTCACGCTGCCGGCGACCGGATCCTTGCGCGTTCGCTTGCTCGACGGCGACGGCAAGCCGCTGACCGGCCGGTATCGCGTCGACGCGAGCATCGCCGACGTTCGGTCCGATACCGAACGGCGCGTGGGAGGTGACATCGAGGTCGTCGGATCCGAAGGCGTGTTCCCGTTCGTCGATCTCGGTCGGCAGATCGGCGCGACGGCATGGCCGGGCGATCTCGCGGAGACGGACGCGTGCACCGGAGTCGGCGCAGGTCCGCGGCAGCCCGGCGAGGAGGCGATTCTCGAGCTGCGACGTCCGCCCGGGCCGCGCGATTGCATCATCGCCGTGCAGGATCACGATGGAACCGTGCTCGCGAAGAGCCGCCTTGCCTACGAACTGATCGACAGCCTTCAAGTGCCTCTGGAAGCCCTGACCGAGGTCGTCACCGATGACCAAGGGAGCTTCACGATTCCGCGCGGCCGGT
Organism: Planctomycetota bacterium; assembly: GCA_016220085.1. GTDB lineage: Bacteria > Planctomycetota > UBA1135 > UBA1135 > JACRIN01. The sequence goes on from JACRIN010000008.1 coordinate 118,857, forward strand.
CCGGCGCCTTTCGTGGACGCGCAGCGTTCGTGCGCGTCGTGCGCCGCGGCGCGGACGGCACGATCGAACAGGAAGTGCGGGAGCGCCTCGCGCTGCTCGAGCCCTCGAGACGAGGCCGGTCGTACGTTCGACTCGGGCCGTCGCGCGTGCTCGCCGCCGGGTGTGTGCTGAGTCCGAGCGGCGCTCCGTGCGCGGGCGCGAGCGTCGTGCTCTACCGCCGCAAGCCGCCGCCCGATGCCGAGGCGCGTCGCCGCGCGGATGAAGGCTGGGTGTCGCTGACCGACGAGTTGCAGAAGCTCGCGCAGCTCGGCTACGGCCCGGCGTCCGGTCCGAGCGACGACTGGGTACGAGTGTGCGCGACGCGCTCGAACGACAACGGTTCGTTCGAGCTGCGAGGGCGGGAGCTCAGTGCCGAGTGTGCGCTGCTCGCGTCGGCCGACGGCGCGCGACCGTCGGAGCTCGAGCGGATCGTCCTCGGTTCGATCGACAACGAGCTCCGTCTGCGCGCGACGTGTTCGTTCTCGGGCCGCGTCCTGGTTGCCGATCCGGAGTTCCTGGCGGTGCTGACCGTGTGCGCTTCGCGCGAACCGCTCGTCCTGCTCACGCCGTCGACCCGTGATGCGAGCGTCGTGGGCGTCGACCGAACGGGTCGCTTCGCCTTCGACGACGCCCCGTGCGGGCCGATCCACGTGACGGCGTCCATCGATGGGCAGCTCGCCTACGATGCCGGCACGGTCGTCCCCGACGAGCTCGGGGGTGCCGAGTACGTACTCGACCTGCGCGGTCGGCTGTTCGAGCATCAGGTCGAGCTCGTCGACGAAGCGGCCGCTCCGATCGGCACGGGCAGCCTGCGCTGGCGCGACGCGCGCTCGCCCGATGCGCCCTGGCTCGAAGCGTTGGTCGTCGACGGGCTCGCCATCGTGCGCACGGCGGCGCCCGCGATCGACGTCGAAGCGCGCGTCGACGCGCGGAGGATCGTCGCGAGCGAGGATCTCGCCGGCAGCGCCAAGCTCGTGCTCCCGCCCGCGTGTCGGCTGACCGCCGTGCTCGGCGACGCGTTCGACCTCACCGAGCCCGGAGTGCACGTGGAGCTGTGGGTGCACCCGACCGGCGTGCTCGGCGAGCGCGGTCACGGCAGGGAACTGCGCGATGAACGCTCCGCGGCGTTCTGGCTCCAGGAACCCGGCGAGTGGATCGTCGAGTGGTACCTGGCCGACGACGCGAAACGTTTGCGCGAGCCGCTCGCGTGGAGTTCCGTGACCGTCGACGAGGGAACGCGGGAACTCTCGACGGCGCTCGAGATCTCGCCCGACGAGTTCGCGCGGCATCGAGCGAACCTGCGAACCGCACGCGACAAGTGACCGCGCGCGCGGCTGCCATCGGCACGGCCGCTCGCTAAGCTCGTGCTCGCGCGCATGCCCGCCCTGACCGCTCTCACGTGTCCGTCGTGTCGTTCGGCGATCTCCGAGCAAGGACTCGATCTCGCGCGCGGCATCGCCACGTGCTCGCACTGCGGCGCACTCGCGCTGCTGCCCGCGGCGGCGCGTCCCGCGCACTCCGCGGAACGACCGCCGGTGCCGTTGCCCGAGCGCGTCACCGTGCGCGAGCTCGCCGACGGCGTCGAACTCCGGCTGCGTTGGTTCACCCCGACGGTGTGGTTCCTGCTCTTCTTCGTGATCGCGTGGGACGGCTTCCTGGTCTTCTGGTACTCGATCGCGCTGCGCGACGAGGCGCCGTGGATCATGGCGGTCTTCCCGATCGCTCACCTGGCGGTCGGCGTCGGGCTCACGTACTTCGTGGTCGCGACGTTCCTCAACACGACGACGGTGACGGCGACGCGCGATCGCCTTCGCGTGCGCCACGGACCGGTGCCGTGGTTCGGCGCCCAGGATCTCGCGAGCGACGAGCTCGTGCAGTTCTTCTGCAAGGAGCGCGTGCATCGCGGGAAGCGCGGGACGCACTCGAGCTACGAGCTCTGGGCTCGACGCAAGCAAGGCGCGAGCCTGCGGATCGTGCGCGGCGGCGCGGAGGCGGACCAGGCGCTCTTCCTCGAGCAGACGATCGAGCGCGCGCTCGGCATCCGCGACGAGCCGGTCGCGGGCGAGCTGCCGCGCTGACGGTCACCGCCTCGTTCCACGAGCCGCGTCAAGTCACGGCGTGGTTTGACGACGACCTGCTGCCGACTCCGGCGAAGCGGCGAGCGCTGGACGGCGAGACCGTGATCGTCGACCCGCCGATCGACGAAGGCGTGCGCAGGTTCCGCGTCGACGTGCGCCTCGCGGGCGATAGAGCGCTACGGCGCGAGCGTGAACTCGAGAGCGTTCGAGAGCCCGGTGTTGTTCGGCGGGGTGAAACCGGGATCGCGGAACCAGTACTGCGCGTCGACGAGCACGCCGCCGATGAGCGCGGGATCGGCGCCGCTCGCGACGTACGCGTTGAAGTCGAGCGCGAACGAGCCGGAGCAGTCGTTCGGCGGCGGGTTGCCGCCCGAGCTCTGCACCGCGGTGCGCTTGATCGGCGACTTGACGCAGAGCGTGCCGCCTTGGAACGGCGCCGACGCACGGCCGTGCGTGCCGTAGAAGAGCAGACCGTTCTTGTTGTTGAGCGCTTGGCTCGCGGAGATCGTGAAGCCGGAGCCGGCGCTCGCGCTCGGGGTCCCGCTCGACGCGATCGCGGGCGAGCAACCGACGCTGGTCGTCTTCGCGACGCAGTAGGTGACGGTCGTCGGCGGGACTTGCTCGTAGATCGACACCAGCGAGCTCAGCCCCGCCAGGTTGCCGCACACGACGCCGAGGTCGAGCCAACCGTCGCCGTTCCAATCGCCGACGACGCACGAGCGCGGGTAGAGCCCGGTCGGCACCGTTTGCGGCGCGGAGAACGCTCCGCCGCCCTGACCGAAGAAGATCTGCACGCCCGCGACGCCGGCGAGCACGACGTCGAGCTCGCCGTCGTTGTTCAAGTCGCCGAGCTCGGTCTCCGCCGCGCCCGTGGTCGTCGGATACGCGTGGAGCAGCGTGAACGTGCCGTTGCCGACGCCATGCCAGATACGCAGCATCGACCCGCCGCTCAGCACGTCGTCCTGCCCGTCGCCGTCGATGTCGACGACCGCCGCGCTCTCGACGTTCTCGTTGAGCACGAGTCCGCCGGAGTCCGCGAAGTTGCCGAGCGTACCGAGGTAGTTGTTCAAGAGCACCTGCACGCCGGCTCCGTGCGCGAAGAGCAGGTCGAGGTGCCCATCGCCATCGAAGTGCCCGGCGTAGATCCGCCGACCGACCTTGCCGTGGGTGTTCAGCACCGGTTGGAAGCCGCCGAACGTGCCGTTGCCGTTGCCCTTGAACCAATCGACGGCCCAGCCGCCGCCCTCGCTCGCCGCGGCGAGGTCGAGTTTGCCGTCCTCGTTGAAATCGCCCGCCACCGCCGCCACCGGCGGAGTTGCGAGCGTCGAGACCGTCGAACCGCCGCCGAACCCGCCGGTCGTGTCGTTCAGGCGGAGGGTGACGCCGTGCTGTGCCCAGCCGTACGCGGTGGAGACGAGATCGTCCCAGCCGTCGCCGTCGAAGTCGCCGTCGGCGAGTCCCCACGCGGAGTAGGACGCGTACTCGAACGTCGAGCCGAAGTCGGACTGACCGTCGCCGAAGAGCACCTCGACCTTGCCCTGCCCGTAGCCCTCCTGACTGACGGCGATGTCGAGGTTGCCGTCGTGGTCGAAATCGGCGCAGAGCGCTTGTCGCGCGTTCTCCTGCGCGGTGCCGTAGTCGACGCGCGGCGCGAAGGTGACGCTCTGGGCGGCGACGGAAGCGACCAGGATCGCGAAGCACGAAGCGGCGTGGACGCCGCGCGCGGCGCGAGCGAGGGGAATGATTTTCATGGGGGATCCGAGCGCTGGAAGAGGGGCGGAGCGGCGATTCGCCGTCGATGCGACGAGCGGCGCGCCGCGTCGGCAACTCGCGTTCCGGTTGCAGGCTCAGGCCAAGACGCGAGTCAGGTCGCATCGCGTCGCGAACGGGCTCGCGCGAACGCACGGATTCCGGGCCGCGCGGTGTAAGAACGACAAGCGCGCCGCGGGATCGAAGCGCGAAGCTCACGCCCGCGGTCGTAGGCGAAGGTGCCGTACTGCGTAGGCGAACACCCGCGCGGTCGAGAGGTCTGCGCGCTCGCGGCCGGCGCGGCGCGCGACTCAACGCACAGCGTAGATCGTCTCGACGCGCGCGCCGTCGAGCGAATGCCACTCGACGCGATCGGGGAGACGCGTCACGAAGCCCTCGGCGCCGCACTCGATGGGCCAGGCGCGAGGCAGCTCGACACGAGAGCCGTCGAGCCCGAGCGCGAACGTCGCGTCGCGGTGGGTGATCGTCGCGAGGCGTCCGTGGCTCGACCACTCGACGAGTACGCCTTGCTCCGGGCCGAAGACGAGCTCGCCGTCGCGCGCGCCGCGGATCGAGAGCTTCTCGCGCTCCTGGATCGCGACCCAACGACCGTCGGGCGAGACGCGGGGACGTCCGATCGACTCGCCGTCGAAGCGGGCGAACACGCGCTCGCTCCCGTCGAGGAGGTTCTTGCGAAGGAGCGCGCCGGCCTCGTCGCGGTAGAACGCGATGCCGACCTCCGGCGAGAGCGTCACCGGCTGATCGTCGCGCAAGCGCACGCCGTGGCTGCCGTCCGCGAGCGCGAGCACGGAGTGGTTGCCGATCCGTTCGAGTCGATACCAGGAGGGCGGAATGTCGGCGGCGAGCTCGAGCGCGTCGGAATCGTCGCCGAACGACTCGACGACTCGAGCAGTGCGCGGATCGACGAGCTCGTAGCGGTACTCGCCCGAACCGAACGTGCCCGGCGCCGACACCGTCAGCAGATGGCCGTCGCTCGTCCACTCCCGCGCGCTCCAGCCGCGACGGCTCGGCGACCAGATCGAGCGCCAGCGGTCGTCGAGCTCGCGGCACTCGCCGGTCGCGCGATCGAGGATCCAGACTTCCAGGCGCGAGAGCTCGGTCGTGGAGAGCCACGATTCGCGCGACAACGTCGGCCAGTCGCCGTCGAGCTTGGCTACGCGCTCGGCTTGCAGCGCCACGTAGCGGCCGTCGGGACTCGGTCTGACGTTCCAGATCGAGACGCCGTGCGTGAACGGCACGAGGTCGGCGCGCGAGCTCGTGCTCGCGAAGGTCCACGCGAGCGGCGGCGCGACGACGCACATCCCACCGGCGGCGAACGCGCCCACGCGGCGCAGCCCGAAGCGATCGAAGCGCACGACGCAGTAGGCCGCGACCGATGCGATGCAGAGCGCCGCGGTGAGCGCGAGCGCGACGCCGAGCGGTCCGCTGGCACTCGCGACGCGGCCGAGCAGATCGACGTTCGGCATGCGCTCCGCGCCGAGGACGAGCCAGCCGAGCAAGGCCGGCACCCCGACGCCGACCAGCGCCGCCGGCAGCGCCCGCCGCAGCAAGCTCGCCGCCGCGAGCAGGGCCGCGAGCCACCACGCGAAGACCGGCGTCAGGCGCGACGAGTCGGCCGCCGGCTCGAACGAAGCGAGCACGAGCTCGGCCGCGAACGCGACGAGCTCGAACCCGGCGAGCGCGGCGACGACGAAGCTCGCTTTCGCGCTCCACAGCTTCCAGCGCGAGACCGGCAGGCGCATCAGCGTCGTTTCGACGCCGCTCGCCGCGTCGTGCGCGAGCGCTTCCGCCGCGAACGCCGCGGCGACGACCAGCAGCGCAGCCGGATGGATCGCGCCCAAGCGCAGCGTCGCGTCGAACCCGTCGCCGAGCACGAGTTCAGCGCCGGCGAGCAACGCGACGTAGAGCAACGCGCACGTCGCGAAGAGCACGCGGTGATCGCGCGCTTCCTTCCACCAGAGCGCTCGCCACACGTTCATCGTCGTGTCTCCTCGCCGAGTGCGGCGGCCAGCAGGTCTTCGAGCTCGCGGCCGAGCGGCTCGACGTGCCGCACGCGCGCGTCGCACGCGAGCGAACGTTCGACGTCCGCGCCGCGTTCGAGCGCGCAGACGATCGCCTCGCGCGCGTCGCGGCGTTCGATGCGTGCGTCCTCCGGCGGTCGCCAGTCCGCCGCGGAGCCTTTGAGCTCGACTGCGAAGCGCCGCGCGTCCGCGCGGAGCCCTTCGAGCTCGCCCGCGAGTCGCACGCGGCCGTCGACGAGCAGCACGACGCGGTCGGCGAGGCGCTCGACGTCGCCGAGCGAGTGCGTGGCGAACAGCGCGCTCGCCCCGGTGTTGCCCAAGTGCTCGAGCAGCGCCGCGAAGACGCGCCGGCGCGCCAGCACGTCGAGGCCGCCGAACGGTTCATCGAGCAGCAGGAGCTTTGGTCGATGCGCGAGCGCCGCGACGAGCAGCGCGACCGCGCGTTCGCCGCGCGAGAGCTCCGCGAGCTTCGCGCGCGGCTCGACGTGGAACTCGCGCGCGAGCCGCCGCGCCTCGGCGTCGTCCCAGGTCGGATGGAACGGCGCGAGGAAGCGCCACTGCTCTTCGACGCGCATCCACTTCGGCCACGCGGTGCGCTCGTCGACCCAGCCGATGCGCGCCGCGAGCTCGGTGCGCGCGCGCCACGGGTCGAGACCGAGCACCGTGAGCGAGCCCGAGTCGGGCCGCAGCTCGCCGCCGAGCGCGCGCAAGAGCGTCGACTTGCCGACGCCGTTCTTGCCGAGCAAGGCGGTCAAGCTGCCTTCGGGCACCTCGACATCGACGCCGCAGAGCACCTGTTTGCGGCCGAACGCGACCGCGAGGCCGCGCGCTTCGATCGAGTTCGTCATGACGCTTTCCCTTTCGCTTTCGCGCTTGCCGTGAGCTCCCCGCGCACGAGCGCGAGCACCGCGTTCGAATCGAGCCCCGCTGCGAGCGCCTCGCGCGTCGCGCTCGCGAGTCGTTCCGCGACGACGTCGTCGCGGTGGCGGCGACAGTGCGCAAGCGCGCCGCCCGCGACGAACACGCCGTCGCCGCGGCGCGCTTCGAGCACGCCCTCGAGCTCGAGCTCGCGCCACGCGCGGCTGACCGTGTTCGGATTGACGCGCACGGCCTCCGCGAGCGCGCGCACGGTCGGCAAACGCTCGCCGAGCGCGAGCCTGCCCGCCGCGACCGCCGACCGGACCTGGTCGGCGAGCTGCTCGCTCGGACTCTGCGCCGCGTGCGGATCGACCTCGAAGTGCACGGGTGTCCTATCGAGCTAGGACACTCGCGCACTGGAGCGAAAATTCAGTCGACCGCGCGAGCCGCGTCGACGCCGAGTTCGACCAGCGTGCGTTCGAGACGATCGCAGATCGTGTCGAGCGCGAGCTCCGCGATCACCGCATCGCGTTGGCGGCGGGCAAGCGCCTCGCGTTCGGCGTCGGAGCGCGAGAGCACCTCGAGGATCGTCTTGCGCAGCGCCTGCGGCTCGAGCTCGGTGAACGTGAACGCGCTTGGGTCGCGCAGATCCTCGAATCCGGTCGCACGCGAGACGATCGTCGGCGTCCCGGTCAGGCAGCCTTCGAGCGCGGTGTTCTCGAAACCCGACCAACGCGACGGCACCACCAGGCACGCGAGCGAGCGATAGAAGCCGTGCACGTCGCTCGCGTGACCGAGGAACTCGACCGGGATGCCGGCGCGCTCGACCGGCGCCGCGAGCTCGCGCAGTGCTGCCTCGTCGGGGCCGCTGCCCTGGATCCGAATGCGCACGCGCTTGCCGCCGATCGCGCTCGGCAGCGTCGCGACCGCGCGCAGCAACAGGTCGAAGCCCTTCTGCTCCGCGAGGCGACCGATCGCGCCGATCACGAGCTCGGGGTCATCGCGCTCGAACCGCGGCGGCCACTCGTCGGGATCGACCGGATTGGGCACGACCGCTTGCGGCACCCGCTCGACCGTCTTCGCGCCGAGCGCGCGCGCGTAGCCGTCGAGACAGCGCTGGGAGTTGCCGATCAACGCGTTCGTCCGCGGCGCGAGCGAGCGGAAGCCGACGCGGCGATAGAGCTTGCGCTCCCACTTCCACCGATCGATGCCGAGCAGCGTCACGATCGGCTCGCGCGAACGCCAAAGCGCGAGCTTGACGTGCCAGTCGACCAACGTCTCGAGCGCGAAGACGAGCTTCGGCTTCTCGTCCGCGACGAATCGACGGATCGCGAGCATCGCGTCGAGTCTCCCGGCGCGCAGGATGCGTTTGTCGTGCGTCGTCAACGCGTGGATCGGGACGCCGAGCTCTCGCTCGCGCACGCCGAGCTCGCGATCACCCTGCAGCGCCGCGATCGCGGTCGCGTGACCGCGCGCTTGCCAGCCCTTCGCGAGTCGGAGGATGCGCCCCTGCGGCCCGAGCTCGAACGTCGCCTGCGAGACGAAGAAGACCGTGTGCAGGCTCATCGAGCGGCGTGGCAGGCGAGCACGATGTTGCGGTACCAGCGTCGCGCGAGCTTGCGACGCAGCGCGCGCGGCAGCCGCGCGGCGAAGCGCTCGAGTCGCTCGATCGAGCCGCGCGCGACCGCGCGCAGTCGATCGTCGCGGAGCACGTACGCGTCGACGCGCGCGAAACCGGCGAGCTCCGCGACGCGCGCGAGCTCCGCGAACGTCCATTCCTTCAGGTGGAAGCCCGCGGGCTCGTCCTGGAAGTAGCGCGACACGTCGTGCGGGCCGCCGTGGCGATGGGGGGTGCGCAAGACGTAAGTCCCGCCGGGGGCGAGCGCGCGCAGCAGACTGGCGAAGTGCAGCTCGACGTCGTCGGGGTGGAGGTGCTCGAGCAACTGATCGCTGAACGCGAGGTCGATCGAGCCCGGCGCGAGCGGGAACTCGAAGCCGTCGTACACGACGAGCTCGAAATTGGCGGGCCGCTCGACGGGCCCGAGCTGATCGGCGATGTCGATCGCGACGACGTGCGCGGCGCGCGCGCAGAGCTCGATCGCGAAGCGTCCGTCGCCCGCTCCGATCTCGGCGAGGCGCGTGCTCCGCTCGAGGAACGGCGCGAGCAGCCCGAGCTTGGTGCGATTGTCGCGCGCGGTGTCGCTCTCGCTCGCGCGCCGGACGAGCCGCGGATGATCGGGCACCGCCGCGAAGAGCTCCGCGTACATCGTGCGATAGATCGCGGCGCGCTCCAAGCGCGTCGAGCGCTTCAAGCGCGCGGCGATCGAGCTCTCGAGCTCGAAATGGCGTGTCACGCTCTCCAGCGTGCGTCCGGCGGGCAGCGGCGCTTTCAACCTCATCGTTCGCAACGCGCCGCAGACTAGCACTCGGAGCGCGCGCTTGCCGCTCCCCGCGGGCTCGACTAGCCTCGCGCCGCGTCCATGCGCCTCCTCTTCTTCGCCCAGTCGTTCCTGCCGGTCGTCGGCGGCGCGGAGCTCTTCCTCGACGGCCTCGCGCGGCGCCTGGTCGAGCGCGGACACGCGGTGACGGTGATCGCGGCGAAAAAGCGCGGCGTCGACAACACGCTCGACGCGCCGTATCGACTGCTCCGTTACACCAAGCCGTTCTATCGACGCGCGTGGCCGAGCTACGGCGCGGTGCATCTCTTGCGCGCGCACCTCGCCGCGCCGCCCGACGTCGTGCACGCGCACGGCACGTACCCGCCGGGCTACGCGGTCGCCGCGTACGCGCGAATCGCGAAGCGGCCGTGGGTGGTTCGCCCGATCGGCTTCGACATCCTGCCGGACGAGCCGTTGCGTCGGAATCCGGTGCTCGAGGCGCGCATCGCGCGCACGCTGCGCGCCGCGACGCGCGTCGTCGCGCAGAGCGTCGAGCTCGGCGAGCTCGTGCGCGAGCTCGGCGTGCCCGCGGAGCGCATCGTGCGCATCCCGAATGCCGTCGACGTTTTTTCCGCGCCGCGCGAGCCCGCGCGCGAGCCGGCGAGCGCCGCGCTCGGCAGCTTCCTCGCGAAGAAGGGCTTCGACGTGCTGCTGCGGGCGTTCGCGAGCGTGCGCGAGCGCGTGCCGAACGCGAAGCTGATCGTCGCGGGCGACGGCGAGCAGCGGGCGGCGCTCGAGGCGCAGGTGGACGCGCTCGGACTGCGCGCGAGCGTCACGTTGCCGGGGCTGCTGCGCGGCGCGGCGAAAGCCGACCTGTTGCGCAGCGCGTGGGTGTTCGTGTCGAGCGCGCGACGCGAGCCGTTCTCGAACGCGAATCTCGAAGCGCTCGCCGCGGGACTGCCGATGGTGGTCACCGCGGTCGGGGGCAACCGCGAGATCGTCGCCGAGCGCGAGAACGGGCTCTTGGTCGCGCCGGAGGACGAGCGTGGGCTCGCGAACGCGCTGGTCGAGCTACTCGGCGACGCCGCCGCGCGCGAACGCTTCGGGCGCGCGTCGAGCGAACGCGCGAAGGAGTACGCGTGGAGCTCGATCGTCGATCGGTACGAGGCGCTGTATCGCGATTTGGCGTCGCGAGCGGACGGAGCGAGCTCGTGAAGCTCTGCGCGATCGCGAAAGGCGTCGACATCCCGTCGTCGCGCATCCGCGTGCACCAGATGGCGCCGTACCTTGGGCGCCACGGGATCGAGCTCGTCGTGCATCCGTTCCCGCAGAGCTTCGCGGAGCGGCGGCGACTGCAGGCGGAGCTCGCGCAGGCCGACGTCGTGCTGGTGCACAAGGAACTGCCGACGTTCTTCAAAAGCCTGTGGCTGCGGCGCATTCGAAAGCCGCTCGTGTTCGATTTCGACGACGCGGTGTTCCTGCGCAAGCGGTTGCGCAAGGGGACGTACTTCTCGCACCACCGCATGCGGCGCTTCAAACGGATGCTCTCGATCTACGACGCGGTGATCGCGGGCAACGAGTTCCTCGGCGACGCATGCCGAGCGAGCGGACTGCCGTTGCTGGTCGCGCCGTCGCCGGTGCCGACCGACGTGCCGCGCGCGAGCGAGCGGGCGCCGAACGCGGTGCCGCGCATCGCGTGGGTCGGCCTCGGGACGAATCTGACCTACCTGCGGCAGCTCGCGGCGCCGCTGCGAGAGCTCGCGCAACGGATCGACTACCGGTTGGTCGTGATCTCGAACGCGGAGCTCGACCCCGAGTCGATGGGCGGCGTCCCGATCGAGAACGTCGCGTGGTCGCTCGCGGGCCAGGAGCGCGAGCTCGCGAAGTGCGACGTCGGCATCATGCCGCTCGAGCTCGACTCGCCGTGGTCGAAGGGCAAGTGCGCCTACAAGCTGCTCCAATACATGGCCGCGGGCCTGCCGGTGGTCGCGACCAACGTCGGCATGAACGCGCAAGTCGTCGCGCACGACGAGAGCGGCTTGTTGGTCGAGACCGACGCCGATTGGACCGCCGCACTCGAACGCTTGCTGCGCGACCGCGCACTCGGCCTGCGCCTGGGCTCCGCGGGCCGCGCGCGGATCGAACGCGACTTCTCCTACGAGACGATCGCGGCGAGCTGGGCCGGGTTTCTGCACGAGCTCACGCCGACTCGGTGAAGCCTTCGAACCGCCGCGGAACCCGGACGGAGGTCCGGGGTTTCGCCGCGCATGAGCTCCTCGATCCTCACCACGTGTGTCGCGCTCGTCGCTCTCGCCTCGAACTCCGTCGCGCAGGTCGTGCCCACGCATTCCGGCCTGGTCTACGCGACGCTCGGGTCGCAGGATCTGAAGCTCGACCTCTATCTGCCGGCCGGCGGAACCGCGCCATCCCCCGTCTTCCTCTACATCCACGGTGGTGGGTGGTCGGGCGGGAGCCGCTTTCCGATCCCGGGCCCGGCGGAACTCGCGCTCCAGCAAGGCTTCGCGGTTGCCGCGCTCGACTACCGACTCACTTCGCAGGCTGCGCTCTTCGCGCCGTTCCAGGTGACGTTCCCCGCGCAGATCCACGACGTCAAGGGCGCCGTGCGTTGGTTGCGAGCGAACGCCGCGACGTACGGGCTCGATCCGGCGCGTTTCGTCTCGTTCGGGACTTCGGCAGGCGGACATCTCTCCGCGCTGCTCGCGACGTCCGGCGGCGTCGCGGCGCTCGAAGGCGACGTCGGCGGCAACCTGGCGTTCTCGAGCGCGGTGCAAGCCGCGGCGGACTTCTTCGGACCGACCGATCTGCTGCACATGGACGACGACGTCACGACGCCGCCGGGCAGCACGATCGTCCACGAGGATCCGAGCTCGCCGGAGTCGAAGCTCGTCGGCTGGGATCAGCCGGGACAAGGGCTCGGCGACATCAAGGTGCACCTCGCCGATCCGACGCCGCCGTATCCGGCGCTCGTGCAGCTCGTCACCGACGCGAACCCGATCACGTGGGTCGACGCCGGCGACCCGCCGATGTTCATCGGCCACGGCACGCACGACGTCTCGGTCGCGGTCAACCAGTCGACCAAGCTCTCGGCCGCGCTTTTTGCGCACGGGGTCGCCCACGACTACCGCGCGGTGCCCGGCGCGGGCCACGGACTCGGCGGCCCGATCGACTCGGTCGTTGTCGCGTTCGCGAGCGCCGCGTTGAACAGCACGAGCGCGCCGGTCGTCGGCACCGACTTCTGCTTCGGCGACGGCAGCGCCAAGCCGTGTCCGTGCGGCAACGTGTCGCAGTCCGGCGCGCGGCTCGGGTGTCGCCACTCGGCGATCGTCGGCGCCAACCTCAACGCGGTCGGCGTCGCGAGCGTCTCCAGCGACTCGTTGCTGCTCCGCGGCGACAGCCTGCCGAACGGCAACGTGCTCTTCTTCCAAGGCCTCGCGCCGACCGGCGGCGGCACGGGGCTGCTCTTCGGCGATGGGCTCTTGTGCATCGGCTCGTCGATCGAGCGCTTGGGCGCGAAGACCAACGTGCAGGGCTGGTCGAGCTACCCGCAGGTGGGGAATCCGTCGGTGTCGGCGAAGGGCGGAGCGAGCGCGGGTCAGACGCTCTACTACCAGGTCTGGTTCCGCGACGTGACGACGCACTGCACGCCGGCGCAGCACAATCTGACCAACGCCGTGGCGATCACCTGGTTGCCGTAGGCCGTCGCGCGCGCTCTCAGCTCGAATAGCCGAGCTTCTTCATCCACGGGCTCGCCAGCGCGCGTTCGATCTCCGGCGTCGGTTGCGCCTGCTTGAAGGCGTTGCCGCGCGATGAATCGACCTCGGCGATCGCCGCGTCGAAGTCGGCGGGCGAGAACCCGTCGAGGCCGCAGAAGGCGGCGAGCGCGGCGAGCGGTTCACGCGGGCTCGCGACGAAGTTCTCGTAGTGGACGTGGAAGGTCGGGCGGTTCGCTTGGCCGAGCACCGTGTCGAGGCGCGCGACGTACTCCTCCCACAACGAGAACGCACCGTCGAACGACAAGCAGCGCGGCGAGCCCTTGTACGCCGCGCGCTCGAAGCGACGGTGCAGCGCGCGGCGGGCGATGCGGCGCTCGAAGACCTCGCGTTGGTGGGCGAGCCGCTTCTTCTCGCGCGTGAACAGCGAGTTGGCGACGTCGATGCCGTTGCGTTGCACGGCGACGAGCGTCGCGTCGGGGAAGACTTGCAGCCACAGCGGCAGCGTGAACACCGCGCGCGGATCCTTGAAGCCCCAGCGTCGGTCGATGCCGCTGACTCCGCCGTTCTTCAGGTACTGCTTCCAGCCGACGAACGCGCGGAAGTTCTTCGACTCGAGGTCGGCTTCGACCGCTCGGCGCGTCAGCTCGACCGCGTCGCGGTGCTCGAAGAACGCGATCATCGGCGCGGGTTGATCCCACGCGGCGTTGCAGCGGGCGAAGAGCTGACCGTCGAGCTCGAGGAAGTAGAGCGCCTCGTGGTTCGACTCGAGCTCCTGGCCGAGGAAGAGGCCGAGGCGATCGAGCAACTCGGCGACCATCGTCGTGCCCGAACGGTGCATCCCGAGCAGGATGATCGGCGCGTGCTTCGGTGCGGTGCTCATCGGCTCGGCATGCTAGCGCCGGCGTCGCTCGGCGTCAGTGCGGCATCCGGCCGATAGACCTCGTTGCGGCGCAGGAGCAGCGTCGCGACCTGCACGAACGAGAGCAAACGTCGCTCGATCGCGTCGACATCGGCGGGCTCCGTCGCCTTCGCTTCGAGCCGCGCCTTGGTGTTGTGCACGACCCAGCCGCCGTCCTCGACGCGCAGCACGACGTTGCCGCGGATGCACCACGCGCCGCGCTCGCCGGGCTCGAACAGCGAGCGACCGAACGCCGCGTACGGCCGCGTGAAGCCGGCGAGGTCGACCAACGTCGGCACCAGATCGAGTTGGCTCGAGATGCGCGAGTCGATCGCGGGCTGGAGCCCGGGCGCCAGGATCAGACACGGGATGTGGTGGAGGCTCGCGGGCGAGCCGTCGCCTTCCGACATGCCGCTCGTGTGATCGGCGACGAGCACGAACACCGTGTTCGCGAACCAGCCTTCGCGCTTCGCGCGCTCGAAGAAGCGGCCGAGGCTCCAATCCGCGTAGTGGATGCTGTTCCAGTACCGGTGGCGTTGCTCGTCGGGCGGATAGCGCTCGAATTCGGGGCCGGGGACCTGGAACGGCGGATGCGTCGACGTCGTGAACGCGAGTCCGAGGAACGGCGAGTCGTGCGCGGTCGCGAGCCGAGCCGTCTCCGCGAATGCGTCGTCGTCCCACGAGCCCCAGTCGGCCATCGGCTCCCGCGCTTGGTGCTCGACGATGTCCTCCATGCCTTCGTACACGTCGAAGCCGGCGAGCGCGGCGATCGCGTTGCCGCGGAACGAGCTCCGCTTCGAGCCCTGGAGGAAGAACGTCGCGTAGCCGTCGGCGCGCGCGAGCTCGCCGAGGAACGCGAGCCGACTCTGCTCCATCCCGCGACCGATGTACGGCATGCCGGGCAGCGTCGGGAAGCCGCAGAGCACCGCGGAGAGCCCGTCCATGCTGCGCTGTCCGGACGCGTAGAAGCGGGGGAACAGCACGCCGTCCTTCGCGAGCGCGTCGAAGCGCGGCGTCAGTCCGAGCGGCGGAAGCCGGTGCGCCGCGCGAATCGAGTCGACGGCGAGCGCGTCCCAGCTCTCGAGCAGGAGGATCACGACGTTCGGCTTGGGGCCGTTCGGCGCGGAGCTGTTCGGTTCGGCGCTGCTGCGCGCCGGACGCGCGCGTTGCACCGGAAGCGTCGCATCGGCGAGGCGTTCGCTCGGCGCGAGCACCTCGCGCTGCACCAGCGCGATCGCCTCGCTCCACGGCATGTACTCGACCGCTTTCGGCTTCGCGTTGCGCGAGGAATGCCAGACGCTGAACGGCCCGTTGAGCGTCAGGTAGCCCTCGGCGAGCGAGCCCGACTCGAACGCGTTGACGACGCCGATCGGTTTGCCGCTGACGTTGCCGCGGATCGCGACGAGGAGCGCCAGCCCGAGCGCGAGCGGCGCCCAGAGCGGCGCGAGCGCGCCTCCGTGGCGTCGCGCGTCCCAGCGCATCGCGCGGCGCCATGCGAAGAAGCCGGCCGCCGCGAACACGACGATCCCGAGCGTCGCCGCGAGGTATTCGCGCAGCGCCATCCCGATCAACAGGTCGACGTCGTCCTCGAGCGCGGCGAGCTCGACGCCGATGTGGCGCTGCACGAGCCCGAAGTAGCACGCGTCGGCGATCAAGAGTCCCGCGGCGAGCACCAGCACCGCGAAGCCCCACCAACCCCATGCGTCGCGCCACCGCGCGCTCGCCGCGAACCGCCACGGCAACGCGAGAGCGACCCATGCGGGCGCGAGTCCGATCGCGATGATCGAGAGGTCGAAGCGCACGCCCGCGATCAGCGCGCGACCGAGGCCGGCGAGCCCGAGCTCGGCGAACTGTTCGGGCCACGCGTAGAAGAGCGCCACCCGCGCGCTCGCGTACACGCAGAGGTGCGCGAGCACCATCCACGCCGGTCGCAGCGCGAACGCGATGCTGCGGCGCGAGCTCTTCGTCGTCGTCCCGTCCAAGGTGGGCCCATTCCCACGCGACGCGCAGCGTCCGTCAAGGAATCCCGTGAAGCTCCGTAACGCGGACTCGTGTTCGCGGATCGGTGCCCGCATGGAGGAGTCCCCGGTCGACGGCCTGGTGATCGAGTACCTGGAACGGATGCATCGAGTCGGGGAGGAGGCGCTCGAGGAGCTCTGCCGTCGCCACCCCGAGGCCGCGCACGAGCTCCGCGCCCGCGTCGGACTGCTCACCCGGGTCGGCCTCGCCTGGGGCGGTCCCGACGAAGGCTCGGACGCCGAGATCGCCGAGCGACTGCGCCGCGGCCTCTTCTTCCGCTGGCTCGCGCACGAAACCGGCGGGCCGTCGGGCGACGAACGCGGCTGAACGGCGGCGCGCGCCGATTCGCCCCGATGCGAATCCGTGCGCCCCGACGCGCATCGAGCCCGTGCGCGCGAACGAGCGGCGATTCCGAGTAACGGAACGCAGAGGCTCCTGATTCAGCGGGGGCAGCGCCTGTCCCCCAGGGTCTCGATGGCCCGACGGCGCTCGCTCTCCCCCTCATTCTTCTCAGGAACCGCAATGCACTCTCTTCTCTGGAGCGCCGCCCTCGCCGCCGCGGCCGTGAACGGCACCGCGCAAGATCCGATCTCGCCCGCCGAGCGCACGCCGGTCGGGCCCGAGCTCCCCGCTTCTCCCAAACCGCTCGCCGACGTGCTCGAAATCCCCGGCGAGCCGATCCTCGGCACGCACACCGAGTATGCGCTCGACGAGAGCTCGCTCGACGACTCCGTGCCGTTCCCCGAGGAGGCCGAGTACGCGCCCGCTGAAGGCGGCGCCGACGTGCTGGTCAAGCCCGCGAGCGGCGATCCGTACTTCCTCGGCTTCGCGGCGGCGAAGTACTACCCGCCGAAGGACGAGCTGATCGATCCCGAGCTCGTGTCCGCGCTGCGCGCGAGTTACGCGGATGGCCGGCCGACCGACGAGACCTACGCGTTCGTGATGTTCCAGAAGCGCATGACGCGCGCTCGCGTCGCCGCGCTCGAAGCCGCCGGCGCGCGAGTGATCGAGTTCCACCCGCACTACTGCCTCAAGGTCGCGTTCTCGGCCGACGAGCTCGATTCGATCGCCGCGCTCGACTTCGTGCGTTGGATCGGCGTGCCGCGCGCGGCGCAGAAGGTGCACCCGATGATGGCTCGAGCGCTCGCCGCGTTGCACGACGGCGAGCTCGTCGACGCGCAGATCAGCGTCTTCGACAGCGATCTGAACGCGGGCTCGACCTCGACGGTCCCCGGCGCGGTCGAGGCCGGCGGCCCCGACGGCGCGCAGGCGATGACGTCGCAGGCGGGCGTCGGCGCGCGCGTCCTGCGCTCGAACGGCTGGCAGCAGAAGGGTCTCGAAGCGCTCGGCGTCGAGGTGCGCGAGTGGGAGGAGCTCCCGCGCGCGTTCCGCGTCCGTCTGCACCCGTCGCAGCTCTTGCTCTTGCGCTCGCTCGACTTCGTGCAGTTCATCGAGCCGCGGTTCACGCCGTCGCTCGCGCACGACGAATCGATGCCGATGATCAGCCTCGATCGCACGCGCTACCTCTACAACGGGAGCACGCTCAACGACGCGGTCGTCGGCGAAGCCGACAGCGGCGTCGAGACCGCGCACAACGGCTTCACCAACTTCTACTGGTGGGCGAACAACCTCTCGGGCTCGGCGGAAGCGAGCACCGACGACGTGTGCGGCCACGGCAGCCACGTCGCGGGCACGATCATGGGCACGGGCGTCCTCGAAGACAGCTACGAGGGCGCGGCGGCCGGAGTCGCGACCACCGCGACCGCTCGGTACTTCCTGACCAAGATCTTCTACGGCTCGGGCTGCTTCTGGGGCGGCTCGTCGATGTCGACGATCCTCGGCGCGATGGACAACTCGGTCACCGACGGCTCCGGCAACGTCACGCCGAAGCCGCACGTGGTCAACCACTCGTGGGGCACGACCGGCGGCGGATGGATCGGCTCGGAAGCCGATTGCCGCACGATCGACGCGAGCGTGTACACGCACAAGCAACTACAGGTCTGGGCCGCGGGCAACGAAGGTTCGGGCGCGTCGACGCTGCGCCAGGAAGCGAGCTCCAAGAACGCGTTCACCATCGGCAGCGTGCGCGACTTCGAGTCGGGCGTCGAAGAGCCGGGCACGATCAGCTCCAGCTCGAGCCGCGGTCCCTGCGGCGACGGCCGTTGGAAGCCGAACGTCTGCGCGCCCGGCACCTCGATCACTTCGATCGACGCCGACGACGTCAATGGCTACACGCAGAAGTCGGGCACCAGCATGGCGACGCCGCACGTCACCGGACTCGCCGCGCAGCTCGTCGACCACCAACCGTTCTTCCAATACAACGCCGCGTCGCTCGCGGCGACGTTGATGGCGACCTCGCTGACCAAGAATGATCAAGTCCTGACCTCGCCGTCGATCTCCGCGTCGCACCTCAATGCGTACGGCGCCGGCCGCGTCGAGGCGTACAAGGCGCACTACAGCGGTTCGCAGCTCGGCCTCTACTACTGGGGCTGGGACCAGGGCTCCGGCGGTTGGTCGGAAGTGACGTTCGACGTCAATGCGGGCGCGACCCGCGTCGTCGCGTGCTTCACGTACCACGAAGGCGCGTCGTCGGCGGGCGCGAGCCAAGCGCTCGTCAACGACTTCGACATGTGGCTCGACGCGCCGCCGCTGACCTCGGGCGGCAACACCGGCGAGTACTCAGCGCAGCAGAGCAGCGTCGACAACACCGAGATCCGCATCGTCAACAGCCCGGCGCAGGGCACGTGGAAGCTCAAGGTCTTCCCCGACTCCGTCACCGGCGTCGCGCACGTCGGCGTGTGCGTGTCGGTGATCTACGGAGACACCACGCCCCCGGCGGATCTGACCGTCACCGCGGCGAAGACGTACGAGAAGCCCAACGTCGACGTCGACTACACGGCGGTGGCGGCGAACTCCGACTACTTCGCGTCCGCGGTGTTCCTCTCGACGTTCCTGCCGCCCGAAGCGACGCTGACCGCCGCGTCGACGACGCTCAAGGACGGCGCGGTGTCCAACCTGATGTCGAACCAGCAGCTCGGCGCGAAGGTGATGCTCGGCAACATCAAGTACGGCGAGAGCCGCACCGCGAAGTGGAAGGCGCGTTGGTCGACCGAGGGCTGGAAGAACTTCCAGGTCATCCTCGACAGCGACAACATGGCGACCTCCTCCGCGATCGCGGTCGTCGGCATCGACGGCACCGGGCCGGGTGCGGTCACCGGGTTGACGTCACCGACGCACCAGGCCGGCGTGTGGTCGAACGATCCGAACTTCGTGCTCGACTGGACCGCGGCGAACGACAACCTGTCGGGGATCGACGGCTACTCGCTGGTCTCCGGGAACGGTCCGGCGCTGCCGGGCGCGCTGAAGACGATCGGCGCCGTGACGACGTACAGCGCGACGCTGACGACGCCCGTGTCGCAGCCCTACATCAACATCCGCGCGGTCGACAAGGCGGGCAATTGGTCGGGGAGCTACGGCTCGTGGGGACCGATCCGCTTCGACGATCAGCAACCGGCGTACATGACCGGGCTCGGCTCGTCGACGCACCAGGTCAACGTGCAATCGTGCAACCCCAACATCACGATGACGTGGGATCCCGAGGTCGACATCGGACCGTCGGGCATCGCGGGCTACTGGACGGTGTGGGATCACAACGCGGTGACGCAGCCGCTCGGACCGCTCTCGATCATCGGCAATCCGACGAGCGCGAACTTCGTGCTCGCGAGCGACGCGCAGCCCTGGTACTTCCACATCACGCCGGTCGACAACGCCGGCAACAACCAGAACTCGTACCACGCGGGTCCGTACTACGTGAACACGAGCCCGGTCAGCACCTACTGCACGCCGAAGGTCAACTCGAAGGGCTGCACGCCGACGATCGGCTTCAACGGCACGCCGTCCTTCGCGAACTCGACGCTGCACGTCACCGTGACGCAGGTGCTGAACAACAAGAACGGCCTCTTGTTCTGGGGCACCGCGCCGCTCGCGGCGCCGTTCCAGGGCGGCACGCTCTGCGTCAAGCTGCCGATCGAGCGCACCGCGGTGCAGAACACCGGCGGCAATCCTCCGCCGAACGACTGCTCGGGCACGATGGATTTCTTCTGGTCCTCGGCGCAGATGGCGGCGGAAGGTCTCGCTCCCGGCCAGACCCTCTACAACCAGTACTGGTCGCGCGATCCGCAGAGCGCGAGCACGACCAGCCTGAGCGCCGGAGTCAGCTTCACGATCTGCCAGTGACCGTCACGCTTCCCTAAGACCGAGGGCGGGCGCCGCGAGGCGTCCGCCCTCGCTTCGTTGCTGGGCGGTGCGTTACTGGCGGTGCGCGCGCCGACGCACGACCCGGAGCAACGGACTCGCTGTGCCGACGACGAGCGAGCGTTCGGGCTCGCCGCCGCCGACGCCGCCACCAACGACGTCACCGCCGCCGCCGACGACGACCAGCGACGAGCGACGGCGTGCGACGGCGTGCGACGGCAAGCGAGGGCGAGCAAGGGCGAGCGGCGAGCGATGAGCGCGCGGTGGAGTTCGCAGCCGCCGCGCGCGAGCGCGTTGCGCCGTGCGCGCCGGCCGCCTACGCTGCGACGCATGTCGGAGCCGTCGTCACGAGCGCGCGTCGCGGTCGCGCTCGGGCTCGCGGCGGCGACGTTCGGGCTCTACGCGCGCACGCTCGGCCACGACTTCGTCCACTGGGACGACACCGAGTACGTCGCCGAGAACGCGTTGGTCGCGCGCGGGCTCACGCTCGACGGGCTGCGTTTTGCGTTCACGCACGCCCAGACGAACTACCACCCGCTGACCTGGCTCTCGCACATGCTCGATTGCGAGCTGTTCGGTCTCGCTCCGGGCGCGCACCACGCGGTCAGCGCGCTACTACATGCCCTGGCGGCGGTCGTGCTGCTCCACGCGCTCCACGCGGCGAGTCGCGCGTTCTGGCCGAGCGCATGGGTCGCGGCGCTGTTCGCGTTCCACCCCGCGCACGTCGAGTCGGTCGCGTGGGTCGCCGAGCGCAAGGACGTGCTCGCGGCGCTGTTCGGGTTCGCGACGCTCGGGCTGTGGGTGCGATGGACGCGAGCGCGGCGCCCGGCGACTTACGGCGCGGCGCTCGCCTGCTTCGCGCTCGGTTTGCTCTCGAAGCCGACGTTGGTGTCGTGGCCCTTCGTGCTCGTGCTCGTCGATCTGTGGCCGCTCGAGAGGCGCGGGCTCGCGCGGCTCGTCGTCGAAAAGCTGCCGTTCTTCGCGCTTGCCGGCGTCGCGAGCGCGGTCACGCTCTTCGCCCAGCACGCCGGAGGCGCCGTCGCGGACACCGAGCAATTCGGCGTCGGCGTGCGCGTCGCCAACGCGCTCGTGTCGTACGCGGTGTACGTGCGGCAGTTCTTCGCGCCGATCGGGCTCGCGGTGTTCAATCCGCACCCGGGCGAGGCGCTCTCGACGCTCGCGATCGCAGGATCCGCGGCGCTGGTGCTCGGTGCGAGCGCGTGCGCGTGGCGTCGGCGGACGCGCGCGCCGTGGCTCGCGGTCGGACTTGCGTGGTTCCTCGGCGTGCTCGTGCCGATGATCGGGCTGGTGCAAGTCGGCGCGCAGGCGCACGCGGATCGCTACACGTACCTCGCGCACGTCGGGCTCTCGATCGCCGTCGCGTTCGGCGGCGCCGAGCTCGTGCGCGCCGGTCGCATCGCCGCCGACACCGCGAAAGGGCTCGCCGTCGCGTGGCTCGCGGTGCTCGCGGTCGCGACGGTGCGCCAGGTCGAGACGTGGCGCGACACGGGGACGCTGCTCGGCGCCGCGGTCGTGCGCACCGGCGACGATTCGCTAGCCCGCGCGGCGCTCGGCGATTGGTTGACGAGCCAGGGCCGCGCTGCGGAAGCGATCGAGCACCTGCGCGTCGTCGTCGCGGCGCACCCGCGATTCGGGCGCGCGCGGCGCTTCTTGGTCGGCGCGTACCTCGCCGCGGGGCGCGGAGCGGAGGCGTTGGCGCTCGCCGAGGAGTCGGCGGCGCTCGAGCCCGACGACGCGACGGCGTGGCAACAGCTCGCGACGACGCGCATCGGCGTCGGCGACGTCGACGGCTCGCTCGCGGCGTCGGCGCGAGCGTTGGAGCTCCGTCCGGACTGGGCGGCGGTCGCGCGACAGCGTGGGTTCGACTTGTGGCTCGCCGGCCGCGTCGAAGAAGCCGTCGCGGCGTTCCGGCGCGCGCGGGAGCTCGCGCCCGAGTCCGCGCGAGGCGCGGACGAGTTCGAAACGGACTCCGCGCGACGCGCGGACGAGTTCGGGACGGAGTCCGCGCGAGCCGCCGACGAGCTCGCGTCGGCCGAACGATTGCTCGCGGACCCCGACGCGCACTCGCCGACGATCGACGCGTTCCGCGGCGCGTTGACGCGCGATCTGCACGCTCTCGCGGCGCTGCGTTGGCGCGCGGGCCGCGCGGAGGAGGCGGCGGAGTCGTGGCGGCGCGCCGCGGAGCTCGCGGCGACGCGCGCCGAGGCGGAGTCGTACCTCGGCTGGGCCGAACTCGCGCGAGGCGAGCCGTCGAGCGCACGGCGGCACTTTCAGGCCGCGCTCGCGCTCGCGCCCGACGATCCGGCGGCTCGCGAGGGGCTGCGTTTCGTCGACAAGCTCGGCGCGGATCGCTGAGTGCGGATCGCTGAGCGGGCTTGCGAGCGACCTCGCGAGCGCGATTGCGAGCGCGGTTGCGAGCGGGCGCGAGCATCCCGCGGCGGGCTCGCGCCGTCGAACGCCGGTCGGTCGCGTCGGCGCGCTACACTCGCGTTGTGTCGCACTCCGATCCGTTGGACGTCGACGAGGATCTGCTGAAGGCGCGGACGCCGAAGCCGGAGTTCTACCTCGAGCCGCTGTGGCACCGCCGCGTCGTCGAGCGCGTGTTCGCGCGCACGTGGCACTGGCTCGCCGACGCCGAAAGCGTCGCGCCCGCGGCGTTCGCCCGGCCGGCGACGCTCGCGCCGGGATCGCTGTCGGAGCCGCTGGTGCTGGTGCGCGACGAGCACCACCACCTGCGCGCGCTCTCGAACGTCTGCACGCATCGCGGCGCGCTCGTCTGCGAAGCGGCCGGGCACGTCAAACGCTTGCGCTGTCCGTATCACGGCCGGCGCTTCGAGCTCGGCGGCCATTGCACGTCGATGCCGGAGTTCGAGGACGTCGAGGGCTTCCCTTCGCCGGTCGATCACCTCGCGCGCGTCGCGCTCGCCGAGCGCGGGCCGCTGCTCTTCGCGTCGCTCGCGCCGGCGCACGAGTTCGACGCGTGGTTCGGCGTGCTCGCTCCGCGGCTCGCGCACCTGCCGATCGCTCGCGCCCGCTACGATGCCTCGCGGTCGCGCGATTTCGAGGTCGAAGCGCACTGGGCGCTCTACTGCGAGAACTACCTCGAAGGCTTCCACATCCCGTTCGTGCACCCGGCGCTCGCCAAGGCGGTCGACTACGCGAGCTATCGAACCGAGCTCCACCCGTTCGGCTCGTTGCAGATCGGAGAAGCGCTGGGTGAAGATCCTGCCATCGTTCCGCCGGAAGGTGCGCCCGACGAGGGTCGGCGCATCGCCGGGTACTACGCGCTGCTTTTCCCCGCGACGATGCTCAACGTCTATCCGTGGGGCCTGTCGCTGAACGCGGTCCAGCCGCTCTCGCCGACCCGCACCCGCGTTCGTTTCCGCAGCTACGTGTGGGATCCCGAGCTTCTGGGCCGCGGCGCCGGCGGTGACCTCGCGCAAGTCGAGTTCGAGGACGAGCACGTGGTACGGAGCGTGCAGACCGCGCTCGCTGCGCGCTTGCGACCGCGCGGACGGTACTCGCCGACGCGCGAGACCGGCGTGCATCACTTCCATCGCCTGCTCGCGCGCTTCCTGACCGAAGCGCGTGCGTAGTCGCACGTCGACGGCGCGCGCTTCTCGC
The DNA here is from genome assembly GCA_016220085.1 of Planctomycetota bacterium. Classification (GTDB taxonomy): domain Bacteria; phylum Planctomycetota; class UBA1135; order UBA1135; genus JACRIN01. Next base: position 142,551 of record JACRIN010000008.1, read on the forward strand.
TATTCCCAAGCCCCGCGCCGCGATAGATTCCGTTCCTCGCGCCCGCCCCGTCTCCAGCCGATCGAAGCGCCATGAAACAATCGAACTGGTACCGTCTTTCCTTCGTCGCCGCCTGCATGCTCGGATCGCTCTCCGCTTGCGGAGGCGGTGGCAGCAGCGGCTCGACCCTCTTCACTCCGTTCTCCACGGACGAGGCAGTCTCCACCAGCGCGCGCGTCGTCGTCAGCGGCAAGTGGCTGGTCTTCCAGGCCGACGAAGCGACGATCGCCGCCGGGACCAACCTCAACGTCCTGAACGGCGACGCGGACACCACCGACTCGATCGCGGTGGTCGTCAACATGGTGTCGAAGGCCGAGACCGTGCTCGGCGTCGCCGCGGTCGACTTCGCGGTCGTCGGCGCGCACGTGTACCTCGAGGTCGACGAGAACCTCGACGGCTTCGACTGGAACAACGACGCGGACACGAGCGACGTCGTGCTCTGCCACTGGCCGACCACCGGCGCCGGACTCTCCAGTCCGGCCGCGGCGGACGTCGAGTACGTCGACGACCTCGAGGACGAGTCCAATCAAAACCTGCTCGAGGTCGATGGTCGTCTCTACTACGCGCGCAGCGACTCGACCGCCGGGCTCGTGAACGGGGACACGACGCTCGCGTACCTCGAGACCACCGCGCCGGTGACGCCGGTCGCGATCACCGCGGTCGACACCGCGTTCGTCCACCATCCGCGCATTCTGCGCGCCGAGGAAGACCTGCTCTTCCTCTACGAGGACGAGACGGTCGAGACGCTCGACCTGAACGGCGACGCGGACACCACCGACGAGGTCGTGCTCGCGCTGCTCGACGGCACCGATTCGGCCGCGCTGGTCGCGTCGGTCGAGCTCGCGCTGCGCGACGACAGCACGCCGCTGCGGGCGCGCAACGTCGCCGCGAACGACTGGAACGTCGGGTTCCTGGTCAACGAGGCCGAGCAAGGCACCGACGTCAACGGCCTCAACGACGCGAACCTGTTCCCGGGCGGCTGGAAGCCCGACAACTGCCCGACCTACACCGACACCGACACCGGCGACGACGTCCTGCACTTCCTCCTCTTCAAGGACTGGCTCGCGAACCCGATCACCGATCCCCCGGTCAACACCGGCCTGACCGGACGCGACCAGATCGTGTTCACGGCGGCGGTCGTCGGCACGATCTCCGACGAGGGCGACGAAGGCGGCGGAGCGTGCGACCTGAACGACGACGGCGACTTCACCGACGAGATCGTGCGCTGGGTGAAGATCGCGACGCCGGACGCGCCGGAAGGCAACGACGCGTTGCTGGTCGCGGTCGCCGACTCGACGCCGGGCGGCGCGTCGGGCCTGACCGACCTCAACGGGATGCTGCTCGCGGTGATCGACGAGGGCGAGGACGACGGCAACTACGACGCGAACGCCGCCGACAACGTCTTGCTCGCGTGGATCGACCCGGTCAGCCCGGTCGCCTGGACCGCCGACCACTCGTCGACGTCGACGCTGTTCTTCGGCGTGCCGTGGCTCGGCGAGGCGCGTCCGCACGACTACGTGCGCGTCGCGTTCCAAGAGTCCGTGTTCGCGCAGAACATCGGCGGGTCGGCGGACTCCGCGTTCGGCAACGACGATGGCGACACCACCGACTCGCTGCCGGGGCTCGCGCTCTTCGCGACGCCGGGCGACCTCGACTTCTACTGGCCGAAGGTCGCGACCAGCGCGATCAACGCCGGCGTCGCCGTGCACAACAACGTGCTCTTCTTCCGCATCAGCGAAGCCGCCGACAAGACCGACTGGAACGGCGACGGGGACAAGCTCGACACGATCCTCGCGCGCACCGCGCTCAACGGCTCGAACTTCCTCTCGCTCGGCACCGCGAACGACATCACGGACCGCGCGGCGGTCGAAGGCGGGGGCTCGGTCGGCGCGGCGTGGATCGCGAACGAGGCGGAGGCGGACAAGGACTACAACAAGGACGGCGACAAGACCGACCAGGTCCTGCGCTGGTGCCGGATCGGTTGAACGAGCGCGGCGACGGCGCGCGCGCGGAGCGTCACTTCGCGCGCAGCCAGACCGCCTTGCGGCCGCCGTCGGTTTTCGGGGGCGGCGACTGCATGCCTTCGAGGAAGACGCTCGCCGCCTTCTCGAGGGCCGCTTCGCGCGCCTCGCCGGCCGCGAAGCGCTCGACGATCGCGTTGCGCAGGGTCAGCGCGAGCTCCTGAGCCTGCTTCCCGTTGGTGTCGACGTGCACGAGCTTCGCGCGGCCGTCGCGGCGCAACGCGAGGGCGACGCGCTCGACCGCGGCGCGCTGGAACATGTCGAGGAACCTGCGTTCGAGTCGCAGCTGCTTGCGCGGGTGGAAGCGCTCGATGTTCTTGCGCCAGAGCTTGCGCTCGCTCGAGAGCAGCACGTGGTTGAAGATCAGCTTGTTCGTGCCCATCGACAGCATCTTGCGCGGCACGGTCGAATTGACGAGCTCGTCCAATCTCGCGAGCCGGTGATCCCACTTGAGCACGGTGATCGCGTGCCAACGGTCCTCGGCGACGAAGCGGTCGGCGTTCGCCTCCCAATAGAGGTGGCCGAGCGTCTGCCCGCGCGCGTACCGCGCGAGGTGGTAGGGGACGAAGTGGTTGTGCGCGATCGTGTCGGCGGCGAGGTGCGACAGGTAACCGAGCACGAACGCCTCCTCCGCGGGCGAACGCGCGAGCCCGAGCATCGAGTCGACGATCGTCCAGCGGTGGCAGTGGTTGTAGTGCCCGCCGAACGCCTTGAAGTTGATGATGTCCGCGGCGATGTGGCCGTACTGCCAGGCGGGGCGCTCGGCCTCGATCAGGTCGGCGATCCGCGCGGGCAAGAGCTCCTTGCGACGACGGTAGACGCGCGCCTCGAACTCCAAGTGGTTGCCGGGGCCCCACGCGGCGAATGCGAGCACGATCGGAACGAGCGCTGCGACGAGGAACCACATGGCGGCCACCTATTTCGAACCCGGGAGCGCGGAAGTCAACCTTCGCGAGCTCATGCATTCACGTCGTACGCACAAAGGTCTTCGCGAAGCCGCTGACGCGCGCTCCGAGCGCTCTCTCGAAGCCGTGCTCGCCGAGCTCGTGCTCGCTTACGCGGCGCCGCGCGCAGCGCTCGTCCCACGAATCGCGCGCGCATGCGTCGATTGTGGAAGATTTCGAGCTCGCGTGCTTCGATGGTGGCCTCCGTGACCGCGCTCCAGACCGCCACGATCGTCCACGTCGACGCCGAGACCGGATTCTCCGGCGGCGAAGTGCAGGTCTTCCTTCTCATGCAGGGCCTCGCGAAGCGCGGTTGGCGCAACGTGCTGGTCGCGCCGCCGGCGAGCGCCGCCCTGGAGCGCGCGGCGAGCCTCGGCATCGAGACGCGGCCGATCGCGATGCGTAACGATCTGCACGGCGGCGCGGTGATCGAGCTCCGGCGCGCGTTCCTGGAGTGCGGCGGCGAGCTCGTCCACCTCCACAGCGGCCGCGCGACCTGGCTCGGCGGCCTCGCCGCGCGCCTCGCGAAGCTGCCCGCGATCACCACGCGCCGCATGGACCGCAAGGTCCGCGGCGGCGTGCGCACGAGGCTCGTCTACCGCTCGCTGACGCGGCGGGTCGCGGCGATCTCGCCGGCGGTCGTGCGCGCGCTCGAACGGGGCGGCGTGCCGAAGGAGCGGATCCGGCTGATCTGGAGCTCGATCGACCCCGCCGCGCTCGCGCCGCGCCGATCGCGCGAGGAGCTGCGCGCGGAGCTCGGGGTGCCGGCGGACGCGTTGGTGCTGTTGACGCTCGGCGCGTTGGTGCCGCGCAAGGGCATCGACGTGCTGCTCGCCGCACTCGCGGAGCTCGAGGAAGAGAGCGTGCGTCCGCTGCTCTGGGTCGGAGGCGATGGCGATGCGCGCGCGAAGCTCGAAAAGCGCGCGAAGAAGCTCCGGCTCGCCGAGCGCGTGCGCTTCCTCGGCGCGCGCCGCGATGTCGGCGATCTGCTGGCCGCCGCCGACGTGTTCGTGATGCCGTCGCGGCGCGAGGGGCTCGGCGTCGCCGCGCTCGAGGCGATGTCGGCGAGCCTGCCGCTGGTCGCGTCCAACGTCGGTGGGCTCGGCGAAGCGGTCGTCGACGGCCGCACCGGGCTCCTGGTGCCGCCCGAGGACGTGTCCGCGCTCGCCGCGGCGTTGAAGCGCATGCTCGCCGACGCACCGTTCCGTGCGAGTTGCGCTGCGGAAGGGCCGCGTCGGATCCTGGAGGGCTTCCACGTCGATCAGATGGTCGCCGGTTACGAGGCGCTGTATCGCGAGCTGCTCGCCGAGCCGTCCGCCGGCGCTTCCAACCGCACGCCGCCCGCGTAGACTCGGGCGTCGTGTCGCGCGTCCTGACGATCCTCTCCGCGCTGGTGCTCGGCGCGTGCTCGCGCGCCGACGGCGACGACCCGTTCACGCTCGCGCACAACTTGCGCACCACGTCGCGGCTCGAGCTCGCGGTCGCCGCCGGGCCGGCGGCCGAAGCGCTCGCGCCCGCGGTCGCGCGGCTCGAGAGCGCGGGGCACGCGGGCCACGGCTTGCGCTGGCGAGTCGAGATCGTCGAGCCGACCGAAGAGGTCGCGGACGAGCCTGCGGCGCGCATCGTCGTCGGCGACGCGGACACGCCGGGCATGGACGAGCTGCTCGCGGAGCTCGGCCGGCGCGCGGAGGCCGCGGACCTGACCGAGCCGCTCGGGCCGGAGCTCGGCCTGCGCGCGCGCACCGAGCCGGGCTTCGGATTGCTCGCGACGTTCGCCGATCCCGCGCGCCCGGGACTGCCGGTGACGATCGCGCTCGCGCACGACGCGTTCGACGCCGCGCGCTTGCTCGGCGACGTCACGCCGTGCGCGGAACCGTCGTGGCAGCTCTTCGTCGACGGCGAGCTCTCGCGCGCGGGCCTGCTCTGGCGCGCGCCGCGCGCGTCGCCGCCTGCGGTGATCGAGCTCGACGCGCGCCGCGCCGTCGAGCAAGTCGACGCGCGCCGCCTGGAGCGCGCGCGCTTCGAGTTGCGCGCGCCGATCTCCGTCCCGGCGGACCTCGCCGAGCAGAGCGCCGCGAACTGGGAGAAGGCGCTCGCGCGGCTCGACGCGACGCTGCTGCTCCCCGACGAGGCCGCGCGCGTCCATCCGACGGTCTTCGCGCACTGGACGATCGATGCGCAGATGAGCTTCGGCGGCCGCGCCGAGCTCTCGGTCGCCAATCCGATCCGTCCGGTGCTGCACGCGTTGGTCACCGCCGGCGTGCCCGACGACGAAGGAGCGGGACTGGTCTCGTTGACCGCGCGCGAGGCGCTCGGAGCCGCGCGCGCGCCGTGGCTCGCTCGCGCGATCGGCATCGAGGCCGCGTCGACGTGGTACGGCCAAAGCCTCGGACGTTGGCTCGCGCACCTCGCGCGCGCCGAACTCGTCCCGCCGATCGCGACGCTGATCGATCCGCACGCGGAGCTCTCACCGCTCGCGCTCGAGCCCGCGCGGGCCGGCTTGGTGCGCTTCCTCTTCGGCGAGCTCGGTCGCGACGGTCTGCGCGCGCTGTGGCGCGGCGAGCGCGCGCTCGAACCGACCGAGGAGCTCGAAGCGAAGTTTCGAAGCTGGCTCGCGGTGGTGCGCAAGGCCCACGACGCGGCGCTCACGGAGTGGAGACAGAAGCGCGGCGTGGTCGTGCGCAACCGCGGATTCCGCCACGGCATCGCGATGGTCGCGCCGTCGTTCGATCCGCGCGTGCGCGCCGCCGGGTTCGGCTCCGCAGGCTACTTGATCAGCCTCGGCACCGCGAAGGCGTACGGCGCGGACTCGACGTCGCTGGTGTTCCCGGTCTACGCGGAGGCGGGGCTTCCGAGCCAGGCCGGCGCCGCGTCGATGGCGCTCGGCTTCGCGTCGAGTGGACTTGGCGCCGCGCCGGGCAATGGCGGCTCCGCGCCGAGCAACGTCGGCGCCGCGCCGGGCAATGGCGGCTCCGCGCCGAGCAACGTCGGCTTCGCGCCGAGCAACGTCGGCTTCGCCCCGGGCAACATCGGCTCCGCGCCGAGCAACGGCGGCTCCGCCTGGGGCGGCCTCGCCGCCGGCGCGAGCGATCTCGAGCTCTTCGTCGCGACACTGCGGGCGAAGGAGCTGCGGCTGAACGTGATGCTCCGGCCGTGCCTCTACGCGTCGCCGACGTCGTCGCTCGCCGGTTGGTCGTTGATCGTCACGCCGGGCGGCTGGGAGGCGTTCTTCGCCGCGCAAGAGCGCGTCGGCGTGCACTACGGGTTGCTCTCGGAGCTCGCGGGCGCGGAGCTCTTCTGCTTCGCCGGCGAGATCTCGAACGCCTCGGTCACCAAGGCGACCAAGTACAACACGTGGGAGCGCGCCGAGCTCCCCGGACGCGCGCGTCAATGGCAGAACGTGATCGAGCGCACGCGCGCCGCGTACACGGGCGGCCTGCTCTTCGCCGCGGAGACGCTCTACGAAGCCGAGGCGATCCAGTTCTGGGGGTTGCTCGACTTCATCGGCATCGACGTGATGCCCGAGGTCGTGCTCGACGGGCTCGGCGACGAATTCTCGCGCGAACGCGTGGTCAAGACGCTCCAGGGACTCCTGTTCTCGTGCGCGGAGGTCGCGGAGATCCACGCGCGGCCGCTGATCGTCACCGAGTTCGGATTCTCGTCGACCGCGGACGGTTGGAAGCTCGCCGCGATGCCGCGAGGCGAATACGACGGCGACATGCAGTCGCGACTCTACGAAGCGTGGTGCGACGCGCTCGTGCGCACGCCGGTCGCCAAGCGCCCGACCGGAGGCGCGTACCTCTGGTCGTGGAGCACCGATCCGCACGGCGGCGGCGACGGCGAGCGCGGCTACTCTCCGCAAGCGAAGCCCGCCGCGCGCAACTTGAGCGGAGTCTTCCGTCGGCCGTGAAGAAGCGCGTCGCAACGGCGAGCGCCGAGCGTCCCGACGCGTCGCCCGCCGCGACGCCCCCGGCGTCGCCCGACGCGTCGCCGGGCGCCTCGCCCGACGTATCGCCGGACGGCGAGCTCACCGAGCTCCCCGGCATCGGCCCCGCGCGCGTGCGGCGTTTCGCGGCGCTCGGCGTGCGCTCGCTGCGCGAGCTGTGCGCGCTGATCCCGCGCAAGCTCGAAGTGTGGAGCGCGGTGACGCCCGCGGCGGTCGCGCGCGCGTCGTTGGGCGCTCGCGTGGTGCTCGCGGGCCGCGTCGAACGCTCGCGCTTCTCGCGATTCGGGCCGCGGTCGCTCGTGCGCGTGACGCTCGGCGACGCTTCGGGCTCGATCGACGTCCTCTTCTTCAACCAGAGCTGGCTGCGCGAGCGTTTCCGAGCCGGCGACGCGCTCGAGGTCTGCGGCAAGGTGACCGATTCCAAGGGGCCGGTGTTGATCGCCGAGCGCCTCGCGTCGCCCGAACGGCCGTTTCCGCGCGCCGGCGAGCTCGTCGCGACGTATCCGAGCGCCGACGGGCTTGCATCGGGCTTCGTCGGCGACGCGTGCCGGCGCGCGCTCGCGGTGTTCGCCGAACGCTTGGTCGAGCCGCTCGACCGAGAACGGCTCGCCGCGCGCGGGCTCGCGCCGCTGCCGGACGCGCTGCGGGCGTTGCACGCGCCGACCAGCCTCGAGGAGTTCGACCGCGCGCGTCGCCGCGCCGCGCTCGAGCCGTTGCTCGAGCTGCAAGCGCGCATCGTCACGCGCGCGCGCGCCGCCCGCGAGCTCGGTGCGCGCGAACTCGTCGTCGACGACCGCGTCGCGGACGAGCTCGTGCGCGCGCTCGGCCACGTGCCGACCGGCGAACAGCGACGCACGCTCGACGCGTTGCGCGGCGAACTCGCGCGGGCGACGCCGATGCGCCGGTTGCTGCAGGGCGACGTCGGCTCGGGCAAGACGTTGGTCGCGGCGTTCGCGTGCGCGGTCGCGGCGCGCGCGGGCGCGCAGGCCGCGTTGCTCGCACCGACCGAGATCCTCGCCGAGCAACACCGCGAGAGTCTGCGCGAGTTCTTCGCGCGCGCCGGCGTCGAGACCGCGTTGCTGGTCGGCTCGCTGTCGGCGCGCGAGCGTCGGCGCGAGGCCGAGCGCTTGTCGACCGGCGCCGCGGCGGTCGCGTTCGGCACGCACGCGCTGCTCTCGGAGACCGTCGCGTTTCGCGAGCTCGCGCTCGCGGTCGTCGACGAACAGCACCGTTTCGGCGTCGAGCAACGCTCGCGCCTGGTCGCGAAGGGCCGCGGCGTGCACGTGCTCTTGATGACCGCTACGCCTATCCCTCGCACGCTCGCGCTTGCGCTCTACGGCGATCTGGAGGTCAGCACGCTGCGTGAGCGCCCGAAAGGCCGCGGACGCACGACGACGCGCTGGATCCAGGCGGACGAGCGCGGCGCGTTGAAGAAGCTGTTGTTCGAACGCCTCCACGCCGGCGAGCGCGCGTATTGGGTCGTCCCGCGGATCGACGAAGGCGGCGCGGACGATGCGCGCGGCGCGGAGAAGCGCCACGAGCTCTTCGCGCGCTCGGAGTTCGCGCGCTTCGGCGTCGAGCTCGTCCACGGCCGCCTCGAGCGAGACGAACGCGCGCGGAGACTCGCGCGGTTCCGGTCGGGCGAAAGTCGGCTGCTGGTCGCGACGACGGTGATCGAGGTCGGCGTCGACGTGCCCGAGGCGACCGTGATGGTCGTCGAGGAGGCGGAGCGCCTCGGGCTCGCCCAACTGCACCAGTTGCGCGGCCGGGTCGGCCGCGGCTCGGCGGACGCGCACTTCTGCCTGCTGGGCAAGGCGGTCGCCGCGGAACGCTTCCGGCGGCTCGAGCGAGAGCACGACGGCTTCGCGATCGCCGAGGCGGACCTCGCCGCGCGCGGGATGGGGGACCTGACCGGTCTGCGCCAGTCCGGTGAGAACTCGGAGGGACTGGGGACGTTCGGCGAGGAGCTCGAGCTGCTCTACTTCGCGCGCGAGTGCGTCGCGTCGAGCGAGAAAGTCCGCCGCGCGTACTTGCGCGACGACCCGCTCGCCGGTTCGATCTGACGCCGCTTCGGTCCGCCCAACGCCTGCACTTCGAACGGAGACTTCGTGGAAGGCCTCTTCACGTCCGAGAACCTGATCGCGCTGCTCACCCTGACGTCGCTCGAGATCGTCCTCGGGATCGACAACGTCGTCTTCATCTCGATCCTGGTCGGCAAGTTGCCGCCGGAGAAGCGCGAGAGCGCCCGCAAGCTCGGCCTCGGGCTCGCGATGGTCACGCGGATCCTGTTGTTGCTGTCGTTGAGCTGGGTGATGCAGCTCAAGAACGAGCTCTTCTCGCTGGTCGGGCACCCGGTCAGCGGCCGGGACCTGATCCTGCTGATCGGCGGCCTGTTCCTGCTCGGCAAGGCGACGTTCGAGATCCACGACAAGCTCGAGGGCGCGGGTGCGCACGGCACCAAACGCGCGGCGGCGGCTTCGTACGTTTCGATCCTCGCCCAGATCGCGGTCCTCGACATCGTGTTCTCGCTCGACTCCGTGATCACGGCGGTCGGCATGGCGCAGCACGTCGGCGTGATGATCGCCGCGGTCGTCGCGGCGGTGGTCGTGATGATGGTGTTCGCGGGCAAGCTGTCGGACTTCATCGATCGTCACCCGACGATGAAGATGCTCGCGCTCAGCTTCCTGCTCTTGATCGGCGTGATGCTGGTCGCCGAAGGCTGGGGCAAGCACATCGAGAAGGGCTACGTGTACTTCGCGATGGCTTTCTCGGTGTTCGTCGAGTTCCTGAACCTCAAGCTGCGCAAGTCGGTGCCGGTCGAGCTGCACCAGAGCTACGTCGAGGAACCCAAGCCCTGAGCGACGCGCGCTGAGCCGCGCCGTATGCGGGCGCCGTGCCCGAGCGGGCGCGCGCGTTCTCGCAGCGACGCGCGAAGCGAATCGTCCACGACGGTTGCCCGCGGTCGTCGAGCCCCGCGGAACGCGACGCGTGCACGCATCGGGCGCGGAGCGCCGACGATTCCGCGCGGAAGAGTGCGAATGCGGCCCACGCACCAGTGCGCATCCCTCACTGGAATGGGCGAGGACGCTGCAACTCGAGCGAGCGGTCGCGCGCTCGCTCGGCCACGGGAATTCACCAGTCGAACGTCAGGTTCCAAAGCCGAACCTCCGAAGCATCGGCGTGTTCGGACTCCCCTCGGCGCAACGTCCCGCACCCTCATCCACGCCCATGCACTCGCATTCGCAAGTCGCTTCCCGTCCATCGTCCCGCGGCGTTCAGCACGCCAATCTCGCTCAGCTCTTCTCGATCGACGAGGAGAACCTCGCGACTCGGCGCTACTTCATTCGACTCGGCGACGCGGAGCGTCAACTGCTCGGCGACCACGCTGCGTGGGCCGCGCGGGTCGCGCCGGCGATCGCGCGCGAGTTCTACGACTGGCAGTTCCAATTCGGCCCGACGCGTGCGTTCTTCGAGAAGCACGCGCGCAAGGCGTCGCTGCCGCTCGGCACGCTGCGCGAGCAGCTCGAAGGCGCGATGGCGGGCTACTTCAAGAGCGTGTTCGAGGGCGCGAAGAGCAATTGGGGCGTGTCGTACTTCGAGAACCGGCTCAACGTCGGTCTCGTCCACGACCGCATCGACCTGCCGTTCAAGTGGTACATCGGCGCGTACACCGAGCTGTGGCGCCTCGCTCGCATCGAGCTGAAGAAGGAAGTCGCCGACCCCGATCGCCGAGGCGAAGTCGAGGAAGCGCTGTTCCGCGTCGTCAACTACGACATCCAGGCGGTCGGCGACTCGTTCTTCCTGAGCACGTTGCTCTCGCTCGGCCTCTCGGTCGAGTCGATCCACGTCGAGCGCGGCTCCGACAAGACCGAGCACATGGACCAGATCAAGGTCTCGCTCGCGCAGTTGCTCGGCCAGGCGACCGCGATCGCGGACGGACGCATGGACGATCCGTCGCTCGCGGCGGCGGTCAACGGCACGCTCGGCGACGCGTTCGCGCGGATGACCGGCAACCTGCGCAACGTGATGGAAGAAGCGCGTCGACTCTCGCAACACGCGATCGACGGCGACTTGACGGTCCACGCGGACACGGCGAAGCACGCGGGCGCGTGGGGCGAGCTCGTCGGGCAGATCGACGGCGTGCTCGAAGTCCTGCGCGGCTCCGTGCGACGCATGGCGACGGCGACCGAGAAGCTCGGGAGCTCCGCGAAGGAGCTGACGTCGACCAGCGGTCAGATGGCGGCCAACGCCGAGGAAACCGCCGCGCAATCGAGCATGGTCTCGGCTGCGAGCGAGGAAATCACGACGAGCGTCTCGGTGGTCGCCGCGGGCTCCGAGCAGATGCTCGCTTCGATCAAGGAGATCTCGCGTGGCTCGAGCGACACCGCCAACAAGGCGCGCACCGCGGTCGAGAAGGCCCGCAATGCCGGCGAGACGATGGCTCAGCTCGGTGCGTCGTCGACCGAGATCGGCAAGGTCGTGCGCTTGATCAACTCGATCGCCGAGCAGACGAACCTGCTCGCGCTCAACGCGACGATCGAGGCCGCGCGCGCCGGCGCCGCGGGCAAGGGCTTCGCGGTGGTCGCGACCGAGGTCAAGGAGCTCGCTCGCCGCACCGGCGAAGCGACGCAGGACATCCACGACAAGGTCGAGGCGATCCAGAGAGACGCGAAGGCCGCGGTCGAGGCGATCTCGCAGATCGGCACGATCATCGAGGACGTCAACCACCTCTCCAGCACGATCGCGTCCGCGGTGGAGGAGCAGACCGCGACCACGCACGAGATCTCGCGCAACGTCTCCGAAGCCGCGCGCGGCTCGCAGGAGATCACCAAGAACATCGGCGGCGTCGCCGAGGCGGCGCGCGACACGACGCAGGGCGCCGCGCGGACGGAAACCGCCGCGCGCGAGCTCGGCAAGGTCGCCGACGAACTCGGGACGATCGTCTCGCGCTTCCGCGTCTGATCAGACTCGACCGCGACGCACGCCGAGCCGTTGGAAGCTCGCCGCGTGCTTCGCGCCGAGGTCGCGGAAGTCGTACGAGTGCACGCACGCGGCCAGGATCTCGAGCGACTCGACGATCCTCGGCCCTGGGCGGTTGAAGTACGCGTTGCCGTCGCAGAGGAAGACCTCGCCGCCGTCGCACGCGGGCCAGCGCACGCCCTCGAACAGGCGCGTGATCGTCTCGATCTCCATCAGCGAGCGCGCGAGCGTGAAGCCGCAGGGCTTGAGCACGACGATGTCCGGCGCCGGTGAGACCTTCGCGAGCGAGCGCGCGTCGAGCACCGGCGCTTTCTCGCCCGTTTGCGCGACCAACGGCCGGCCGCCGGCGAGCTGAACGAGCTCCGGCATCCACGTCGCGCCGATCATCACCGGGTCGAGCCATTCGATCGTCAGCACGCGCGGCGTGCGCGGCAGGCGGCGCGCGCGAGCGTGGACCGCTTGCATGCGCGCTTGGAGCCCTTCGACGAGCGTGTGTCCGCGCTCCTCGAGTCCGAGCGCCGCGGCGACCGCTTCGATCGAGCGCCAGATGCCCTTCAGGTCGAGCGGCTTCAGGCTGACGATCGTCGTCGACTCGAGTCCGATCTCGGCGACCGCGCGCCGGACCGCGTCGAACGGCACCGCGCAGACGTCGCAGAGATCCTGCGTGACGATCACGTCGGGCCGCGCGGCGGCGAGCGCCTCCAGGTCGACGTCGTAGACGGCGAGCGCGGAGACCGCTTGCTTCGAGATCGCGTCGTGGATCTCTCGGCTCGTGCCGCTCGCGGCGACGCGCGGTCGCGTCAGCACCGGCAGCCCGCGCGCCGCGGCCGGCCAATCGCACTCGTGGGAGACGCCGACGAGCCGATCGACGGCGCCGAGCGCGGCGACGATCTCGGTCGCGGCGGGCAACAGGCTCGCGACGCGCAGCGGCGCAGGCTGGAACGTCATCGAGGTATGATACTAGGAGCGAACCTCGGAGACTCCGCGCAACCCACGGCGAAGGAATGGTGAACGGCGAGGCCGGGGCCTCGGATCGCGTCGCTACCAGCGGTGGCCCGGAGAGCATTCTCTGAAGTCCGTGCTTGTAGGGAACGCGGGCGAGGCCGTAGATTGCGAACGTCGGGACGCGCCTCGCACAGGGCACGCGTACCGTGTGCGTCAATCCAGGTTTTTCGGCAATCACCCCTCAACTCGCTTCCCACGAATGGACACGAAAGAACCGTACCGCTCCCTGACGGCGATCGTCCATGCAGTGATGCCCAGCGCGACGATTGCGGTGCTTGCTGGCGGCGCCTTCTCGCAGTCGAGCACCGGCGACTGCAACAACACGTCTCGGACACCGACTGTCCTGGCTGGGCACTACAATCCGCTGACCCAGAACTGTCCACAACTCACGTTCAGCGTTGCCGGCCAGACTTTGAGCACGCCAGCATCATGCCTGATTGGTTACACGGTGTATGATGACACCATCTACAAGTGCGAAGGAACCGCCAGCGGCTCGCATTGCAAAGAACAAGGCTTCTTGGTGAAGGTCGAGGTCTACTCCGGCGGTGGTTGCCCGAACATCGTTGGGCTCGCGACGGGTGCCTACACCTCCTGGGCGGACGTACCGGCGGCCCTTCAAAAGGCGTTGAACTGCACTCCGCCGAAGACACCCAAGACCCCGAAGAACGATTGGTCGGCACAATGCACTAGTTGCAAGCAAGGCACATCGGAGAACTCCGGCGTTGGAGAGGTTCAGTTGGGGGCTGGGGGGGTCCCCCACTTGCTGATCGAAGGCAGCCCCTTCGGGGCCGTGGCCGGCGCGCCCACGAATCTCTTCGAGACGCCATTCGACGCCGCGGAGGATGGAAACATATCCGGGCTTCCCACAGTTCTCCGCGTTGCCGCGTCGAACTTCAGTCCTCTCTCCGGAGTCGAGATCCTCGCAGAGATCGCAATCGAGCACGTAGGCACGATGGGCGAGTCGGACGGTCCCAGCCGTTCGGTTGTCCGCGGTCGGGTCATGCGAGGCGGCCAGTTCGATGTCACTGTGACCGAGACGGGTTCGGTGGAGGGGATTGAGGTGCCCGTGTCCCAGCGAATCGTATTCGATGGTCGCGCGCTGTGTTCGCTCGTTGAGCGCTCCGAATGCGGAAACGTGTACTCACGCGACTCGACGAACTGGAGTCAGTCTGTCGCGCGACTGACGTACAAGGTGCGCCCGATCTTCGACTGGGTCGCGGATCCCCTTGCGCTCTCGCTCATCCCCGGGTCGACTCGTGTATCGAATATCGACGAGCACGGGCTGTCGATCGAACAACGGATGGTGCATGTCGGACAGAGTTTGTTGGTCAGCGAGGCCCACGGTCTGTCGTTCGACGGCGAATTCGCGACGCCGCGCTGGAACCGGGTATACGACGGCGTCGGCGGCATCTGCTCGGAGCGCACGTTCGATGACCACAGAGTGCTCGCAAATGGCGTCTGGCGCTCGTGGGTCGTGAACGATACGGTTCACACGGATCCGGCCCCATCAGGCGCTCATGTCGTCACCACCGTGCGGGTCATCCGTGCCACGCCACTCGCTGCGGACGCGTTCTCGCCACCGCAGTTCGACGAGCATCAGGTTTGGCGGGTCTGGCAGTAGCGCAATCACAGGCCGGTGCGGCCCGTTCGGCTCCGAACGGGAAGGGGGCAGAGGCAGACGAGCGGCGGTCGGGTATCCTCTCCGCCCCCCGAGGGTAAGGACCCGCCTCGGAACGCCGCCGTCATGTCGATTCGATCCCTGCTCGCGACTTTGGTCTGCGTCTGCTCCGCGCAACTCGCGGCGCATGCGCAGCTCGAGCTTCCGAAGACGCCGGTTGGCGCGACCGCGAAGCCCGCCGGCCAGAACCTGCCCGAAGGCAAGCTCCCTGAGGAGCGCCGCGGCAATCTCGCCGGCCGTCTCGCCGGCGAACTCGATGGTCGCGGGGCCGAGCGCTCCGGCCAGGAGCTCGATCTCCCCGCGCCCGGCTCGCGTCCGCCGCCCGCGGTGCGCCGCGCGCCCGATCCCGCACCCGAGCCGAGCGCCGCGCCCGCCGCTGCGTCTTCGATCGCGCCGGTCGGAGCGCCTCTGTCGACCGACGCGCCGCGCGGTGCCGCGGGCTTCGTGCTCACCGAGCTGCGCAAGGTGCGCGACGTCGATCATCGCTTGGTCGACCAAGCTTCGCAGAGCCTGATCCAGCTCGGCGCCGACGGCCGTGCCGCCGGTCGCTACGCGCTCGCGTCCGATCACGGCCCGACGATCGTCGCCGGCGCGCGCGTGCTGCTCGCGGGCGGAGACGAGCGCGATTTCGAGCTCGTCGTCGCGCGCATCAAGTCCAAGCTCGCCCCGGCGGTGTCGTCCGGGCTCGTCCGCGGCCTGATCGACATCGATCCGGTGCGCGCGTCGCCGCGGCTGATGTGCGAGTTGCTCGGCCACGCGCAGGGCACCGTGCGCGCGGCGGCGTACAAGCAGCTCTCCGCGCATCTCTCGGAGGACACGCTGCCGTACCTGCGTTTCGCGCTCGGCTGCGAGCAGAGCGACGGCCGCTACCGCGCGGTCGACCTCGTCGCGGCGATCCCGGGCGAGCAGTCGACGATGCTCTTGCTCGAGCGCCTGAAGGACCGATCCGCGCAGGTCGCGTACCGCGCGGCGACCGCGCTCGCGCTGCGCGACGATCCGAATCTCGACGGCGAGCTGCTCGGCCGCGCCTTCAAGCTCCAGTGGGTGCTGCGCGAAGGCGAGTACGCGCTGGTGACGCTGCTCGAGCGCGAGGACACGCGGCTTCGGCCGATCCTCGGGCCCGCGCACGTCGAAGCGTTGCTCGCGGGGCTCGAACGCGGCGATTCGTTCGTCTCCGGCGTGTGCGCCGCGGCGCTCGCGGGCATCGGGTTCCGCGCCGACGAAGGCGCGCCGACGCCGTGGCTCGATCGCGAGGTTCCGATGCGCCTCTTGCGCGTCGTCAGCGGTCAGGAATTCTCCAACGACTACAGCGCGGTGCTCGGCGTCGCGTCGCGGCGCCTCGCGCTGATCAGCGGCGAGGACTTCGGCTCGAACGGTCCCGCCTGGCTCGATTGGTGGGCAACGCACGGCAAGGAGTTCCGCGCGGCGCGCGCCGCGCTCTCGATCGGCGAGGCCGACGTCGGGCGCATCGAGCTCGCCGTGCGCTCGACCGCCGGCCGCGCGGAGGCGTTCACGTTGGTCGGACCGGACGCGGCGGCCGCCGCGCTCGCGTCGGCGCACGCGGGCGAGGTGCTGGTGCTCGCGCCGAGCGAGGCGCAGAGCCTGGTCGAACTCGCGCGGCGCGAAGGCCTGCTATCGTCCGAGCGCCTGCCCGGCACGCGCGGTCGCGCCGACGGCGCGGCGCGCTCGCTCGAACTCGGGGTCGGCAAGAGCTCGAAGCTCTTCCGCTTCGCCGGCGACGCCGCCGAGCCCTGGTTCCAACGCGTGTGGGACGCCGCCGCCGCGTTGCGCGAGCACAACGCGTGGCAGCGCTACCGCGACACCGGTCGTTTCGCGACGCAGCTCGAGTGGTGGAGCGCCGACCGCGGCTGGTGGGAGGCCTCGCACTCCGAGCTCGAACGCAAGCTGCGCCTGAAGGCGTGCGTGCTCGCCGCGCTCGCGACCGTGCCGCTCGCCGAGCGCGACCGGCCGGTGCGCGAGCTCGAGGCGCTCTACGCCGACGACGCGGTCGTCGACGCGAACGATTTCGCCGCGCTCGCCGCGCGCATCGGCGACGAGAACGCCGCGAACGACCGTGCGAAGCGCCTGATCGGCCTCGCGACGCGCGCGGCGCGCTCGCTCGGCGGCCCGGCCGCCTTTTTGGCCCCCGAATCCGGCGTCGGAGCGGGCGTTGAATCGGGCGTTGAATCGGCGCCGATCGACGCGACGCTCGCGAACGAGCTCGCGCTGGTGATCGCGAAGAGCCTGGGCACCTCCGGCGCCGGCTACATCGCGCGCGTGCTCGCGGCGTCCGGCCGCGACAACGTGCGCGCCGCCGCCGCGTCCGAGACGCCGCTCTTGCGCGTCGTCGCGGCGGGCGAGCTCGCTCGCGCCGCCACCGACGAGCAGCGCGCGGCGGATTGGCCGGTGCTGGAGAAGCTGCTCGCCGATCCGGTGCCGCCGGTGCAGATCGCGACGGTGCTCGCGCTCGGCGAAAACAAGTTCGAGCCGGCGCGCACGTCGATCCTGCTGCTCGCGCGCATGGCCGAGGGCACGCTGCGCGCCGCGGCGCTCGAAGCGGCCGGCCGACTCGGCGGGGAGGGCGCGTTCGACGCGCTGATGATCGCGCTCTCCGACGGCGACGAGGCGCTCGAAGTCGCCGCCGCGCGCGGGCTCGCGTCGCTCGCCGATCCGGAGACCGCGCCGCTGTTCACCAGCCTGATGGTCATGGGCCCGACCTCGCCGCTCTACACGCCGGCGCGCGATGGGCTGATGCGCCTCGGCGCGGCGGCGCACGACGAGCTCCTGCGCGCCGCGCGCGGCACCGGCAGCGCCCGGCGCGAAGCGGCGCTGTTGCTCGGCGAGCAGAACGTGCCGGAGTCGGCGCCGCTCTTGATGACGTTGTTCACCGAATCGCCGCAGGACGGCAAGGTCGCGAGCGAGCTCTGCATCCTGACCTGCGTCGACTTGCGCGGCGACGCCGACCCCGCGGGCGCGTGGTGGGATTGGTGGGATACCGTCGTGCACGACGACGCGGTCGCGTGGCTCCGCCAGGGCGCGGAAAGAGTCCACGTCGCACCGCCGACGGCGGAAGCGCTCGGGCGCACCGGCACGCGCGAAGGCCTCGAGTTCCTCTGCGCGCTCGCCGCGCGGGCCGAGCCGCACCTCGCCGAGCGCGCGCGGCGGGAGCTCGGCAAGCTCGCGGGTCGCGACATCGGCATGCTGCCGGTCGTCGGGCCCGAGCGCGATGCGTGGCTCGCCGCGCTGCGCGAGACGCTCGCCCCGCGCTTCCCGTGAACGGCGCGCCTGCGGCGGCGGCGCCTCCGCGCTCGACGCGCGCGCGGCGCGGATTCGTGCTTGCGGCGGTGCTCGCCGTGATCGCCGCGTTGGTCGTCGAGATGCACCGGCCGCTCGCGCGCGCTGCGACCGAGGTGCGGCGCGGGTTCTCCGAGTCGAGCGGCGTCGTGCGCGTCGAGGGGCACGCGGCGCTTTTGCGCTTGGCCGGCGAGGAGGTCGGCATCGATCCGAACCTGCTCGCGGGGCTGGTGTTCGTCGAGAGCCGGGGCAAGGTCGGCGCGTTGTCGGGGGCCGAGGCGCTCGGGCTCTTCCAGCTCAAGCTCGCGACCGCGGTCGAGCGCGCGGTCCTGATCGGCCTCGATCCGCCGACGCGCGAGCAATTGCTCGAGGACGCCGAGCTCAACGCGTTGATCGGCGCGCACCATCTGCAGTGGCTGCTCGCGCGCTACGACGGCGACATCGTGCGCGCGCTGATCGCGTACAACGCCGGGTCCGGCAGGCTCGAGCGCTGGATCAAGGAGTACGGCGGCTTCGAGCGCTGGCGCGACCAGGCGGAGAGCTCCGGGAAGTCCGACGTGCTCGCGTACGTCGCGGAGGTGCTGCACCGGCGAGACTTCTTCGCCGAGCGCGCTACCATCTGCGCCCCGATCGGTCCGCCTGCGCCGAACCAGCACCAGAGCTCGAGTTCGGCGAACGCCGCGGCCGTCGAGTCGTTGATCGGCCCCCTCGGGCCGCAAGCAAGCCATGGCGACCTCTGATTCCTCGTTCCTGCGCCGTTCGCTCGGCGTCCTGCTCGCGTTCGTCTGCCTCGTCGCGTTCGACGCGCCTCGCGCGCCCAGCACGTACGGCGAGCCCGCGACCGCGCTCGTGCAAGACGTCTCCGCCGTCGTCACCGCGGATCCGCAGTTCTCCGATCCGCGCACGACGATGGTCACGTACCAGCGCGCGATCGCCGCGTGGAAGAACCTGCGCGACGAGACGCAGCTCGCGCTCGCGAAGAAATGCTTCGACGTCCGCCACATGGCGGTCAGCGGCGCCGACTACGCGTCGCGGCGCGTCGCGGAGGATCTCGACTTCGTGCTCGACCGCGTCACCAAGTTCGACCCCGAGCTCTACTCCGACCGCGCGGGCGTCGGCGCGCTGAAGCAGTGGCGCGTCGAGCTCTCGAACCCCGCGCACCCGCAGGACGTGTTCGGACTCGAGTTCGAGCGCTTGGACGACGGACGTTGGGTGTTCGCGCGCTCGGTGGTCGACGCGGTGCCCGATTGGTGGACCGTCGTGAAACCGTGGCCGACCGTCTCGGGCGTCACGAAGCGGATGACGCTTTCCGAGCGCGTGCGCTCGACCGTGCCGACGCGCTTCCAGGAGACGCACTTCTGGCTGGAGGATTGGCAGTGGATGGGCCTCGCGGGGCTGATCCTCGCGGGTTGGGCGCTGCGGATCGTCTCGACGCTGCTCTTCCGGCGCATCGTCGATCGCATCGGTCGCGCGGATCACATCAAGCTCGACCGCGCGTTGCTCGCGTCGTTCGAGCGGCCGTTCGCGCTGTTCCTGACAGCCTTGCTGGTCGCGCGCGGCTTGGTGGTGCTCGACGTCGAGCCGGCGGCGTACGAGATCCTGTTCTTCGCGGCGAGCTTGGTGCTCGACGTCGCCGCGGTGTGGGCCGCGTTCGGTCTGGTCGACGTGATTTCGTCGTTCCTCGCCGAAAAGGCGTCGCAGACCGAGAGCAAGTTCGACGACGTGCTCGTGCCGCTCTTGCGCCGCACGCTGAAGATCGTCGTGGTGATCGTCGGACTGCTTTACCTGGCGACGTTGATCACCGACGACGTCACGAGCCTGATCGCGGGCATTTCGATCGGAACCTTGGCCCTCGGCTTCGCCGCGAAGGACTCGATCGAGAACCTGTTCGGCACGTTCACGGTGTTGCTGGACAAGCCCTTCCAACTCGGCGACGTCATCAAGGTCGGCGACGTCGAAGGCGCGGTCGAGGACGTCGGCTTCCGCTCGACGCGCGTGCGCACCGCGGAGGACAGCTTGATCACCGTGCCGAACTCGCGCTTCATCGCGGCGAACGTCGACAACCTCGGCGCGCGCCGGTACAAGCGGATCCGCGGGATGCTCGGGCTTGCCTACGACACGCCGCCGCGGAAGATCGAGGCGTTCTGCGAGGGCGTGCGCGAGCTCATCCGACGCAACCCGAAGGCGCGGCAGGACAACTTCGAGGTGTCGCTCTTTCAGCTCTCCGCGAGCTCGGTCGACGTCCTGATGCAGTTCTACGTGCTTGCGCCGACGTTCCGCGAGGACGTCGCCGAGCGCCATGCGATCTACACCAAGGTGCTGGAGCTCGCGCGGAGCTTGAAGATCAACCTCGCGTTCCCGACGCAGACGGTCCACGTGCCGAAGGCCGAGGATCTGTTGCACACCGACGCGCCGCGCACCGTCGCCGAGGCCGGCGAACGCGGACGAGCGGCGGCGGAGAAGATCCTCGGGGGCTGAGCCGCCGCCGCGCCGGGCGCGCGGCGTGCGCACCGATTGCTCGCGGTCGGCGCGCGCGGCGCGCCGACCGTGTGCTCGAGGAGAGCGCGCCGAGGTGCGTCCACCGTGCGCTCCGCGGCGCGCGCACCGACAACCGGAGCGGGCGCGCGGAGGCGCGCTCACAGGTAACCGGATCGGGGCGCGCGGAGGCGCGTCCCGGGCAAGCTCACAGCGCGCGGAGGACCGCCCGGGTCGGCTCGGCGAGCTCGAGCTCGGGCTTCGGCGCGCGCCGACGACGGTTCGGACGCGGCGCGTGCGTCTTGATGTCGCCGCGTTGGCGGCGCAGCACGTCCTGGATGCGACGGCGCGCGGCGTGGAACGCGCGGCGCAACGCTGGGCCCAAGTTGCGGCGATCGGCGGTCTCCGTCGCCGTCGCGCGCGTGACGATCTCGCCGGTCGGCAGCAACACGTGGACGCGGATCTCCCACGCGTCTCCCTGCACGTGGCGGCGGTGGGGCCGCGTCACGATCACGCTGCAACTCGTCATGTGATCGTGGAAGCGTTCGAGCTTCAGGGCCGCGCGCAGGCAGAGCGCTTCGAGCGCCTCGGAGCGTCCGATGCCGTCGAACATCACTCGGGTCGGGACTTGCATGTCGTCCTCAGTTCTTCAGCGCGAGGCGCGGGAGCTGAGCGCGGAGGAGCCGCACCACTTCCTCGTCCTCGACTTCCGGGAATCGTGTGTAACAGGCGCCGACGGAAAAGAAGGGCTCGGGCTCGTGGAGGCAGAGCAGCTCGGGGAATTCGAGCCGCAGCGCGCGGCACGCGTCGGGCGAGCCGACCGGCGCCGCGGCGACCAGGCGCGCGGGGTGAGCGCGAGCGACCGACCGCAGTGCGGCGCGCAGCGTCGCCCCGGTCGCGATGCCGTCGACGACGACGACCACGTCGCGGCCGGCGAGCGAACGAGCCGGCAGGCCGGCGCGCAGCCCGCACGCGCGCGCCGCGGCTTCGCGGGAGCGGAGCTCGCGCTCCAGCGCGAACTGCGACGGACTCGAACCGAGCGCCGCGAGTACCTCGGCGTTCCAACAGACGGTGCCGTCGGCGGCGACCGCGCCGAGCGCGAGGTCGGGCGCGTTCATGGCGCTGAGCTTCTCGGAGACGACGACGTCGAGCTCGCCGCCGATCGCGTGCGCGACGACCGCTGCGACCGGCACGCCGCCGCGCGGGATGCCGAGCACCAGCGGATCGAGCAGGCAGGCGCGGCGCAAGACGCTGCCGAGCGCCTGGCCGGCGGCGTAGCGATCGGTGAAGGCGAAGCGGGAGAGGGTCATCGATGGCTCCTTGCAAGTGCGGCGGTCTGCGCGAGCGCTCCGCTCGCGCGCTCGCCGAAGATCGGCTCTCGCCCGACACGGCGCGTGCGGCGAGCAGACGCGAGCCGTCGATCGTCGGAGGGTTCCACCGCGCGAGGGATAGCCCCGGACGGAGTGGCTTCCCGTCCGCCGAGCGGCGGACGCACGCCGCGGGCCCAACTGGGTAGGCATTCCGAGCGCCGTCCGGCCGCCTCCACGGTGATCGAGAACGATTCCCTACGACGTGCTTGTGGCGGCGATACGACCTGGGAGTGACGGCTCGATGTCAGCCATCGGTGCAGAGTTGATGGAACACGCATTGTGTCCGCGGACGCGACCGACAGGCGGTCGGAGCGCGGCGCGGCAAAGCCAACACGCCCGATCGACCCATGCTCCACCTAGCTTCGGCAGCGGCCCAGCGTCTCGTCCGATTCACGCTCGTGTTGCTCGCCGGGCTCGTGCTGCTCGCCCCGGACGCGGGGGCGCAACGTCGGCGCGATTCCGGAAACAACTCGGGCTCGATCCACCGCGGCGGTTCGATGCCCCTCGGCGGGATGAACACGAAGCAGGCGAAGGCGAGCGGCGGCTACCACAACGACGGCTCGCTCCTCTGCGGCGATTGCCACGTGATGCACGCTAGCCAGCAGCACGACTACGCCGGCAACTGGCATCCGCAAACCTACACGCCGACGGAGAACCTGCTGAAGAGCCAGGATCCGGTCGATCTCTGCCTCTCTTGCCACGACAACATGTACGGGGTGCCCGACGTCCTCGGCAACGACGTCAACAGTCTGAGCGAGCGCTCCGCCGGGTTCTTCGATCTCGTCGACGTGTCGAACCCGCGCGGCCACGATCTCGGCCGCAACCTGCTGCCGGCACCGTGGGAGTACTGCGGTCGCTGCCACTGGGGCGCGACGCAGCCGAAGGTCACCTGCATCGACTGCCACAATCCGCACGGCAATCACAACCCGCGCAACTTGCAGTGGGCTTCGTACCCGGAAGGCACTCCGCCGCTCGGCATTCTCACGCGTCCCGGTGCTACCGGGCTCGACAAGTTCGAGCGCGACAACACCGCGTATGGAACGCTCGATTCCGACGTGCTGCGCGAGCCGACGAACATGTGTCTCGACTGTCACCACGTGTTCACGGGAGAGTGGAACAACGATCCCGACGGCAACGGCATCCACTCGTTGCACCCGTCGTACGACAGCGAACGCGGCGACCCGAACTCGATCTCGCAAGGCGTCGCGAACGGCACCACGTCCGGCGTGCACTGGAGCGGCGGCACGGGCAGCGGGTTCGACACCGCGCGTGTGCCGGTGGTCGTTCGGGGCGCGGCTGATTTCGCGTCCGCTACGTTCGTCGATCCGACGACCAACGGCGTCTTCTGCCTCTCGTGCCACAAGGCGCACGGTTCGGCGAGCGCGTTCGGCCTGATCTGGCAGGTGCAAGGCGACCTGACGCCGCGCGGCTGCGATCAGTGCCACGACCGCGTCGGCTCGTGATCGGCCTCGCAGCGGGGGCAACGGAGCTGGACGAGAGCGGAGCGGCTGCCGACGACGACGCGGCGCCATCGGGCGCCGTCTAGCGCTATCTAGCGCTATCTAGCGCTATTAACCGCTATCGAGCGCGATCAGGCGCCCGGGGCGGGGGCATCTTGGCGACCGGCCGCACGTGCCGCTCCGTCAGCTTGGCCTCGGGTCCGCCGGCCTCCGTGTGCGCGCTCCGCACGCGCGCGGCCGCCCCATCCGTTCGAGCGGTTGATGGACCTGCGGTCGCTGGAGGCGGAACACCTCCAATTCCGGGCCGGCATCGATCGACGAAGGAAGAAACGATGCGCGTCGACCGCGCCGTGCGATTCCCGCGACCCGCGGAGTCTCCCAAACCCCGAACCCGCATCCCTCGGCACTCGAGTCGGTGGACGGGATGGCCCCGCGGGTTGCGGCTCGGCACATCGGGACCCGCCTGGTTCGGGCGGACGGGCTCACCTCACGAGCGCGAACCCGAGCCCGTCCTTTCGCCGGCTCGCGGTGCAGCACTGCCTCGCAAGGGCCGCGTAACGCAGGGGCACGGCGAGCACTCGGGGACACTAGAATCCGCGCCCCCGCACTCCAACGGGCCCCGGTCGGCGCCCGTAGAGGCGCCGACTTCCACCGCATCCCGAGGCCATGACGTTGACAGAATCCGCACCCGGCGCCGCGCGCGTCGCGCACGAGCATCCGCACGACCATCCCCACGACCATCCCCACGACCATCCCCACGACCATCCCCACGACCATCCCCACGACCATCCCCACGACCATCCCCACGACCATCCCCACGA